>NZ_JABFCP010000008.1:0-1044805 GCF_013087615.1 Rhizobium sp. WYCCWR 11152 | reverse complement strand
TTTCTCGTGCTGGTCGGCCCGTCCGGCTGCGGCAAGTCCACGCTGCTCAACACCATTGCCGGGCTGGAAACAATCACCTCAGGCGATATCAAGATCGACGGGCGCGACATCAGCGGGCTGCATCCCTCCAAGCGCGACATCGCCATGGTGTTCCAGTCCTATGCGCTCTATCCGAACATGACGGTGGCCGGCAACATCGCCTTCGGCATGGAGATCCGCGGCGTGCCGAAGGAGGAGCGCGCCAGGGCGATCGCCCAAGTCTCCGACATGCTGCAGATCGGCCATCTGCTCGACCGCAAGCCGAGCCAGCTCTCCGGCGGCCAGCGCCAGCGTGTCGCCATGGGCCGGGCGCTGGTGCGCAATCCGCAGGTCTTCCTGTTCGACGAGCCGCTCTCCAATCTCGACGCCAAGCTGCGGGTCGACATGCGCACCGAGATCAAGCGGCTGCATCAGCGCATGGGCACCACCTTCGTCTATGTCACCCACGACCAGATCGAGGCGATGACGCTGGCGACCAAGATCGCTGTGCTGAAGGACGGCGTGCTGCAGCAGTTCGGCACGCCGGCCGAGATCTATAACAGCCCCTCCAACATCTTCGTCGCCGACTTCATGGGCTCGCCGGCGATGAACCTGCTCAACGCCACCGTCGAGAACGGTGCCGGCGGGCTCGAAGTCTCGCTGGAGCGGCCGAACGCCGCTCCGCTCAAGCTACCCGTCATGGCGGGCAATGACGGCCTGACCACCTATACCGGCAGGGAGGTGATCTTCGGCATTCGGCCCGAAGCGCTGACCGACCCCGATGGCGCCGACCGCAAGGCGCGCTCGCTGACCGAGGGCGATTGCCTGATCGAGGTGGTCGAACCGGCCGGCTCCGATACCTTCGCCGTCACCAAGCTCGGCGGCAAATCCGTCGTCGCCCGCCTGCGCGCCGATACCGGCATCGCTCCAGGACAAAATACCCGCCTCGCCTTCAATCTCGACAAGGCCGTGTTCTTCGATCCGGAAACACAGGCGCGGATTGCGTGATGGCCAGGTGCTAACATGAGCAGTTCACCTGACATCGTCATCATCGGTTCAGGCGTCGGCGGCGCCACGGTCGCGGCCGGCCTGGCCATGACCGGCGCGCAGATATTGATCCTCGAAGCCGGCGACCATATCGCCGACCTTCCGGTCAACCGCGACCAACGCGCGATCTTCCAGCGGGGACATTTTCGACCGAAGGAAACCTGGTACGAGGCGAACGGCAAGGGGTTCAATCCCGGCAATTACTACAATGTCGGCGGGAATTCGAAATTCTATGGCGCCGTGTTGTCGCGTTATCGCAAAGAGGATTTCGCAGTCATCGAACACCGCGAGGGTGTGTCGCCGGCCTGGCCGTTTCCGTACGAGGTCCTGGAGCCGTGGTACTGCCAAGCGGAACGCATGTACCAGGTCCGCGGCAGTCTGGGCGAAGATCCGACGGAGCCGCACCACTCGGCGGCCTACGAGTATCCGCCCGTCCCGGACGAGGCGCCGATTGCCGATATCAGGGCGCGCCTCAAGCAGAAGGGCCTGCATCCGTTTTCCCTGCCGCTCGGCCTGGATCTTGACGCCTGGCTCTCCAAAGCACCCACGCCCTGGGATGCGCATCCAAACGCACGCGACGGCAAGATGGATGCCGAGACCGCAGCCCTCTCAGTGGCACTGAGACACGAGAACGTCCGGCTCGAAACCAATGCGCGTGTGACGAGGCTCGACACGGGAGCGCGGAGCCGGATCGACCGGGTGGCCTACATCAAGAACGGGCAGACGGTGACTGTTTCGCCTGAGATCGTGATCCTCTCCGCCGGGGCGGTCCAATCATCAGTGCTTTTGCTGCGTTCGAAAAACGACCGCTTCCCAAAGGGTCTGGCGAACTCTTCCGACCAGGTGGGCCGCAACTTCATGAATCACAATGCGTCCGCCGTCATCGGGGTCTCGCCGCGGTTCAAGAACACCTCCATCTACCAGAAGACGTTTGCCTTCAACGACTTTTATCTCTCCGACGGGGAGGGCGGACCGCCCCTCGGCAACGTGCAGCTCCTCGGCCGCATCTCCGAAAAGGTTCTCAAGGGTTCTCTGCCGCAGGCTCCGGAATGGCTTCTGCGCTTCATCACCGGCCATGCCATCGACTTCTATGCGATGAGCGAGGACGTTCCCAATCCCGAAAGCCGCGTCATGGTGGATGGAGATCGGATTATTCTCAAATGGCAGCGAACCAACTGGGACGCCCATCTCGCACTTGTCGCCAAGCTGAAGGTCATCCTGAAATCGATCGGATTTCCGATCGTGCTGTCGAGACCCTTCGACAAGCGCACGCCTTCCCATCAGTGCGGAACGATCCGCATCGGAAACGATCCCGCGACTGCGCCGCTCGACGCGTATTGCCGGGCTTATGATCACGAAAATCTCTTCGTCGTCGACGCCAGTTTCCTCCCCACCTCGGCCGCGGTGAACCCTGCGCTCACCGTCGCCGCCCAAGCGCTGAGAGTGGCAGATCACATTGCGTCGCAGGACTTGCAGGCATGACACAGGCACTGGCGGTCGCCAGGCCGAATGCAACAGGACAGTAAAATGGGATTCGATTACATCATCACTGGCGCCGGTCCAGCAGGATGCGTGCTGGCAAATCGGCTGAGCGAAGATCCTGATGTCAGCGTCCTCCTGCTAGAAGCGGGCGGAGGCGACTGGAATCCGCTCTTTCACATGCCAGCGGGCTTCGCCAAGATGACCAAAGGTGTCGCCAGTTGGGGATGGGAAACCGTTCCCCAAAAGCACATGAAAGGCCGCGTGCTTCGTTATACGCAGGCGAAAGTCATCGGTGGCGGCTCGTCGATCAACGCCCAGCTCTACACGCGCGGAAACGCTGTGGATTATGACCTCTGGGCCCGTGAAGACGGCTGCGAAGGCTGGGACTATCGTTCGATCCTTCCCTATTTCAAACGCGCGGAAGACAATCAGCGCTTCGCCGACGACTATCACTCCTATGGCGGTCCGCTCGGCGTCTCGATGCCTGCTGCGCCGCTGCCGATCTGCGACGCCTATATCCGTGCAGGGCAGGAGCTCGGCATTCCCTATAATCACGACTTCAATGGACGCCAGCAGGCGGGAGTGGGATTTTATCAACTCACGCAGCGCAACCGCCGCCGGTCGTCGGCTTCGCTCGCCTATCTCTCGCCGATCAAGGACCGGAAGAACCTGACGGTCAGGACGGGCACGCGCGTCGCGCGTATTATTGTGGAGGGAGCCCGTGCGACAGGCGTCGAGATCGTGACCTCGCACGGCTCGGAGATCGTGCGTGCCGACCGCGAAGTATTGGTTTCCTCCGGCGCGATCGGATCGCCGAAGCTGCTTTTGCAGTCCGGCATAGGACCGGCCGACCATCTGCGGTCGGTGGGCGTCAAGGTGCTTCACGATCTACCGGGTGTCGGCGGCAACCTCCAGGATCACCTGGATCTTTTCGTCATTGCCGAATGCACCGGCGATCACACCTATGATGGCGTCGCAAAACTCCACCGGACCGTTTGGGCCGGGATACAATATGTACTGTTCCGCACCGGACCGGTCGCCTCGTCGCTCTTCGAGACCGGCGGCTTCTGGTATGCCGATCCGCAGGCCCGTTCTCCTGATATCCAGTTCCACCTCGGCCTGGGTTCGGGCATCGAAGCGGGTGTCGAACGGCTCAAGAATGCCGGCGTGACCCTTAACTCCGCCTATCTGCATCCGCGCTCGCGCGGGACGGTGCGTCTGTCATCCTCAGACCCGGCTGCCGCTCCATTGATCGACCCCAACTACTGGTCCGATCCTCACGACAGGACGATGTCCCTGGAAGGGCTGAAGCTCGCACGCGAGATCATGCAGCAGGCGGCGCTGAAGCCCTATGTCATGGCCGAAAGGCTTCCTGGACCGAAGGTCACGACCGACGAGCAGCTTTTCGATTACGGCTGCGCCAACGCAAAGACCGACCATCATCCGGTCGGCACCTGCAAGATGGGGAGAGGGCCTGACGCGGTTGTCGGGCTTGATCTCAAGGTGCACGGCTTGGAAGGCCTCAGGGTCTGCGATTCATCCGTTATGCCGCGCGTGCCGTCATGCAATACCAACGCGCCGACGATCATGGTCGGCGAAAAGGGATCGGACCTCATCCGGGGCTTGCCGGCACTTGCCCCCACCATCTTCGCCTACGAACGCAACGATGCGAGGCCGAGGGCCCGCGCCGAAATCCGGTAAGCCATGTCGAGAGGAGAGACGACAATGTCTGAAGTCAGAGTTGCAGTGCTTGGCGCCTCGGGCTGGATGGGAAAGGTCCACACGATGGCCTATCAGACCTTTCCGCATTTCTTCGGAGTGTCGGACGGAACGGCACGGATCGTCGCTCTCGTCGAAGGTCCCTCGAAAGCAGCCGGGAATATTTCCCACAGGGCGCCGGGTGCAAGAATTCTTCAGGATTGGAATCTGGCGGTCGCTGATCCTGATGTCGATCTGATCGATATCTGCCTGCCTGACCATCTTCATTATGAGGTGGCCAAGGCGGCCCTGCTGGCCGGCAAACATGTCTATTGCGAGAAGCCGTTGGCAAACACCGCCGCCGAAGCGCGGGAATTGGCCGACATCGCCCGGGCGAAGGGTGTCATTACCCGCGTTGGACACGCCTTTCCTCGCAATCCCGTCCATGATCTGGCGAAAGATATCATTCAATCCGGCGAAATCGGCGAGATCAAGCTGTTCCGCGGCTGCCAGCACGTCGACATGTATGGCGATCCCTACGCGCCCTTCATGTGGCGCGCCGATGGAAAGCTCGCGCCGACCGGGATCGTCGGTGATACCGGTTCGCATATCTTCAGCTTCATGGATTTCCTGGTTGGCCGCGTCAGCTCCCTGATCGCCGACAATCTTATCGCAACGCCGCGCCGGCCTGTCGTCGAAGGCCTTGCCTATGGCGAAGAGGTGAAACTGACAGGCAATGAGACCTGGGCTGATATCACCAATCCCGATGCGACGAACCTGCTGTGCCGGTTCGAGAACGGCGCCGGCGGGATCGTCGATTTCAGCCGTGTCGCGACCGGCCGCAAGTTCATGCAGACCTACGAAATCTACGGAACGAAAGGCAGCATCGCCTACACCTATGACGAAATAAACCGGCTGCGCTTCTACTCCAACGACGATCGGACGGGTCGGCGCGGCTTCCGCGAGATCGACGTGGGGCCTGAGAACCCAACCTTCCGGGCTTTCCTCCCTCTGCCGAATTTCGGCTTGGGCTACAATGAAAGCAAGATTATCGAGGTGGCCGAAGTGATCCGCTCGATCGTTGCCAACAGACCGATGTGGCCGACATTCGAGACCGGCCACCACATCTGCCAGATCGTCGACGCATGCATGGAGTCCTCCCGGCAGAGGCGTTGGGTCGACATCCCGCTGGCTGAACGCCAATGACCATAGACGTTCCGCAGGAAATTCTTGACGCACTGACCGATGTGGAGATGCCGCGGCTGCCGTCCGAGGCCGCCCCTTCGGAAACGGTCCGGCTCGCCGGCATCGAGGTGCCGGTCTACCGGGCTGGTTGCGTCGTCGTCGGATCGGGTGCTGCAGGTCTGCGGGCGGCGGTGGAATTGAATCGGCGCGGCGATGACGTCGTCATCGTCAGCCAAAGCGCGTGGGGCGGAACCTCGGCCTGTTCGGGATCCGACAAGCAGACCCTGCACACTGCAAACACCGCGGATCAGGGCGACAATTACAAGGCGATGGCCCGCGCCATCCGCAGCGGCGGCGCGATGGACGAGGATACGGCCTACGTCGAGGCCGTGGGCTCGTCCCGGATGATGGCATCGCTCCAGTTTTTAGGCCTGCCGCTGCCTCAGGATCCGCTCGGTGGAACGCTGAGATATCAGACCGACCATGACGAGGTCGGCCGCGCTACCAGCTGCGGCCCGCGCACCTCGCGCCTGATGGTCAAGGTGTTGGCCGAGGAGGCGATCCGGCTTGGAGTGCCGTTCTATAACCAGACCACGGCGGTAAAGATCCTTACCGAGGGCGGTGGCGCTGACCGTCATGTCGTTGGCATGCTCGTCATGCGCGCCAGCGACCGCACGGAGGAGAACCCGCTGGGCATCGCGCTGTTCGTCAGTGGCGTGATCGCGCTCGCCGCCGGCGGGCCGGGCGAACTCTATCGCGACAGCGTTTATCCCAACGGCTGCTTCGGTTCTCTCGGACTGGCGCTCGAGGCAGGCGTCGAACTCGTCAATCTGACCGAAAGCCAGTTTGGGATCGGCACACGCAGGGAAGGGTTCCCGTGGAATCTGTCGGGCACCTACGTCCAGGCCATCCCGCATATCTACTCGCTCGATACCGAAGGCGCCGAGCACCACTTCCTGGCAGAATACTACCGCAGCACGCAGGAGCTGGCGTCGAACGTCTTCCGCAAGGGCTATCAATGGCCATTTCACGCGACGCGCATGCTCGATTTCGGCTCGAGCCTGGTCGACCTTGCCATCTCCCGGGAAACCGCCGCAGGGCGGCGTGTCTTTATGGACTTCAATCGCAATCCCCTATCCGTGCCGGGCGACCTGCCGTTCAGCCTGGAAAGACTGGACGAAGACGTCCGCGAATATCTCGGCAAGGCAGGTGCCGACCAGGACATGCCGATCGATCGTTTGAAGCATATGAACCCGCTCGCGATCGAGCTCTACCGCCGCTACAAGATCGATATTGCCGAAGAGCCGCTGGAATTTGCAGTCAACAACCAGCACATGAACGGCGGCATCATGGTCGACACCTGGGGCCGCAGCAGTCTCGGCGGCTGTTACGCGGTTGGAGAAGCGGCGGGCACACACGGCGTGACGAGGCCGGGTGGAGCGGCGCTCAATGCCGGGCAAGTCTTCGGTACGCGCGCGGCAGAGCACATCAGCGCGAGCCGCAGGGCGAAGCGGTCGGCAGCAGAGGACATAGCCGATATCGCAGAGGCGGGCATCGTCGGCCTAGTTGCCGGACTTCGGACCGAGAGCCCGCTCACCGTCAAATCGATCCGTTCGCAAGTACAGGCGCGAATGAGCGAAAAGGCTGGCATCATCTGTGATCAAGAAAGCGTTGGCCGAGCCTTGATCGAAGCTCGCAAGCTGAATGCTGACATTGGTACTAGCGGCGTCTCCTACAGTCGCGCAGCGGAGGCGGTTCGCGGCGTGCAATGGCGGCATATGGCGCTCGCCTCGGAAGCCGTGCTCAGCGCGCTTGATTTCTTCATTCGCAATGGAGGGGGCAGCCGTGGCGCGCGCGCAATATGCGATGCGGAGGGCGAATCCCTTCCGCTGGCGCGCTCAGGGCCTTTGCAGGATTATCGTTTCTGGAAGGAACGGGAAGCGCACCGCAAGGAGCAGATCGTCGTTCGGCTTGATGGTGATGAGATCAGGCTTTCAACCCGTCCGAACCGCACGCTGGATGAAAGCGCCAGGTCCTTCTTCGAGCGAGACTGGCCAGCGTGGCTGACGGGCGGAATCTACGATCTGGACGCGGACAAATGAGGTGATGCCAGGGACCTGAATCATTTAGAGACGGGTCCATAGGGTGATCAATCGGGATTCGCAACGGGGGGCGGGACCCGGACGCGCTCGGTATCGTCAGAGCCTTCGGCGATGGCTTCCTCGCTTCTGCGCACTCGCCTTGGCGGATCCTTTCCTTCGATCGGCTTCGGCGACAACTGATCGTCGGCCTGGATCTCGTCGGTGTTCAGGTAGTTTTTGCTTTCGTCCATAGCGGTCACTCAAATTGGAGCATTGCGAGGCAGGAATGCGATCTCGACATTGATGCTCTATAACCTAACTCCCGGCGACATCACGGGTTCCCTTTGTTCGTCACTGAGCGGGCTGATGCTCCTAGGTCGGCTCCCGCTTCGGAAATGTCGAGCTCGATCATGACGGGCGCGTGGTCGCTCGTATGCTCCCAGTTGCGCGGCTTTCTCCTGACGGTTGCCGATCGAAGCAACGGGGCGACTGCCGGACTGAGCAGGAAGTGGTCGATCCGAAGCCCTGCATCACGTTCGAAGCTGTTCCGCCAGTATTTCCAGAAGGTGTAGATGCGCTCTCCAGGATGAAGATGTCTGACGGCATCGGTCCAGCCCTGAGCGACGAGATCAGCATAGGCCTTGCGCACTTCCGGCCTGAAGAGGGCGTCGTCCAGCCAGCGTTCCGGCTTGTAGACGTCGATCTCCGTCGGCATGACGTTGAAGTCACCGGCCAGGATCGAAGGCACCTCGAGCTCGAGGAGCTCGGCGGCGTACGCCTGCAGACGGCGGAACCAGCGCAGCTTGTAATCGAACTTTGCTCCTGGAAACGGATTGCCGTTGGGAAGATACAGGCATCCGATCAGGATGCCGTCGACGGCAGCTTCGATATACCGGCTGTGGGTATCGTCAGGATCGCCGGGAAGACCGCGCCGCGTCAGGATCGGGGTCTTGCCCTTCGCCAGGATGGCCACGCCGTTCCAGGATCTCTGTCCGTGCCAGATGGCGCCGTAGCCGGCTCGTTCGATTTCCTTTCGCGGAAACCCGGCATCGTCTGCCTTCAGTTCCTGGAGGCAGACTACATCAGGGACATCCTCCTTGAGCCAGCGCAGCAGGATGTCCAGCCGCCCATTGATCCCGTTGACATTGTAGGTTGCGATTTTCACGATGCCCTCGGAAGTCGAAGCACGGACGGGCTCTAGAAGCGCTCCTGAGTTTCGTCCTCAGGAAATCCCCGCCCGCATTCGTCCTAATGGAGGCGGCTCTCCACACCGTAATGGTCCGCCGGTCGAATCGCCTCGGGTGATCGAGCGAGGCGACTGTCACTTGGCTCCTCAACGCGTCGCGCCGAAGACGAAGGCGATGCCGGCGACGATCGCTGCGGCTGTCAGCGGCTGCCGGCGTATGCGATCCTCGAGATCGCGTACGAAGCTGCGCGCTTCCGCTTTTGCGAGGCGGGCTGTTCCGGACGCCAGTTCCGAAGCGGTTTCGGTCATCCGACCGGCTTCTTTCTGAAGCGCGCGCATTTTCTCGCGATTGGCATCCAGCCCTTCGGAGGAACGGTCGGTTTCGCCCGTCGAGCGCAGGGCTTGATCCACCAGCGGAAACTCCTCGTCGAGCTTGGTGGGATCGGGTTCTCGCTTCACGCGCTCAGCCGCCTCGACGTCGCTGCGGCCGGCGGAAATTGAAGTGTGAGTGGCTGACACCGGATCGGACGCCGGAAAGGTATTTTCGATACCCTTGTCGAGTTGGCCGTCTCGGGTTTGCTTCCGCTGCTCTGCCTGCTCTTTTCGCATGGATTGGACTGCGGGGGATTCGTTCGGGTTTGCCATTGGGGTTTTCCTCTGTTGCACGTTGACAGACAAAGCGACGACGAGGGCAGAAGTTCCATAGAATGCTTGCGCCCTTTTCAAAGCACAGGGAGCAACGGGAGTAAGCGGCGCTTATGATCACGCCGTTGGACTCTTTCCGATGTCGACCGCGGCAATCGGTCGGCCCGGACCAAAGTCTTGCTGGCGCCTACTACCTAGGTCGGTTGCATTTTGTCTTGGGAACAGCGAGAAATCTTATGCGTCATATATGATGGGAAACGGCGAAGAACGGACGAATGAGGCCATTGCATGAGTATCCGGAAACGCGATTTTCTGAGATTGGGCGGTAGCGCGGCCGTCGCTCTCGTCGCTGCCGCATCACCAGTCACACTAAAACTCGGCGGTTCCCTTCCTGTTCTGGCAGCGGACTTTGCGCAGGCAAAGGACGGCAACAACGGGAATGGCAACGGTAATGGCAACGGCGGCGGCAATGGCAATGGGGGAGGGAATGGCAACGGTGGCGGCAACGGCAACGGCAATAGCGGTTCCGGAAACGGCAATGGTGGAAATTCCGCCGGTGGTGGAGGATCATCTTCCTCTAGCACAGGATCGTCAGCAAGATCGGGCGCGAGAGCGACAGCGGCGTCCGATGGCTCCATCGACGTCCGCCATTCAAACGGCATCACTGAAACTCTGCAACGCGGTCGCTACGTTATGAAGGACTCGAAGGGCCGGACGATTATAAGTCGGCAGGCGACGGCCAGTGATGCCCGGCGGCTGAGCCGCTTCCTTCGCTAACCTCTTTCAGCGCCGTTCGCGCCATTGTAGAGCCGCTTCAGTCCTGTTCGAGGCACCAAGCTTGCTCAGAATCTGGGTCATATGGTGCTTCACAGTCTTTTCCTGCAGGTTGAGACGCAAGCCGATATGCTTGTTTGACAGGCCCTGAGCGACAAGATCCATCACCTCGCGTTCGCGTGGCGTTAGGCTGCTTTTGTCGGAGGTTCCGCCATTCAAGGAATTTTCCATGACTTTCGCCGACATCGTCGGCGAGATATATCGCGAGCCACGCAGGACGGTTTGAATTGCTTCGGCGAGGCCACGCGAACCAACACCTTTCAGAACATAACCCATCGCGCCCCGTTGCAGAGCTCCCAGCAAAGTGTCCACCTCCTCGGATACCGTCAACATCAGCACTTTCGTTGTGGGGCTCCGCGCCAGGACGTCACTGATCGCAGACAGCCCGCCGCCGGGCATCGAGACATCGAGGAGCATGATGTCGGGATGGTTGTCCGAGGCGATCATCGCCGCGTCATCGCTGCTGGCCCCCTCGCCAACGACGATAAAGCCGCTGATTTCGGAGAGGCTGCGCGTTACACCCTCGCGAAAGAGCGGATGATCGTCCACGACGCCGATGGTGATTGCTGTCATCCCTACTCTCCCACTTCCATTGGCTCGAAGATCATGGTCACGGTCGTTCCTCCTTCGCCTGTCTTGATGTCGAAAGATCCTCCCAGGCTGTCGATGCGCTCCCGCAACCCCACGAGGCCGAGGCTCGTTGGCCTCACCTCGGTCGGATCGAAGCCGTCGCCGTGATCGCTGACCTCGACACAAACATGGCCGTCGCGCGAGACAGCCTTTATGGCCTGCTGAACGCCGCCGCCGTGGCGGTAAGCGTTATTCAACGCCTCCTGGATGAAGCGATAGATACAGATCTTCACGGCGGGGGGAAGTTCCGGTCCATCTTCGTCGACAATCGTTTCGACATGGCTTTCTGTCTTGTGTTGATGCGCTTCGACGACCCGCGTGACGATCTCGGTGATCGAGGATTTTTCGATCTGCGGAAGCACCAGTCCGCTGCAGATATTGCGGATCTCGGTCATCGCTTCGGCAAGGCTCGAGCGTATCCAGGCAAGCTCCTTTTCGCGCGCTTCGGGCTGGGTGGACGCATTGATCAAGACGTCGCTGTCCAGGCGCAATGAGGCATAGGCGATGTGCTGGGCCGGACCGTCGTGCAGATCGGCACCGATGCTGCGCAAATATGTTTCGTTCAACGCTGCCGCCCGCTGGGAGGCGCGCTGCAGGCGCCGCTGGAGTCCGCGGTTTTCCGCCAGCAGCGCAGACAGTTCGGTGACCCGTTCTTTGAGATCCTTGCGCTGCGCCTCGATCGTGCGGCTACCCCGGAACACCAGAACGGAGAGAACAAGGAAAAAGGTCGCCGTGAGAGCGGCGACGGCGCCCCAGCTCCGGAGCCTGGCATGCGCCAGACTATCGCCCAATCCTTCTGCTGTCTCGTAGAATTCAAGGACGGCGACCGCCTGTCCGGACCATGGCTGGAGCACCGGGTTATAGATCTCCATCAGCGGCTTGCCGAGCGCGCGCTCCTTGTCGCTTTCCGGATCGCTGGCGATTTCGTAGCGCGCGACGAGAGATCCTGCGAATGCCCTCTGCAGCTTGTCGCTGACCGCAAACGTCTTGCCCACCAGCTCCTTCTCGTTCGAATAGAGGATGGTGCCGTCGCTTCGCCACAGCTTGAACGAAACAAGGCGTTTGCCGAGTGCACCCTGACCGAGCGTCTCATCCAGAGCCTGGGCACTCGCGTCGTCCAGCAGTGACTCGGTTTGCATATTGGGAAGTAGCGGCGCGATCACGCTGTCCACGTAAAGCGCCGTCGCAGCCCCCGAATTGTGGATGACGGTTTCCTCTATGAGGTGGCTTACAAAAAAGCCCACCACGAACATGGCGGCAATCGAGATGAGCCCACCCGCGATGAAGAACTGGGAGGCGAGTGAGCGGGCATTCCAGCGGCGAAGCCAATTCATTTTGATACCGGTAAGAGACTGCCCGATTAACCTAACGCGTCTTTAGAGTTTTCCAAACAGCATCAGGGCACATTCCTGGTATCGAACACCTCGGCGCCTGTCACGCTCTGGGTCAACCCGGCGGTATCGCCGGACATGGCTGCGCCGAAGATGTAGAGAAGAGCGGCCAGAACGATAACAAGTGCGAAGACGGACGCGTTACAGGCGTCATTCACTCGGGATCTATGGTTCTGGTTCATGTTCGGATCTCCTTCAATATCGTTCGAAACGGCGCGAGTCCGACGGGCGTTCCACCCCAGGGACTTCGGTCCGACAGGGTTGGGACCAAGGTCTGACCCCCGCCACGGAGTTCGTCCGTGCGGCGGCATGAGCGCGTTCGTCGTCGTCGGTCGCGCTTCGTAACTCCGCTTGGTGTAGGCCAGCGGACCAATCGCGCGACCTTCAAATGGAGTGTCCAAAAGCCCTGTCCGCCAAGGCGTGACGGCTCGCGGACTCAGCTCGTGCGCTGCGCGTAGGAAGGTTCTTGCATCGCGCGGATGACGTGCTGCTCGATCTTGAAGCAGGTCTCGTCGTATTCCCGTACCAGGTTCGAATTGGATGGCCGTCCTCGAAGTGTGTCGCGCGCTTCGACTGCCATCTGGTAGGCCTCGAAGAGCTCGAGCTGCAACGGGTCGCACGCTGCCATGATCAGCGTCCGCATATGCGGCAAACGCATCGCCAGGCGCCGGCGTCCAGCTTCGCGGCGATTGGATCGTGCCATCTCCTTCAGTCTCCTGCCTCCTGCATAATTCCTCAAATCGGCACCGATTTAAGGATAAATTATGCAGCAATTCAAAGTGTTACAGCGTCCTTTACGCGTCTGAAAAGACGCGTGGCGCTGTAAGCCCGTGCGTGGGGTCTTTCGATCCTGAAGTAGCGCCGGCGACGGGCATTGACATGGGTTTGGGACCAAAGGCCGGGGTCTATCAGACTGAGGTCCGGGCCGTGGAACGACCGCGCCCCCAGCTAGTTGGTGTCGCAGCGGTCACGAAGGCCGCCTCGAAACAGAAGGAGGAGAAAATGATCTCCAAGCTTATCGTCGGTGCGGCAACTGCCGCAACCCTGATGTCTGGCGTCGCATTCGCCCAGTCCTCGACCGTCAATGGTGCGGCCGGTGGCGCGGTCACCGGAGCGATCGTCGGTGGCCCCGTTGGCGCTGCTGTCGGCGGCGTTGCCGGCGCGATCGTTGGTACGGCGATCGATCCACCGCCGCAAAAGGTCATCACCTATGTTCGCGAGGCTCCGGCGCCGTCGGCCCGCGTGGTCGTGAAGGAGAAGGTTGTCGTCGGCCAGCCACTGCCGGAGACGGTTGTGGTGACGCCTATACCGGATGACCCGACCTATGCTTATGCGGTGGTCAATGATGAACGTGTCATCGTCGAACCGTCGTCCCGCAAGGTGATCCAGGTTATCAAGTGATCTGATCCTACACGCGGCCTCCGCCGCGTCCTCCATCCGGAAATCATCGCTCAAGTCCGGGAACCGCCGCACGACCGACGGCAGCGTCGTCGTGCGGCCAAAAACTGCCGATGCCCCCGGCGGCGACCTCCGCCGCCGGGGCGCCAGCGAGGAGAGGAACATGATCTATTGTGAAGAGAAATCCGGCGGTCTGGTCTTGCCGCTGATCGTCATCCTGCTGGCAATGGCCGGTATTCTCGCCGTGCTTGTCGTTACCGGCGACCGACATAGCAGTAGTGCCGGCCGCGTCTGGGTTCCACAGGCTCACCAGCAACAGGCTCAGCAGCAGGGGTCGGGACAATGAAAGCCATCGCATCCGTTGCCTTTGGAATCTTAAGCTCGGTCGGGGCTTGCATGGCTGCTGCATCTGTCGCGTCCCACGTCGTCGCGGATTCCGAGCCCCACGCATTCAATGACCTTGCAGCGCGCGATCTCTGGACGACGACGCCAGTGAAAGTCGATCCTCGGCAGCAGCGCTATGAACGAATTGCGCCTCTCTACTCCAGCTATGTTACCGAGGCATCGGCCGTCATCACCGCAAGGGCGAGGCCGGATTCCGCTCGCCCGCCGACTAAACTTCAGCCACCCCAGCCAGAATTTTCAGTCGAGCATCTTGCCTGGTGTGCGGACCGCTACCGCTCTTTCGATCCCGCGACCAACAGCTATCGATCCTATAGCGGCGGGACCCGCGAGTGCATTTCGCCGTTCCAGCGGATTGTCGCCGGGGCCGATGAAGGCGTCGGCACGAAAGTGAATGCACAGGCGGCAGCCCGGTGCGCCGCTCGCTACAGATCGTATCGGCCGCAAGACAATACATATCAACCATGGGAAGGACCGCGGCGTAGCTGCGACATGTCGGATCTCGTTGCGACGAGTAACTGATGTGGTCGCACGGTGCGGACCCGATTGCACCACCTGGTCAGTCGGACTAAAGTCCGTGTTGCAAACGCTACGGTTGTGATACGTGGTTGCATTCAGAGCTTGGAGAGCGGGGATGGCGACGGCGCTGATAACGGCAATCCAGCAGGCACAGACAAGGCTTCCGCTCTTGAGCCGGGCGGACCGGGGAGCCCTTATCGTTCGCATCCTCCGCGAGCTGAAGACGCATCGGCGGGAAGTTCTCGGACATGTGCCGGCCGAGCGCTGCGTTTGGATCGACAGGCTGATCGCGTCCGTGTCCTCCGCCATATCCGAAATCGCCAACATGCAGGACGCCGAGTTCAATCGTGTCTTGAACGAATTCGAAAAGCTTATGGCCACGCTCGATGACATTTCGCATGCCGAGAAGCGGTCGAAGACAGTTCACTGAGAGGGTCACCAGCGGGCGGCCAAATGAGCGCCTCACCGGAAGCGATCCCTGCGCATCAGCGTTTTCCTTAAGGGCGCCGTAAAAAAGAGGATGAACATCGTCAGGCTCGATGGCGCAAGGCGTCGACGAGCGCCACGAAAGCCGGAGAGGATTGCCTTCTGCTGGGATAGTAGAGATGGTAGCCATCCCAGTGTGGGGAAAAGGCTTCCAGCACGCGTCTCAGACGGCCTTCCGCGATATGAGGTAGCGCGACGTCTTCCGGGACGTATGCCAGGCCAAGTCCGTCGAGTGCGGCTTCCACACTCTGATAGGAGTTGTTGAAGGCAAGCTGTCCCTCCACCTTGATCCTGATCTCTTTCCCGTTGTCTTCGAACTCCCATGCCCAGAAACCGCCATATGTGGGCAGGCGCTGGTTGATGCAGTTGTGGCGGACGAGGTCCTGCGGATGCTCCGGAACCCCCTTGCCGTCGAAATATGAGGGCGCGCCGACGACGGCAAAGGGGAAATCAGGCCCGATGCGTGTCGAGATCATGTCTTTCGCCACCTGCTCCCCCATCCGGACGCCGCCGTCGAAGCGCTCGGTCACGATGTCAGACAGCCCGTTTTCGCGTATCAGCTCCACCTTGATGTCAGGGTTGTTCGGTAGGAAGCGCTGGAGTTTCGGCCAGATGATCCACCTTATTGCGTGGTCTGATGCCGTGATGCGGAGGTTCCCGGCCGGCTTTTCCCTGAATTCGGTGAGGGTTTCAAGTTGCGCCTCGATCTCGTCGAAATGAGGCCCCACGCCTTGGAACAACCGCTCTCCGGCGTCGGTGAGCGAAACGGCCCGCGTGGTACGGGTCAGCAGCCGGATTCCGAGCCGCGTCTCGAGCTGGCGGACAACGTGGCTGAGCGCCGATTGAGACACGCCCAGTTTCGCAGCTGCTCGCGTAAAGCTCTTCTCTCGGGCAACCGCCAGAAAAGCCATCAGGTCATTGACGCTCTCGCGCGGCATTCACGAGCTCCTTCGGATCGAATGGCCGTTGTACTGAATTTGCTGAGGCTGGACATTGAAATCATCGTGAACACCCGCCTGGCTCTGTTTGCACTGGAACAAGTTGCGCCGCCGGCCATTTGTCGTCCATGAAAACAGCCCTGCCGATGTCGCTGCTCGCTCTGGCCTTCTCCGTTGGCGGTGCCGCCGCGCGGGAACTCCGACCCGAAGACATCAATACCGTGTCGATTGCGTCCATCGGGACTGAGAAATCTGGGCCGGGAGATCCTGACCCGGCGATCGTCCGTCTTCAGGTTCTGCTCGACCTCGCAGGATCGTCTCCCGGCGTGATCGATGGCCTCGCCGGCGAAAACGTCGACAAGGCCGTGGCCGGCTTCGAGGCGATGAACAATCTGCCTGTCGACGGGAGGCTGGATCCTGAGGTCGCCTCCCGCCTGGAAGGCAATGCTCCTATCGTTGAGAGTTATGTCGTCTCGGCAGAGGATGCCGCGGGTCTCGTTGACGAGATCCCTGAAGACTATGGCGAGAAGGCAAAGATGCGGAGCTTGGGATATACGAGCGTTGCGGAGAAGCTATCCGAGCGGTTCCACATGGGGATCGATCTCGTGCATGCGCTCAACCCGGCTTCACAGTTTGCTCCTGGCGACACGGTGTGGGTTGTGAACCCCGGTCCTCCAAGGGAAGGAAAGGCCAAGAGGATCGAGGCTGACAGGAAGACGGGGCAGGTGCTCGCCTATGCCGCGGATGGATCGCTGCTTGCAGTCTATCCCGCAACGATCGGAAGCGAAGACAATCCGTCGCCGTCAGGCAAGCACAAGGTCAAGGGCGTCGCGCGGATGCCGGTCTACAGATATGACCCGAAGCGCAACTTCAAGCAGGGAAAGAACAACACGGTCCTGACGATCCCGAAAGGGCCGAACGGTCCTGTTGGCACGGTCTGGATCGACCTGACCGAGCCCACCTATGGGATACATGGGACACCGGAGCCGAAGCTCATCGACAAGGTGGGATCGCATGGCTGCGTGCGGCTGACGAACTGGGATGCCGAAGAGTTGGCGGCTATGGTCAAGCCAGGGGTCGTGGTGGACTTCGTCAATCGAAGTTCAGCCACGCCGAAATGAGGGGGAAGATATTGAAAATCCCACTCTTCTCTGCTTCTCACTGACGACTTCCTGCTCAGCGCCTGCGCATAGGCCGTGCCGCCTGCTGATCAGTTTGCTTGAGTCTTGTATGCAGCATCTTGCCGAACTGAAGCGACTCCCTTTACCGCGCGAAGCGCATCGAGCGCATCAGGATTGACAGTACCGTTGACAATCATGAAGCGCTCGTGGCTTTGCACCTGTTCGAGGCCTTGCGACTTCAAGTCGCCGACGACCTCTCCCAAACTGCGGGCCTCGTTTTTGTCGATCCGAATGGTAACTTCAATCTTATCGGTCGTCATACCTCGCCGCTTCCTCTTGCCTGGAGCAGGCCCTTGCCAACATCCCTAGCAGAGGAAGATAGAGGCTTTGTAAGCTGAATCAAGCGCGCCCATAGCGCCCATCCGCGAAACTTCGGATCAGACTGAGCAATAAGAGCCGCAACGCCGGCAACATGTGGGGTCGCCATGCTGGTGCCATCCCACCGGTCATACTTGTCATCGGGCAAGCTCGAAAATATATCGACGCCAGGAGCGGCAATGTCCACTTCCTGACCAGGATTCAAACCGCCGCATGAGAACGATGCCGGCGCGAAGGAGCGATCCACGGCGCTGACTCCCAGGATGGTGGACGCGTTGGCCGGAGAACCAACTGGATTAATCTGTTGAGGACGAGTACTTTCGTTCCCAGCGGCGGCAACAACTAAAGTTCCCGCATCTAAACATACCTGCCCAATTTGCTCGTAGTCGTCACTTGGCGCATCTCCAATTTGCGTTGCAGCGCCTAACGACATCGAAATAACATGGCAACCTTCATCCAGCGCCCATTCCATGCCGGCAATGATCGACCGGTCGGTACCGAAGCCATCGTCGCCCAGCACCTTTCCAGCATAGATTTCCGCCTCATAGGCGACGCCGTAACGTGGGCCGCTGGTCGGTCGTAATGGACCGCATGCCGTACCGATGCAATGCGTTCCGTGACCGTGAACGTCGCCTTCGGAACTACGTGTTGCAAAGAGCTTCTTGGTGACTGAACGGCCGACAAAATCCTGATGAGTTTCGTCAAATCCGGTGTCCAGTACTGCTACCTTGATGCCGGCCCCGCTCAGCTCACCTTCGATAGCCCTGACAGCCTGCAGTCCCCAGGTGTTGCCGGTCTCGTCAAAGGCGGCCCGGGCGACAAGCCCCTCTGCCCCCTTTTTGCCCAATAAGCGATCGACCAGTTCGTTCACGGCGTCACGATAGCCGAGCAGGTAATCACGGTCCAAAGGGGATGCAACGCCGCCCACCGTTGCCTGTGCGAGGTCTAGCCGCTTCGTCAGCGGGCCGCCGAGGGCACGATAGGATCGCTCCGGCCGAGCCGCGCTGACGACCTTCCGCTGCATGGCATTTTGCAACATGGGCTTCAGTCTCTCGCCGTCCCGGCGCACAATTGCGATTCCGAAACGTTCGAAGTACTGAACATCAGCGCCATCGAAATCATTTGGCACCGCCACGGCGCTGCGAAAATCTTTGGACGACGCGACACGGAAGCCACCTTTTTCGAGTTGCTGTACACCCTCGCTCCTTGCTTTGGGTGTAAATCGCACCACCATACCAAGACCCGATGTGCCGTCGCCCGGTGCGTTGACCCTGCCTCGCGTTGATTTCGCCATGATACCAACTCTCCCCCATCTTTCACGGTTTGAAAGCAATACAAAAGCCGCAAGCTCGGTGCGGCATACCCGTTAATCGAACCGAAACTCGCGGTCGGGACAGCGGCGGCCCCGCAGGTAGATCGATGCGGATTGACTAGATGTTTTTTCCGCTGACTTGCCGCGAGAACACAAAGCTTCGCCAACCGAAAATTGGAGCGTTCGGCAGGCAAGCATAATAAATTGTACCTTGTAGGTCGATTTCGGGATGTACTTCCCCTGGCCGAAATCTCGGCGGCAAATATACATCTTATTGTTGAGTTGGCAAATGAAAATTCTAGCGGTCGTTCGCCGGAGTTTCATTGCTTTTCAGGTAACCTATACTTCTACATCTCCTCCCCATTGTATTTCCTCGCTATTTTTGTGCCTGAGGCGGCTCTGTCCGATTATCGATACTGCCGTGCAATAACGGACTTGCCGCGAAAAGCGCCGGCGATACCGGCAATGGCACCGCTTATAGCGAGGCGCCAACCGCGGGGCAGGGAATACGATGCGCAAAAAACGAGTGCGCTGAATCCGCACAGACATCGACTGAGCTTTACCGGTAATTTACCAACTTTAAGATGAATAATAGCCCAATATGATTAGTTGACTTCGCGTTCTAGGTGTATGAATTATCCCGCGGGCTGGAAAACGGAGGGTGTTGCCAATGGCAATCGTTTTTCAATCGCACGGGGGTGCGGAGAAAGAGCGCGCAGTTCCAGGGCCGAGCATTCGGGCCGGGCGGCCAGCGACGGGTGACGTCGCGGTCGATGAAGAAGCTGACTTCGGTTATTTCGTACCGCCATTAGATGCGCCAGAGAATTACCTTCCCAACACGGCGGAAACGCTTGGGGAGCTCGATGAGCTCGGCGAAATGATGATCGATGTTGTCGCGACGCCGACGAGCGAGGATCCGACGGAAGATTCCACGCTCCCGCCTGTCTTCACATATTGGGGACAATTCCTGGATCACGAGCTGACGGCCCGAACTGATCGCGAAGGGGCGATCTCGAGCATGGTCAACGCACACCCGCCTGTCGCCTCGTCGACAGTGGAGAGTCAGTTCAGGAATGCTCGCTCGCCCCGCTTCGATCTGGATAGTGTCTACGGCGGATCTGCCGTCGGCGAGGGGATCGATGCAGATGTTGTCAAAGTGATCTCCGGCCTTCGCCACCCGACGCTGACAAACAAAATGCGTGTCGGGACAGCCGTCGATCCGGGGCCGCTTCCAGACAACCTCGACGAACATCGCGACCTTCCTCGTTACGGCCAGGTCCAGTCGTCTGTCCGGGAGGCGGCTTTACGTCTGGCTCAGGCGGCGATGACTCCCGAGGCGTTTCAGAAATTCTCCGATAGCTTGCCCCAGCGGGCGATAATCGGGGATAATCGCAACGATGAAAATCTCGTCGTCGCGCAGTTCCATCTGAGCTTTCTCCGGTTCCATAACAAGGCCGTCGACTATCTTGCATCGCATGATACGGGCTGGATCGCCGATTTCAGCTCAGCGCAGGCTCTGACAAGACTCCATTACCAATGGTTGATTGTAGAAGGATATCTCAAGGGCGTTTGCGATCCGGTTGTGGTGGACCGCGTCGTCAAGGATCGGGCATCTCATTTCTTCAAATTCAGAGCCGAGTTCGATGCCCGGAGGCAGAATACCCGGCTCGGCAATGCTCTGCCGTTGGAGTTCTCCACCGCAGCCTATCGGTTCGGTCATTCCATGGTCAGAACCTTCTATGACTACAACAAGAACTTTGGGCGGCCGGGCACAGGTATTCTACCGCGCGCCACCTTGAGGTTGCTTTTCGAGTTCACCGGCGGCGGCGGCAGGCTGGATGACGAGAAGAAGCTGCCCAAGAATTGGATAATCGACTGGACGCGCTTTACGGGAGCCGATCCCCATGATGCGAGCGATGGGGAGCCGGCCCGTCTTGCCAGGAGGATCGATACGGAACTTGCTCCGCCATTGCATACGCTGTTCAAGGAAGGCGAAGACCAGGCCGACCAACAGCTCAAGGAGTTGTTCAAGAACCTGGCAAGGCGGAACCTTCGTCGGGGCTACAATCTCAGGCTCCCGACGGGTCAGGCTTTACACAAGCATCTCAACCAGACTGGCGCGGTGCAGTCCTCGCCGATCCAAGATGTTTCAGCATTGTTCGCCGCGAAGCCCGATCTGAAGAACTTCCTCGCCGGCACTGCATCGCGTTTCCACGAACGTACACCGCTCTGGTTCTACATTCTGGCCGAAGCCGAGGCTGCAGGCGGAAATCGATTGGGCGAAGTCGGGAGCTGTCTCGTGGCGTCGACCTTCGTGGGCGTGCTGCTTGCGGATCCGGACTCGGCTCTTTCGCGTGGGTTCACGCCCAGTCAGAGCCCTCTCAAGATGCCGGACAACTCACCGATCGACTCGATCGCCAAGTGGATGCGGTTCGCGGCGGTCATGCAATAGTGCTCGCAAGACTGTTGCCTCGCCGCACCGCGGCGAGGCAAAACGCCCTATCATCGGGGTTCACGAAGCCTTGGCTTCGAAAGCGGGGGCGAAATCACCCAGTGATTTTGCCTTGAGGATGGTGGCCTCGATATCCTGCTCCACGATCGCTTCCAGATCGGCGAAGCTGTCGATGACATAGTAGATTGGCTGGAGGATATCGATCCGGTAGGGCGTCCTCAGCACGCTCAGCAGATCGAACGGCCGGAATTCGCACGCCTTGCCTTCCATTGCTGCCTTCGCTTCGCTGGGCGATGAGACGATGCCCGCACCGAAGCAGCGGCGACCTTGCGGCGTATTGATCAGGCCGAATTCGACGGTGAACCAGAAGATCCGGAACAGGTGCCATGAATAGCCCTTGCCGAGGCGGACGGCCGTTTCGCCGAAATGCCGGACGAAATTGGCATAGCTCTGGTTGGTCAGCATGGGGCAGTGGCCGAAGACCTCGTGGAACAGATCCGGTTCCTCGATATAGTCGATATGCTCGCGACGGCGCAGGAAGGTTGCGAGCGGGAATTTGCCTTGCGACAGAAGCTCATAAAAGCGCGAGGGCGCAATGAGCGCCGGCACGCCTTCGACGCCGAAGCCGGTTGTCTCATTCAGGCGTCTGTTCACGTCGAGAAGCTGAGGCACCTTACCCGGCTTCAGCCCCAGCATTTTGACGCCGCCCAGATATTCGCGGCAGGCGGTATCCGCGAGCAGCTTCATCTGACGCCGATAAAGTTCGCCCCAGATCGCATCTTCATCCGGGGTGTAGTCATAGAGACCGTCCGGGCCGGGTAATTTGGCGGTGTAGCTGCTTTCTTTGGTCATAAGCTCATCCTCCCAGATGCGGCGATATTCCTCCAATTATCCCCCGTCTCAGCTGGATTTTCTTTTCTTTCGTGCCGGAAATTGCCATAGTGATGGCAAATATTCTCGGAAGCGACGCAGAAAATGAAAGAACCTGGGAATTTCCGCCGCAAGCTTCTGCAGCTTGTCCAGGCCGACGGCAGCCTTTCGCTGGCCGACCTGGCGGAAAAGGCCGGCATGTCGCAAAGTTCGGCATGGCGGAAGATCCAAGAGCTGGAAGCCGACGGCGTCATCCGCAAGCGCGTGACGCTGCTCGATCCTGGAAAACTCGATCTCAAGCTCTGCGTCATCGCGCATGTGACGCTGGAGGATCACCACGAAGAGGCGGTCGCATCTTTCGCTTCGGTGGTACTGGAGCGGCCGGAGATCATGGAATGCTACGCCCTGTCAGGCGCCTTCGATTACATGCTGAAGATAAGGGCAAGCGACGTGGAAAGCTACGAAGCCTTCATGACCCGCTATCTCATGCGCAACCCGCATGTGCGCACGGTGGTCTCGAGCTTCGTGCTGCGCGAGCTGAAATTCTCGACCGAACTGCCGATCTGATTAAGATATCTGCGCAGGGCGATGCTGTCGGCATCATTGTCGCGCTGTCGCCATGTCAATGGCCCGGCATCGTCACCGGAAAGCCCTCGAATGTCTTCAGCGTGTCGAGGACAATTGATGTCTTCACGTGCTGCACCGACTCGTGGGGCAACAGCACGTCGTTGACGAATTTGGAGAGGTCGGCGAGGCCGCGGGTCGCGACCGTCAGGTGATAATCCATTTCACCGGTTAGCGCATAGGCTTCGAGAACTTCCGGCAACCCGTTGATCAGCTGCGAAAATCGGCGGGCATTGTCTCTATTATGGGTCGCAAGCGTCACGGAGATGACCACCAGCATATCGAGACCCAGCTTCTGCCGATTGAGGTAAGCGCGGTAGCTGCGAATATACCCTTCAGCCTCCAGTCTTGTCCGCCGGCGCGAGCATTGCGACGGTGAAAGCGCAATCCGCTCGCCCAATTCGTTGTTCGTCAGCCTGCCGTCCTTTTGAAGTTCCTGGAGCAGACGCAAATCCAATTTATCGAGCGGCTCATCCATTGCACCAAATCTCCAAAACACTCACGGATCGTGCATAATCTCCTCCTGAAGCATAAAGAATGCAAGAACTTTGCACGCGTTTTGGGCCACACTTTGCATATCAAATGCAATCTCCTCTGGAGGAAAGAAAATGGGTCCTTTCCCGCATGACGCGCCGCCCTCGGAAATCACCGCCGACAATCCGGCCGGCACCGACGGCTTCGAATTCGTCGAGTTCGCCCATCCTGAGCCCGAGACGCTGCGCGAGCTCTTCACACGCATGGGCTATGTTGCGGTCGCCAAGCACAAGACGAAAGACATCACCGTCTGGCGCCAGGGTGATATCAACTATGTCCTGAACGCCGAACCCGGCAGTCATGCCGCGCGTTTCGTCGCAAATCATGGTCCCTGCGCCCCATCGATGGCCTGGCGCGTCGTCGACGCCAAGCACGCCTTCGACCAAGCGGTGTCAAAAGGCGCTGTTCCCTATGAAGGGGACGACAAGACGCTCGACGTCCCGGCGATTGTCGGCATTGGCGGCTCGCTGCTCTATTTCGTCGAGACCTATGGGGCAAAGGGATCGGTTTACGATGCCGAGTTCGATTGGCTAGGCGAGCGCAACCCGCGGCCCGACGGGATCGGTTTCTACTATCTCGACCATCTCACCCACAACGTCTTCCGCGGCAATATGGACAAGTGGTGGGATTTTTACCGCAACCTGTTCAATTTCAAGCAGATCCACTTCTTCGATATCGATGGGCGCATCACCGGTCTGGTGAGCCGCGCCATCACCTCGTCCTGCGGGAAAATCCGCATTCCGCTGAATGAATCGAAGGACGACACCAGCCAGATCGAGGAATATCTGAAGAAGTACAAGGGTGAGGGCATCCAGCACATTGCCGTTGGAACGGAGGATATTTACGACGCCACCGACAGGCTGGCCGACAACGGCCTGCGCTTCATGCCGGGTCCGCCGGAGACCTATTACGACATGTCCTATGAACGCGTGAACGGCCATAGTGAACCTGTCGAACGCATGAAGAAACACGGCATCCTCATCGATGGCGAAGGTGTGGTGAATGGCGGCATGACGAAAATCCTGCTGCAGATCTTCTCCAAGACCGTCATCGGCCCGATCTTCTTCGAATTCATCCAACGCAAGGGCGACGAAGGCTTCGGCGAAGGCAATTTCCGGGCGCTTTTCGAGTCGATCGAGGCCGATCAGATCAAGCGTGGTGTCATCGGGACTGCAGCGGAGTAAACTCACTAGCGCCGCGCATCTTTCAGACGCGCGGCGCTGGAGTGTTCGGGGAGGAGTGAGCATGGACCAGACATCGATCCAGACGTCGGATGGTGAAGCCGCGACGGCAAACACGCTGAAATATATGCCGGGGTTCGGCAATGACTTCGAAACCGAGTCGCTCCCCGGCGCCTTGCCGCAGGGCCAGAACAGCCCGCAAAAATGCAACTATGGTCTTTATGCGGAGCAGCTTTCCGGCTCGCCGTTCACCGCGCCGCGCGGGACCAACGAAAGGTCCTGGCTTTACCGCATCCGCCCGAGCGTGCGCCACACCCGCCGCTTCTCCAACGCGTCCTATCCCCTCTGGAAAACCGCGCCGTGTCTCGACGAACATTCGCTTCCTCTCGGCCAGCTTCGCTGGGATCCCATCCCCGCACCCGCTGAGAGACTGACGTTCCTTGAAGGGGTGCGGACCATCACGACGGCAGGCGATGCCACCACCCAGGTGGGCATGTCCGCCCATGCCTATGTCTTCAATGAGGACATGGTCGACGATTACTTCTTCGATGCCGATGGTGAATTGCTGATCGTGCCGCAGCTCGGCGCCATCAGAGTGTTCACCGAAATGGGCATCATGGACGTCGAGCCCCTGGAAATATGCCTGATCCCGCGCGGCATGATGTTCAAGATTCTGAAGAGCGGCGAGCAGACGGTCTGGCGTGGCTATATCTGCGAGAACTACGGCGCGAAATTCACCCTGCCGGACCGCGGCCCGATCGGCGCCAACTGCCTGGCAAATCCGCGCGACTTCAAGACACCTGTCGCCGCTTTCGAGGATAAGGAAACGCCGTGCCGCGTCCATGTGAAGTGGTGCGGAAAATTTTATGTCACCGAGATCGGCCACTCGCCCCTCGATGTGGTTGCCTGGCACGGCAATTACGCGCCTTACAAATACGACTTGCGGACATTTTCTCCGGTCGGCGCCATCCGCTTCGATCATCCCGATCCGTCGATTTTTTCGGTACTGACCGCGCCGACCGAAGATGCCGGCACCGCGAATGTAGATTTCGTGATCTTTCCGCCGCGCTGGCTGGTCGCCGAGCACACCTTCCGTCCGCCCTGGTATCACCGCAACATCATGAGCGAATTCATGGGCCTGATCCACGGCCAGTATGACGCCAAGGAAGAGGGCTTCGTGCCGGGCGGCATGAGCCTGCACAACATGATGCTTCCCCACGGGCCGGACGCGCTCGCTTTCGAAAAGGCATCCAATACCGAGCTCAAACCCGTGAAGCTCGATCACACCATGGCCTTCATGTTCGAGACCCGGTACCCGCAGCAACTGACGAAATACGCAGCCGAGCTTGAAACGCTGCAGGATAACTACCTGGAATGTTGGGACGGCCTGGAACGCAAGTTCGACGGAACCCCCGGCATCAAATGATGCATCAAGTGACGATCGGCCAAACACCCTCCGGCACGGAATTTCGGACATGAAACTTGCAACGTTAAAAGACTCCACGCGGGACGGCCGGCTCGTCGTCGTTTCCCGCGACCTGACTCGCTGTTCGGAGGTCGGTCACATTGCCCGGACCCTGCAGGCAGCACTCGATGACTGGGCGCATGTGGCTCCCAGGCTCGCGCTCATTGCCGAAGGCCTCGAGACTGGCGCTCAGCCGACGATCCGGTTTCACGAACATGACGCGACGTCACCTTTGCCGCGAGCCTACCAATGGGCCGACGGTTCCGCCTACGTCAACCATGTCGAACTGGTGCGCAAGGCGCGCGGCGCCGAGATGCCGGCGAGCTTCTGGACCGATCCGCTGATCTATCAAGGCGGCTCGGACGCTTTCCTCGCGCCGCGCGATCCCATCCTGGCGGCGGACGAAGCCTATGGCATCGACATGGAGGGGGAGGTCGCCGTCATAACAGGCGACGTCGCCATGGGTTCCAGCCCGGAAGCCGCCCGCAGCGCCATCCGGCTGCTGATGCTCGTCAACGACGTGTCGCTGCGCGGCCTGATCCCGGGCGAACTGGCGAAGGGCTTCGGTTTCTTCCAGTCCAAGCCGGCCTCGGCATTTTCGCCGGTCGCGGTGACGCCGGACGAGCTCGGGGATGCCTGGGATGGCGGCAAGCTGCATCTGCCGCTGCTGGTGAGCTTGAACGGCCGGATCTTCGGCAAGGCCAACGCCGGTATCGACATGACCTTCGATTTCGGCCAACTGATCGCCCATGCCGCCAAAACCCGCAATCTCGCTGCCGGCACGATCATCGGCTCCGGAACGGTGTCCAACAAGCTCAACGGCGGCCCGGGCAAGCCGGTGGAAGGCGGCGGAAGCGGTTACTCCTGTATTGCCGAAATCAGGATGATCGAGGCCATCGAGACCGGATCGCCGAAGACCCCCTTCATGAAGTTCGGCGATCAGCTCCGCATCGAGATGAAGGATCAGGCCGGCCATTCGATCTTCGGGGCGATCGAGCAGACAGTCGAAAAATACAGCGGGGCCGGGCCGCAATGAACGAGGTCGTTCTCTACGACTATTGGAGATCATCGGCGAGCTATCGCGTCCGTATCGCGCTCAACCTCTTGGGCATCGATTACAAAACCGTGCCCATCAACCTGTTGGACGGCGCACACAAGACTCCGGAATATCTGGCCCTCAACCCGCAGGGTCTGGTGCCGACATTGGTGATCGACGGAAAAACACTGACCCAGTCGCTGGCGATCGTCGAATACCTCGCCGAGCTACGGCCGGAATGCGGATTGCTGCCACCGGACATTGCCGATCGCCAGAAAGTCCGCGCCCTCGCATATGCGATCGCCATGGACATCCATCCGATCTGCAACCTGCATGTCGTGTCGCATCTCATGAGCATGACCGAGAAGGCCGATGCTCGCGAGGAATGGATGAAGCATTTCATCAGCGACGGACTGGGCAAACTGGAAGCCATGATCGGTAAAGCCGATGGCGCATTCAGCTTTGGAAATACGCCGACGATGGCCGACCTCTGTCTTGTTCCCCAAGTCTACAATGCCCGCCGCTGGGGCATTGAGTTGACCGCTTTCAAGCGCATCGTCGACATCGACGGCAGATGCGTCGAGCTGCCCGCCTTCCAGGCGGCGCATCCCGACCGCGTGAAACCGTAACGGCAGAGCCGGACCCGGGACGAAATTCGAAGAAGCGTTTCCTTCTTCCTGCGGCTCTCGCATCCATGGCCGGCACACATCAGATCGCGTGGACTGGGATCTCACGATCGCGGCGAGGAACCGACGTTTACCTTGTATCAACACTCCTGATTGTGCCGCTTGCCAGAAGATTGCCCCTTGTGCATTGATCGGATGCTGTTGGGGTAGGTCTGAAATGTTCTCGTCAAAGCTGTTGATCGTCGCACCCGTGATGGACACGGGCTTGGTCGCATTGAAGCTCACGGGCTCATCGCAAAGGATTCCGACGATCACCCTCGGGAATGCATACGTGCGCAAGATATGCTGCAAGTGACGACAGGAGAAATACGTGCTCGAAGGCTGGGGTAGAATGCGGAAATCCCTCTCATTCATATCGTTGCTGCTGGCGTTCGTCGTCCTGGCCGGAGAGGGGCATGCGGCAATTTCCTACCAACGTCTCGACGGAGCGCCGGGGGAGCGCGGCCTTGCGATAAAGGGTGCGTTTGAAATCTCCGACGATCCGAAGATGCTTGTCGACGTCCATTTGTCTCAAACCCCCAAAAAACGCGATAGCCTAAACCCGATGTTGTCATTATGTTCTGGCTCCCTGGGAGGAGCACTGGATGGCAACAGAAGATAACACAAACGATATCGAGCGCAGCTTTCAGGACATTCCTAACGACAGGAATACTGAAGCCGCGCAAACAGCATTCCTATGGGATTTGGGGTGGCATAGCGGCTCGAGTTGGTCTGATCTGCTAGAATCCAAACGCGTTCTCATTATTTCTGAAGCAGGTGCAGGCAAAACCTATGAGTGCCGAGCTAAACAGCGAACGTTATGGGCTTTGGGGGAACCCGCTTTCTATGTTGAATTGGCCGACCTCGCGCGCTCCAATCTGCGTGATCTTTTCTCGCACGAAGAGGAAGACCGCTTCGATGCCTGGCATGCGTCCCAATCCGACGTGGCGACATTCTTCCTCGATTCCGTCGACGAGTTGAAACTCAGCCTCGGCTCATTTGAGCAGGCCTTGAAACGCTTGGCGAAGGCAGCTGCGGGGCAGTTCGGCCGAATCCGCGTGGTTATCACCTCCCGACCCATCCCCGTCGACGAGCAGCTCTTCCGACAGATACTGCCTGTGCCCGATGAGCCAGAGGAGACTCCGACCAGCAAGGACTTCGCTGATATCGCGATGGCGCGCCGACCGCAGAAATCGACAGTGGAGAAGATTGCACAGGATTGGCGCAACGTTGCCCTGCTACCCCTATCCGACGCCCAAATAAAGCAGATGGCGATCAAGGAAGGTGTGGACGACCCCGATGCATTGCTCGCCGATATCCGGCAGCGCGACGCCGAGGAATTCGTGCGTCGTCCGCAAGACCTAATCGAGCTATGTGCCGATTGGCGAGTTCACCGTCGCATTCGTTCGCATCGTGATCAGGTGGCGAGCAATATCGCCGTGAAGTTGAAGCCGCGGAGTGACCGCCCGGAAAGGGCGGCTTTGTCTGCTGACAAGGCACTGGAAGGTGCCCGTCGCCTCGCTCTGGCTGCCACCCTCAGTCGTAAGCTTACCTTGCGCCATAGCGCGGAAGCTGACCGTCAGGGCGATCCGGCTGACGCGCCGCTCGATCCTTCATTAATCTTACACGAATGGCCGCAGGACGAACGTACGACACTTCTGGAGCGCTCGCTTTTCGGCTTCGCTTCATATGGCCGGGTGCGGTTCCACCATCGATCCGTGATAGAATATCTGGCTGCTGAGCACCTTCTTGCCCTGATCGAGCGAGGGATGTCGTTCCGGTCGGCGAAGCGCGTCCTTTTCACAACGACGGCTCAAGGCGAGGAGGTCGTCAAACCGTCGCTCCGCCCCGTCGCCGCCTGGATGGCGCTGCGCGACGATGCGGTTTTCGAAGAGGTGCTGCGGCGAGAACCAGATGTTCTGCTGAATTTCGGCGACCCTGAATCGCTTTCCGCAGTGAAGCGACAACGAGCCTTGCGCGCGTATGTGGGACGTCATGGCGAAGGCGGCTGGCGTGGACTGCGTGTGCCTAGCATTCAGCTCCATCGTTTCGCGGCGGCTGATCTGGGACCGGAAGTCCAGAGCCTCTGGGAAGGCGGTATCGAAAACTACGAAGTCCGCGAAATGCTGCTAACTTTGATCGGTCTGGGGAAAATGGCCGATTGCGCGGATATTGCTTACGATGTCGCAACCGCCGGAACAGCGCCCGACAGCGAGCGAATTGACGCACTTGAAGCCCTCATCCACTTGGCTGATCCTCGCCTGCCAGCAGTCAGCGCCAGCTTGACCGACGACCCGCCGCTTTGGCCGAACCGCCTTACGCGGGCGGCGCTTTCGCGGCTGTTTCCCGACCACCTTTCCGCAGAGCAGCTATGCAAGACCCTCGCGCGAGTCACGGAAAAGAAGCGCTCGGTCGGTGATATCTCGTGGCATCTCCCGCGTCGGATAGAGCAGGTTAATCTGTCAACCAACAGGCTCGATGCGTTACGTAGTGGACTTACCGAACTGGCAACGGAAGGAATCGCCTATAACGAGAAGAAATGGCCTCCTATTACCAGTAGAAGGCAGTTCCTTTTGCCAGCACTGGTGTCGACTTGCCTCCGCCAGCTCCAGGCTGGAATCGCGACGCCGGAGCTGATGTACTCCATCGCGGTCGCATTACGGCTCGTCGATCGAGAGTACGACCACTCGGAGCTTGTTAAGCAGTTAATGGCGGCTCTCCGCAGCTTGCCACCCGATGCCCGTCGCCTGATGTTCGAGGCCGATGACAAGTTGCTTCAAACCTATAAGCAGCAGACAGACCCCTTTAAAAGATTTGCGCACCTGGCGTATCACGGAGCAATAATTCATCTGGTCGCTGCCGATGCAGGATGGCTGCTTGGATCGCTCGCAGATCGCGACCGACCTGCGGCAGAGCGCGCTATGGTGCTGGAGGCGGCGCTCAGTCTCCGTGGCGACGATGTCGAATGGACCGATCATCTGGCGATGCTAAGGCCGCATGTCTCCGATCTCCCGGAGTCGGTCGAGCGCCTCGACCAACTTGCTAAACCGCGAACCCTCAGCCCCGAAATGCAAAAATGGGAACGCGAGGAGGCTCGGCAGCAGAAGCGTGACGGACGCAGCGAAGCGAAAGCTCATGCGAGTTGGACAAGGTTCTGGGACGAAATCGTCAAGCGTCCCGATATGGTGTTCGCCGCGGACCGGTCCGAAGGCACCGCCTGGAGTCTGTGGCGGGCAATGAGACAAAGTGGCGATGAGAGCCGTGCCTCGGGATGGAACCGGCGTTTTATCGAGCGGCATTTCAACAAGGCTGTTGCTGACCGGCTGCGCCTCGCGGTGATGGCCGTCTGGCGCAACGACCGCCCCACGCTGCGGAGCGAACGGCCGGAAGAACAAAAGGGAACCTTCTTGATCCGGTGGCAGCTCGGCCTCGCTGGGGTCGCCGCCGAGGCCGAGGATCCCCGATGGGCAGATAAACTCAATCAGGACGAGGCCGAGCTGGCCCTGCGATACGTGCCGATTGAGTTGAACGGCTTTCCAGCCTGGCTTGAAGGATTTGCTGGCGTGCATCCCGACGCCGTAGATGCCGTGCTGGGAAAAGAATTGACGTTGGAACTCGACGAACCAGCTATCCAGCATTCCGGGATGTTGCAGGATATCCGGCATTCGGCCTCGTCTGTCGCTCGCTTGTTCGTGCCTCGTCTGCGTGATTGGTTGGAGGCAGGTAAATGGCGGCTCGGGCATGACGAGGACGAGTCTGCGCGTGCGAGCCGGCTCAGACAAGCGGTTCAAATCCTTATACAACATGGCGACGCCGACACCGCTGCCTACGTTCACGCGCTCGCGAAGGCCGAACTGGCAAACGGTGCGAAAGGTACCGTGAGTGGCATATGGTTGCCGGTTCTGATGCGCCTCGACCCAGAGGCCGGCGTCGAAGCGCTCGCGAGGACCATCGAGGCCTTTCCACCTGCGAAGTTCGGTCTGGCAACAGGGTGGTTTAGTTCTCTTTTTGGCGATCCGCACGGTAATGGTGAGACCTATCTGTCCGCCGCTGGCTTTACCCCGGAATTGCTGCTACGGCTCGCGCGCCTTGCTTATCAGTATGTCCGCCCGTCCGATGATATAGAGCGCGAGGGGAGTTTTACACCCAACGCGCGCGACCACTCGGAACGCGGCCGAAGTAACATCGTCCACGCGCTTTTGTCGGCGAAGGGGCCCGAAGGTTGGGCGATCAAACTTAGACTGGCTCACGATCCACTCTTCGCCGATTTCAAGGACCGGGCGTTGGCAATGGCTCGCGAACGCGCGGCAGAGGAGGCGGACGCGGCCACCTTCACTGAGGCCGACATCGTGGCTTTGGACAGATATGACGAACTGCCGCCGCTGACGCGCAGCGAGATGTTTATGCTGATGGTCGATCGGCTAGACGATATGGACGACGCGCTGTTGCGCGACGACTCTCCGCGAGCTGCCTGGGCGCTCATCGAGGACGAGAAAATCATGCGTCAGCAGATTGCCCGCGAGCTGCGCGCCGGTGCCAAAGCTGCCTATACGGTCGATCAGGAGGCGGTGACGGCGGACGAAAAAGAAACCGACATCCGCCTTCGCTCCACTGGCTCAGCGCATGAGGCGATCATCGAGCTAAAGATCGGTGAAAAGAACCGCTCCGCAGCCGGCCTGAAGGCAACGATCAAAGACCAGCTCGTGGTCAAGTATATGGCGGCGGAGAACAGCCGCGCCGGCTGTTTGCTCATCACTGTTAGATCTCCCCGAACATGGCTACATCCAGATACCGGCTCGGCACTAGACTTGGCAGGCCTCATCGCCGTGTTGAATGAAGAAGCTGTCCGAATCGAGCAGGAAATGGGTGGCAGCCTGCGATTGACAGTGCGTGGCCTCGACCTCCAACCTCGCCTGTTGCCCGAACACGCAAAGTCACGTAACCGCCAGCGGAAAGCATCTTCCGAGCTGGAACCTGAAAGCGCAGTCGTAAACTAAGCGGGCAGAGGGCGACCTCTACTTTATCTGGACTGACTCCAGTTGGGGGCCGCGCGGATCGGGATCGGAAAGTTTGCAGGTTAGGCCTCACAGGCCACGCAGGACAAATCGTGGACCTCGGGCGACTGGCGGTCGATATTGACCAACAAACCTCTGAAAGGGATTTTCCGGGCACTAAGTGCGTGCCCGGAGGTTTCATCTACGACAACCCACATGGGAGTACGATGAGTAATCAAGAGCACCCGCTCGTAGCACCACACGTGTCGCACTTCTCACAAGTCCCATTCCGCACCATCGTGAAGTTCTGGCACTCCGAGCACATGTTGCCGGTATAGCCCTGCATGATCGAGCGCTGGCGGCGCTCGGCTTCCCGCTTCTTGGCTTCGGATTTCGCCGTTGCCGCGTCGGCTGCCGCCTTGTCGGAGAACAGGGCTGTCGCGTCGCTGGTGAGTTCCTCGGTTACCTCTTCGGCGATCTCCTCGGCCAGTTCCTTGGCGCGCTCCTCGTAGTCGCGCTTGAAGGCGACGATTTCGGAGGTGGAGACGGCAATCGTCGGCTCCAGCTTGCGAGCAGCGGCGCCGGCAAAGGCGGTCACGGTGCCGGTGGACGTGGCGCGGGCAGGGGCGGCGGTCGCCGCACCCTTGGGTTCGCCTGCCTGGCGTTCGCCGCCGGTGCCGGACACCAGCGTCGGTTTGTAGCCGCGGGTCCAGCCGGTGGAGAGCAGGTTGGTCTTGCCTTCCTGGATGCCCTTGCCAAGTGCCGTATTCGAGAAGTCCGACGTATCGACATGCGCGAGGTCATGGCGGCCGAGATAGGAAACGGCAAGCTCGCGGAAGACATAGTCGAGGATCGAGGTGGCGTTCTTGATCGCGTCATTGCCGATGACCATGCCGGCCGGCTCGAACTTGGTGAAGGTGAAGGCCTCGACATATTCCTCGAGCGGCACGCCATATTGCAGGCCGAGCGAGATGGCGATGGCGAAATTGTTCATCATCGCACGGAAGGCGGCACCTTCCTTGTGCATGTCGATGAAGATCTCGCCGATGCGGCCGTCGCCGAATTCGCCGGTGCGCAGATAGACCTTATGTCCGCCGACGGCGGCCTTCTGGGTATAGCCCTGGCGGCGGTTCGGCAGCTTCTCGCGTTCGCGCGAAACTCGTTCGATCACCCGCTCGATGATCTTCTCGGTGACGGTGACGGCCTGGGCGGCGAGGGGCGCCTGCAGCAGTTCCTCCAGCGCATCCTCGTCGTCTTCGTCTTCGATCAGCGAGGAATTGAGCGGCTGCGACAGCTTCGAGCCGTCGCGATAGAGCGCGTTGGCCTTGAGACCAAGCTTCCACGACAGCATGTAGGCGTTCTTGCAATCCTCGACGGTCGCCTCGTTCGGCATGTTGATCGTCTTGGAAATCGCGCCCGAGATGAACGGCTGGGCCGCCGCCATCATGCGGATGTGGCTTTCCACCGAGAGGTAGCGCTTGCCGATCTTGCCGCAGGGATTGGCGCAATCGAAGACCGGCAGGTGTTCATTCTTGAGGAAGGGCGCGCCTTCCAGCGTCATCGCACCGCAGACATGGATGTTGGCGGCTTCGATGTCCTTCTTCGAGAAGCCGATATGGTCGAGCAGGCTGAAGCTCATGTCGGCGAGCTGTTCGTCGGAAACCTTCAGCGTCTCCTTCAGGAAGTCGGCGCCGAGCGTCCACTGATTGAAGACGAACTTGATGTCGAAGGCGCTCTTCAGCGCGGCGTTGACGGCTTCCACCTTCTCGTCGGTAAAGCCCTTGGCTTTCAGCGTCGACGGATTGACAGCCGGCGCCTGGTTCAGGTTGCCGTGGCCGACGGCATAGGCCTCGATCTCGGCGATCTGGCTTTCCGAATAGCCGAGCGTGCGCAGCGCGTCGGGCACGGCGCGGTTGATGATCTTGAAGTAGCCGCCGCCGGCGAGCTTCTTGAACTTGACGAGAGCGAAGTCGGGCTCGATGCCTGTCGTGTCGCAATCCATGACGAGACCGATCGTGCCGGTGGGCGCGATCACCGAGACCTGGGCATTGCGGTAGCCATGCTGTTCACCGAGCTCGAGCGCTTTGTCCCAGGCCGATTTGGCGTGAGCGACGAGATCCTGGTCCGGGTTTTCCGAATGGATCAGCGCGACCGGGTTGATCGACAGCGCTTCATAGCCGGAGCTCTCGCCATGCGCCGCACGGCGATGGTTGCGAATGACCTTGAGCATGCTCTCGCGGTTCGGCGCGAAGTTCGGGAACGGCCCGAGCTCGGCGGCCATTTCGGCCGAGGTCGCATAGCAGATGCCAGTCATGATCGCGGTGAGCGACCCTGCGATAGCGCGGGCCTCAGTGGAGTCGTAGGGAATGCCCGACGACATCAGCAGGCCGCCGATATTGGCGTAGCCGAGGCCGAGCGTGCGGTATTCGTAGGAGAGTTCGGCAATGCGCTTCGACGGGAACTGCGCCATCATCACCGAGACTTCGAGCACGACGGTCCACAGGCGAACCGCATGTTCGTAATCGGCGATGTTGATGCGCTTGGTGGCCTTGTCCTTGAACTGCAGCAGGTTCAGCGAGGCAAGGTTGCAGGCCGTGTCGTCGAGGAACATGTATTCCGAGCACGGGTTCGAGCCGCGGATCGGGCCGCCGGCCGGCGAGGTGTGCCAGTCGTTCATCGTCGTGTTGAAGTGGATGCCGGGATCGGCCGAAGCCCATGCAGCATAGGAAATCGTTTCCCAGAGATCGCGGGCCTTGAGCGTCTTCATCACTCGGCCGTCCTTGCGGGCGGTCAGGTTCCATTCGCCATCATTCTCGACGGCGCGCAGGAAATCGTCCTTGATCGAGACGGAGTTGTTGGAGTTCTGGCCGGATACCGTCAGGTAGGCTTCTGAATCCCAATCCGTGTCGTAGGTCTTGAATTGGAGATCCTTGTAGCCCTGGCGGGCGAACTGGATGACGCGCTGGACATAGTTCTCGGGAACCTGGTCCTTCTTGGCGGCACGAATTTCGCGCTTCAGGGCAGGGTTCTTGTTGGGATCGTAGCAATCGCCGTTGTCGCCGCCTTCGCAGTTGAAGCAGGCCTTCATGATCGCCTTTAGATGCTTGGCGACGACCTTGGAGCCGGTCACGAGAGCTGCGACCTTCTGCTCTTCCTTGACCTTCCAGTTGATATATTCCTCGATATCCGGATGGTCGATGTCGACGACCACCATCTTGGCGGCGCGGCGCGTCGTGCCGCCCGATTTGATGGCGCCGGCGGCGCGGTCGCCGATCTTCAGGAAGCTCATCAGGCCGGAGGAGCGGCCGCCGCCGGAAAGCTTTTCGCCTTCGCCGCGCAGCATCGAGAAATTGGAGCCGGTGCCGGAGCCGTATTTGAACAGGCGCGCCTCACGCACCCAGAGATCCATGATGCCGCCTTCGTTGACGAGATCGTCCTCGACAGACTGGATGAAGCAGGCATGCGGCTGCGGGTGTTCGTAGGCCGACTTGGATTTGGTCAGCTTGCCGGTGAAGGGATCGACATAGAAATGGCCCTGGCCGGGGCCGTCGATGCCATAGGCCCAGTGCAGGCCGGTGTTGAACCACTGCGGCGAGTTCGGGGCAACGCGCTGGGTGGCGAGCATATAGGCAAGCTCGTCCTTGAAGGCCGAGGCATCTTCCTCGGAGGAGAAATAGCCGCCCTTCCAGCCCCAATAGGTCCAGGTGCCGGCAAGACGATCGAAGACCTGGCGCGCATCGATTTCGGAGCCGGTCTGCTCATCCTTGGACAGGGTCTTCAGCGCAGCATCGTCGGGAACGGAGCGCCACAGGAAGGAAGGAACATCGTTTTCCTCGACCTTCTTCAGCCGGGTGGGAACGCCGGCCTTGCGGAAATACTTCTGCGCCAGAACGTCGGTCGCGACCTGGGAGAACTGCGCGGGAACGTCGATATTCTCGAGGCGGAACACGATCGAACCGTCGGGGTTCTTGATCTCGCTCGTCGCCTTGCGGAATTCGATATCCGCATAGGCGCCTTGGCCGGCCTTCGTGAAACGACGTTCGATGCGCATGGTCTTGACCTCGTGTTGGCGCCCGGTCCCCGCGACCTCGGCGCAAAATTCCTATCCGGCGGCACTTTGTCGTCGTGCAGCCAGTCTCGTTTCCGTATCGTGACAGGGGTGTCATCCGGAGATGATCTTCCTGTATCTTGTGGTGATGGTGGCTGCAAACACTAAATATAGTATTAACAGCTTATTATCGCCAGCCCCGATGTCACTTTTTTTGGAGGCTGAAAACCGCGCAAAAATCCTGTCGGGCCTGAACCGTTCTCGGTCCATCGCCCTGATTCCGCGTCCTAATTTTCAAAAGGGAACCGGGCTCGTTACCTCCGGTCCTGTCGCCGCCGCAACATCAGGAATAGTAAAGTTTGAAACAGCTGATTCCGTCAAGGGCTGGCTTTTAATTGATTGCTAACCACAACATGTTGTGGATGCGCCTGTGGAGATTGGGGAAAGCCGGGGAGCGCTGAAATTACAATGGCTTGCAGGCGTTGCCGGCTAAGGAAAAGGTCTGAACGGCAAAAAAGCGTCTTGCGGCAAATCTTGTGATGGCATTTCCGGCCCAAATGCGCATGGCGATTCGCCGGTGCAATCAGCGCTTTAAAGCGCATCGATGGCGATGGTGACGATGGCGACGCCAATCGGCCTGTTCTCTTCGTCCATCACGACGAAGCTCGCCTGCGTTTCCAGATTCTGGGTGGAGTCGTTGCGTTCGGCCCGGTCGATGAAGATCTCCCGGGAGCTGTTGGCGAAGGTTCTGAGATATTTCTCCTCGTCGCCCTGCCAGTAGTCTGCGGTGATGGTGCTCTGCCCGACATTCAGCCCATGCGAGTCGGTGACGAAAAATTCGAGGATCACCCCTTGCGAGGCGTCTTGCCTGGCTTTCAGGTAGTGAGAAACGGATTTGTCGAGCAGCAGCTTGACCATATGCAGGTGGTGCTGATCGACCTCCGACCGGTAGGTCTCGTCGAGCACCCGCATATCCATTTCGCTGACATCGCCGAATTTCGCGTTCTGCTCGACAATGGCATTCAGCACCAATGGTGTCTCCACTATCGGTCGGACATGCTTCTCGACGTAGTCGCGCACGAGGGGAACGTAGGCAGGTTCAGCCCGAACAGGCGCCAGCGGAAGCAGAAAGGCCGCCAGCCCGACGGCCACAACCGCTCTTATATGCCCCCACCGCGCCATCTTGTTTCCTTGTACCGTATCGACCGTTGCACGCTTTAAGCGCAATTGACACGATTCGCACGCCCTAGCACCGCGCGTCATTTCGAGAGCCGCAAAGGACGCTGTAATATTTTGAATTGCTGCATAATTTCATCCTTGAATCGATTCCGATTGAAGGAATTAGACAGCAGTCTATGAGTAAAAGATAAAATAGATGTGCAGATCCCGATAGCGGATTCAGCAAACCTCGCCGACAAAATCTGGAACAATTTCAAGTGGTAAATACGAGGGGTGCGCGCCGTGATCGGTGGCGATCAGCCTGCACCCTTGGCGATCGGCTCCTGATAGGTGAAGCCCATGTCCCAGGGGAAGTAGATCCAGGTATCCTGGCTGACCTCGGTGATGAAAGTGTCGACGGTCGGCACGCCCTTCGGCTTGGCGTAGACGCAGGCGAAATGTGCCTTCGGCAGCATGGTGCGCACCTGTGCGGCGGTCTTGCCGGTATCGGTCAGATCGTCGACGACCAGCACGGTTTCGCCGCCATTCTCCATGAGTTCGGGCGCGATTCCCTTGAGCAGCACCATGTCGCCCTGGTTCACATAGTCATGATAGGAAGCGACGCAGACGGTCTCGATCAGCCGGATGTTCAGCTCGCGCGAGATGATCGCGGCCGGAACGAGGCCGCCGCGGGTGATGCAGACGATCGCCTTGAACGTCTGATTCAAGCCGGCAAGCCGCCAGGCAAGGGCGCGCGCATCGCGGTGGAACTGATCCCAGGAAACGGGAAAGGCTTTATCGGGAAGGGACATTGGGCTGCTCCGCGGCATGAAAAAACGACACGCCGTTTGCCGGCGACCGGATGGGCTTGAAGCGGCGATTGGCAAAACGCAAATCGCGCAGCCGGAACTGCGCGAGATGGGGCCGAGGCTCGAAGCTGTCATCGGTCGCCGCAATTAGCGGGATTTGCCGGCAAAAGGCAAGAGCAGCCAATCAACGCGATAACAGGGTCAGCGCCGTCATCGATTGCAGCAGGGTCTTCGTCGTGCCGCCGAAGATCATCTGCCAGAGCCAGGAATGCGTATAGGCGCCCATGACGAGAAGATCGATGCTGCTGTCCGAAAGCCGGTTCTCGATGACATGCGATGCGCTCTTATCCACACTCTGGGCCGTCGAAAGCGTCGCCTTCACGCCATGACGTGCCAGCGTCGCGGCGATGTCGGCGCCAGCGGTCAGCGGCGATTGCAGCGCCGTGTCGGCCGGATCGACCGAAAAGATCTCCACCTCGTCGGCGGCTTTGAGGATCGGCAGTGCGTCGAAGGTCGCGCGCGCCGCCTCTTTCGATCCGTTCCAGGCGATCAGCACGCGCTTGATCGGCTTCGGCTGGCGGATGATATAGGGGATCATCAGCACCGGCCGGCCGGTTTCGAAAAGGAAACTGTCGACGTCGACGTGGCTGTCGGAAGGTTTGGCCGGGTCGGCCTGCGAGGCGATCAGGAGATCGGCGCTGCGCGCACTTTCGATCAGCGGGGCGGAGCCGTATCCGGTTGATGTGGCAAAGCTGCGCCATTCGAAGGAGGCGCCAGCCGCCTCCGCTTTCGCCCTGAAGATGCGCTCCACGGCAATCGTTTCGCTATGCGCCATATCCTGCAGCGCCTGCACGGCAACGGGATCGGGGATTTCCATCGGCGCGACCAACGGCACGGCGGAAATGATTTCGGCATGCAAGCCGATCACATGGGCGCCGCTTTCAGCGGCGATGGCAAAGGCGAAATCGGCAACCGCAGAACTATTGTCGGATGTATCGAGAATGGCGAGAATGGTTTTGTAAGACATATCAATTCTCCTTGCGCTGAAATGGCTTGCGCGAGGGAAGGAATGCGCCGGACCGTTCGCCTGTTCCTTGATCGGGATCAAGGATGGCCTTGAGTTCCGGCGTTGCCCTCAAGCCTCGGCGGAATGGTTTTCGGCGATGTCCTTCCTTTGGCGGATGGCGTCGATCATCGCCTGCACCTCGGCGCCGGCTGCATCGATTGCCGCCTGCGAGCGGCCGCGCACGACGATCTCGGTCGAAAATTTCTGGCCAATATAGCGCGGGTAGGAACCGATGCTGGTGTCCGGATGTGCCTTCTGGATGGCGGTCAAGGGCGTGCCGATCTCGCCTTCGCCGTAAGGGCAGGCGATAGCGAGCGAAAGCACCGGCGTGCCTGTTCGAAGCATCGGCAGCACATTGTCGACCATCGCCTGGAACACCTGCGGCACGCCGGCCATGACATGGACATTGCCGATGATGAAGCCAGGAGCCGTCGAGACCGGATTGGCAATATGGACGGCCCCGCGTGGCATGCGCGCCATGCGCTGGCGCGCCTCGGTGAATTCCATCTCGCGGCGGCGGTACATCTCGGCAAGCAGCGTCATTGCTGTTTCGTCGTATTCGCAGGGCACGCCGAAAGCCTTGGAGATAGCATCGGCGGTGATGTCGTCATGCGTCGGCCCGATGCCGCCCGAGGTGAAGACGTAATCATATTTGCCGCGAAGCGCGTTCAACGCCTCGACGATCGCGTCCTCGTCGTCGGCGACGATGCGCACTTCCTTGAGGTCGATGCCGGAAAGCGTCAGCAAATCGGCGAGGTGGCCGATATTTTTATCCTTGGTGCGGCCGGAGAGAAGTTCGTCGCCGATGGCGAGCATGGCGGCGGTGACGACGATGTCTTGGCTCATGAGATGTTCCGTGATCTGAGGCTGGTGAATAGGTAGCGCCGTTCGCTCGCTTTGCAAACACCAGAGCATGATGCCGAAAAGTGCAGGCGATTTTCGGACGACATCATGCGCTAACTCCTTAATTCGGGCGATGCGTCATTTTTGCCGAAATGAAAATCGCAAGCGAATTTTCGTCTCCGGGTGGTGAACACTGAGTTCTTGAGGGCAGGGCTGTGTTCGCCCAGACGCGCTGATAGAAATCGCGTCGGGCACGAAATTCAACCCGATGTTTCAAGGAAGATAGAAGATGGCGAAGGTTCTCGTCCTTTATTATTCGGCTTATGGCCATATCGAAACCATGGCCTATGCGGTCGCCGAAGGCGCGAAGTCGGCCGGTGCCGAGGTCACTGTCAAGCGCGTTCCGGAACTGGTTCCGGAAGACGTCGCCAAGGCTTCCTATTACAAGGTCGACCAAGCCGCTCCGATTGCCACCGTCGACGAACTGGCGGACTATGACGCGATCATCGTCGGCGCCGGCACCCGCTTCGGCACGGTCGCCTCGCAGATGCGCAATTTCTGGGATCAGACGGGCGGCCTCTGGTTCGCGGGCAAACTCGTCGGCAAGCTCGGTTCGGTCTTCACCTCTTCGGCCACCCAGCACGGCGGCCAGGAATCGACCATCCTCGGCTTCATCCCGACCTTCCTGCACCAGGGCATGGTCGTTGCCGGCCTGCCTTATGCCTTCCAGGGCCAGATGGGCACCGAGGAAGTCAAGGGCGGCTCGCCCTACGGCGCCTCCACCATCACTAACGGCGACGGCTCGCGCCAGCCTTCCGAGATCGAGCTGGAAGGCGCGAAATACCAGGGCGCCCACGTTGCCAAGCTTGCTGCCAAGCTCGCCTGATCTTTGACGCTGGAATGATAAAGGCGCGGCGGGCATGGGGCTCGCCGCGCCTTTTCTGTTTTTTCCCACGACAGTCTGGGCAGCCTTCATCGGCGAGGGCTTTCGGGAGGGAATGCCTCGCCGATCATTCGTCGGTGCTGCCGGCAAAACAGGCATGATTTTTACGCCTCGCGGCTCTTCCCATCGCCCATGACGCAAGATATTGAAAATGCCGCAAGCGGGCGTGGCGAAACTGGTAGACGCAAGGGACTTAAAATCCCTTAGAAATCCTTGAGTTGTCGGATTTTCCGTTGCAAAACATGCGCGATTTTACGACTGAAAACGATGGAACAAAACGAGATTTGCAAAACATTTTACCGCTTCTTTTTGCTGTTGAAGGCACGGACGACCTTGCTTTCATTCTCGACGTGCCGGGTATAATGAGCGCCCATCCGCTCTGACCGGTCACCAAGCGCAGCGGCGACATCGCCGATCTCCACGCCGGACCGTCTGAGGTCGGCAGCATAGGTCGTTCTCAGACCGTGCAGAGTGGTCCCCGCGCCAATCTTCCCCTCCCGCTCCAGATCGCGCAGATAGTGGCTGACCGCCGTCTGCATCTGCTTCTCGTCTTCCCACGGCGTGCCGTCCTGGCGCGTGCAGATCTCCAAAGCAGTCTTGTCCAGCTTGTCGATATATTCCTGCAGTTCCTCGACGGCGGGCACCATCGTGTTTTCCTGATTCTTCCTCGCCACTTTGCGGAAGCATTTCCATCCGTGCTGCGGGTGAGGGGCGTAGTCAGGCCAGCGGAGCTTGACGAGCGTCTGCCCGCGGTAGCCGGCGTGTCTCGCAATGATCATCGGGGTGAGGAGGTATCGAGGCGCATTGTCGCGCACGTATGCCCATTCCTGAGCGAACCATTCTCGATTGGCGTTAGGATCTGACGTGTGGGCCTTGTCGAGCCCCTTGGCGGGATTGGTGCGCATCTTCCGGCGCTTGACGGCCTGGCTGAACATCGAGGAGAGGGCGGCGACCATCTGGTCAGCGAAGCGCGGCCACTTCTCTTTCGCGCACCGATCGCGGATATCGTAGATATCGGCCTGCTCTATGTCGTCGAGGGGGTAATCAAACTCAGGACGCAGCCAGCCGAAGGCGTCGGTATAGTCCTTCTTCGTGGCATCGGCGAGCGTCTGGTATTTCGGGCAATCGTTTTCGAACCAGTAGACGAGGGCTCCGAGCGTGCCGTCGGCATATGTCCGCTTTTCCGTCAACTTCCGGCGGCCGTTGTAGGCGCCGATGAAGTCGGGCATCGCCATGCGCTTTTCGAGGTCGGCTCGAGTTCCATCGAAGCCGCCGATCAATTTCTCCTTCGTGGCGCGCACATAGACGTACCACTTCCCGCGCGCCTTGATGACGTTAAGCCCTTCCAGCTTCACTTTGACCACCATAGAGCCGCTCCCCGAATTTCCGCTTCGGGGCGGCATCCTGCTTGTTTGGATCGAGAGACGCCAGCCATTCGTCGAGGCGCTGGCGAAGATATCTTTCGCCCCTTGTGGATTCCGTGAACTTCAGCGGGCGGACGGGGCAAACCTTCTTGAAGGTCTCGACACAGACGCCGCAATATGCAGCGGCGGATTTCTGGTCCATGGCGGCCGGCCAATATGGGATGTCTGGCGTCACCTACCCCTCCTTCTCTGGGATAAGCGCGTGAAGAGCACCACACCCACATTCCCCGGCATCAACGCAGTCTCCGACGCCAAACTCGTCGGGTCGGTGATTGCACGGGCGTGGACAGAACTTATCTCGTAGCGCCTTCTCCAGTTCCGCTATCCTGCGGTCTTGGGTATCGATGTGGGCCTGAAGTGTGCCGACTGCCCTGAGGTATCCAAGAGCTTCCGTCTCCTTGACCGCCAGTTCCGTACGGAGGGCGGCAATGGCATTGGAGCCTTCAGCGCAATCGGCCGGCAATGTCGGCATATTCCGCGGCGGCCGGCGTTTTGCTCCCCACCATTTGAGGCCTTCCACGATATCACTTGCCATCTGCGCCTCCCAAGAGAGCGAGGGCGGGCTGGATGGAAGGCGTGGAACCTAGGCTCTCTCTCGGCAGTTCGTCGTCTCGAGAAGAATTCAATTCGGGAGTGATCTCATGGAAGATGGAAACCAGGGGCCGGGCTGGTGGTTCGCTTGGGTCGGGCGTCTTAACACCAACATCGGAATGCTCCGTTTTCTCAGCGTGCCCATCTGCTTCATCGTGGTTTTCGGCACGATCATGTGGACTATCCTGCCCTGACTTTTGCGTCTGGGGCGCTGGTGTGTCTACGGCGAGAGCGGCATTCCAGTAATGCCAGCCCGCATTGATCATCTCGTCCTGATAGCCATCGTCACAACGGACAAGGCATTCGGTGCGGATCTCAATTTCCAGAAAGCCGCTTTCTTTCATTCGGTCGACGACGGCAGATTCGAACAGTGCTCTCTGATCGCTCATCTCATTGTCCTTTCTGCTGGTCGGAGGGCGCGAAGAGCGCTCGATATCCCGGCATGATCTTGGTTGCGGTCTTCTCGGCGCGAGCGGCTTTGTGGAAGCCGGCGGACTTGATCTTCTGCTTGGGAGCCTTCAGGCCGAGGTATCGACCTTCGACCCGTTTCGCCTTAGCTATTACGCCGACATCCTCGACCGTCTTCGGCTTATGGCAGCATTCGACGCCGAGGAGCTTTCCGTCGTCAGCCGTCAGCTTGCGGGACTTGTCGACCTGCAGGGCGTCGGGGATGGTGTGGTCGACGTGATAGGGCTTGGCGCCAAGCACCAGGCCGCAGCCTTCGCAGCAAATACCGTGCTTCGGGTGAAGGGCGCGCTTTACGATCTGGGCGTAAACCGCCTTCGTGAACTCTCTCCGGCTCATGCTCGCCTCCCGAACCAGGGCATGAATTTGCCGATGATCGATTTGCGGGTCGGCCGCTTTGCCGCCTCGACTGCTTCAAGCTCTCGCTTGAGCTGCTCGACGACAGCGTTGCGGCGATCGATGAAGGCGATGGTGCTGGGCCGGGCGCTGGGATGCCTGCGAAGGTACTCGGCTGCGGTTCTCATGCCTGCCACTCCCATTGATGGAGATAACCGACAAATTCGCCGGCGCCGTAGCGCTGCTGAAACCACGCGAGCATCGCCGCGTAATCCTCGAAGCCATCGAGGCGGGCGAACTCGTCACGGTTCCGGGGAAGTCCATCGACGTTCCCCAAGGTGATGCCGCTGGCGCGGATGGCGATGTAGGTGACGCGGGTGCAAACTGGATCGTCGGCCGTCAGCTTGCGGCACTCAGGCGTGCGCTGTCCGGTGTAAAGCTGGATGCGGTCGCCGACTTTAGCTCGGCGCGTCTGGCGGATGGTCTGCTTCTTTTCCCGGCGCTCGACCGGACCGGCAAACTCAGGTGCGAAGTTGAAGGCGACCATTATGCTGCTCTCCTTGCCAAGGTAAAGGGAAGTCGACCGGACAGAACCCACATGTGATACATGTCGGCTTCGTCGACGAGTTCGGCCGCCGGCGGCATGACCTGGACGGCCGTGGCCTCTTCCCCGCAGATTTCGTTTTTGATGCGCTGCATGTCGCGCCACGGCGGCTCAAGCTGCGAGGCGGTGCGGATGGCGAGGTGGATTACCTCGTTGCCCTGCTCGTCGACGAGCGGCCGAACCAGGACGACATAGAGATTGTTCGCCTGGGCGCGCCGGACTTGCTTGTTCCAGCCCTTGCCGCCTGGGATGCCGTCGGGCAGATCGGTGATGCGCCAGAGGCCCCAATCACCTTTCAGGCCCCGGCGTTCGAAAGAGCGGGCGGCGCGGCGTTGCTGACGGGTGCTCATAGCGCGGCCCTTGCTTCAGCAAGGCACTTCGCCCACATTTCACCCGGGATCAGGTCAACGTACATTTCGCGCCCGAGAATTTCCCGAACGTCAGCCTCGTGGCAGTCGTTGTCGACCATGATATCGGTGAGCTGTTCCTCGACCTCATCATTCCAGCCGAGTTCAAGCTTGTCAGCTAGCGTGATGCACTCCTCGCAAACGGCTTGGAAGCTGATGACGACGGCACCGTCAGGCTCGTAGCATTCGCTGTTGCAGCGATCACAGGAAGCGCCGAGTCCGGCCTTGATCCAGTGATAGGGCTTGACCTCATCCGGCTGAAGGCCATCCATGCTCTTGGCCCGTTCGACGTCCATTTCCATGGACTTGAGCTCCTTATCGAGCTCCTCGTCGGTCATGGTCATCGTGAGCGCGATTTCTTCGTCGTTGCCGTGACCATGGTATTCAAGAAGCTGGCGGATGACGTCTCGCTTGGTCGCCCCGTTGAAGGGGTGCCAGTCGAATTCGCCATAGTGGCCGCCTACCCATATCGTGGTTGCTGGCTTCGCCACCTCAACGGCGGCGACAGGTGCTGGCATCGCCAACTCCGGGAGTGCTGGCAGGACAGCGACAGCGGAAACGCTGGTGAGGAATGCGCGTCGGCTGATAATCATGCTTTTCCTGCCTTTCCCTTCGCCATCAGCCGCACAAGCGGCGATAGGTGTTGCTCGACGGCCTTCGCCTTCAGCGGTGGCAGGCCGAACTTTTCGAGATACTCGCGGGAGTGCTTGGCCCAGACCTTCTTGCCCCAGCTCGTCGAGGCGAATTCCCAGGGGCGGGCGGCGCGGATCGCCTTCTTGCGGGCGGCGAGGTCGGCGTCGGCCGGGAGGTTGCTATGAACCTCGCCGATGACGCTGGACGCGGTTTTCTGCCAGTCGATCATGCTGCCTCCGCTTCGTAGGAGGCAATCTTCTCGGCCGTTTCCCAGACCTGTCGGCAGATATCGTTCATCGACGTGCGGCGCTTGTCGTGCCACTGGGCGCGGTAGGCCTTGGCCTCGTCCTGCGTCATCCGCGAAACAGCTTCCTCAAGAAGCTCCCGCTCGGAACGGCTGCCGACCATGAACGAACGGTACGCTTCAGCGTAGGAGGCCAGCTTGTCGGCGCTCTTCCAGATCGCCTCGTACTCTTCTTCGAGGTTGTCGATCTTCGGCTCGTCGCCGGTCTGAACGTCCTTGACGAAATACCAGGCAGGGCGGAGGCGATCGCCAATGCAGGCCGCCTCGACGACCGTGGCGCGAAATGTGATGACGTCGGAAGGGTTGACGACCTCATAGAGACGCTTCTCGGTCATCTGTCGTCTCCATATTCGAGAGACGGCTCAAGTTCGTCCATGATGAGTTTTGATCCGCAAGCGTAGGCGGAGAAAATCATCTTTTGGTAACTCCAATAGGGAGCGATACCGATGACCTTGCTTACATCGCGGCGATTGACGGTAAGGCTCGAAATTTTACCTTCCGCATCGACATAGAACTGTGTGTCGCAATCGTAGCGTTTCCGCTGATCCCCATCAGGATCGATGCCTACATGGTAGCAACGCTCGCTATAGTCGCTCTCCTCAATGAAGACGGAGATTTTGCCCCACCCTCTACCGTCATATTCCTTGGCATGCTCGACCATGCTTTCGATGATTCTAGAGAATTTGATTTCCTTTGGCGCGATCCTGAGCAGATCGTCCATTTCGGCGGCGATCTTTCCCCTGAGTAACTCGGAAACACTGCTGTCGAGCTTTTCGCGCAGGAGGTTTATGACCATCACGCCATAAGCTGGGACATCGATTTTATCGCCGATCGATAGAGCCTCACCGACTGCCGTCTGGATCTGCTTATAAACGGTGCCGTAAGACCGGAAAGCATCATCAATAGCGCCCTTAATTGCTTCATCGATCTTTTTCTCGATCAGTGTTCTGACGTTTTCTTCGGAGGACTTCCGGGTTACCTCCGCCAGAATGAAATCCTGCAGTGATGATGCGATCGATTCGGTCATGCCGCTTTTCCTTTGGGTTCGGACCACTCGACGCCGTGCTGCGCGCCGAAGGCGAAAATGATTTCGATTAGCGCCGTCATCTCGTCCTTCGACAGGTCAGACGAGGACGTGCTGAGATTGACGAAGCCGGTACCGTCGGTGTTCGGAACGATGCGAAGCTGCTCGTGCGCCTCGCGCCGGAGGGCATCGAGCATGACGAGTTTCCAGTCGTCCGGCGCCAGGCGCTGGCCGTGCCATGCGAGTTGGACGGACAGATCCGTCAGCATGGCCCACATGCGATCATTCTGGGGCAGGGTGCGCTTCGGGCCCTTGAACTCGACGCGCGTATCCATTGGCGCGCGCCGAATCCAATCGATCGCCTTCTGACGGAAAGCTTCGTTTGCCAGGACCAAAAGCGCTCTGCCCATGTCAGCCACCGTTCAAAGTCGATAGCTGGGCGAGGCGGCGTGTCTTGATGGCGAAAGCCGCTTCGATCATGTCATCGTGACCTTCCGTCTCAAGCACGGCCGGCGCGTCTAAGTCGTTCCAGATCTCTTCGACGTCGGCCTCGTCCTTCGCGCCGGCCAACGCCGTCTCGATCTCGTCGAGGAAATCGCCGAGCACGAACTCGGCGGGGTCGGCGGCCTTTTCCGGTTCGGCCTCGATCGTCTTTGCGGACGGCGGCGCGGGCGGCTTCGGGGGCTTGGGCGGCGTCGGCTTGCTCTCGGCAGCTGCCGGCGGGGTGATGTCGCGCATCTCCTCAGCCTCGGCGATCTCGCGCACCTCGAACTCGTCGCGGATGCCGCCGAGCACGTCGCCGAAAAGCTCGCGCAGGCAGTAGCCGGCAGCGCGCCATGCCAACATGCGCTGCGGGAAGCGGTACCAGGGCGCATCATTCGGAAGTCCGTCTTTCCAGACCTTTTCCTTGTTTTCCCAAACCTGCTTCCTGACCGTCGGGCGCTCATCCCAGAGGCGCGCCCGGATCGCGTCATCCTGAGAGAACTCGACACGCTTCTCTTCTCCGGTGTCGAGACGCTTTGCCTCGCAGAAGCCGACGAGCTTGCCGTTGCGCTCCTCGCAGCCGGTCCGCAGATACGCGACCTTGCCGGACATTCGGACGACGTTGATCAGACCGTCGCCGTAGAGCGCCGGCTTGCCATTGATAACGGTGAAGCTGCGAAGGCTGACCATCGGCTTGAGGCCAAGCTCTGCGCCGGACATGATGGCTACAGCAACGGCACTGGCGGCATCGTCGCCGGTGAGTTTGCCAATGAGCGCCGCAGGAGCGAGGCCGGAGGCGACGACCGTCCGCGCCATCCGGAATGTTTCTTCGAACGTCTGCGGGACGATAGCCATGACCTGGCCGCCGCCGGTGAGAGCTGGAATATGGGCGTTCATGCGCCTTCTCCTTCGGTGGTTTCCGGCTGGACGACGCGGAGGATCTTCTTCTGCGCCATGTCGGATTCAGTCTTGATCTCCATGACCTCGACGGTGGTTTCACCGCGCGCGGTCGCGACGACGACCTTGTCGCCGACGTTCACGGTCATCCCTTCCGGGATGAAATAATCGTAGGTTTTTCCGTCTTTCTGCCACTTGAACATGATGGCGGCGACGGCGAGGGCGGTTGCTTCGGTCATCATGCTGCCCTCTGTTCGGAACGGATTGCCATGCCGGCAAGCTCGACACCGGAGCGCGCGGCCCGGTTCGCCAGCGTGTCGACGACTTCCTTGATTTCAGGTCGATCCTTCAGCGCCATAAGCAGCGCGTCAAAATCGGTGATCTCGGCAAAGACGAAGGTGCGGAGGGAGACCTTGGCGCCGGTCCGGCCTGCCGACGCATTCCGGGCCTGAGCGTCGCGCTCGGCTGCCGCTGCCTGCTGAGCAAGCCGCTCGGCTTCGGCGATGGCGTTGTTCTGCGCCGCGATGGCAGCCGCGTCATTGTCGTTCCGCGCTGCGGCTTTCTCCGCCGCGACGCGTGCAGCATCGGCCTCGCGCTGGATGCGGTCGGCTTCTGCCCGAGCCGCCGCCTGGCGCTCGCGCTCCTTGCGCGCTTCCTCCTGCAGGAATGCGTCCATGTGGCGCTTCAGCTTCTTGCTGATCGCGTCCGGCTCTTCTTTCAGCTCGCGCCACTTGTTATCGACGTTGCGGCCTGCATCGAGATGCGGTTGCTTTTCGACCTTGTGCAGATCGGTGGCCTTCTCAGCGATCGTCGAAAGCCGCTTCGACCAAATCGCGGCGCGATCGGCCTCGGCCTGCGTCGTGATCGGCTTCCTCATGAACGCCTCGGCCTGCTCGCGCTCGGCGGCGAACTCGACCTGCAGAGCTTCGAACGGGTCGGACGGCAGGTTGTGGCCGATGGCAGGCGCTTCCGGCTCGTCATCCCAGCCAGCACCCTCGATCGCCTTGGTGTAGGCCTCGTAGGTGATCGGGTTCCGGCAGCACCAGGTCCAGATGTCGGAAGCATCGACCTGACGGTCGCCGCGCATGGCGTGCCACTTGTCGTCTTCGAACCAGATAGCGACCGGCTCCCACGGCTTGTCCTTAAAGCGGGTGCGGTAGTAGCCCTGCTGAGGATCGCCGTCATGTATCGGGCCGATGGTGCCGGCGAGGGCGTTCTGCCACCAAGCCCAAATATTCAATTCTGCCATGTGGTCTGCTCCTGGTTGACGAGGGCGCTTGCCTTGAGGCTCTGCTCGGTCGGCGCGATAGCGATGAAGGTGAGGACGCCGAAGGCGGCCATGGCGAGGATGACGGTGATCGCCTTACCGGCCGCAGCGTGAAGGCGGCTGTTCTCCTCGAGGACAGGGGCGGCGCGGCGGTTGATGTCGGAGAGGCGGGCTTGGATATCCGAGAGGTCATCACGCATAGAGCTGATCCCCGTCGGTGACGCCCATCTGCTCACGGGCATAGGCGGCGTAGCGCGATGCCCAGTGCTGGTGGCCGGCGATGCGATCTTTGATGGCGAGGACGATCGCGTGAGGGACATTCAGCCCGTAGCGCACGCTGCCAGCTTCTTCGGCGGCGCTGAGCTGGTGCAGCGAGGCGAGACGCTCAGCCTTGTTACGCATAGAGCTGATCCTCATCGCGGATGTTCATGATCTCGCGGGCGTAGCGGTACCGCTCCGAACGAGCCGCCGTCGCGCCACGCAGCCAGGACGGGCCGCGCCACATGTTGCTTGCGATGAAAGGAGCGGCGAGGCGGGCGTGAGATTGAGCCTCGATCGCCATGTAGGCGTTGCAGTCGGCGACGGTCCGGGCTGCATTCCAGCGAGCGTCGCGCTTGCTCTGCTCAGTCGAGATGTTCGGGAAGTGCTGCATTCCATCCTCGCGCCGTGGCGTTTCGTTGATGGACTGACTATGCGATAATCGCACAAGTAACGCAAGAGGAAAGAGTGCTATAATCGCACAAATATTTTTGGCCGCACATTTTAAGAATCGATTCGACTCCGCGAACGTGTTCTGCTTTCATAGAACGAAAGGAGAACAAAATGGGCTATGCGGTATTGAAATCACCCACACCGTTCACGCTCCATATCCGGTGCGAGAACTGCATGAGAGACAGCGAAAAGGTGGTGCAGATGCCGATCGGCGACGATGTTCCGCGAGACGCGGAAGAGCTGATCGAGAGCGTTTATTTGGAAAGTATCCCATTTCGATGCCAGCCCTGCGGAAGTGTAATCGGCCGGCTAGTCGGGATCACAGGAGGTAATGCGTATGGCTACTGAGAGAGAAGTTCTAGAATTCATCATCGTCCCACCATTCGAGCTGCTGGCGGCAGTCGCGGCGGCCAAGGAGCGGTTCGAAAACTACCTCGCCAATCGCTTCCCCGGCTATAGCTTTAGGGTAGGTCCATTTGCCCCGGTGGGCGATGAGGACGAATTCAGCGTTCTCCCGCTCATGAATTTTCCAGGCGACGATGGCAAGAGCTACATGTGCACGCCGCCAAAGAGATGGCTCCTTCGAGAGATCGCCAACGCATGTGAGCAATTCAATGTTATGACGGATCGATCACATCAAAACAGAAAGAGCGTTACATGCTAGTTTGCATTGCCAGATTTCCATAATGTCGTGTGTCGCGAGATGATTTCTTAGCGCTATCAAATGTTCGCGCTTTATTGAGCCTAGGCGTTTTACCTTGGCATCTAAGAGATACTGACGAGAGTAAAAAACCAACCCGCCGCAGGATAAAAAACTGTCGTACGAGAGGAAGCTACTGTAGTCGTCTCGGGCTATTGAAAAGCAGTCCGAATGATTTGCCTTGCTGATAAAAAGAAATGCATATTCAGCCGACGCCCGATAATCGTTCGTCTTACCTACGAATACGTGCATCTTCTCCCTTAGAGCGTGACCGATTGCCTGATCAGAAGTGAAACGGACGACATCTCCTAGATCCATGTCAGAAGCGCGATGCCACCGGTCCAATATCGGCGACGAGGCTCTCCCGCTTCTGCGGCGATTCTATCATGTCATCATAAGACATCGGAGACCGTGCAGACGCTCCGCGTGCGGCCCAGGCCTTTTTATAGGCGGTGTGCGAGTGCGTGAGGTTGAACAACGCGTCGAAATCAAGATGGCCGTACTTTTCTAACACTTCATCGACGACCCGCAGGTCGCTTCGAGAAAAGAGCTCTATGTCGAAGTCTCGGCGGGGATTCCCAATAGTCGTGAATGGCTTGTTTTCAGGCCCGCGTGCCTGCACTTCGAGCAGTTCAAATGGAAGTTCCGTTACGCCCACTTTGCTGAGCGTAAACTTATTGAGTTCCATTAGATCTTTGACTGTTGAGGCGACTGGACCGTATTTAAGGGCGAAATAAGTCTCCGACGTGATCGGACGTCCGAAGCGATTTAAGTGCTCGCGGTCTGCAAGGTAGAAAAATTTGACAGCCTGATACTTATCCGTCCCCGGACGCTTGTGCGCCAAGTACAGAAGCAGCTCAATAATTTTGGCATAGTTCGGTCGGAACTGGAGCGCCATGGCTTTCTTTCAACTCCGATCTAGCTCGGAGACTCGTGTCAAATGCAGTTCTGACCTGAATCTAACTACGCTTGTGTGTTTTTGTTTTGTCAATGGCAAACTATTCGCGTTGGCAAACTTAAGTCGCTTTCCCTCGAACATGTGGCCATTATGGCTAACAAAGATGTTATCTTAAAAGCCCGGCATTTCGTTCATAACCCGACGGACTAAAGCGATAACTTCAACCTTCACGCCGTCGTCCGCTTCATGGTTCTGCCGCACCACGATCGGCTTGTGCTTCGCGTTCGTCGATCTCGGGTGAAATTCGGCCCGATCTCCAAAAAGTTCGAGCTGCTTGACTGACCATTCTCGAAAGTGGCCGCCGTCTCTCTCTCGCTGGACCACGACCACCATCCCAGAGCGCAGCTCGACCAGGTGCTGCACATCCTCGAAGGAAATGCAGACCAGACGGTCGCCGGGAAATATCGGGCGAGGGCGCAGATCGTTCATGCTGTCGCCGCTGCAGTCGAAGAGTAGCTGCCTGGCGTTCGGAAACTTCTCATCTCGCGGGAGCATGACCTCGATCGGCTCCGACTGGTCGAACTCGTCGACCTCGCGGAAGGTGCCGGCCTCGACGACGCCGGCAACGCGCGCCGCGACCAAGCCAGTTGTCACCGGCACGAGCTCAGTCTGAGGAGCTTCCTCTCCGAAATAGATAGCTGCGCCCGCGACCTCGTGCGATTTGAGTTGTCGCTTCCCGCTGACGACCTTGTTTATCGCCGACGGGTGCAGGCCGAGCGCTTTCGCTAGCCCAGTCTGCGACATTCCGGGCTTGTCGAGATTTTCGATTACCCATTTTTTATAAGGATCTTCAACCATATGGCATTTTCGCACAACGAAAATGCATGGTCTCGTGCGATTGAAGCACAAAGTCCTTGACGACTGCTGTGCGATTATCGCATAGTTCCACCATGGAAACGAACGCACCAGAGAAGCTTGAGCCGGCCGCATCGATCATTGATCGCTTTGGCGGACCCGAAGCCGTCCAGGAGATAACCGGCGCTGACCGGACGCGGGTGTATCGCTGGACCCAGCCAAAGGAAAAGGGCGGGACCGACGGGATTATCCCGCTCAAGCCCGCGCAGAAGCTCTGGGCGCACGCAAAGGCCACCGGCCTTGAAATTCCCGGCGATCTCTTCCTTTCCCCAGAACCTGCGAAAATTCGTGGCGAGGTGGCAGCATGACCGACGTACACGGTGTAGCCCGCGACCAGCTCCGCGCATTCATTGAGCGCATCGAGCGCCTCGAGGAAGAAAAGAAGACCATCGCCGACGACATCAAGGACGTCTATGGCGAGGCGAAGGGAATGGGCTTCGATACCGTCATCATGAAGCGCGTCGTCGCTCTTCGGAAGAAGGACGAGCAGCAGCGCATGGAGGAGGAGGCGGTGCTCGACACCTATCTCCACGCCCTCGGCATGATCGCTCAGCATGATCTCTTCGAAGAGCCTCATCATCCGGAAACGGGCGAAATCATTGATCCCAAGCTTGCCCAGACCATCGTTACCGGCATGCAGACCGAGACCGGCCGCAAGGCGCTGATCGCCGCTGTCGACATCATGATCGCCCGCGAAAAGGCGGAAGAATTCCAAGCGAAAGCATCCGGCGACAACGGCGCGACAGGGCAGGCCGCGAAGGTGCCAGCCGACAGCGTGACGGGAGATGCGAGTAGGCCGAGCTGGGGCGGCGATTCCCCGGCACCCATTCAGCCGGAAACGGCAACCGAGACGCACCAAAGGCCCTCGACCAACGATGAGCCATCCCCAGAGGTAGGTCCGCAAGCCGAAGCCTCTCCAGCCGGGACCGGAGCCGGGACGCTTGCGGATCGTGAGGGCCGTCACGACGGGGAGGCGGCTCCGGCCGACCTCCCGCCCAATTCCAAGATCGATCCGAATGAGGATCGCAAAGAAGACCACAGCCTCGACGGAAACGCCGGCGCCAACACAGGAGGCCGTCATGTAACCGCTCAACCACATAGCGCCGCAACGGCCGGGGCTCTCGTTCAAGTCGCTCCGGCCACCAAACCTCTCCGGCCTCATTGCCGGAACCCGGGCGAGCACTGCGGTGGATATGGCAGCAATCATTGCCACTCCTGCCTTCGCGCAGCTCGGGAACCTGAGTTGGAGGCATGCACATGACAGCGACCATCGACGCCGCGCGCCGAATTCAAAAGCAGGACGTTCGTTTCGCGACGTTTCACTGCTGCCCGGCATGCTCTCAGGTCCTCTCCATCGTCGAGATCATTGAGCGCCATTGCGAGCGCTGTGATGCCGCGATCACGCCGAAGGAAATCAGGGAGAGGGCAGCATGAGCACTTTTATCGGACATCTCGGACTGGCGCTGGTCGTCGGAGCCTTCTTCCTCTGCACCGCGGCGGCTGTCCTTTCCTCACTCAACTCCGGCGACATCAGCCGGGAAGAGGAAGTTGAACGCTACAGGGTCCGGCATCCGGCCAACTCGAATTGATGAGCTCACCCCCTCGGCTCGTCAGCTAGTCCCGGTTTTCCTCCCGAGCACCGGGGCTAGCAACCTTCAACCTCAGCCTGCTGTTTCGGATGCGCAAAACGACTGCGCTCACGGCCTGGCCAAGAGGTTCGAAATTAGCAGGTGGCGACGGCGGATCGCCACCTGGAGCAGAGCCGACTAACGCGGCGGAAGTGTCGGCTCTGCGAAATGGAATGACTGCGGTTGGCCCAGGCGGACCGGAGACCAAGGGCGAAAGCCCGGCAAGGCCTCGACCTTGGTCTTTTTCATCATCTCTCCGGTGCATCTGAAAGCTCCTACTCAACAAGGAGACTGATCGCACAGGAGACCGACAAGGTGTTGTCAAACAAAGACAAGGAATTGGCAAACAGGGCCAAGGTCATGACTGACGCTTTTTACGCACAAAACCTTTTGAGAGAGGCCTTTCCGGAGAGCCGTTACGGCTCGGTCAAGGGAGCGATATTCGCGGCATATCGCTTCGTCCGTCCGAAGGTCTCGAAAGAACTGACGACGAGAAGAATTCGATCGATCCGGGAGGGGACAGCCCGCCGGATCGATGCCGAGGAAATGGAAGCGCTCAAGGCAGCGATCATCGAGGAGGCCCACCGTGAGCAACAGGAATTACGCGCCCGTCTGGCTGCGCTGGACAAAAAGGTTGCCGCTTTCAGCGAGAGCGTGGCTGGCCGCACGGTGGCGGGCGCGGGCGAATAAGTGGGCCGATCGGGCAGAATGGATCATGGGGGACTGATGATTGTATCTGACACCACTCATCTCAAGTTCGAGCACTCGCCAGAGCTAGGGCTGGCGCTGACGTCGTCGGCGGGGTTCGACTTCAGCCAGGCGAGCGATGAGCAACTGGTTGAACGCCACGCGGTCAAACCCATGATGGGCGTGGCGGTGGCAGTCGGGGCATACTCCAATAACGTTGCATGGGCTGTCGGCGCCTCCGTCCGAAAGCCGATGCACGTGGTGGCACTCGATATATCGAGTTCCGTTCGCTCGTTCGAAAGGGCCTTGGCGCCGGCAATGCTCGCAATGTCCTCCGGCGCGAGCCAGTACGTAATCCCGAACATCTCGGCTGCGAGCGAAGGCGGTGCGATTTGCCGGGACGCGCTCCGGCGTGGGTTCCGCGGCAGCAAACGCGCGCCGGCGAAGCTCAGCCAAATCTATTTCTTCGTTGGGAGTGATTGGCTCGACCTGATCAAGCTGGTCAGCCACATCATCGACGCGGCGAAATTCGAAAACGATCGCATCTCGCATGTCGCCCATGCGATCTGGCGCTTGTTCGTAATGGTGACGTTCGTAGACCAACTCTCCTTCGTAACGCAAACCAGCGTTGACCGAGGTGAAGAGATGAATTGCCTCGCCTGTCTGCCAAGAATCCACAATTGCTCGGTTGCCAGATTTCATTTCCATATGGCCAATTTGGCCCTGACCGAAATATTCAAATACCCCGTCTGGGCGCCATCGATCGACATAGCCGTGCTCGTGCCCTTCCTCTCCGCTGATGAGGAAGATTACGGGGGCGTCGGCGGGAGTGATGATGCCGCTGCGCTGTTGCCCGCCATAGACGCCATGGATATCCGCGACACGGTTGTAAATCTGGCCGATGTTAAAAGGCATTCCGTCCTCGCTAAAATAGTACCCTCTCTTATCGGTTGTGGTTCTTTCCGCACCGTTAAGGAGGCGGCATGACTGACCCCTCCGAAATGATCGCATGGCTCGATCGCCGCATCGCCAGCGCAATGGCGTGGCTCGACGACCACGGCAAGGGCTCCAAGCGTCCTCGTCCTCAGCACGAGATCGAAACCAAGGAATACGACATCGCCCGCTTTGAGGAGATCAAGGCGGCGTATGTGAAGGCGCTCGAGCGGAGAGGGCAGGTGGCATGAAGGGACTTCGCACCTCAGTGAACGACGGTGATCACCGGAATGCCAGCTTCGTCGGCGGCGCGGATGAGTGCTTCTCGCGCGTCCTCGGCCGGGACCTCCCCATGAAGTGCATCCCGGCACGCTCTAATAGCTGTCAGATACTCTTCTCCATCGTCGATGGGCCAGCAAGCCGTGAGCATGTTGGCAGCCTCCCAAATGGTGGCGACAAACTTGTACTTTTCCGGCCCACTGACAACGAGCATCAGAGGAGTAAACTCTCCGGATCTGTGCCATTTCATGACGTTACGCCTCTACACGGTAAACTTATCAGTAACCGTGCAAGAACCGTTCCGGGCGAGGCGGCGGCATGAACCAGCTCATCACCCGCGCTTCGATCGCCGAGATTGCCCGACACCGCGACGCAGCCCTTTCCGCTTTCCAGCGGGCGAGGGCGGCAGAAGCGGAAGCCAAGCAGCAGATGGACGAGGCTGCCGCGATGCTCAAGATTGCGGCGCCGTTCGCCGCCGGCCTGTTCTCAACCAGAGAGGTCAAGGACTTGACCGACCGTCACTACATCGACGGGCGCGTCTGGGACTCGGTCATTCACTCGACCGAACTCAATCACCTCATGGATAAGAAGGCGAAGGACGATCTGCGGCAGCAGCTCATGACCGACGCTCCTGAGTTCACCGAGGAGAATGCCTACGCCACGATCGAGCACTTCGCGGCTGAAGCTGGGATGATCTTCCGGCGCGGCATCGCGGAAATGTTTTCGAACCTCGATCGGCGCTTCCGCTCGCACTCGGGCTGGAAGATCGGCAGCCGCGTCATCCTCAACAATATGTTCGGCGTCGACGGCTGGTGGAACTATCACCGCGACCATCGGTCCACCTTGCAGGACATTGAGCGCACCTTCCTCATTCTCGATGGGCGAAAGCCTGTCGCTGATTACGCTGGAATCGTTGGCGAGTTGGACAACGCGCGCCGCCTCGATGGTCGCGGTGCTCGGCAGACGGAAGTGCATAGCGAATTCTATACCGTCCGAATCTTCAAGAACGGGAACGCGCACCTATGGTTCAAGCGTGACGACCTGGTCGCCAAGGCGAACCGCATGATCGGAGAATACTACGGCGAGGTAATCCCGGAAGAGCGCCAGCATGAGGACGACGGCGGCCTACATGATCCTAAAAGGGAGATGGCGAAGAATTTCGGCTTCTTCCCCACGCCCGACAGCCTCGCAGAGCGCACGACCGACCTCGCCAGCTTGCACCGAGAGGGCACTCTTCGCGTTCTCGAGCCATCTGCTGGCACAGGGCAGCTTTCCAAGCGGGCTCGGAGGGAAGGCATCGTTGTCGACTGCATCGAATGCCAGCCAGACCTCGCGAATGATCTGAAAGCAGCCGGCATCTACGGCCGCGTGATCTGCGCCGACTTCCTGGCGATCAATCCGTCTGCGACCGGACTTTACGATCGCGTCATCATGAACCCGCCGTTCGATCGCGAGCGCGATATCGACCACGTCATGCACGCCCTCAAGTTTCTGAAGGACGACGGTCTGCTGGTCGCGATCATGTCGGCCCACACCGAGTTTGCCGAAACCCGGAAGGCCGTCGCCTTCCGCGAGCACATCGCCGGGCTCAACGGCGTCTTCTCGGACAACCCTATGAATTCCTTCGCGAGCGTCGGGACGAACGTCAACACCATCACGCTGAAGGTGTGGAAGAACGGGAGGAAGGTCTGGTGAGGCTATTCTCTGATCTCTGGCCTTTTGGCGACCTGCAGCCGCACTCGTTCGACTTCATCATGGCAGATCCCGCTTGGACCTACCGGATGTACTCGGAAGCAGGGGAGAGCAAGTCTCCGCAGGCTCAATATCGCACCATGTCGATTGACGAGATAAAAGGCATGCCAGTGCTCGATCTGGCGTCGACGGATTGTCTGCTTTGGCTTTGGGCTGTGAACCCGATGTTGCCGCAGGCTTTGCAGGTCATGGCGGCATGGGGGTTCGAGTTTAAGACCGCCGGCACTTGGTTGAAGACGACCAAACACGGCAAGATCCATTTCGGTACCGGCTACATCCTCCGCGGCTCGAATGAGCCGTTCCTGATCGGGACGCGCGGCAGCCCGCGCACGGCGAAGAATGTTAGATCCGGGTTCACCGGTCTTATCCGTGATCACTCTCGCAAGCCTGAGGAGGCATACGCGGCAGCCGAGCGTCTGATGCCAAACGCGCGCCGCCTCGATCTATTCAGCCGCACTGATCGGAAAGGCTGGACTGCATGGGGTGATGAAGCCGGAAAATTTGGGGAGGCAGCATGACGTTCCTCGAAGCCTACGCCCTCCATGGCCCAGACGTTGAGCGTATCGCCGAAGCCCTCGGCATCACGCCACCAGAGGCCGATCGCCTCATCAACGAAGCGATGGAACGCCGGTACCAGCAGCGCGTCCAGCGCAGCCGGAGGCGCGCATGACGGAGCGCATGTCAGCCAAACAATATCGTGAGCAGTTCGTCGAGCCGAAAGCCGTCTCGTCGGCTCGGATCATCATCACCCATATGCCGCCGTCCGCGAACGGGCTCCGAAAGAGCTTCATCAAGGAAGGCAAGGTCATCAGCGTCAAGAGCGACGGCTATGCCGACTGGCGGAAGGCGGCTGTCTCGGAGATCACGTCTCAGGCCGTCGGCAAGGTCGAAGGCCCATATCGCCTGTCGATCGTTGCTCAGCGCCGTTGGCGCTCGAAGCGCGCCAGAGACATCGACAACATCATCAAACCGATCTCCGATGCGCTGGTGAAGGCCGGAATCGTCCAGGACGACAGCTTGGCGGAATGTGTCACCGCTCGGTGGGTTGATGACCTTCAAGGTCATGCCGCCGTCATCGATGTCGAGGTGTGCCGATGAGCGCGCCTTGGCTTAAATTCTTCCCTTCGGATTGGCGCGCTGATCCTTCCTTGCGGATGTGTTCGATCGCCGCGCGCGGGCTCTGGATCGAAATGCTCTGCGTCATGCACGAGGCTACCCCGCGTGGCACGCTCAGGGTAAACGGAAAGCCCGTCTCTGATAAGCAGATGGCGATCCTGGCAGGTTGCTCGAATATAACCGCATTGCTTCAAGAGCTTGAAGAGGCTGGTGTTTTCAGCCGTGAGCCGGACGGAACGATCTTCAGCCGGCGCATGATGCGCGACGTCGAGAAAGCCGAACAGGATAAGGCCAACGGTCGCAAGGGTGGTAATCCCACTCTTAAGGCAGGGGTTAACCCCCAGCTTAACGGGGATGATAAAGCCCAGAAGCCAGAAGCCAGAAGCCAGTCCTCACTTCGTTCGGAAGACGTGCGCGCGCCCGATTTCGATCAATTCTGGGAAGTCTATCCCAACAAGGTCGGTGAGCCTGCGGCTCGTAAAGCTTTCTCGAAAGCCGCAGTCCGCGCCACCGTCGACGAGATCATCGCCGGTGCCAAGGCATATGCCGACAAGACCGACGATCGCCAGTGGTGCAATCCGGCGACTTGGCTCTCCGAAGATCGCTGGAAGGACCAGCCGGCAAAGCCGCCCGACAAGCCCCCGGCGCCGAGGCCGGGCACAAGCGGCCTATCCCACCTGCAGAATTTCCAATCCCGCGAGGACTACCTCGCAGCTGAAAAAAAACGATCCGAAAGGAGTTTCCGATGACGAGCTTTTTCTGGACAGATGACAATATCGCCCGGGCGGAGAAGCTTTGGGCCGAAGGGATATCGGCGCGAGAAATCGCTGAACGCCTCGGCTCGACGAAAAACACCGTGATCAACATGGCCGGCCGGCATCGTGACAGGTTCCCCGCGAGGCAATCGGTCAGGACATCGCTCCCTGAAGATGCGACCCCGGCTCAGCGGATCCATCACGCCGATCGGGTGATCCGCGTCACTTTCACCGGCGCCGAAGTCACGCTTCCCCGCGTCGCCTTCATCGATGGAGCAGCGATCTGATGACCCGGCTCGCGAAAATTGATTTTGATTCCGTCGCTCCGCTTTACCCGAGCGACAAGGTTGCCGGCCGGGTGGCGGCGAGGGGAGAGCATTTTGAATGGTCGTCAAACCAGGCCACCAAGATCCACTCCGCCGATCCGCTCGCCGTCCGACGCCCGACCGAAAACGAGCTGTCGAGGCCTGACTATGTCGATTTGACAGGAGCGAGGCTCGGCCGGCTGATGGTGATGGGTGTAGCTGCCGAGATCACCGGCAACGGCCAGAAGTGGGTCGTTCGCTGCGTCTGCGGTTCCTATGAAACCCGCAAGGCCAGGTACATCAAGGCCTGTGTCGCCGGCAACAATCCGGGAAGTAGCGAGCCGATGTGCGACGCGTGCGCATACACACGTCGGCTCCAGCGCGGATATCACAATCCGAAGAAGGCCGCAGCGGCAGCGCAGGCGATCATGGAGGCGGCTCGATGAGCAAAGTCGAGGATGTCGCCGCGGCGATCGGTTTCGTCTTGGACAACAGGTCGTGGGACGACTGCGGGGAAGGCTTCAAGGAAGTGTGTCGCGAATGCGCTGCAGCTGCGGTAGCGGCGATGGGTATACCGACCGGCCATTATGACGTTCAGCGCCTTCAAATCGGTTCTCCTGTTCGGAAAGTGCGAGGGTACGGCTTCCCGGGAGAGATCGTATCGATCTTCGCGACCAAGACCGGAAACATCCGCTTCGTCGTCGAGGCGACCGGCCAAGACTATGGCGGGATGCTGCACATCTTCAACGGAGATCAGTTGGCGTCGGACGACGAACATTGAGATTCTATAGCCGAGCGGCGGCTCGAAACAGAGGAAATGAAAATGGCGGAAGCAGAAGAGCAGATTCGAGACAAAGACACCGAGTTCCGGGAGATGATTACCCGTCGCCGCCGGCGGCTGGTCGGCAACGACTGGTATGCGATCCGCGCTGCGCCGGGCACCCAGCGGATGGCCCGCCATGTCGAGGGCGCGCCGATCAGTCGCGTCGGAGAGAGCATAATCGAGCGCAATCTCCGCAACGCGGGCGTCAGCGTCTATATGCCGGCCTATTGGTACGAGAGCATTCACCACCGAACCCGGAAGGTCATCCAGCGCCGTCTTCCGCTGCTGGTCGGCTATGCGTTCGTGAACCTCGAAAACCTGGCCTTCGAGAAGGTGCGCGACGTCGACGGCGTGGTGTGCTTCCTCCGGTCCGAACTCGGTCCGATCAGGTTCAGCGGAGACGATCTTTCCATAATCGCCGCCGAAGAGCTATCGCGCCGGCAGGAATTTCGCCGCGAGCGCATCACCCGAATCCAAACCGAGACGGCCGGCCAGGTGATGCAACTGCGCGGCAATCTCCGCAAGATCTTGCCAAAGGGCAGGGGCAACCGGATCAACCTCAAGGATCAAGCGTTGATCGCCATCAAGGGCATGAAATCGGACATGCAGAGCAAAGTCATGGGAATGCTGCTCCAATTGGAGCAGTTGGAGGCATATGAGGGGCTTGAAACCATAGATCGTGTTGCGTAATATCACGCCCAAGGTGATTTGGGCTGTTCTGATCGCGGACCTCTCTAAGAGGGAATACTCGCCGGGCCCCGGATTGGTTATCACCGCCAATCGCACAAAAAGAACGCTGCCAGAAATTTCCGATGCCAGTGCTCGCCGGTTCTTACTCCGGAGGCAAGGCCGAGGCTGCCAGGCGCAGAGTTGCCTTGATGCCGGCAGGCAGAAAGCTCGTGTCCTGGCGTGCTGCCGCGATGCGGATAAGGGCCATGGCCGCCGCCGTTTCATGTAGCGGGCGGAATGTCACTTTGCCGGCCTCGATGTCCTGATAGGTGCGAAACGGCACCTGCATTTGCGCCGCCATTTCTGCCTGCGTAACGCCGGCCATCTTGCGGTAGTCTGCTACGGTGAGCGTCATTGAAGGGTTCTCCAAGGTTTGCTATATCTTGGGGAACCGGAGAGGTGGCTAGACCCCTCCGGCCCCCAGTTACCGGCTAATGGAGATTGTCAGTCTCCACTTGCCAAACCGGACTTGGATGCTGAGCTTGACGCTCATGGGTGCCTCCAGTCCTCCCGAAGCGGGATTGCTTCGGTAAGATTGTTATGCACGAAAACCGTGCCAAGTGCAATAGGAAAAGCACGAAAACCGTGTTTATTTTAAGCCGTCCGGAGCGATTCGGGCGGCTTTCCAATGCAGCCCGCCCGGTTCGCCGAGGCGGGTGTAAAGATGAATGGCAAGTTCAGATAACGTTCATCCCCATAAGAGCATGGTCGCCCACATTGGAAATCGAAAGGCGTAACCATGAATAGTTTTTCTCGCGTCCGTACTGCTGTAGTTGCAGTAGTCATTGCAGCATCGAGCTTCGGCATGGCCTCGGCCGCCCCGTTTGTCGGGCTGCATCCACAGGTGACGTCCGACGTGGAATTGGCCCAGTACCGTGAAGATCGCCGTCCTGACTGGCGTCGCGACCGGCACCACCGGGACCGCTACGAACGTCGTCACGATCGCCGCGGCTACTGGAACGGTCACCGCGGTTACCGGGACTACCGCAAGGGCTATCGTCGCCACAGCGACGGCTTCTATTATCCGCGTTCTGTGTTCCAGCTCTACATCCGCTAAGCGGTGTTAGCTTCCTTCGACAACCCCGTCAGAGATGGCGGGGTTTTTTCGTTCCCGAGTCCGGCGGTACCGGACCAATGCCAAACAATCCGGCCCGCTGCGCGTTTATCACATGATCGCTCACTCCGGCATTCGAGACGCCGGCGTCGCAGTGGTCACGGGTAATATGTGGCTAGGTCTGCTCGAATGGCTGGCACACACGACGATGGACGAGGCGAAGGTGAGGGGGAAGACGATTTTCGCCCAAGACTAGGCCTTGCACATCACCTGCAAGGCCATCTGGCTCGCCTGCCTCGTCTTGTTCGCAACGCTGTCGCGTGGTGCGTCTACCTCGCTCTCGTGGCGCTGACGTTCGGTTTGGCATCTCTGCCAGGGTGGTGGCCGAGATGAGCGGTAAGACTGAGCGCGGCATGCTGCTTGTCATTTGCGTGTGCGTTGTGCTCGCGATGATATGGATGTTCTGGCCTTAACCCGGCCCCATGCCGCCCAACGACATGATCGAAGGAGAGGGGCGCCCATGTCGAAGACCTATAGGGCACTCATCATCCTCGCCGTAGTTGTCGCGGTGGCTTCGTTCGCCGCGACCCTCGTCGGCTGTGTCACCTACCAGCCGCCAGGGCCGGATCTGTGGAGGGCGCTGTGATAATTCAGCGTGGGAAATGCGGGAGGCCTTGGCCGCTAACCCGGCCTCCCTTTCTTCTCTAGCGCTCCATGGCTAGGTCAATCCAGTTTGCGGCTTGCTCGACCGACTGCTTTACCGAGAAGGCGAAAGGGTGGCCACCGGAGTTCGGGACGGTTACCTGAATGTTCGTGTAAGGCGGGTTCGTATTGACGTTCACGATGGCGACGACGTTGGCGGGGTTGATATATACTTTCTCGCCTTCCGGAAAGACTAAGTCAAAGCCTACTAGTTTCATGCTGTCCTCTCAGGGTTAACCCATGCCAGTCAAAAAAATGCACGGCATGAGAAGTTCGCCCGCAACCGGAAATAAGGCAAGCCTGAATCATGCGCCCATTGCCTCCGGAGGACATCATCGAAGACACTGGCATTCGCTTCGAGCCGGCGCACGAACTAATCGAGTGGGCTCGATCGTCCTTCATCGATGAGATCGCCGACCTCCTGAATGAGGATCATGCTCATCTTCGCTTCGCATCGATCGGCGCCCTCTGGACAAACGTCCCCAATGGCAGGGCTGGCCGCAGGATCATCGGTCAATGCGAGATGGGTTTACCGCCGGCCGGCAAGTGGTCGCGGGCCAGGATCGAATTGCAGCTGCAGCAGTGGTTCGGCGCGGTGCCCGATTTCCTACTGACCTTCGATGCCCATTATGCGTCCGTATGCTCAGATGCCGAGTTCTGCGCCCTCGTCGAGCATGAGCTCTACCACGCAGGACAAGAGCGCGATCTATTCGGCGCCCCGAAGTTCCGCCGCGATGGCAGTCCAGCATTCGGCCTAAGGGGACACGACGTCGAGGAGTTCGTCGGCGTCGTCCGCCGCTATGGGGCTGATGCCGCTGGTGTCCGCGCCCTCGTCGATGCGGCAAACCGGCCACCAGAGATATCCAAGGCCAGCATCGGCCATGTGTGTGGGACATGCCAGTTGCGTGTCGCTTAAATCTTTGGCATCAGCCGCCTTGAAAGCGAAACGATAGTGTTCGATGCGCTCTGAAAACTATCAGGTCGAACGCGGTAGATCATCCCTGATTGGCATGAGGCCCTTTCGACTTGGCTTTCGCCAAGAGCTGTAGCCATGTTGAGAATAGCCTCTTCCAGCTTTTCGCGCTGCGACAAGCGCCGGTTTTCTCGGGTACCGGAGAAGACGCCAAAATCAGCCACGGCTTGAACGAATATTGCAGCCAAACGGCACCTCCTAACGTTTGACCGGAATTTGACGCACTAATGGCTAAAGCAAAGCTAACAGATGAGGTTAAAACCTACATCGTGCAGGCGCTGGCGTGTTTTGACAGCCCGTCGATAGTCGCCTCCGCAGTCAAGAAGGAGTTCGGCGTCGAGGTAAGCCGCCAATTGGTGGAGAGCCACGATCCAAACAAGAAGGCAGCTTCTGGCCTGGCTCCCAAATGGAGAGTGATCTTCGAGGAAACCCGCAAGACGTTCCTCGAAGACACGGCCACGATCGCCATCAGCCACCGGGCCGTTCGTCTCCGAGCTCTTCAACGCATGGCCGACAAGGCTGAGACGCAAGGCAACATGGTGCTGGCATCCTCGCTGCTCAAGCAGGCGGCGGAAGAGGTCGGCGGCAGCTACACCAATCGGCGCGAGCTGACAGGTAAGGACGGAAAGGACTTGCCGGTACCAGTCTCGCCGGTGACGATCTTCCAGTTGCCCGACAATGGCAGGAGTTGAGGCGGGCGCGGCAGCCCAGACAATCATCCGGCCGCAGCCGGGGCCACAGACGACATTCCTATCCTCGCCGGCCGATATCGCCATCTATGGCGGTGCAGCTGGCGGCGGCAAGACCTGGGCGCTCCTCATGGAGCCGCTGCGGCATGTAAGTAATCCAGCCTTCGGCGCGGTATTCTTCCGGCGCAACCTGACACAGGTCAGAAACGAAGGCGGTCTCTGGGACGAAAGCGAAAAACTCTATCCGCACCTGAGCGCGTCACCGCGATCGGCGCCGGACCTGAGCTGGACGTTCCCGTCAGGGGCGGGCGTCTCGTTTGCTCACCTTGAACACGAGAAGACGATCTACAACTGGCAGGGATCTCAGATCCCGCTGATCTGCTTCGACGAGCTGACGCATTTCAGCGCAAAGCAGTTCTGGTACATGCTTAGCCGAAACCGCTCCATGTGCGGCGTTCGGCCATATGTTCGGGCAACCTGCAATCCTGATGCGGATAGCTGGGTTGCCGAATTCATATCCTGGTGGATTGATCCGGAGACCGGGTTTGCCATTCAGGAGCGCGCCGGCGTCCTTCGCTGGTTCATCCGCATCGGTGACACGATCATATGGGCGAGCAGCCCGCGGGAGCTTGAGCATCACGTCAATCCGCTGACCGGCGAGCCTATCCCGCCGAAGTCGGTAACGTTCATCCCGGCCAAGCTCAGCGACAACGCTATGCTGATGGCGGCCGATCCCGGCTATCTCGCCAACCTGATGGCACAGCCGACCGTCGAGCGGGAACGCCTGCTCGGCGGCAACTGGAAGATCCGGCCCGCTGCTGGTCTGCTGTTTCAGCGTGGTTGGTGCCAGGTCGTCGATGCGGTACCCGCCGGTGTCCGGTGGATGCGCGGCTGGGACTTGGCGTCCACGCCGAAGACCGAAGGGAACGATCCAGACGCCACGGCAGGCACGAAGATCGGCAAGCTTCCGGATGGGCGCTACATCGTCGGTCATCATGTGTCGGGCTTCCTGTCGCCATCCGGCGTCGAGCGGCTGATCAAGAACACGGCCGACGCCGACGGGATCGAAACGCAGATATCGCTACCTCAGGATCCGGGGCAGGCGGGTAAATCGCAGGTCACCAACCTGACGAAGATGCTCACGGGCTTCAATGTGAGGGCTACACCGGAATCGGGCGACAAGATCACGCGGTTCAGCCCGTTCTCGGCGCAGGCGGAAGCGGGCAACGTCCTGGTCCTTCGTGGGCCATGGAACGAAGCATGGTTTAGCTCCCTGGAAGGCTTCCCGGAAGCGAAGCACGACGACGACGCGGACAGCACGAGCCGCGCCTTCAATGCGCTCCTGAGCGCAAGCACGTTCACGCTGGCGAACATCTAAGGAACAAGAATGTCCAACGTCATTGCATTCGTGCGCGACAGCTTGACCAGCCTTGTCTCCAGGATGGGCACGGACCGCGATAAGGCGGCAACCACGTTCTATGCTCACACCGTCATGCCGGATGAGCAGCTGATTGCAGCCTACAGCACGGCATGGCTGCCGCGGAAGATCGTCGATATCCCGGCGCTCGATGCATGCCGCAAGTGGCGCGACTGGCAGGCGAAGAAGCCTCAGATCGAGGCGATCGAGGAAGAGGAGAGGCGCCTCAACGTCAAGGGTCGCATCCTCGAAGCCGCCAAGAAAGGACGGCTGTTCGGCGGCGCTGCGGTCTATATCGGGACCAGCGATGCTGATCCGATGCAGCCACTTGACGTAGAACGCATCGGCAAGGGCGGCATTCGCTATCTGAACGTCATGACGCGCCGGCAGTTGTCGGCAGGCGAGATCGACCGTAACCCGGAATCGGAGTGGTACGGGCAGCCCAGCTTTTACAAATTGAGCGGCGCCAACGGACTGCAGGTCGATATCCACCCGTCGCGCTTGGTGCGCTTCACTGGCGCCATGCCAGCGGACGACGAAATCACCGGCAATCCATGGCAGGGCTGGGGCGACAGCGTCCTGCAAGCTACACTCAATGCCATCAAGAACGCTGACAGCACGGCGGGCAACATCGCTTCCCTTGTGTTCGAGGCGAAGATCGACATCATCCGCATCCCCGACTTCATGGCGAGCCTCAGCAACGAGACGTACCGTTCGAAGATCCTTGAGCGCTACACCCTCGCCAACATGTCGAAGGGGATCAACGGCACGCTGCTCCTCGACAAGGAAGAGGAATACGAGAGCAAGAGCGCGGCGCTCGGCGGCCTCACCGATATCCTCATGGCTTTCATGCAGATCGTCTCGGGTGCCGCCGACATCCCGGTCACTCGCCTGCTCGGCCAGTCGCCGGCCGGCATGAACTCGACCGGCACCAGCGACATGAAGAACTATCATGACCGCATCCAGTCGATGCAGGAACTGGAGTTTCAGCCGGCGATGCGCCGCCTGGATGAGTGCATTGAGCGATCGGCCGACGTGAAAGATCCGGACGTCCACTATCGATGGGCTCCGCTCGAGCAGATGAGCGAGAAGGAGCGGGCCGACATCTTCAAGACCACGGCCGACGCCGCGCGCCAGCTCGTCGGCACCGGAACGGGGCAGGAGATCATCACCCGCGAGGCCATTTCGAAGGCGCTGACCAACCGCTTGGTCGAGGATGGCGTTCTGCCGGGTCTTGACGCCGCGATTGAAGAATACGGCACCATCGAGGAGCAAGAGCCGTCGGAAGAGGAGGTCACAGCCGCAGCCGCAGCGACAGAGCAGCCACAGAGAGGTGCACCAGTCGGTGACGCCAGCTTTTGTGGACGCGAAGAAGCGAAAGGCAAGGGGCGGAGCAGGAAGGCGATTTGATCCGTCCAAGCACCCGCGGGGCGGCAATGGGCAGTTTGTCAGCACCGGCGCGCTTCTAAGAGAAGCTGCGGGGAAGGCTGGCCAGAACACTGTCAATCATGTCGTGTTCGCCTCGGTGCGAAGGCCTGCTGAATTGTCGAAGCTGGTCGGCGAGGAAGTCCGAGGCTTCAAACATGCCGCTAGCAACCAGGCGATGGCACACGTCATCAGCCAGCACGGAAATGCCAAGATCGAAAAAGCCAGAGGCCAGAAGGCAATCGGGGCGGATGATTTCGCCAAACTGCCCGCGATTGTAAGGGCGGGAACATATCATCCCGTCAAGCAACGCGCCTTCGGGCCTCTGCGCGTCGAGATAGTCTCTCGCGTCGATGGCGACGAATATCACTACATCGCGGAAATCCGACGCAAGAAGCGCAGGCTCGATCTGGTGACAATGTGGAAAAGGTGAGTTGCCGCCCTGCTCAATGCACCTGCAAGCAGTCCAGAGCTTAAACGTCCGAAACGATGGGCGGCTGAACGAAATATAAGCGAAATCGGCGCGTCTATCAAGACTGGAGGCCACCTACTCTCAAACAAGTCCGATGCGATCAAGTGACATCTCAACTTCGTAAGCAATCTGCCTGGCCGTCGTGAGCTCAGCATCTTCCATCGGGTATTCAGCCCCATTTTCCCCTTGAAAGTACCAGCCAGCTCCACCCTTCATCAATTTATAGGCCTCATCCGAGAGATCTGGATCGTAGTGTGACCCGCCGTCCTGATCTCTGATCGTGCGCAGCAGAACAGATCTAGTAAGTTTAAGTTCGCCATCCTCGTAAACGGATTCATTCCACCATTCATCGAACTGAATGAAGCGGGCGCGTGAAGGCATTTGCCCCAACAGAGGTTGATAATGGACGCCAGCACCCCACTGCATGACTAGGAGCGGCGACCACGCAATCAAATTTCCAGGCGGATTTGGCTGGGAGGTCGACAGCAGCAACATGTCCTCTTTCAGGCCCAGCTGATTTAGGAGGCTTTGGGTCCGGCCTTTGTCATGAAACAGATTGATGATCGCGGTTGCTAGCCGCCGTGCCTCCCATTTCTCCCCACTATCGAAACTAGTACATGATGCGCGGATAGCCCGGCGTTGCTCAGAAACGGCTTTCCTAAGATCTTCGATCGTCCTCGGCATAGGTCTTCTCCTTATCGCCTTCTGGAGCGATCCATAATGCAATTCAAAAATTCTGCAACCAACGCTGGAAGCGCGATGGCAAGTGGTGACGCCAGTTACGCCTCGTCATGATCGGCCTCTTCCTCGGCTTCCAAATCTGGGACAGGCTCCTCGGCCTCATCGCGGCCAAGGAACGCTAGCCTGGGATAGTGCCTTTGCAATTCGTCATAGACAGGTCCACGTCGCGCATACTTGAGCAGCCGGAAACGAATGATGATTTCATCGAAATCTTTGGCAAATCCATTCAGCGCATTACAGCCAGCGATTGCTGCTTCGAAACTTGTGAACTGGCTTCGGATTAAGTTCCCGAAGTCATCTTTCTCATCCGAGTTAAGATGTTTGTCTGCCCGAGTGCGATCAAATGCGCCGTATACCAGCCGATAATACGCTCCAAACGTACTCTCGTGCCGACTATGAATTCGTTCCGCGTAGATCTTAGCTAGAGTGTCGCGCGTGACTTCTCGTCCCGCTGACTGCTCTCGGCGAATCCAAAATGCCATTTCTTGGTGAGCAGCACGAAATGCCTGATGCCCTGAATAAAGAGGGGGTTGGGTCCCGGGATTCATGAGCCTATAAGACTTCGAGTGGCGGAATAAAACTTGCTCTCTGCCCTCGCGGATCATCCTGAGGAGTTGGAAGAACGAGCTCTCAAAGCGCTGGCGGTGTTGATCCCGCTGGGCTGCATCAATCTGCTCTTGTTGCTTGGCAAGATCGTCTCTCTGCTGCTTCAGAGTAAAAAGAACGGCGACGAATGCGAGTGCAGAAAACAAAGCGTTAAGAGCGCCAAATGCATCGCCCCACTGACCAGCTGTCGCCGGATCTACCTCGATAAGCATCCTCTTCGCAAGAAGCGGGTGGAGCGCCCATACCAGCCACAAAAAGAACACTGCAGCACCAGCGCGCCACACGAATTTATCGCCCATCGTCGAATACCCCAAGCCTCTCGGATCTTCCTTATCATGAATTTCACTGACGCTGGAACGGCCGCGGCGCTGCGCCGGAAGGAAACCTGATGCTTGTCAAAACCGTCACTTCAGTCGTTGCGACTGACAGCGCCGGCAATCCCGTCGACGCAATACCCGTGCGCAATGCGGTGGCAGGCGAGACGGATGCTGCCGGCCGGCCGGTAACGCCGATCCCGGTTACTGAGGACCCTTTGGGCGTCCCGGTTCGGGTCGTCGTTGGCAAGGCAGCGCAGAATAGCGCGGGGCAGTGGGTGGATACGCTTCCGATCAGCGGCGGTGTTCCAGCCCCAACGCAACGCCAACTTATCGCGAGCTTTACATCCGTTCCCAATCTTGCCCCGATCACCATGAATTCCGGCGGCTCTTATACAGTTAACCAGATGCGTGTCGGCCACGATGTCGGCCGTGCCAACTGTCGCAATATCCGAATTCAGGACGTGCAGTTTCGCGTCAACCCGGGCGCCGGGACGGAACTATCAACCCCGGTGGCAACGAGCACCTGGCGACGGGCGCTTGAGATTGGCTCAACAACCTATGTCGCGACCTATGACGGTGGCGCAGCAACGAAAGACCTTGTCGCTGGTGGCCTGATCGAGACGGATACGATCCCCACTGCGGTTGCTGCTGCCAATAGCCGGATATTTGTCAGAGGCGTTCGCACTGTCGTTGACCCGACGACCGGGCAGATTAACGGCGTCAACATGAACGCTCCTGCATCGCAGGGTTTTCGTACTGTTGGCGGCAACCAGATAGCCGGCAACGGGGCAATGAACAATTCAGGCTCGGGTGGCGGCAACGTTGTCTGGCCCTACCTGATCACCGGTATCCCGGATATCCCGATGGCTTGCGGCAAGGTCGTCGGCGACAGCATCGGCCAATATCTCAACGATACCAACACCTCCACGACCGGCGGCTTCATCAAGCGCGGCTTGCAGAACGTCAATGGCGAAGTCATCCCTTGGCAGTTCCAGGGCGTGGACGCCAACAAGATGCAGCTTCAGACACCGACACTGGCGCCGCTGCAGCAGCAGGGCCTTGAGTTGCTCACCTTCGTCATCATGCAGTGCATCACCAACGACATCAACGCCAACCACACACTCGCGCAGGTCAAGGCTGATTTCATAGAGATTGCCACAAGGGTCAAAACGACGATCGGCCCATATGGCCTTCCTGTACTGATGATCGGTCTCGCCTGCCTAAATCGTGGACCATTCACAGGCGCCCAGAACACCGTCAAGAACGATTACAACAACTGGCTCGGCGCCGGCGCTGATGGCTATTGCGACGTCTACATCGACCTCAGGCCTTACCAGGGCGACACGGCGCTCTATACCGACGGCATCCATCCACGCAGCGCCGATCATATCGCGATGGCAACACCGTTCGCTGCCGCCATGGCACCGATGCTCGACCCGTATTACCGGCCCCCAGGTTACGTCTCACTGGTTTAAGGGCGGCAGGAGATAACGCCATGCAATTCACCGATAAGCTGACGCTCGACGGAGCAATCCGTCGGACGGCGGATGGTTACGGCGTCGTTTCTGCCAAGGTCGCCCGTGGAGGCAATGTTCAGCTTTACCTCGGCTCCGAGGTCGGGATGAACGACAAGGCCACCGTGCGCGTCTATCGGCCCGAAAGCGAGGTGTTCAAGAAGGACGCCATCGCCAGCTATGCCGGCGTGCCGGTGACCATCAACCATCCGAAGAACGGCGTATCGGCCGATACCTGGAAGGATTTGGCCGTCGGCGAGGTCGGCGACGACGTGCTGCGCGATGGCGAGTTCGTCCGTGTCCCGATGATGCTGCGCGATGCCAAGGCCATCAAGGCGGTGGAAGACGGCAAGCGCGAGCTCTCCATGGGCTACAGCGCCGAGATCACTATCGCCGACGGCGTCACACCCACAGGCGAAACCTTCGATGCCATCATGTCGGATTTCAAGATGAACCACGTTGCGATCGTCGATCAGGCGCGCGGCGGGGCAGAGCTTCGCATCGGTGACGGTGCGGATAAGTGGGGCGCCAGTCCCGTCAACCTCCAGACAGCAGACGAAAGGACAAGCCCCATGGCTGACACTCTGCGTAAAATGCTGGTCGATGGCTTGCAGGTCGAAACGACCGATGCAGGCGCAGCGGCCATTGAAAAGCTGATGAAGGACCTTCAGTCCTCGGCGGCCAAGTTCTCCGACGCCGAAACCACGCACAAGGCAGCCATCGCCGCCAAGGACGAGGAAATCGGCACTCTCAAGGCCGAAAACCAGAAGCTGAAGGACGCGGCTCCCAAGCCGGCTGATCTCGACAAGCTGGTTGCCGATCGCGCCGCCCTGGTCACCACGATCAAGGCCATCGACAGCAAGATCGAAGTGTCCGGCGTCTCCGACAGCGATCTGCGCCGCGCCGCGGTCAAGGCCAAGCTCGGCGACGAGATGATCAAGGATGCCTCCGACGCGGAAATCACCGGCATGTTCAAGGCGATAGCCAAGGACGTGAAGACGGCCGATCCCTTCGCCCGCGTGGTGTCGGAAGGTCTGCACAACGTCGGCGATGCCGCGACCAAGGCGGAAGACGCTTGGGGCAAGAGCATCGACGACCTCAACGCCTGGCGCAAGGAGGCTTAAGTCATGCCTATTTCCTACAGCAACACACTCGCAGCCTATGCCGTCGGCCGTCGCGTCAACATGGAAGAGTGGAACACCGTCACTCGCTCCCTGGAAGGTGTCACGGCTCTCGGCTTCGGCCAGCCCGCGGTCGCAGGCACCGGGGCCCATACCTGCGTGCCTCTGTCGGCAACCGGTCAGAACATTCTTGGTGTCACCGAGGCTGATCCGACCCTGCCGCGCCCCGGCGACGGCTACGCCCAATATGACAACGTTCCGATTTGCGAAAGCGGCGTGATCGGTGTCCTGCTCGGCGCCAACGTGACGAAGGGCTCCCAAGCCCGCTTCGACATCACCAACAAGGTCTGGACCGGTGCAGCAGCATCGGGGACCGTCCTCACCATCCCCGGCGCTCAGTTCGATGAAGCCGGATCTTCGGGTGCAGTCGGCAAGCTTCGCTATCGCCGCCCTGTTCCGTCCGTCTCGGCATAAGGAGCGCAATCAATGTATGGAATCGGACACAACGGCGGCCCGATGATCGCGGACGCCACCCAGGCGCTCGCGTTCGTTACGGCGCAGGCCTACCGCATCAACCAGACGATCTACGAGACGCGTTATCCCGATTGGGATTTCTCTCGCCTGATCTATGTCGACACCCAGGGCGATCCTTGGGCACCAGGCATCATGACGTACCTCTCGGATATGAGCGGTGCGGCGAACTGGATCTCCGGCGCGGCGAAGGATATCCCCCTTGCCGACGTCAACCAGGATCAGCAGCTCAAGACCTTCCAGCTGGCAGCCATCGGCTATCAGTACAATATCTCGGAAGTGAACGCTGCGATCCGCGTTGGCGGCACTCTGCCTGACCGGCGCGCCCGGGCGGCACGTCTGGCCTATACCAAGTTCATGTACGACCTTACCCTCGTCGGGAGCGCCGAAAAGGGCTATGGCGGCCTGATAAACTACCCGAATGTCATTACCGCGGCCGTCCCCGCCGATGGAACGGGCTCTGTAACCTTCTGGGTCAACTCTGCCGGCGTCGGCCTCAAAACCCCGGCCCAGATCGTCCGTGACATCAATATCGGTCTGCAGGGCATCAACCTTGCTACCTACCAGGTCGAGCTTGCCGACAGCATCTTCCTGCCTGTCGAGGCCTACAACTACATCGCCGCCACGCCCTACAGCGCGACGACGATGGAAACGATCCTCTCCTTCGTCCAGCGCACCAATATCTACACGCTGACGACTGGCCGTCCGCTCACGATCCGCACGGTTCGCGAACTGGGCACTGCTGCCACCACCGGCGGCGTCACCGGCACCGGCCGTATGGTCGTCTACAAAAACGATCAGGAGTTCGTGAAGCTGCATCTTCCGATGCCGCATCGCTTCTTGCCGGTCTACCAGGACGGCCCGCTGAATTGGCAGGTGCCGGGCATCTTCCGGACAGGTGGCGTGGAAATGCTGACCACCACGGCCATTCGCTATCTCGACGGCATTTCTCAGCCGCCGGCATAAGACAGCCTACCAAGGCGAAGCGGGCGGCATTCGTGCCGCTCGCAACTCTCAATCGCGAGGAATTGCATATGGTCACCGTAAAGAACCTCACTGCCAGCCCCTACGATCTGGAAACCACAGCTGGGTTCGCCCGTTTGCCTGCGTTCGGCGAGGTCACCCGTCCGACGAAGGAAGAACCGGGAGAATTCACCGGCGACTATCTGCAAATTCTCGAAGCCAGCATGGCCGTGCAGGTCATGGATGCCCCGTCGAATCCTGACCCGATTGACCATGACGAAAACGGCAAGAAGGGCGGGTCGAAGCCATCCGAGGACAGCGATGAATTGACCAAGCTACGAGCGGATTATCTCGAGGTGATCGGGAAGCGGCCCTATCACGGCTGGGATGCCGATGAGCTTCAGGCCAAGATCGACGCGAAGTTGGCGGAGTAAGCCCCGTGGCTGGATATGGCACCAATGAGGCCGCTTCTGCTTATTGGGCAGCAGCTGGTTATGTCGTCCCGGAGGGATCGGACGCGGCTGCCATAACCGCCGCCCGTCAACGCGGATCCCTGGTTATCGATCGCTATGAGCGCTTCTTCTCGGGCACGCGCACCGGCGGATTTGCTCAAGAGCGTGCATGGCCGCGAACCGGTGCATCAACCTACTACGGCGAGGCCATTCCCTCTGACGTTGTCCCGGTGGCGATCGAGAATGCTTCATATGAGGCCGCATTCCTCGAACTGACCAATCCCGGCAGCCTGTCGCCGGTGGTGACCGGCTCCTCGACGGTGAAGCGCGAGAAGGTCGGGCAGCTTGAGGTGGAATACGCGGCCTCGTCGTCGACGGATTTCGCGGAAATCGTCGCTCTCGCTACGCCGGTCGTGACGGTCATTGAGGGGCTGCTCTGGCCGTTCCTCTGTCCGATCCTGCCGGGGATACTGGTGGTGTAGGCGGTCACCACAGGATTTTAATCGAAGCCGCGATCGCTAAGAAACAAAGGATCCAGAGCACAACCGGTCCAGATTGCCCTTTAAATTCAAAGCCCGCCACTTTGGCCTCAATTGGACCAGTAGTTTGGCGAAGGAAGACGACCAAAAATAGCGAAAAAGCTGCAGCAAATGGCAGACCAACTATTACGGGAAACCGATCGAGGAAGAAATTTCCTTCGGTCCACGGCGGCGCAAGATATTCAGTGTGGGGATCGCTATCTAAGTCCACATATTTCTCGCCCCAAAGCGCAAACAGCAAAGTTGACAGTCCAACCATCCCGATAAGGGACAGGAAGGCAAGCCAAGTCATCTTGAATCGTCGCCCTTGTGCTTCTTGGGTTTGGGCCATTAGCGATCGCCTCAGTGAGCTAGCCGTAAATGGAAACACAACTTCGAAGAGTTCGCAAGGATTGGAGATGCCTAGTCCCCTCTACGCGCGCCTGCAACAGACCGCAGAACGCCTCATCTCGAACTTCGGCCAAATCGGTACGATAGAGCGCATCACGCCTCCCGACCCTGTCACGGGCGGCGATCCGGTCGAAACCTCGTACACGGCCAAGCTCGTGCCGATGACGTACGATCAGCGGTATATCAACGGCACGGTCATCACCACGGCAGACCGCCAGATTTACATCTCATCGGTCGGCCTCGCGATCGTGCCCCACGTGGGTGACGTCGTGACGGCCGGCGGCGTGGACTATCACGTCATTGCCGCCGATCCGAACAACTACGACGGCGTGACCAACGTCGTCTTCATCGTGCAGGGAAGGATTTCGTCCTAGCCGCCGGGAACGGTAGTCATGTGGGGCTTGCATATGAGTGGCTTGGGCTCTGGTTGCTTTTTGCACCAGGTTACTAAGTCGAATCCCCCCTTCGAATAGTCTGCCGTCGCCATATTCTTGAATGTAACCGTGATGGTATTGCCTCGGGTCGCATTGTTCGTAAGCGTGTTTGAAATAGAGAGCCCAGCTTTTCCGCCTGCACTCACCGGTAGCGCTTCAAGGGTCGCGCCTCCGGTAGCAGCGTTATCGGCCGTCGCAGCAACGTTGAACGTGACTGTTGCTTCATCGACGATCAGCCCGACCTTGGCGCGATTGGCTGTTCGCAGTTGCAGGTGATTTAGACTATCTGCGACATCGAATATGGCCTTTTCAAGCGTGATATCGGTAGGTTTCGCGACCTCATTTGGTGTCGTACAGCCGCTCAGACCTACGACGCCAAGATATAGGCACACGCGCGCATAGTTCCCTACCATTTTATCGCCCCCTCTTTCGGGTCGACTAAACCAACAGGCGAGTAGTAGGTCAATTAATACAATCTGATTAGGAGGGATTGCCCGATGACGAAAGTTCTCTTGCTCAAGACCTACAAGGCCCGCAAGCCGGGTGCGATACTCGACATCCCGCAGCGCGAGGCGGACTCTCTCGAAGCCCTCGGCCTCGGGCAGATCATCAAGGAAGAGGCTCCCGCTCAGAAGAAGTCCGGCAAGGGCGCTGACGCTGAATAATGGCCACCCTTCGCCAGCAACTCTCTGATCTGATCGACACGCTTTCCCCGAACATGGAGAAGGCCTTCCGTGAGGCGATCGACGACATCAAGTCCGAGATCGTGCTGAGAGAGGTCATTGTGCGTCTGGAGCGACGAGACATCGAAGGGGCGATCCAAGCCCTGCACATCGATCCCGCCGCATTCCGTCCGCTCTCTGAGGCCCTGAGACAGGCATACGATGCCGGCGGCCTGCGGACCTCGCAGAACATGCCCCGCTTGTTCGATCCACTGGGCACCCGCATCGTCTTCCGCTGGGACATGAGCAATCAGGGCGCAGAGGCAAACATCCGCAATCTGTCGTCGACGATGATCACCAACATCAGCGAGCAGACAGTTGCGGCGGCTCGGCAGACCATCGTCGAAGCCTATTCTCAGGGAGCCGGACCGAACAAGATCGCCCTCGATCTGGTGGGCCGGAAGTCGGCGACCACCGGCAAGCGCGAAGGCGGCATCATCGGCCTAAACGAGCCGCAGGCAGAGCTTATCGAGCGCGCTCGCATCAACCTGCTGTCGGGCGACCCGGCGCTTATGCGGAAGTATCTGACGCTCAAGACGCGCGACAAGCGCCTCGACAGGGCCGTGCAGCGAGCCATCGCCGCCGGCAAGCCGCTGGACAAGGAAACGCTCGATAAGGTGCTCATGCGCCTTAGAGACCGGAACCTGCGCCTGCGAGGCGAGACGATCGCCAGAACTGAGACCGTCACTGCGGTCATGTCGTCGAAGCATGAGGCCTTTCATCAGGCGCTGTCGAAGTCGGGCAGGGATGCCACGCTCGTTACTCGCAAGTGGCGATCGGCCGGCGACCGGAAGGTCCGCCACACGCACGAGGTCCTGAACGGTCAAGAGGTGAGGGGCATGGATCTCGCTTTCCATTCTCCGAGCGGCGCGCTGCTGCGTTATCCCGGCGACACGTCTCTCGGCGCCGGCGCTTCCGAGGTCGTCGGCTGCCGTTGCGACGTCGAGTATAATTTCGACTTTGCCGAAGCCTATGCCCGCTCGCGAGGCCACTGATGGCCACCGAGAACCTTTCGTTCGCAGCCCAGGTATCGGAATGGGCGAAGTCGGAGATGGAGCGAAGTGAGGCGGTTTTTCAGACCGCTGCGCAGGAAGTCGCCAACGAGGTTCGGACGCCTGTGGCTGAAGGCGGACGGATGCCGCTCAAGACCGGCAATCTTCGCCGCTCTTTGATGGCCTCGACGTCGGACATGCCAAGAATACAAGAGGGAAAGACGACCTTCTCGGATAGCGGGATCGAGATGATTATCGCCGGCGCCGAACTCGGCAGCTCGATCTACCTCGGCTTCCAGGCCGCCTATGCCGCCCGCATGAATTACGGCTTCGTCGGCACGGACTCGCTCGGCAGGACTTACAATCAGGTCGGATATGGCTTCGTCGACGCAGTCGCGCAGCGCTGGCCGCAGATCGTCGCCCAAGCTGAAACTAAGGTTCGCGGTCGGTTCGAAGCGGGTCCCGTCCCTCGGTCATGATGATCAGTGCCTTTTGAAGGACTTCCAGATTGGCGACCGCGGCGCTGAGCACCGAATGGGCATTCTGTGTGCGCACCGTCTTCTTGCTCAACAGCATCAGCGCCTGATGGATCAGGTCATAGACTTCCTCGTCGCTGAGCGGGTGATTATCGGCCATGGGCCAGAGGTAGCAGAATGGCCGATACGGTGGAAATGAAAATCTACCAGGCGCTGCTTGTCAGGTGCCAGGAGTTTACGCCGCCCGCAGGGGTTTCGATCGTCCTGCCTGGCGTGACGTTCACGCCGACGGCTCAAAGCAAGTTCGTCAGCGTCGAAGTCCACTTCAACCGCTCGATCGAGACGGACCTGTCGCTTGAGATGGACCCGATCAGGCAAGGCTTCATGCGCACCAACGTCATGTGGCCGAAAGGGTCGGCGATCGTCGATGGTTACAATCTCGCCGGCCAGCTTCGCGAGCATCTTCGCCGCGGCACGAAGCTCCTGCGGGTCGATACCCAAGTCCGCATCGATGAGGATCCGGAAATCGGCGTCCTCGTCACCGGCGAGACGCACCACAACATCCCCGTGACCACACGGTGGAATTGCCAACCTCAAGTTCCGGCCTGATTGGCCTGCCTCCATGCACCTTAGGCAAGTGCGCGATCAGACATAAAGGAAACCATCATGCCTCAGCTCTACCCTGTGGCGGGCGCGAAGATTCATATCGGCCCGGCCATCACTGTCGTCCCCGATGATGCCGACATCGATGCCACCGATTTCGCTTCGGTTTCCTTCACGGAAATCAAAGGCTGGCAGACGATGGGCGCTATCGGCGACGCCGCGACGCTCATCTCCGAGGACGTGATCTCATCCGGCCGGACACTGAAGGCCAAGGGCACTCGCAACGCCGGCTCGATGCAGAACAATTTCATCATCCTGCCCAACGATCCGGGCCAGATCGCAATGATCGCGGCCGAGAACACGGACTTCAACTATCCGTTCAAGATCGCCTTCGATGATGCTCCGCCGCCGAAGCTTTCTGTCGTCACGATGACGATCGCCAGCCCCGGCGTCATCTCGTGGACAGCGCACGGTCTTGCTGCGGGTACTGCAATCAAGTTCAGCACCACCGGCGCGCTCCCGACGGGCCTCACCGCGGGCACAACTTACTATGTCGTCAACCCGACGACCGACGCATTCAGCGTCGCCGCGACACCCGGAGGCTCGGCCATCGCGGCGACCGGCACGCAGTCGGGCGTTCACACCGCCACGACCGTCCCTTCCGGGACCGTCAAATACTTTTATGCCATCGTCATGACGGCGCAGGAGAACGGCGGCGGCGCGAATACGGCACGCCTCCTGCAGGGGAATGTCGAAATCAATAGCCCGGTCATCACCGTGGCCCCGATCGGCGGTGCTTGATGGCGTCCGAAGACTTCGTCGACCTTTCCGGCCTCGAATCCCTCATCCAGTCGCAGGAGCAGGGCATCGAGGTCGATCTCCTCAACGAGCAGGGCAAGCCGATCGGCCTCAAGGTCGGCATTGTCGGCCCCGACAGCGATCGAATGCAGAAGGCGATGCGGGATGTCACCGCCGAGTTCGCCAAAGCTGCTGCCGACCGGTCCAGCCTCGAGCCGGCGGCCGACGACGGCGATGCCCGAATGATCGCCATCCTGGCGAAAGCAACGACGCACTGGACGCCAAATCCCAAGATCGGCGGCCAGGTCATCCCGTTCACGGAAGAGAACGTGCGGAACCTGTATTCCAAGTTCCGGATCATCCGTGAGCAGGTCGAGATAAAGGCGGTTCGCCGCAGCTCTTTTACCAAAGGCTGATCGAGAAGCTTTGCGGCCTCATCGTCGATCAGCATGAGGGAAGGAAAATCGCGGTACCGGTGGCAGGCGAGCAGGTCTGGTATTGGTTCCGCGAACTCGACTGCCAGCGCACCGGCAATGGCTTCGGAGCTAACGCCATTGGATTTCCGGCCATCGGAGAGTGGTCACGCCTTCGTGGCGTGGTGCTCCTCCAATGGCAGCTTGACGCGATCGTCGCCATGGATCTCAAGCGGCGCGAGGTGATGGCGCAGAAGGCCGTCGATAGGGACGCACCCGAGCAGAAGGTTTCGGAGCGCCCGCTCACCAGCAGGCTTTTCGATGCCATTTTTCCCACCAAACGGAAGTAGCCAATGACCGACGCAACGCTTGGCTTCAAGATCGATAGCTCGCAGGCTTCGTCTGCCGCCGCTGATCTCGACCGGCTCACGGCTGCTGCCGCGCGCACACAGCAGGCGGCGGATAAGCTCGAAGCTGAAGCCGCCAGCCTCAGCGGTTCTTTGTCTCGCGCCGGAGAGGGAGCGAGCAAAGCCGCTCCGCCAATGGAGCGGATGGCAAAGTCCTTGGCGGACCAGGATGACCACGTCCGCGCCTTCCGAATGGAAGTCGAGCGCCTGACGATGAAATTTCAGCCTCTGGCGCAGGCGACCCGCACCTACGAGGCAGCTGTCAGCGAGATCGACCGAGCACACAAGCTTGGCGTCATCAATGCCCAGCAGATGACGCAGGCGCTCGATCGCGAGCGGATGGCATACGAGAAGCTTCGGACCTCCGCGGCGTCCGCCGGCGCCGCCGTGAAGGCTGCAAATAGCAACAACGCCGCCAGCGGTTCACAGCGCGCCGCCGGCATCAACGCAGGATATCAGTTCCAGGATATCGCCGTGACCGCGGCAATGGGCATGAACCCGCTCATGATCGGCCTGCAGCAGGGAACGCAGCTGGCATCGGTGATAGGGAGCATGGAGCGCCCAGTTGCAGGACTGGCAGCCGCTTTCGGCTCCATGATCAGCCCTATATCGCTTGTGACCATCGGACTGACGGCTGGTGTCGCGGCCCTTGTCCAGTATTTCAGCGCCAGCAAGGAAGGCTCGGATGGAATGAACACTGCCCTGCGCGAGCAGGCAGAGTTGATCACCGGCCTTGCGGATCGCTGGGGCGATGCCGTCCCCTCCCTGAAACAGTATGCGGACGAACTCATTCGGGCCAAGGAGGCATCCGAACTTCAGGCTGGGGTAGGGCTTCTCAGCGAGAAGACGCTGAAGGATGTCCGGAGCGGGTTGGACAACGCAAAGATCGGCCTGGCCGATCTTTCCTCGCAACTGCGTCAAGCCGGTACGGAGTCCGGCACGGTCTTGCAGCTTGAGAATGCGTTTACCGCCTTTGCCGAGGCCGCCGACAAGGGGAAACTCAGCTCCTCCGAAGTCAATGCGGTGCAGACCGCATTGACCGCAGCGATCAAAGAAAACCATATCCCGGCGCTCGACGATTTCGCGAAGGTCTTTGAGCAGATCTCGAAGTCAGCGCTGACCGCCGCCGACAGCATAGGGAAGACTGGCGAGGCCGCAGCGCTCGCGCAGTCGCGCATGAACGACCCTCGCACCTGGCGCAGCTACGGCCGCAATGATCAGTTCGGCGCCGACGGGACAATCCTGGGGACACAATTCCCGCTTCCCGACATTGGACCGATGCCAGCCCAGCGGCCGAACGACCTTTCAGAGGCGCCGGACGCCGCCACCATCCTCAATGGCGATGGGCGGCTGACGAATGTTCCCGTTCCTGGGCAGCGTCCGAACTTCTTTGAGATAGAGGAGCAGACGGAGAAGGTTGACGACCTCGAGAAGGCATATCGACGCGCGCAGGAGGCCAAGGCTGACTTCTGGCTCGATATCGGCTTTCAGCAGCGCCAGGCCGAGCGCAGCGCCATGGACCAGCAGGTGGCGGGCACCCTCAGCCGGTATGGCTTCAATGAGGATCTTAACTCGCCGGAGGCTCAGGCTATCCGTCAGCAGTTGCGCGGCCAGCAGGCGAAGGATCTTGCCAAGGGCTTCGGTGATGCCTTCGCCAGTGAATTGGTTTCCGGAAGCCACGACATCGGCAAGGCGTTCCTCAAGGGCTTCGAGTCCGCGCTGACCAACGAGGCGTCGAAGCTTTGGGAGAAGTTCTTCGACGGTATCGGTAACCTGTTCGCCGGCATGATCACCGGAGGCAAGAGCGGCGGTTCGGCCACGACCGGTATTGGCAGCGCCGTGACGTCGGCACTTGGCGGCGCCGCGAGCGACAATCGGTCGGCATCCGGGGCAGGCTCGATTTCCGGTTCCGGGGCCAACTTGGCGTGGAATTTCTGGAAGTCGAAGGGCCTGGCAGATCATCAGGTCGCCGGCATCCTCGGCAACATCAAAGCAGAGAGCGCCTTCAATCCGAGCGCTGTAGGCGATGGCGGCGACGCTCTTGGCCTGTATCAATGGAACGATCGGTCGCCCTCGCTGTTGAAGGCGATCGGTGGCCGCGGCAACCTGGGCAATGAGCTTTCCCAGCATCAGTTTGCCTACTCCGAATTGATGGGGCCGGAAAGCCGGTCCTGGAATGCCCTAAGGAATGCGCCGGACGTCCGTAGCGCCACAGCAGCATTCGCGGGCTTCGAGCGTCCTCAAGGGTTCTCCTGGGGCAACCCAGAAGGTTCGTATAACTTTGTCGGCCGCCTCAACGGCGCTGAGGAGGCCCTGGCAAAGTTCGGCGGAACGGCTGGCACTGCCACCGAGGGCCTGGGCAAATTCGGCACCGGGCTCAACTCTCTGGGCAGCACCCTTGCCGCACCTGGTGCTTCCTCGGCGCCGGGGGCCAGCGGTGGCGGTGGCCCGTTCTCTTGGCTGGGCAGCTTGTTCGGCGGCGGCCAGTTTGCGCAGGCGAAAGCCGGCCTCCTCAAACCGGGCCTGTTCGCAGACGGCACGAACTATGCTCCGGGTGGTCTTGCTATCGTCGGCGAGCGCGGCCCAGAACTCGTAAACCTGCCTCAGGGCTCGCAGGTCTTCAACACCAACCGCAGCGCCCAGATGATGGGCGACAACGACAGCGCGCCCCGCCAGCGCCCGCATCTGAATGTATATGTCCAGGGCGGGAGCGGCGACGAGCACGTCCGCGAACTTGCCAGGCAGGGCGCACAGGAAGCGCTCTATCAGGACAAGGTCGACCAGGCGCGCGGCGGCTTCGGAAACACGCAGAAGAAATTCAATACTCGGAAGGGCTGACGATGGCGGTCTACACCAATCAGCCAATGTTCCCGGTGGATTTCTTGCGGCCGAAACAGGCGCGCTTCGATAACCCCGGCAGTGGCTTTGACGGCGGCGTCAATGGCGTCGGAGAGCCGATTAGCGTGGAAACGTCTGGTGGCGGGATTATCACGGCGACCTATTCGGAGATGGTGCTGGAAGGGCCGGACGAGCGCTTCGAGGTGCTGAACTGGCTGGGGGCCCGTCTCAATGGCGGGTTCCGCTTTATCGACGTGCCAGTCGTCAATGACAAGATCGGGCCTTTCCCGGTGATCCGAGGCACCCGTCGACCGATCATCAGCGGAATCCCGCATTCGGATGGCGCTCTGTTCTCCGATGGCTCTGGGTACTCACAGACGACCGTGTATGGCGAGGTCGTAGAGGATGCAGCCCTCAATGCCGGAATTCTCTCCATGCGGGTCTATGGAGCCGCCAGAGACGTGTTCAGGTGGTCGGATTGGTTCTCCATCCATCATCCTACCAAGGGATGGCGGATATACCGGTCATGGGAACTGCTTGACCAGACCGACGAAGAGAACCCGGTCTATCGTCTCGCTCTGGCGCCGCCACTTCGGGAAGCGGTCACTGTCGGCACCCGGGTTGAGATCGCCCGCCCGCGCTGCGTGATGAAACTGCCGAAAGGCGTGACGATCCCTTGGGAATATTCCGGGTGGTATTCGTCGCGCCCGACGGTCCAGTTCACGGAAGCGTTCTGAATGGCCTACTCGGTTGAATACGTTCCGGCTGCGGTCGTCGACGAGATGCGCGGCAGCCATCAGCTTGGCGTGTTCCTGCGCATCGACACGGACCCGGCGCTGCATATGTGGTTCGGCGTCAACGACGTGCCGATCGGCTTCGATGGCATTGACCCCGATGGCACGGTTTATCTGGGCGGCGGTCGTCTTATCGGGGTTCCATCGCTCGAGGTGTTGGTCAATGGCACTTCCGACGCGGTTGACTTCTCGGTATCCGGCATTGACCCGGTAACCGGGGGTAAGATGCTCGACAGCATCCCGCCCGTGCGTGGAAAGTTGGTGCAGATCGGATTGACGACTCTGGACCGATATTACCAGCCGATGAGCAGCATTATCCCGATCTGGACCGGTGTCGCCTCGCATCCGAAGGAGGCACGGGCGCCGATCAGGGAAGGGGAGACGGCTACTTTGTCGCTCAGCCTGGCAGTGGTTGCCGGCGAAAATACCAGATCGCGCCCAGCAAAGGTTCTCTGGTCAGATGCCATGCAGCGTTCGCTGTACCCGACCGACGCCTTCTGCGACGGCACGCCACGGCTTGCCCGCGGCATCCAGCCGAAGTGGCCGGTCTTTAGCTGAGGTCTCATGGACATTCACGAATTTCTTGACCTCCCGCACCGGTTTCGGTGGGGCGGGGTAGGCGGCGACGACTGCTTGACGTTCCCTGCCTCATGGGCGGCGCGCGTGACAGGAATCGATCCGGCTGAGGAATACCGCGGCACCTATCGCAATCGCGAAGAGGCGCAAGAAATCCTCGGGATCTTCGGCGGCTCTCTCGGGCTCATGGAACACCAGTTGGCCATCGTCGTCGGCGCCGTGCGCGTCCATCACCCGGAGACGGGCGATATCGGCCTTATCAGAGCCATGACGGGCGAAACGCGCGACGAGCGCATCGAAACCGAGATCGGCGCCATCCGCTTCGGCCCCCTATGGGCTTGCATCCATCCCGCCGGCGTCCGCGCGACCAAGGCCGAATTCATTGCCGCATGGAGACTGCCAGCATGAGCCTAAAGATGGGCTATGAGACCGTCCCGAGCGAGGCTGCACACTATTTCGATGCTCATCGGTGGGAATGGCAAGATCGTTTTTTGCGTGGATCTACGGCGCTTTACGATCCGATCTTCACGCCTCTGTTCACCACGCTTTTCACATCGCTTGGCTTCTCCGCCGCGACCGCTGGCGTTCTGGCAACCGGCGCGGCTGCAATCGCGACAACGGCAATCTCGATCGGCATCCAGGCGCTGCTCGCTCCTAAGCCTCCAAAACCAGAAGACGGGAAAATACCGAAGGTCCAGTCCATTCCCTATCGCTGGTGGGGCGTTGGCCGGAACCGCATCGGTGGGGCTTATATGCTCTGGGAAGCCGTCGGCAAGAAGCTTTATGCGGTCCAGGCCATCGCTGGCCACAGGATCAAGCGCATCAACCGTTGGTGGCTTCATGACGATGAGATCGCGCTGGAGGCAGACGGCACGATCGAGGACGGAACGAATTACCGCACGAACGTTCGTCTTTTCTATCGGTATGGCGTGACGCCGGAGACACCTTATTGGGACATAGCCGCAGCTCTCGCGGGCCAAGGCGTATGGACCACTGGCCACCGTGGAGACGGACAGGCCTCGATCGGGATGATCGCGACCAGCGACAAGGCAGAGCGGCAGAATAAGACGTTTCCTTATGGTCCGCCGCAAGTCTCAGTCGAAGCCGATCTGGCTCTTTGCTGGGACTTCCGAGACCCCCTTCAGGATCCGGAAAACCCGAACACCTGGGAGTGGACGCGCAATGCCGCAGTAATCATGGCGTGGCACCAGTGCTTCAACGAGTTCGGCCACAAGCGAGACTATAAGCGTGCGATCTTGCCGGTTCTCGACATGTGGCAGGAGGAGGCCGACGTCTGCGACGAACTCGTTCCGCTGGCTGCCGGAGGTTTCGAACGGCGTTATGAGTGCAACGGCTTCGACACGACGGAGAATGACCCAAAGGCTGCTACCAACGCCATTCTGTCGTCGTGCGACGGCTGGATATGCGAGCGCGGCGATGGGGCTCTCCTGTTCATCGTCGGCAAGTTCAGGGCGAAATACCTCACCACCCTGACGGACGCCGATATTGTCGGCCATCAGATCGAATATGACGTGCTCTTTGAGGACGAGTGCAATCGCCTCATTCCCAAATTCTGCTATCCGGAAATCGGTTACGCCACGTCCGACACGGATTATTTCGAGGACGTAGGTGCTCAGTTGACCGCTGGCCGCGTCCTGGCGCAGGAAGCAAACTATCAGTGGGTGCAGCAATGGCGGCAGGCCCGCCGGCTCGGCAAGAGGGACTGGCTTCGCCTTCGTCAGAAGGTGACCGGGCAACTCAATGTCCGGCTGTCAGGCATCAACTCTGTCTATAGCAGGTGGGTTCGGATCGTGGCACCGAACATGCTGCCTAGGCTGGACGGAAAGATCGTCGAGAACCGCAAGTCGGTGCTGTCGCTCCTGCAGGGTGGCTTCGTGATGGATATCATGCAGCACCCGGAAAACATCGATATCTGGAATCCGGCGATCGACGAAGGACGTCAGCCTTCGACTCCGCCGCGAACTGATCCAGGTGGCGTTTTGACGCCGGTAATCAACCTCGTTCAGGCTCGGCCGAACGGCGACAGTGTCTATATCCGCGTGGTGATCATCGATCCTGAGGACGACAGCCTTGTCCCCGTGGTTCGATATCGACTGGTCGACGCGGGATCGGGTTCTCCCGGGCCATGGATCGAGCAGCGGTTCCCGAACCCCGTCCCGGCCGGCGGCTTCATCGACATGAGCACGAACGTCGTGCCATCGAACAAAGCCCTGGATGTCCAGGTCGCATACATAGCGTCTGATGGGGACTATGGACCTTGGTCAATCACGGCGAATGTCACATCGACCGTTGACCCGACAGCGCCGGCCGCTCCGATCAACATGACGACCAGCAACGCTTCAGGCACGGTAACGATCAGTGCGACGGCAGCGAACGACAACACCCGATACCTGGTCTTCAAGCGGGGCACGACGGGGCAGAGCTTCGCCGCTGCAACGCTAATTGGCCAATACAACGTCACTGCCAACCAGACGATCAGCTTTCCGAACACACCCGGCGCCGGCACTTGGAAATACTGGTGTGGCTCTGAAAACGCATCCGGCATTCCATCGCCTTCGCAGGCATCATCCACCATCACAATCTAAATCGGAGTCGACATGGTCGAGACCGCAAATAACATTTGGGCTGACGGTCCGAGTGAAGATCCCTACGAGCCAGACAAGCGACAAATCCGGGAATGGGGCACGTGGGTCGAAGGATCAATCACCGCCTTTCTCGCTAGCGGCGGGAAGGTCTATGCGACTAGGGCGGCGCTCTACGCCGACCTGTCCCAGACCGCGAACACGATGGCTTGGGTGATCAGCGACCCGACCGCCGCCTATAACGGGATCTACCGCAAGAACGGCGCAGCAAACTCCGGTTCGTGGACGCGGTTGGGCGACCTCCCATATTCGTTCATAGTCGCGACCGATGTAGGGGCGGGCACTCCAAACGCCATCCAAGCCACCACCAGCATTCCCGTCAGCCAGTCGGCATTGATCATTCTGAACGTCTTCGAATCGAATGCCGGTACTCCCGTCACAGTCTCTTTCAACGGCGGATCTCCGTTGACCGTGAAGACCAACAGCGGGAACGATGTGCTCGCTGGTGGGCTCATCGCCGGCATGCAGCTCCTCGGAGTGATTTCGGGATCGACGTTCCGGCTTGTCAGCGATCAGGTGTCTTCTGCCATCATTGCCGCTGCCGAAGATGCAGCTGATCGAGCGGAGGCGGCAGCGGCCGAGGCGGCGGATTGGGCTGATCTGGCAAAAAACAACTTCGTCCAGAATAGCTTCACGGGCGACGGCACCACGACCGATTTCCCGCTGTCGGTCGATCCTGGCAGCGCGAACAACATGTTCGTTAATGTCGGGGGCGTCAGCCAGCCGATCTCTGCTTACACATTGGAGCATGTCGGAAGCGACGCCTATCTGCGGATTTCTGGTGAGCCCGTGCCTGACGATGTCGAAATCGACGTTCGCTTCGGCAATAAGGTCACTGTCGGCACGCCTTCCGATGGATCGATAACCACAGCAAAGCTTGGGGCAGATTCGGTCACCGCCGCCAAGATGTCAGCGGCTGATGCCGTTGCAATCCGCGCCAAGATCGGCGCAGCGGCCAGCGGCACCGCCATTACGAATACGCAGATGCCGACTGGCTCAGTGGTCGATAGCGCAAGCGCTACGCCATATGTGGCGAATGCTTCGCTGACCGCCGTCATCCCGCGAGATGACGTAGCGCCACCGCAAATCAGCGAAGGCACTGAAATTCTTTCGGTTTCCATCACGCCCAAGTCGGCGACGAACAAGTTGCGATGCCGGTTCAAGGGGCAGGTGTCGAGAAGTGCCGCAGGGACGGTGGTCGCTGCGATATTCGCAACAGGAACAACCATCTCCGGAACGGCGGCTGACGCCCGGCGCGCGGTGGGTGTGACCGTCGTGTCGGCCGACCAGGCATTCATGGCTGACATGGAGGTGGAGTTCGTGCCGGGGATCACTACCGCGGTGACCGTTTCAGTTCGTGTCGGGCCTGATGCCGTTGCTGGCTTTGCTCGGCTGAACGGATCCAGCGTTGGCCGTCTTTTCGGCGGGTCATCTGCCGCCACCCTCGTCGTCGAAGAAATAAAGGCTTAATCAATGGTCCAGAAAATCCAACCTTCCATGACGCAGAGCGGCCTGCCTCCGCAATATCTTGTCGGCCTCGAAACGTCGCGAGATCCTGTGGTTCCCACAAAGCGAATTGTCGTCTCTCCAGGTTCGTGTCGCTCGCAACTCGACGAGACTGATATCGATCTCACTGCAGGCATGATGAAGCGGCTCGATCAAAATTGGGCCGCAGGCAGCGGCAATGGTGCGCTCGATCAGGGATCGCTGGCGGCAAGCACTTGGTATCACCTGCACATCATGCAGAACCCTACGACTGGGGCGGTCGACATTCTCGCGTCAGGTTCGCTCACCAACCCGGCTTACCCCGCAGGGTGGGAGGCGGCGCCCAGCCGGCGCGTGTGGAGTGTTCTCACCGACGCCTCCGCCAACATCATCCCGTACACGCAGACAGAAGACTGGTGCGCCTGGGGTGTCATGGAAAATCAATATAGCGGCAATCTTGGTGCGTCCTCCACCGTCATCACCATGAAATCACCGATCGGCTTCAAGTGCGAAGTTCAAGCGCTAATCCTCGTCAACACGGGCGCCGGCGAAATCGGCCTTATGGACCCGGACGGCGGGGATCCTAGCCTGGGGCGATTCTATACGGTTGGGGTCAAGCCCACAGCTGACACTTTGGGATATCGCGGCATCGTCATGACAGACGTCAACAGCCGCGTCGTCGGTTATGCGGCGAGCAACATGAATAGCTCGGTCCAAACGGTCGGCTATTGGGATCGCAGGAGTAAAAGATGAGCAAGGAAATTCGCATCGCCACCTGCGGTACCAGCCTGACCTTTCAGGGGGACTATTTCAATCTCTGGCAGCGCCAGGTCGAGCGTGGATTGCGCGAGGGGAAGCAGTCAACCGCGCGCATCTATAATTTCGGAGAGAACGGGGCAGACAGCGCGATCGGACTGACGTTCCTCTATCGCGCCCTACGAACGCGGCCCGAGATCGTCGTTCTGGAATACAACATGAACGATGCCTACATCGCGCGCAGCATTTCGGTGGCTCAGGCGCAAACGAACCACCTGAGTATGATTTCGCAGTTGCGGGCCAATGACCCGAACGTGAAAATCTGCCTTATGATCATGAACCAACCGGTCTCAGGCGGTCTCTATCCCGTTTCAGACCGTGTGAACTGGGCTGCATACGCGCAGAATTATCGAGACATCTGCGCCGCTGATAGCCAACTCACCCTCATCGATTTGGCACCAGGCTGGGTAGGGGCGACGACGACCGACATCCCGGACGGGGTCCACCCGACGAAAGCTGCGGTTTCAGCCCGCTCGGTGCCCACTATGATTTCGTCGCTTCGACCTCTAATCAGCTAGCAGCTCGCAGGCACCCTAGCATTTGACGTAAAGCGTGTACGTCCGGGCAGGGCGCCTCATCGGCCAGTCACCCACAATCTGGAGTCTTTCATGCTCGTCCATAACTGGCGCGAGGTGCTGAAACGCGCCTGGAGCGTCCGCCTCATGGTGCTTGCGCTGCTCTTCATCATCATCGAGCCGATCTACACCTTCGTTGCCGCCACTTGGGTTGCAAAGAACATTTACATCCAGCTCGGCATGTCGGCGGTCACCGGCCTCCTTGCCGTCGCGGCTATCATCGCCCGCATTTTCGTTCAACAGAAAGTCTCCGGAGACCTCGCCAATGGCAAGCCGCCTCAAGAAGGGTAGCGCTATCGCTGCCGCATGCATTGCTGTCGTCAGCACCTTTGAAGGGCTGCGCACCGTCGCCTATCGCGATCCGATCGGCATTCCTACCGTCTGCTTCGGCGAGACGCGCGGCGTGAAGATGGGCGACAGCTACACCGTCGCTCAATGCAAAGACATGCTGGGTGACGGCCTGAAGGAATTCGAGATCGGCATGCGGGCCTGCATGAAGCAGCCGGATCGAGTGCCGGCCGGCGCCTATGTTGCCTTCCTTTCCTTCACCTACAACGTCGGGACCGGCGCCTTCTGCAAATCCACGCTGACGCTAAAGCTGAACTCCGGCGATGTCGTCGGAGCCTGTAACGAGCTGCCGAAGTGGGATAGGGCCGCCGGCATCCGTCTTCCCGGGCTGACGAAGCGGCGCACCGCCGAGCGCGCGCTGTGCCTCAACGGTATCCCGACGTGATGTTCGGCTTCCTTGACTATCTTAAGCTCGGCGCCGGCATAGCGGCTGGCCTGATGCTCTATCACCTCTATGCCGTTTCGATCGGCTACCCCTCGGCGGCAAGGCAGGCGCGCGCCGGCTATGTGCTGCTGGCAGAGAAGACCGCGGCAGAGGCCCAGGCCACCGAGATGGAGCGTCAGCGCAATGCGGCGGCCCAGGCCACCGAAGAGCACCGCAAGCGCCTATCCTCAGCTACGGCCGCAGAGCAGGCCGCCAAAGACGCCCTCGAAAACGAGATCCAATCCTATGAGCTTCAGCTTTCGGAAAAGAACCGCGCTTGCGCTGTCACTGCTGCTGATCGTGACTGGCTGTTCCGCCACTGAGCGCCTCAACCGAGCGGCTACCACCAAAGGGCAGGCGCACGCCGGCATTGATCTTCCGCCGCTTCCCGATGACCTGCGCAAGCAGGAAGCCCATGCGCCAGTCGTGGAAGGCCAGCCGCTAATTGCGATCCTCGCCCGCGAGCGACAGGCGCTCAATCGCGCCAACGCGCGCCAGGGGCGGACCGTGGAATTCTACGACGACCTAACCAGCCGATACCGAGCGCGCCCATGATCCTTCCGCTACCTCATTGCTCGAAAAGCTGAATTCTTAGGTGATCCCAATTATGACATCCAATGACGACATTATGCGCGCGCTCGGTCGTGTCGAAGGCAGACTGACAGGCATAGAGGACAGCGTTTCCAATCTTCGCGAAGAGGTCAGCGACGAGAAAGATAATGCCCACAAAAGCCGCTCTGTCATCCACCGGCGGCTCGACGAGCAGGCTAAGCAAATCCATCTCCTCGACATGACGATAACGGTCAGCAGTGGCGTCGACGGCCAGATCCGCGAGGAGATCAAAAGCGTCAAGGAGACCGTCGAGAAGAACCACGAAGCGGTCGCCCCCACTCTCGAGGAGTGGAAAAAAATGAAGACTATCGGCTATGGGATATCAGGCTTGATCGCCTTCGCCGGCCTGACGGTCGGCGGCTTTATCGCCTATGCGAGCGATGGCGCCGTTGCGGCGCTGAGGCATTGGCTGAAGATCAATTGACGGCTCATACCGATTGCTTTTCGCTCTTCGCGGCAGTAGGGAGAGGCAAGGCTAATCAATCCGTCGAATTGAGGTTTTCCTGTCGTGAACAGTTTTTTAGGGTTTGTGTACTCTTGGGTGATGTTCATTACGCAATCCCGGCGCGACAGAGCCATCGAGCGGGCAAGGAAGGAATTGAACAGTCCTCCTCCCGAGCGCGTCAGGCATGTCGATCAGCATCGATGATTCAAAATCAGGCGGTGTCGAGGTGAAACGGCGAGAAGAGACAATATGCAGACGCTGGAAGAACAGAAAGAGACAGTGTCGAAACTGCGGAAAGAAATAGAGCAAGCGCAGGATTTCGAAGCCTTAAAGCCGATTCTACAGAAAATTCTCGATATTGTGTCCAGCAGCCTCGATGAAGATCTAGGCGGATGGGGCGTCGGCCAACCCAGCACTAAAGAGTGACGGTTTCGCCCGTTGCTACATTCACCACGGTCAGGCCAGTTAGCAGACTTTTAGCCTCGCTGTAGGTTTTGAACGCAAGACTTCCGTCCTGGTTGCGAACCTCTCGCATTCGGCACGGCCATTCATGGCGGCGGTTAAGCTTGCCTTTCAGGTTTTCTGAATATGCTGCATCAATGAAAAAGGCGTTCGTGCCGGCTCGATTGGTGCCGATAAACTCGTAACCCTTTACCTCAAGAAGATGCCTGAACGCCGACAATGAAGCCCCCCAATACATGCCGGAATAGTGCTTCTGCAGCCTGATAAATGACGAGTCGTACGGAACGCTCAGCGGTCGGTCGCCGAAAACCTGGTTGTACTCGACTATGACGATAGCAGCTCTTAGGGAAATTTTTTCAAGCACCCAGTAGTCAACGCCGTCAATGTCGACGCTGAGGATGCCAAGATCTCCCTCAAATCCTGCTGACGAAATGAGCGCACCGATATTGTCGCGATCGATGAATGCGGCGCGTGTTTGCAGATCATATTTGTAGGCGACATCATCTGATCGGATCGATGCTATGTTCTCTTCTGATCCGTCGATGACCAACCCCGACCAGTAGCGGGTAGCGAGCAGGTATCGAGTATTGCTTTCGCGAAAGTCTTCGACACCAAATTCGACGAACGTCGTCGATGAGGGTTTAATCGCGTCGACGAGCCAGGAAATAATCCCATCCTCACCCCATTGGGAAAAGACCGAGAATTCAGCATCGGCAAGCGTGTCCAGCTGCCCTTGTTGAGCTATCTGATGCGCGCGGGTTTCGCCTTGCATGATTAGCAGCTTTTCCAAGCCGACCAGCCTGCGTGTCTGAAACATGAAATCTCGGAACTTTCGGCGAAGGCGGTTTTTCATGCGGATGGCTCGCTGATCGGGGATGGCACAAAGCCATCTTCTGGAACGTCCGTCCTTACGACGGCTCGGGCACCAATAATGGCACGATCGCCGATTGTCACGCCCTTCATGATGATGGCCCCCATTCCAATCCACACATCGTTTCCAATGCGAACCGGCTTTGTTTTCACTCCCGGATTTTGGCGGGGATGCCCATTTGTGAGGATCTGTACCGTCTGCTTGAATCGCAGTTGGGGATCAGTGGGGTGGCTGTCACTGTCGTGAATCGCGACGGAATGAGATACCAGCACTCGATCACCAATGATGATCTCGCTAGCTGACCATATCGTTGACATCGGGCCAAGATAGAACCAGTCGCCGATATCGATCTTCCCGCCAAAGCCGAACGTTAGAAGTTCGCCTCGAACCATTCCGTGGGCGCCGATTTTGATCGCAGCTCGATCCTTGCGGATGTTGAAGACCCGCCCCTCAAAGCTCAGCTTTGTCGACGGACCAAGGACGGCAACGCCCTTGGCGGCAGATGTGACAAGGCCGGCCAAAACCCTTTCACGAGCAGTTAGTATAAGATTTGAAATCACGGTGCCGCCCTGCATCCCATGTGGAAAGATCGTTGTCGCCAATGACTGAATTTGATGGTACGCGCCGTCAACTGCCATCCCACATATCGGTTACACTATGCGCGTCTTTCAGAACTTTGGCCTATACCCCGCATATATGCGCCGACTCAACAGGCTGGCAGCGTCAGTGAACTCATTTTCTGAGAGACAGCAGGTTTTCTTCTCGGATTCTTTCGGCGCATGTCACCTGCTTCAGCCTGTGGTCGAGCGAAGCCCTGACGCCTTCTTCACAACAGGCGACGACCCGATAACGCAGCAGTATTGGGCGAAGGAGCATGGCCTTCCGGCATCCACGCCATTGCCACAGATACTCCTAAGCCAGATCGAGCATCACCGTACCGAGATCTTCTACAATCTTGATCCTGTTCGATATGGGAACGATTTTGTCAGCAAATTACCTGGCACAGTAAAAAGGTCGATAGCTTGGCGAGCCGCTCCCTCAGGAAATGTCGATTTTGGGGCATACGGTCTCCTTGTCTGCAATTTCCCGACGATTACTGCAGACTATAGAAGTCGCGGCTGGAGAGCGGAATACTTCGCGCCATCTCATGATCCCGCAATGGATAACTATTCGGCAAACCGCATCCGTCCGGTCGACGTGTTGTTCGTCGGCGGGTACAGTCGCCATCACAGAAGGCGCTCGGAGATCCTCAATGCGGTCTCAGAACTTCGCAGGGATTTTCAGGTGGTCTATCATTTGGATCGATCCCGCCTCACACGCATAGCTGAAAGCCCGCTAGGGTGGCTCATGCCTTTGAATGAGCATCGACGTCCTCGGGATATTCGCGCGGTTTCCCAACCGCCTGTTTTCGGTCGCGAACTTTATCAGGCAATCTCGCAAGCAAAAATCGTGCTGAACGGCGCCGTCGACATGGCTGGTTCAGATCGCGGTAACATGCGCTGCTGGGAGGCGCTAGGGTGCGGGGCTTTGATGGTCTCAGACTCCGGGAACTACCCGGATGGAATGATCAACGGCACCAGTATCATCACCTACGACAGCCCGCGGTCGGCAGTGACAACAATTCGCTCCTTGCTCGCCGAGGAAACCAAGCTGAGTGAAATTGCGCTAGCAGGAAATACCATGATTAGAAGTCGGTACAACAAGAAGGCGCAATGGGAGAATTTTACGCAACTTTGCAATTAAACTGCCCCTCTTTCGGCCGGTTAGTTTTTGCGTAAGTCACCGTCGCGCCGCTCCCGAAAAAAAGCCCCGCCTTAGGTAGGACGGGGCTAGTCTGGGTTGCGGTGGGCCGCACATCGAAGTGTCGAGCGGCTGCTTAGAACAAATCTCCGCACGGCCCGAGGTCTTACGATCGGCGGAGCCCATTGTTCCCGTCCCGACAGATTTTTATCGCGAAGAGCTCCGGCTCCTGGTTTCGTTCCATATGGCCGCCGCGCGCCAGGCCTCATGCTCACGTTGCGTGGCCACGTCTCGAAAAAATGGAGATGAATCGCTCGTGACGTTCGCTCCGCATCTCTGGCAAGAGATCCGAGCCGCGGCATCGTAGCTCACTTTCGCGTTGCCGCCGCAAATGCAATTCTTCAGGATCGGCGTCGTATCGTCGATCCTCGTCGGCCGCCAGCGCATTAATCCTCCCCCGCATAATGCCCAAATCTCAACTTTCCTGCCTTCGCCCCGCAAGTGGCGCATTTCAAGTGCGGTTCGATCTCCTTGATGAGATGCTGCCGCATGCTCGCCGGCAAGGATTTTCGGTCGAATTTCCTCTGCTCTCCGCAAGCCTGGCATTCGGCCATGATATCTACGTGCTGTGGTGCGACGTTGATATATCCCGGCGACCAGTCTTTGATTTCCATAAACTTCGGCATAGATGTTCCCTCCTCTTGCGAGGTTGATCTGAGCCGCATGTGTGAAAAAGCGCTCCCGCCAGAGCGATGTTCTCAATACGTTCTCCTGGCGTTGCGAGTCAATAATCATTCTAGGTAGATTGCTTTTTAAGCGATTGCTGATGGGATGGCGGCATGACAAAGCCGCCGAAACCAAAGCCGCTCCTGCAGGATGCTGGTAAGCCGGTTCGATCCCGGCCGCGCAAGCCGCGAAATCCCGCGCAGCCGAACCTCCCCCTCGACCCCATGCCAGATCGCATCGAGCCATGTCTTGCGCTCCTGAAGGCCCGGCCGCCGAAGGGCGACGACTGGGTCTATGAAATAAAATGGGATGGCTACCGCCTGTCGGTTCATGTCGAGCCGAATCGCATTCGCATCCTGACACGCGGCGGCCATGACTGGACGCATCGTTTCCCGGCAATCAAACTGGCGGCCATGTGGCTTCCTGTTGGCTCGGCAATCCTCGACGGCGAGGCCGTGGTCCTCGACAAACAAGGCCGGTCGGATTTCGGCCTACTACAACAATCGCTCGGCGGCCGGGGCGGCAAGAAGAGTTCAAGCAACGCCATCTTCATGGCCTTCGATCTGCTCTATTTCGACGGCCACGATCTCCGAAATTCCGAACTCAGCATGCGCCGGCATCTGCTTAAGGATCTGGTGTCCGTCGTAGGGCATGGCGATATCCGGCTTTCGGAGGAGATCGAGGCCGACGGCGATCAGCTACTGGCAAGCGCTTGCGAACACGGGTTGGAAGGCATCATCGCCAAAGATCGGAACAGCACCTATCGAAGCGGGCGCGGTGGCGACTGGTTGAAAATCAAATGCGTCCAGAGCGACGGCTTCGCGATCGTCGGCTATGAGAAGTCGACGGTATCGTTCGGGGGCATCGGTCGGCTTCTGCTCGCCGCTCGCAAAGGAGATGAGCTCGTCTATGTCGGGGGAGTGGGGACGGGCTTTAATGAACGATCCGCCGCCGAGCTCCGGGAGCAGATGGACAAGCTGATCGTCGACAAGCCTGCTGTCGACACCGGGAGGAAACGGAATGCGGTCTTCGTCCGGCCGGAGCTTGTTGCTGAGATCGAATATCGGGCCTGGACGCATGACGGGAAGCTGCGACATGCGTCTTACAAGGGGCTACGAGAGGCTCAGGACCACGCAGCGGTTTATGAGATAGAGTAGGACCTCGCCACTCTAGAACTCGAACGTGTCCGGCTTGTAAGCGCGACGAAACTCTGCGTCCCACGGATCGAAAAATTTCTCGCCCTTTGGAAGCGGCGGCTTGGTTGGCCGCTCGTCTTGGTCTCTGTTTTGGTCTTTCGAATCGTTCATAGTCACCTTCTACCGAGGTGAGGCGGATGCGTCGACCGTAAGCTAAAACACGAATTTGCGGCTGTGGATAAAATGTGTGATGCGCCGCGCTAACCCGCGTTCATCCCTCCTCGAATTCCCGGTCAGCAATATCGTCAGACAACACTACAGCGTGCTCTGACAGAACGGCAGCCACATTGTCGAGAAGCATCGCCAATTCGGGGTCGCTCTCGAAAAGCTGCTCCTGCTTGGCTTTCAACTTTGCGATATAGAAATTGTGGATATGCAGTGACCCTGTCATCTGCGCGAGGCTCGGCATGCTATGCTCCTTTCAATGATTAGCGGTCCGCTTAGCATCGTCCGTCAGGAGATCCCGTCGACCTTCGGAAGAACATCGCCAGAACCCAATTTGCAAAACGCGAAGGAAAAGCTGCAAAACATTCCCTTGACGAATCCGCGCAAGTCGTTGATCTGAAAGTAAAGCGGGCGTGGCGAAACTGGTAGACGCAAGGGACTTAAAATCCCTCGGCCTTGGCTGTACGGGTTCGACCCCCGTCGCCCGCACCACCTTCATAATCCTGTTTGAATATGCCTGTATTGAATCTGCTTGTATATTGTGCATAAAAGCAAGTTATCGCTTGACAAAGGAATTTCCGGCGTAACGATTGCGCCGCGACAGTTAAGTAAGGGTTGTCTTGTGGGAGTAAGACGATGGTTTACGATTGGAATGGGACTAAGGTTCGGCGCATCCGCATCTTCAAGACCAGTGTTGCACTTGTTCTGGGGACTGCGATAGCCGCGATACCGCTGTTCTTCTGGGCAATGCATTTGCGCGGTTTCTAGAGCGTCCTTAGCGCGTCCAAGAAGACGCGCTAAGGACGCTCTATTACTTTCGATCTGGACAGATGCCGAATTCGATTTTCGGGACTATGCGGTCTGTTCTGATAGTGTTCATCGCTCTGTGAGCGGAAGCGCGTTTGGCGCTTTGGTCTCGCGCCACCTGTTGATCAGCCAGCCAGCCAGCAGCCCGAGGGCTGCGCCCGCCGCCTTGATGCCGGCATCGTGCAGGCGCGGATGGCGTGTTGGTGTGAGATACTGCAGATATTCGATGGCGACTGCACCGGCAATCAGCAGCACCGCCACCATCTTCCACTGTTTCGGATAGGCGAGCGCGAAGGCGAGGCCGACGAGAACAAAGGCGCCCCCGCGGTCGGTATCGACCGTCGTGACCGTTTCCGGCCTCAGCCCGATCGGCGAAACCGTGACGAAGAGGATGAGGGCGAGCAGCAGCCAGGCGAGCGGCCTTGCAAATTTGAAGATCATCATGGCTTCATATTAGTGGCTTGGCTTTTCATTGACAGTTAAAATCAGTTCATCTGCCGCCGATTTCGCGATTGGCTTAAGAAAGGCTTTCCCGGGAGAGAACCGGAAATGGCCGAAACGGGCTTTCTTTTGCCGGTTGGCCTGTGCCATAGCGGCAGCGGCTACTCATGAGAATGGACCACGCCCGTGACGAGACTTGATGTCGAAAGCGCCGAAGAGGCAATGCGCAGCCTGTTTCCGGCAACGCCGCTACAGCTCAACGACCATCTGTCGGCCCGCTACGGAGCCGATATCTGGCTGAAGCGCGAGGATCTGTCGCCGGTGCGCTCCTACAAGATCCGCGGCGCCTTCAATTTCTTCCGCAAGGCGATCGGGCAGGGTGCTGCCGGCAAGACCTTCGTCTGCGCCTCGGCCGGCAACCACGCCCAGGGCTTTGCCTTTGTCTGCCGCCATTTCGGCGTGCCGGGCGTCGTCTTCATGCCGGTGACGACACCGCAGCAGAAGATCGACAAGACCCGCATGTTCGGCGCCGAATTCATCACCATCCGCCTGTTCGGCGACTTCTTCGACCAATGCTACCAGGCCGCCCGAGAACATGTTGAAGCGGTCGGCGGTGTCATGGTGCCGCCCTTCGACCATGCCGACATCATCGAAGGCCAGGCAACCGTCGCCGCCGAAATCATGCAGCAGTTGCCGGAAGGAACCGTGCCCGACATGGTCGTCCTGCCGGTTGGCGGCGGTGGACTGGCCGCCGGCATCACCGACTATCTCGACGGCACCGTGCCGAAATCTGCTTTTGTCTTCACCGAACCAGCAGGCGCGCCGAGTCTTAAGCGCAGCATCGAGGCAGGCAAGGTGACGACGCTTGCCAAGGTCGACAATTTCGTCGATGGCGCTGCTGTCGCCCGCATCGGCGACCTGAATTTCGCCGCTCTTCGCGATTTTCCGACCGAGCAGGTGCAACTCATGCCGGAGAACGCCATCTGCGTCACCATTCAGGAAATGCTGAATGTCGAGGGCGTCGTGCTGGAGCCGGCCGGCGCCCTGTCGCTGACGGCGATCGCCGCGATGGACGGCCAAGCGATCCGCGGCAAGACCATCGTGGCTGTCGTCTCCGGCGGCAATTTCGATTTCGAGCGTCTGCCTGACGTAAAGGAAAGAGCCATGCGTTACGCAGGGCTGAAGAAATACTTCATCCTGCGGCTCGCCCAGCGCCCCGGTGCGCTCCGGGATTTCCTCAATCTGCTCGGCCCTGACGACGATATCGCCCGCTTCGAATATTTGAAGAAATCGGCGCGCAACTTCGGCTCGATCCTGATTGGCATCGAAACCAAGGCGCCGGAGAATTTCGCCCGGCTGATCGGAAATTTCGAAGCAGCCGGCATGGGTTACGAGGATATCACCGAAAACGAGATCCTCGCCAATCTGATCATTTGACTTGGCGACAGCGATACGGTCGTGCTAAAGGCGGAGCATGGCTTCGTTCATTTCAAATATCTTTTCGATGTTCTCCGGCGGCGGCAAACCGGCTTCGGAGGCGGCAGGCCCTTCCGGCGAGCCGCAGCTTTACGGCGATTGCACGATCTATGCCGAGCCGCGCAAGGAAGGCGGCCAGTATCGCCTTGCCGGCCGCATCGAAAAGAAGGTTGGCGACGAGGTACTGGTGCGCAATTTCATCCGCGCCGATCTGTTTTCCTCCTCCGATGACGCGCTCGAATGCACAGTGCGCAAGGCGCAGCAGATTATCGATCAGCATGGTTCATCGCTCTTTGGCGACGGCGAGAAGCTTCGTCAGGTCTGAATCGGGATCCGGGCATAGGTCCTAGATACCGGCTGCAACTATTCCTGTATGTGACCCGGCTGCGCTCCAGCGAGCGCGTTCTCACTCACGCAATCTTAAAGGATTGCGGTGAAAGGTATCGCCTGCAGGATTTGCAGGACACCCCCGTGTTTGACTGTTTCGGACGATTGACCAAAGGATTCGCTGTCGCGATCACCGCGCCAGCAGGAGGCCGAACGTCCGGAGCCGAGGTCTCATGATGGAGACACTCAACCTCCTTCTCTTCGTCGTCGAAGCCATCGCCTATTTCGTGCTGATGGTAACCCTTCTGCATTTCCGTCATCGGCTCGGTCTCGGGGTTTTCCTGACGGCGCTCGGCGTCATGCATTTCATGGAGACCTATCTGGCGGCGGTCTTCTATGTCTCGCTGCCGTTCGGGGATGTGTCGCCGGGCTCATCCGTCTTCTTCTCCGGCAAGCTGATGATGATCCTGATGCTTTACCTGCAGGAGGATGCTGCGACGGTGCGCCAGCCGATCTACGGCCTCTTCCTCGGCAACCTGCTCACCGTCGGTATTGCCTGGGTGCTGCAACTGCACCAGCCGCTGCAGATATCAACCAACCACACGCCCGACGTCGACTTCCTCAAGGAGATGGGCTGGCTGATGGTCTGGGGCACGGCGCTGCTCTATGTCGATTCGCTCGGCATCATCCTGCTTTACGAAAAACTCGGCGATTTCTTCCGCCGCCGCGTCGTCCTGCGTTTCCTGATTTCGGGCTTCGTGCTGCTGACCTTCGACCAGATCGGTTTCTTCGCCGCACTGCATTACTTCCTGGATGTGCCGATCGCCGCATTCTGGGGCGGATGGAAGGCGAAAATGCTTGCCGTCTGCCTCTACGCGGCGATGTTCGCATTCTATGAATATCGTATTCGCCGTATCGGCGCAGCCGGGGCCGCACGTTCGATCAGCGACGTATTCGGTGACCTGACGTTCCGCGAGCGCTACAACGATCTGCTGGAGCGCACCGGCCGCGACATGCTGACCGGTGTCTACGATCGGACGCGCATGGAAATGGAAGCGCCGCTGATGCTGCTCGAGGCACTGAAGCAGGGGTCATTCGCCACCGTCCTCATTATCGACGCCGATCACTTCAAGGATGTCAATGACGGCTACGGTCATCTCCAGGGCGACGAGGTGCTGAAGGCGATCGCCGCCCGATTGGGCACGACGTTGCGCTCGAGTGATCGCGTCTTCCGCTTCGGCGGCGAGGAATTCGTTGCCGTCTGTCCGGGCACCGACCACGAGGAAGGTCTGCTGCTTGCCGAGCGCCTGCGTTGGACGATCGCGACCAGCGTCAAGACGCCGGATGACAGGCCGGTCACGGTCAGTATCGGCGTTGCGACTGCCGATGAGGACGGCGTCGATTTCACCGCCGTGCTGACGGCTGCCGACGGCAGGCTCTACGCAGCCAAGAAGAGCGGCCGCAACTGCGTCGTCGGCCGCTCCGGCGTGGTGAAACTCAGCTGAAACTCATTCAGGCAGCGCGGAAGATCTTGGCGCCGGATGGCGCGCTCGTCATGCCGCCGTCGACGGTGATCTCGATGCCGGTGACATTGGCCGAATCATCCGAGGCCAGATAGAGCGCCGCCTTGGCGATTTCGTCGGCTTCGCTCATGCGGCCGAGCGGGCTCATGCCGCCGATGCGGGCCTCGAGCGCCGACATGGCATCTTCCGTCTGGGCCATCGGTGACCAGATCGGCGTTTTCGTGCCGCCGGGCGTTACCTGATTGACGCGAATGCCGCGCGGCGCGAGCTCGGATGCCATATTGCGTGTCATCGCCCTGACTGCCGCCTTGGTCGCCGCATAGGCCGACCAGCCGGGAGCGCCGAGCACGGCATGCACCGAACCGTTGAGGATCACCGAAGCGCCGTCATTGAGATGCGGCAGGGCTGATTGCACGGTGAAGAAAACCGCCGTGAGATTGGTGCTGATGATCTGGTTGAACTGCTCTGGCGATGTCTCGCCAAGCGGCGTCGCGCCGCCGATGCCGGCATTGGCGAAGACGATGTCGAACTTGCCGACCTTTGCGGCGGCTTCGGCAAACGCCTTCTCGGTGGCGGCGGCATCGGTGACGTCGACCTTCAGCGCCAGCACGCCTGACCCAAGCGCCTTTTCGGCAGCCGCGAGCGTTTCCGGGTTGCGGCCGGTGATCACCACCTTGGCACCCTCGTCGATGAAGACCCTGGCGGTCGCAAGACCGATGCCGCTGTTTCCGCCGGTAATCAGGGCGACCTTGTTTCTTAGACGCATGATTCATGCTCCTCTTGGAATTGGCAACGATCTGGATTATGATCGTTATCTATAAGGATTATGATGATAATCTACATGAGTCAAGGGGAGCATGATGCCGAAAAGTGTAAGCGGTTTTCGGCCGACATCATGCTCATTCGATTGGTGCCGGGGAGATGTCCGATGGGGCGTTCGCAGTTGGAGAAACAGAAGACGCACGAGAAGATTGTCGAGATCGCGTCGAAGCGGCTGCGCGAGGAGGGGCTCGAAGGTATTGGCGTCGCCGATCTGATGAAGGAGGCCGGACTGACCGTCGGCGGCTTCTATAAGCATTTCGCCTCCCGTGACGATCTGGTTGCGGAGGCGATGCAGTCCGCTTTCGATTCATGGGGACGCAAGCTGGAGGCCGAGGGGGTGAACCCGGCGGAGATGACGGCTGCCGATGTCGCCGATCGTTATGTGAGCGCGTATCATCGCGACAATCCCGGTGAGGGCTGCCCTTTTGCCGCGCTGACCTCCGATATATCCCGTAGCGGCGAGACGGCGCGGGGGATCGCCACGGACGGGCTCAGGCGCAATTTCGCGTCACTGGCGAGCAAGGCTGCGGGAACGGACGATAGCGAACGGCGCCGCAAGGCGATCATGGCCTTCGCGATGATGGCCGGCGGCGTCGGCCTTGCCAGGATTTCGTCCGATGAAGAACTCTCGGCCGAAATCCTGGCGACGGTCCGGGATTTTGTCGCCGATATCGACAAATGAAAAACGGCCGGCAAAGGCCGGCCGTTCCGTGAAGCATTTGGGAGCCAATCAGGCCGCCAGTGCGATTTCCTGGACGCGCGACTTGGCGGCGTCGATCGCCTTTTCGGCAGCTTCCGGACCGAAGGCCAAGCCTTCGACATAGATGGTCTCGATATCGCTGATGCCGAGGAAGCCGAGAACCGACTTCAGGTACGGCACGGCATGGTTCAAGCCGACGGCCGGGCCCTGTGAATAGACACCGCCCGAAGCGAGCACCACGTAAACCTTCTTGCCGGTTGCGAGGCCAACCGGACCGCTTTCCGTGTACTTGAAGGTCAGGCCGGCACGGGCAACGTTGTCGATCCAGGTCTTCAGCGACGAATAGATGTTGAAGTTGATGAGGCCGGTGCTGATGACGATCGTATCGGCGGCGAGCAGTTCGTTGACAAGCTCGTCGGAGGTCTTGACGGCCACGGTTTCCTCAGCGGTGCGGGCCTCAGGCGGCTTGCGGATCGCGCCGGTGAAGAGGTCATCGATATGCGGCAGCGGGTTGGCGGCAAGGTCGCGGCGAATGACGACGCTGCCCGGATTCTGGCTCTTCAGCTTTTCGGCGAGATCGACGGCGATCGGCGTCGAGAGAGAATCGGCACGCGGGCTGGACGTCAGAAGCAGGATGGACGACATGGTGCATTTCCTTTCGAATGGGATTTGACGGCCCGTTGCTGGGAGGTGAGCCGTAGTCTCGATGAGGAAAATAGGTCTGGCCTGCTATCGAAAAAACGGTGATAATGTAGATCGAAACTATCGATGGAATGGATAGAAGATGCTGCCAAACCCCACTCTGGACCAATTGCAGGTGTTTCTGACCGTTGCCGAGACCGGTAGCTTCTCGGCCGCTTCGCGGGCGCTGAACCGGGCGCAGTCGGTCGTCAGCTATACGATCGCCAATCTGGAGGCGCAGCTCGAAGTCCCGCTTTTCGAGCGCTCCGGCGCGCGTCAGCCGAAGCTGACGGAGGCGGGCAAGGCGATGCTGGAGGATGCGCGGCGCATTCTGGGCGATCTGCAAGTCATGCGGGCGCGCGTCAAGAGCCTGAGAGAAGGGCTCGAAGCGGAGGTTTCCGTCGCCATCAGCGTTATGGTGCCTTCGCGAGCCCTGGTGGACGTCCTCCGCGAATTCCGGGAGATGTTTCCATCCGTTTCGTTAAGCCTCAATGTCGGCGAGCTCGGAATGGTCATGGATCTCGTCCTCAGCGGCAAGGCGACGATCGGGATTGGTGGCGCGGTCGTCAAGCAGGACGATTCGATCGTCACGGAGCGGATCGGTCATTCCTTCATGTTGCCCGTTGCCGCGCGCAACCACCCGCTTGCCGGGATCGGCCGGCCACTGACGCTCGGCGACGTCCGCGAGGAAGTGCAACTCGTCGTCACCGATGCATCGGGACGGACGAAGGGGCGCGATTTCAACGTTCTCTCCTACAAGACATGGCGCGTCAGCGATATTGCAACGAAGCACCAGCTCATCAGGGCCGGCCTTGGCTGGGGCGGCCTTCCGGCTTCCGTGATTCATGACGATCTGACGAGCGGCAGGCTCGTCCATCTCGATCTGGATGCCTACGAACAGGGGGAGTATCCCATATATTCGGTCCGTCAGCTCGCTAACCCGCCCGGACCTGCCGCCACCTGGATGATCGACGCGTTCCGCACGCGGCTTTCCGCCTGCCCGAGCCAAGTCGATTTCCATGCTCAGATAGCGGAACTGCAGGAAGCTGGTACGCCGCTTGCGGCCGAATGACGAAGGCGCGAGTGCCGCGCCTTCGCTGATATTGTGCTCGGCCTAAAGAACAAGCCTGAACTTCGAGAACCCGTCTGCCCCTTCGCCGGCATCCTCGATCTTGACGCTCTTGAGCTCGGCGAGGAACTGTTTCGCCTTCGGGCCGCTTTCGAAGGTCGCGGTCGTGCCGGGGAGCGGCTTGAAGGTCCAGTTGGCGTCGGCAGACGGATTGATCGTGCCCTGATCATGGATATAGCGGACGATGACGTCGCGGTTGGTATCCGGCGCCTGGAAGATCACCTTGTCCGCGGTGATCTCAGGGAAATTGCCGCCGCCGCCGGCGCGGTAGTTGTTCGAGACGACGACGAACTTCTGAGCCGGATCGATCGGCTTGCCGTTGAAGGCGAGGTTCTGGATGCGGTTGGCGTCCGGATGGATCGGCTTGCCGGATGAATCATATTTCGGCGGCTGCGACAGGTCGATCTGGTAGGTGACGCCGTCGATCACGTCGAAATTGTAGGTCGGAAAGTCATTGTTGAGCAGCGCTGCATCCTTCGAGCCGGCCTCGATGTGATTGAACATGCCGGCCGACATTTCGAGCCAGTTTTTCACCTCTGCGCCGGTGATGGCAACGGCCTGCACCGTGTTCGGGTAGAGATAGAGGTCGGCTACGTTCTTGATGGCGATATCGCCGGCCGGCACGTCGGTATAGTAGTCGGCGCCGCCGCGACCGCCGGCCTTGAAGGGGGCCGCCGCCGAAAGCACCGGCAGGTCCTTGAACTCGGTGTCGGCGAGCATCTGCTTGATGTACCAGGTCTGGGCTTGGCTGACGACCTGCACCGAGGGATCGTCGGCAACCAGCGCGAAGTAGGAGTAGAGCGGTGCGGAGGTCTTGCCGACCGGGGTGCGGACATAGGCAAGCGTCGCCTCGTGCTCGGCCTTGGCGGCCTCGACCACTTCCTTCTTGTCGGCGTAGTCGGCAACCACTTTCTTCTTGTCGTCGCGATGGAAGATCGGCCGTGCTTCCGCGGTGAAATCGACGATCTTCCAGCTATTGCCGTCCTTTTCGAGCAGCAGGTCGATAAGGCCGAGATGTGAGCCCCAGAAGCCGGCCATCACGGCGGGCTTGCCGTGCAGCGTGCCCTTGACGGGGTCGGCATTGGCCACACCGTCCCAGCTCTTCGGGCCAGGGAAGACGAGATGCTGGTGGCCGGTGAAGATCGCGTCGATCCCGTCGACGGCGGCGAGATGCAGCGAGGCGTTCTCCATCTTTTCGGACGGTGCGCTGCCGTCGATGCCGGAATGCGAGAGCGCAATGACGATATCGGCGCCGGCTTCCTTCATGGCGGGAACCCAGGCCTTGGCGGCCTCGACGATGTCGCGCGTCTGTGCCTTGCCTTCGAGGTTCTTGATGTCCCAGAGCATGATCTGCGGCGGCACGAAGCCGATGAAGCCGATCTTGACGGGGCTCTCATTGCCGGCGCCATCCTTGATCTGCTTTTCGACGATGATGTAGGGCTTGAAGAAGAGATCGTCCTGCTTCGGGTCCGAGGCGAGCTGGCCCTTGGTCAGGTTGGCGCAGACGAAGGGGAAGTTCGCGCCTGCCAGGACCTTGAACATGAAGTCGAGGCCGTAGTTGAACTCGTGATTGCCGAGCGTGCCGACCGTATAGCCGAGCGTGTTCATCGCCTTGATCACCGGATGGACGTCGCCGTCCTTCATGCCGTGCTGATAGGCCATGTAATCGCCCATCGGATTGCCCTGCAGCACATCGCCATTATCGATCAGCAGCGAGTTGACAGCTTCCGCGCGGATGTTGTCGATGATCGTCCCGGTGCGCGACAGGCCCATCGTGTCGTTCGGCTTGTCGGCATAATAGTCATAGGGGAAGACGTTGACGTGAATGTCGGTCGTTTCCATCAGCCTGAGATGGGCCTGGTTGGCGCTGGCGCGCGCGCTGAAAGGGTGCAGCAGGACCAGGGCGGAAGTGGCGGCGAGGCCGCCGAGCAGGGAACGGCGGCTCATCGCGCCAACATCGAAAATGGAAGACATGGAAATTCTCCTAATAGGGATCATGCATCGTCCGGCCCGTCAGAATTAGGACGATTTGCCGAGGAGTACACCGTGAAAATGACAGAACGGCAAAACAATCCAGCGGGAAAGCGGCATGGTCGTGAAATGCAATTTATGGTACAGTGGTAACAGCTGGAACCATTGGGGAGATGGCATTATGAACAAGGTCGTTATCGCTTTGGTCGGAGGTTTCGGAGGCATCGCACCCAGTCTGGTCGACAAGGCGCAGGCGCTCTACAGCGGCGATGTGGAGAAATGGCTGACGACGACGGCAAACCCTTGGATCTCGGTTGCCTGCGCGCTTGCCGCCATCGTCGTCTTCTTCATTATCGGCGGCGCTATCGCCCTGATCTATCGCGAACAGCAGTTGCAGAAGGCGCTTCTTCTTGGCATCGGCGCACCGGCCCTCATCATGGCCGCTGCACAGGGGAGTGCAGCCAACCCGAGGCCGATCGAGGTCAGCTCGGCCGCCAGCCTGTTCGGCATCGTCGGCGTCGCCCATGCTCAGGATGACACTCGTTCGCTGCCGCCGCGGGTCGAGTTGAAGGTCAATCCCGGCTGGACGCAGGGCGAATGCCAGACCTGCGATATCAAGTTCCTTGGTGGAGACGGCCAGATCATATCAAGCGAGCCGCTCTCGAGCAGCCAGGCGCCCGGCGCAGTTAACGTGCCACTTGGCACGGAAACGATCCTGCTGTCCGGCGCCAACGCCAATACCGCCACGGTCAACGTCAGGGACCTCGGCGCCAGGCTGCCGCAGACGCAAGGCTCGGTCACCCTCGACGTCAACGTCAACCGCAGCTACTGGAACGATCTCAGCCGCTCCTTCGGGGCAAAGGCGGTGCAGCCCTACGATTTCAGTGTCGATGTCGCCAAGTGAGGCGTCCGGTCGCCTTTGGCACCTGATATCGTCAACGGGCGGGTCGCCAGCACGGGCCGTACTTCCTTATGGAAAAAGCGGAAATAGGAGGAGATCTGCGCCCGTGCATTCGAATTCACGTCGAACTGGATGCCGACGCGGCCATTATGCTTCCAGCGGATGATGCCTTCGAGCAGCCCGAGGTTTTCGGCCTCGATGCGCACCTTGCTGCCTGAGGCGGCATGGAGCGGCCCCTTCATCTCCAGGGCGGCACCGGTCGGCGATAAGTCGAGGATGCGGGCATCCACCTGGCTGTTCAGATATTTGACATGGCCGAAAACGCGGCAGTGTTTCCGATCGGTCTTCCGGGCCGTGATTTTCAAGTTGCGGGTCATACTGTCTCCCTTGGTATAGCGAGGGAGCATAGCGCCGGAAAATTGAAATGGTTTTAGGGGCTTGGCTAAAATTGCAGTGAAACATCAATTGGCAGCAGTGACCCTGCTTCCGACCATATGCTCGCGCCAGACGGTGAAAATGCCGGCAGCAACCACGATGATCGAACCGATGATCGTGTTGAGACTGAGCGTTTCGTCATAGACCGCCATGCCGATGACCGAGGCGTAGACAAGTGACAGATAGGTCAGCGGCTGGACGGCGGCGGCATCGAGAACATCATAGGCGCGGATCAGGAAATAATGGCTGGAAATGCTGGTGACGCAGACGAGCGCCATCCAGCCCCAGTCACCCGACGACATCCAGCTCCAGTAGAACGGTCCGATGAGCGTCATCGTGACGCCGCCGACAACGCCGGTATAGAAGAAGCTGGTCATCGACGAATCGTCGCGGCTGACCAGACGGGTGGCGATAACGTAGAAGGCGAAGTTGAAGCAGGAAATGACGGCGAGAAGCAGCTTCACGTCGAAAAATTCGCCTTCCGGCTTGAGGATCAGCAGCACCCCGAAAAGTCCGGCGCCGATCGCTGCCCATCGCCGCCACCCGACCCGCTCGCCGAGGATCGGCATAGCCAGCAGCGCGATCAGGATCGGCGTCGCGGAAAAGATCGCCTGTGAACGGGCAAGGCCGATCATCGCAAAGCAGGTGATGGCCAGAACCACCTGGACGGCAAGCAGCACGCCGCGGGTCACCTGCAGGAGAGGGCGTTTGGTGCGGGCCGTCGCCTTGATGCCGCCGCGCATCTTCGAAGCGAGGATGATCGTGAAAAGCGCAAAGGCCCAGTAGCGGATCATCGTCACGAAGATTGGCGGATAGGCCGTCGCCAGATGTTTCGAGATGGCATCCTGCAGGGAGAAGATGGTGATCGCCAGCAGCGCGAAAATATAGCCTTGGGTCTTCGATGTCATGACTTGCCAGTGAGTGGGGAAACGCGTGCGCGCATCGAAAGTCTGGGCAGGCTTTCGGCAAAGATGCAAGGCCTCAAAGGCCGACATTCGGCTTGTCGATGATTTCTCTGAGCGCGAAGCTCGAATTGATCTTGACGACGTGGGGCAGGGCCGACAGCCAGTCGCGGTGGATGCGCTCATAGTCCTCGAGGTCGCGGGCTGCGACCCTGAGGATATAGTCGTATTCGCCCGACATCAGGTAACAGACGAGCACGTTCGGGCAGAGCTTCACCGCTGCCTCGAATTCCGCCAGGGTCTTGGCGAACTGGCCGGAGAGCGAGATATGCACGATGGCGATCATCTTGTAGTCGAGCGCCTTGTGTGAAAGCCGCGCATGGTAGCCGCCGATGACGCCGCTTCTTTCCAAGATGTCGAGCCGGCGCGAACAGGCCGAAGGCGACAATCCGATCCTTTCGGCAAGCTCGGCATTGGTGATGCGGGCATTGGCCTGCAATGCCCGGAGAATCGCAAGATCGATGGTATCGAGATTGGCCATTCGAAGAACCTTCGAAGAAAGGTAGAAGAAGCGCAATACTCACCGAAAAATCGCGTCTTCGCAAATCGTCTTTGCAAGGACATTTCACTGTCTTGATGGTTGGATTCCTCATCTGAAAAAATCCGCGGCCGCGGAGATAAAATGAGAGGAACGCGCATGCGTGTCGGTTGCCCGAAGGAAATCAAGAATCATGAATATCGCGTCGGCCTGACGCCGGCTTCGGTGCGCGAATATGTTGCCCACGGCCACGAGGTCTGGGTGGAGACCAAGGCGGGCGTCGGTATCGGCGCTGATGATGCCGCCTATGCCGCGGCCGGCGCCAAGATCGCCGCCTCCGCCAAGGATATCTTCGAAAAGTGCGACATGATCGTCAAGGTGAAGGAGCCGCAGCCCGCCGAATGGGCGCAGCTCCGCGACGGTCAGCTTCTCTACACCTATCTGCATCTGGCGCCGGATCCCGAACAAACCAAAGGCCTTATCGCCTCCGGCGTCACCGCGATCGCCTATGAGACGGTGACCGACGAGCGCGGCGGCCTGCCGTTGCTGGCGCCGATGTCGGAGGTCGCCGGACGCCTGTCGATCCAGGCAGGAGCGACCGCGCTGCAGAAGGCCAATGGTGGTCTTGGTGTCCTGCTTGGCGGCGTACCCGGCGTGTTGCCGGCCAAAGTCGCGGTCATCGGTGGCGGCGTCGTCGGCCTGCATGCGGCCAGGATGGCTGCCGGCCTTGGCGCCGATGTCAGCATCCTCGACAAGTCGCTGCCGCGCCTGCGCCAGCTCGACGATATCTTCGCAGGCCGTATCCACACGCGTTATTCCAGCATCCAGGCGCTGGAGGAGGAAGTCTTCTCGGCCGATCTCATTGTCGGCGCCGTGCTGATCCCGGGTGCTGCCGCTCCGAAGCTCGTTACCCGCGAGATGCTGTCCGGCATGAAGAAGGGCTCCGTCATCGTCGACGTCGCCATCGACCAGGGCGGCTGCTTCGAGACCTCGCATGCGACGACCCATTCCGATCCGACTTACGAAGTCGACGGCGTCGTGCATTATTGCGTCGCCAACATGCCGGGCGCCGTGCCGGTCACCTCGGCGCACGCGCTGAACAATGCCACATTGGTTCATGGCCTGGCGCTTGCCGATCGCGGCCTGCGCGCCATCGCCGAAGACAAGCATCTGAGGAACGGCCTCAACGTCCACAAGGGCCGCATCACCAGCAAGCCGGTCGCCGACGCGCTGGGCTACGAGGCCTTCGCGCCGGAAAGCGTACTGAACGTAGCGTAAGCTAGCTGACTCTAGGTCAGGCACCGGCCTCCGCCGGGGCCGGCGCCCTTATCTTGTCGATCCGGCATTGGAAGCAGTTGTTGCGCGCTGAGCGCACATGCACATAGGCGATATCAGATCGTCCCAGCAGTTCTTCGCCATAGGCTGGAATATCGCCGATGGCAGTCACCGCGCCGGTGCCGTAGACGATGCGGTCGTTCTCGCTGTAGCCGCGGACGATGAAGTCGCGGCTCGTCGTCAGCACCGGCGGCATGATCTCTTCGGCGGCATAGCGTGCACAAGGCTGCTTGTGCAGGAAGACCGGGCCGGTTTCGGCATAGGGCTGCAGTTCGGGGAAGGGCCGGTAGGCGAAGACCAGCAACGCCTCGCCGGCATCGATATTCTGAAGGCAATGGCGGCAGGGATGGCCGGGACCATCGGAAACGATCGTCTCGGGCAGCCTGTCATAGGCGTCGCGGCCGCCGTTCCAGAGGTGTTCGGCATCTATCGTCGGCATGGCAACATAACGAATGGCGGTCATGGCAAATCTCATTTGTGATTGCCATGAAATGCACTTGGAAGAGCAGACAAGCCACCCGATTCTTGCCTGCGTCTGCATATGAGATCGCCGTAGAGCGAAAAGCGGAGTATCTTCTGTGCGTACGCTGTAAGGCGAAAGGAGAGGCCTTGGCCGACATCGATCTCGCGCTGCTGGCGCAACAGAATGCGGAAATACTGGAAGAGCTCAGGGCTCTGCGGCGGCAAGTGGCGGAACTGAAGGAGCAATCGGGCCGTACCCTCGATTTCGAGCGACGCAACGACCCACGCCGCCCGAACAGCCTGACGCAGCGTTAGTCGCCTCCACTTACGTCGGGAAAGAAACCGTCAGCTTTTCCGCGCAATCTCCAGAAGCTCCTTGTCGCTGAGCGGCCGGACGATCCCGGTGCCGGTCGAGACGGGGGAGAAGCCGTACATCTGGTAGAGCTGCAGCGCACGCGGATGGTCGAGGTTGTTGGTGGTGGTGGTGACTCGCTTCGGATTGAGCGACCAGATGGCATAGAGCGCCTGCAGCAGGAACCACTTGCCGATGCCGAGACCGAGCGCATGTTCGATCAGGCCGAAATGGCTGAGCTCGATCATATCCTCGTCTTCGCAGAAATATTCGTAGAAGCCGGCGGGCGCGCCGTTCACGTAGAGAACGCTGATATTGTTGCGCTTGTCGTTCAGCGTCTCGGCAAGCTGCTCGTCGCTCATGCGCAACCGGTCCACCCATTGCCAGCGCGCACCCACCTGCCGGTAGAGATAGCGGTAGAAGGGCAGCGGGATCTCGGGAGCGCGCATGATCGCCGTCTGGATATTGACGGGCACCGGCATGCTTGCCTTCGGCGGCGCCGTCATTTCGAGCCGGGTGATGTGAGCTTTCAGCGAAGCGGGTGCCTTTCCCATGGCGATCAGACTTTGACCGTCGTCGGCGGACCGGTGACGATGGGCGTATCGTCACGGCTGCCCCATTCGCTCCACGAGCCGTCATAAAGCTTGTTGTCGTGATGGCCAAGCGATTCCAGCGCGAGCGTGATGATCGCGGCGGTGATTCCCGAGCCGCAGGAGGTGACGACAGGCTTGGACAGATCGATGCCGGCATCCTCGATCGTCTGCCTAAGTTCGGGCAGCGACTTGAAGCGGCCCTGGTTGACGAAGACGCCGGAGGGCAGGCTGCGGGCGCCGGGCATATGGCCGGAGCGCATGCCGGCACGCGGTTCGGGTTCGGCGGCTGCGAAGCGGCCGGCGCTGCGGGCATCGGCGATCTGCATCGCGGCGCTGGAGACGATGTCGCGCATCGTATCAAGCGTCACCACGCGGCTTTCATCGAAATTGGGCGTAAAGGTCGCCGGCAAATGATTGGACGCCGTGGTTTCAAGCGGACGGCCCTCGGCCTTCCAGCCGTCGAGACCGCCGTCGAGAACGAAGACGTTTTTCGCGCCCATCACCCGGAACAGCCACCAGACGCGCGGCGAGGCGAACAGGCCGATACCGTCATAGACGACGATGCGATCATTCTCGCTGATGCCGAGCCGGCCGACTTCGGCAGCGAAATAATCGGGCGAGGGGATCGTGTGCGGCAGCGACGTCGAATGGTCGGCGATCTTGTCCTGATCGAAGCGGATGGCGCCGGGAATATGGCCGGCCGCATATTCGGCATCGGCATCGCGCTTCTGCGCCGGCAGATAGAAGGAGGCGTCCAGCACGCGCAGGTCAGCTTTGCCGAGCTCGGACTGCAGCCAGTCGGCCGAAACGACGAAACGGCTCTTGGTCTCACTCATGATGGTCTCCCTTGATGGTCAGGCTTCGTCGCCGGGCGTGCCGAAGCGGATGCGGAAGCGCCGGTTCTCTTTGCCCTTCTTCTCGATTTTGGCGATATGGATCCGGCCGACTTCCTGAGTCTCGGAGACATGTGTGCCGCCGCAGGGTTGGCTGTCAATCGAGGAGTTCTCGCCGATGCAGACGAGGCTGACGCGCCCGAGCCCAATCGGCGGGCGGACGTTCTTCGATTTGACGATATCGGGATTGGCCACAAGCTCCTCGTCGGTGATCCATTGCAGAGTGACCGGATGGTTCTGCTCGACCAGTTCCATCAGCTTGGCCGTCACCGCGTCCTTGTCGATCGTCTCGATCATGTCGAAGTCGACGCGGCTTTCCTCCTCGCCGACGGCAGCCCCGGTGATCGGATAGGAGCAGACCACGGAAAGCAGGTGGCAGGCCGTGTGCATGCGCATCAGCCTGTAGCGGCGCGGCCAGTCGACATGCAGCACCAGCGTCTCGCCGACGACAGGCCGTGGCGCACCTTCGAGCGGCACATGGATGATGACATCCTTGCCCGGACCATGTTTCGTCTGGCCGAGCGCGATCTTGCTGCCGTCAGCGCGCTCGAACTCTCCGGTGTCACCGGGCTGGCCGCCTGATGTCGCATAGAAGCAGGTCTGGTCCAGTTCGATGCCCCCGTCTTCGTGAACGGCGGTGACGACCGCCTCGCACGTCGAGAGATAGAAGTCGTCACGATAAAGGGCATTGACGGGCATGGGGTCTCACACCGGCTCGTAGGGAACGTGGATATCGGGCGACTTGGCCATCCAGCCCGGAACGGGCAGCCCCTTCGACGTCAGGAAATCCGGGTTGAAGAGTTTTGACTGATAGCGGTTGCCGTAATCGCAGAGGATCGTCACCACCGTGTGACCAGGTCCGAGATCCCGGGCGAGGTTGACCGCGCCGGCAATATTGATCGCCGTCGACCCGCCGAGGCAGAGGCCCTCGTTCTCGACGAGGTCGAAGAGATAGGGAAGCGCTTCGGCATCGGGGATCCGATAGGCATAGTCAGGCGTGAAGCCCTCGAGATTGGCGGTGATGCGGCCCTGGCCGATGCCCTCGGTGATCGAGGATCCCTCGGATTTCAGCGCGCCGTTCTGGTAGAATTCATAGAGTGCGGCGCCATCGGGATCGGCGATGCCGATCTTGACGTCTGCCTTGAAAGCCTTGAGGCCGGCAGCCACGCCTGCGAGCGTGCCGCCGGAGCCGACCGAGCAGATAAAGCCGTCGACCTTGCCGTCGGTGTCTTTCCAGATTTCTTTTGCCGTCGTTTCGACATGCGCCTGCCGGTTGGCGACGTTATCGAACTGGTTTGCCCAGATCGCCCCGTTCGGCTCGGTCTTCGCCAACTGCTCTGCCAGCCGCCCGGATACCTTCACGTAATTGTTCGGGTTCTTGTAGGGAACTGCGGGCACTTCGACGAGTTCGGCGCCGAGCAGCTTCAGCGCGTCCTTCTTTTCCTGGCTCTGCGTTTCCGGGATGACGATGACGGTGCGGTAACCGAGCGCCTTGGCGACCAGCGTCAGCCCGATGCCGGTATTGCCGGCCGTTCCCTCGACGATGACGCCGCCCGGACGAAGCAATCCCTTCCGCTCTGCGTCGCGGATGATGTAGAGCGCGGCGCGATCCTTGACCGACTGGCCGGGGTTCAGGAACTCCGCCTTGCCGAGAATGGTGCAGCCGGTCGCCTCTGAGGCGCCCTTGAGTTTGATCAGGGGCGTGTTGCCGATGGCTTCAAGGACGGAGGGGTGGAAGGTCATGGAATCTGCCTCTATTCGAACTCTTACTTTAGGAACGGTCTTTTCCCTTCACAAGGCTGAGTTGGCAAGAAAAGCTATTCCACACCTCTGTCGGCCGCGATAAAATTTGGCTTTCCTCCTCCGAAATGACGTATGGCCCGCAATCCCGCCGTGTGAGGGTGATCCGAAGATTGACTTTCCCCGTACGGATGACGACAAAGCGAAAACGGAGCGCGGCAACAGGGCGTGACCGAAACCGACATGGTTCACGAGCAGATCGACACGATCGATGCATTGATGGCGCATTATGTTGCCGGCTCCTTGCCCGAGCCGGCGCGTGTGCTGGTGCAGTCTCATCTCGAAATGAAACCCGACAATCGCAGCCTGGTGAACAGCCTCGAGCTGCTGGCCGGCGAAGCTCTGGAAAACGCGCCTGAAGCCGCCATTGCAGATCGCGACGGCCGGCTTGCGGCGATCTTTTCCTCTGCGTCTCCCGTCTCGGCGCCGCAGACGGCCGCGCGGCCGGAAAATGCGCTGTTTCCTCAAGCGTTGCGCGCTCTCTTGGGCTTCGAGGCCGAGGATGTGCCCTGGCGCCGGCGATTGCCCGGTTTCAGGGAATATTCGCTCGACATGGACGGCTGCGAGGTCAGCCTGATGTGGATCCGGCCGGGCCGCGCCTTGCCGGCGCACACCCATAAAGGCATGGAACTGATCCTCATTCTCGACGGCGCCTTCAACGATGAACGCGGCCGTTTCGGCCCCGGCGACATCTCCATTGCCGACGAGACGGTCGACCACCGGCCGGTCGCCGAAAAGGACCGGCCTTGCATCGCCTTTGCCGTCTCGGATGGACCGGTCAAGCTCACCGGATCCTTTCGTCAGATGATCGGCGACCTGATCGGCTGAAAGCAGCCACAATGGTGTGATAGAGCCGTAAATCCGGAGGGGTTGAGGAACTTCCGGACCTGTTTTCGCATTGATCAGGCAGCCCGGAGGAACATGTCATGCGTGACTTCATTGCCCATCCCGAACATGGAATCGTCTGGATTTCGGGCGCGAGCTCAGGTATCGGCCGGGCGCTTGCACTGAGGCTCGCCGGCGAAGGATATAAGGTCGCCGTCACCGCCAGAAGCCACGAAAAGCTTGTCGAACTGCAAGCCGAAGCCAATGGCCTCTCGGGCAATATCATTGTGCTCGACGGCGACGTCACCGATGCCGAGGACATGGAACATGTCATGGCCTCCATCGAATATGAGCACGGCACGCTCGCCATGGCGATCCTCAATGCCGGCGTCTACCTGCCTGTCCATGCCGAGGATCTGAACCGCACCGATTTCGAGAAGAGCTTTGCCGTCAACCTTTCCGGCGTCGTCAACTGTCTGCTGCCGGCGATCCGCCATATGAAGGCGAAGGGGCAGGGACAGATCGCCATCGTTTCCTCCGTCACCGGCTATGGCGGCCTGCCGACGGGGGCTGCCTATGGCGCTACCAAGGCGGCGCTGATCAATATGGCCGAAAGCCTGAAATTCGATCTCGACAAGATGGGCATCCGCATCCAACTCGTCAGCCCAGGCTTCGTCGATACGCCGGCAACGAGGAAGAATGCCTTTCCAATGCCGGCTCTGATATCGGTCGAGGAGGCCGCCCGGGAGATTGCCGCCGGGTTGAAATCGCAGGCCTTCGAGATCACGTTTCCGAAGCGCTTCACCACCATGCTGAAGCTTGCACGCCTGCTCCCCTATAGCGTTTATTTCACGCTGGTGAACCGCGTGACCGGCTGGCGGGAGCGGCCGCCATCGGCTGGTCGCCATCCGGTGACACCGCATGCGGCGGAATGATCAACGGCGAGAGAACACGACCTGGCGCACATCGATATTGCGGGCACGGAAGCCGGCTTCGCAATAGAACAGATAGAATTCCCAGAGCCGCTTGAAACGCTCGTCGAAGCCCATCGGGCGGATGCGTTCCCAGACCGACCAGAAGCGCTCGCGCCATTCGGCCAGCGTGCGGGCGTAATCGAGCCCGAAGCCGAAGTCCTTGACCAGCGACAGATCGACCTTGCCTGCAAGTTCGGCCAGATGATTGCGCGTCGGCAGCATACCGCCGGGAAAGACATATTTCTGGATGAAGTCGGGGTTGCTGCGATACTGGTCGAAGGACTCGTCCTTAATCGTGATGATCTGCAGCCCAGCCTTGCCGCCCGGCTTCAGACATTGCCTGAGCTTGGAGAAATAGGACGGCCAGTATTTCTCGCCGACCGCTTCGAACATCTCGATCGAGACGATCCGGTCGTAGAGCCCTGCTTCATCGCGGTAGTCCTGGAAACGGAATTCCACGCGGTCGTCGAGGCCGGCCTTGCGGATGCGCTCCTCGGCAAAGGCAAGCTGCTCACGGCTGATCGTCAGCCCCGTCACCTTGCACTTCAGCTCGCTTGCGGCGAATTCGGCAAAACCGCCCCAGCCGCAGCCGATCTCGAGCACATGGTCGCCAGCCCCGATGCCGGTCGCCTCGGCAAGCGCCCGGTATTTGGCATTCTGGGCCGATTGCAGATCGTTGGCGCCGGTCGAATAGAGCGCCGAGGAATAGGTCATGCTCGGATCGAGCCATTCCCTGTAGAAATCGTTGCCGAGATCGTAATGGGCGGAAATGTTGCGCTTCGAGCCCGTCTTGGTGTTGGTGTTCATCCAATGGCGGACGCGCTCGAACAGGCGGCCAAGACCGCCCTTGCCATGCGCATAGCTGAATGCGGCCTCGCCGTTGACGAGGAAGAGTTCGAGGAAGGCGGCGATGTCAGGGCTGTCCCAGTCGCCATCCATATAGGTTTCGGCGACCCCGATCGTGCCGCTCGTCAGCGCCCGATAGGCAAGGTTCCAGTTGTGGAGGCTGAGCGCCGCCTTTGGTCCGGCCTTCTTGCCCTCGACCAGCAGCCTGCGGCCGTCGGGGAGGGTGACGGCAAGCGAACCGTGCTGCATGTGCAGAAGTCCGCGCAGAGCCAGCTTCGCCTTGAACGGCAGACCCTTCACCATTCGGGACATGTTTTCGGCCGTCAGCGTCACCGCATCACGAGCCAGCAGATTCCAGTCCTGCGCCTTGCTCATTTCTCCTCCTCCTCCAGCATTTTCTTGCCGGTTAGGGACGAAGCATCCTTGATGATACGCGCGGCCGCCCCCCGACCATTGCTTCGAACGCTAATGTCATTCCGCTGCTTCCGCAAGCGGGCGGGTTTGGCGGACGCTGACTGCAAGCGGGGGCGCAGGACGCCTGACATACCGCGCGCCCTTTAGCCACAACTTGAGTGCTTCCCAATGGATCCCGGTCATGATCTTGAAAGTGAGGATGGGTATGCGCGCCGTCAAGCCCAGCAGCGAAGCGTTTGTCAAAGGCACCTGCCGTCCGGAAAATGTCGCCGAGAGCAGCGGTCCTTCACTATCTGTTTCAAGGATGCGCCAGCGGATCTCTTTACCGGGCGGCAGCATGCGGAAATGATAGCGCGCCGCCATGCCGATAAAGGGCGAGACGTGGAAGATCTTGTCGCAGCTCTGGCGAAGCCCGCTTTCCGACATCTCGCCACGGCCGACGGGGCAGACATAGCTGTGCCGCTCGCCGAAAGTATTGCGCACCTCGTAGATTATCGCGACGAGTACGCCGCCGGCATCATAGGCGTAATAGACGCAGAGCGGATTGAAGACATAGCCGAGAATGCGGGGATAACAGACGAGCAGGATCCTGTCCGCGCGGTCGAGCCTCGCCTCGGCGAGCAGCCCGTCGACATAGGTGCGCAGCGACATATTTCTGGTTTCGGCGTGGTCCCTTTCCTGGAACGAGACGAAATTGCGCCCGTTGACGGAAAATAACGTCGATAACCGGCCAGCCTCGTCCAGCCTGTCGAGATCGACAAGCAGCGAGAAGACACGGTAGCGGAAGCGATGGCCGAACGGTTTCATGCGTTGGTGCATGATCTCGCCGACATAGAGCGCTGCGGCGGCATCAGGTGGGGCGCCGTTGGCTGCCGCGTTCATGCCACGTTTTTCGCCGCGCCCTGTCATGTCGCCGCACCCGGTTGGGGGTGCCGGGAGGTTCGGACAGTCCGCCAGGGTATGATCCCGCCAAGGGCCTCCGCCGCCGCCAGACCGGAAACGAGACCATCCTCATGGAATCCGTATCCCGTCCAGGCACCGGCAAAATGGCAATTATTCTGTCCCTGAATGGTCGTGAGCGCCTGTTGAGCGCCTATGGCTTCCGCCGAAAATTGCGGATGCTCATAGGCGAATTCGGCAAACACCTTATGGGGGTCCGGCTCGCGGTCGGGATTGAGGGTCACGAACAGCGGGAATTTCTCGTCGACACCCTGCAACCGGTTCATCCAGTAAGTCACGGCGACGTCTGCGTTTCCATCGTCACGGCTGGAACGGAGATAATTCCATGAGGCCCAAACCTTGCGCCGCTGCGGCATCAGCGATTGGTCGCGATGCAGGACGACGCGGTTCGGCTGGTAGGGAATGGCAGCAAGCAGCCGGCTTTCTCGATCGGTGGCATCGACGAGCAGGCGTGCTGTCTGATCGCTGTGGCAGGCAAAGATTACCTTGTCGAACGGGTGTTCGCTGCCCGTTTCGTCGATGATCGTGACACCACGCTCGGAGCGGATGACCCCACGTACGCCGCAGGAAAGTTTCACGCGTTCGCCGAGCGGCCGAAGCAACCGGTCGAGATACGTGCGGCTGCCGCCGGTCACCGTGCGCCACTGGTGCTGGCGGCGGTAGATCAGCCGGTGATTGTCGAAGAAATTGACGAACTGCTCGGCGGGAAACTGCAGCATGCGGGCTGATGGTGTCGACCAGATCGCCGCCGCCATCGGCACGAGATAGTTGTTGGTGAAACCGGGCGAGAAGCCGCGCCAGTCGAGATAATCGCCGATCGAACGCGAGGCGAGATGACCGGCGGTGCGATCTTCGAGGCAGGTGCGGTTGAAGCGGAGGATCTCGCGGATCATCCACAAGAACGAGGGCCGCAGCAGGTTGCGCTTCTGCGCGAAGATCGAGGACAGCCCGCCGCCGCTCCATTCCAGTCTGCCGCAGTCGAGCGAGAGCGAAAAGCTCATATCGCTTGCATGCGTCGCGATGCCGAGTTCGGCAAAGAGTGCCGTCAGATTGGGGTAATTCTGTTCATTATAGACGATGAAGCCGGTATCGACCGCAATCTGAACCCCGTCGTAATCCACATCGACCGTCGCCGTATGGCCTCCGGCCCGCGCTTGGCTTTCATAAAGCGTAACGTCATGCACCTGACACAGCGCCCAGGCTGCGGAGGCGCCGGAGATGCCGGAGCCGATGACGGCGATCCTCAGCCGGCGGGGAGCGGGACGGAAGTGCGCGTTCATGCGGCATCCCTTATTGCTTTGTAGGCGGCAAGCGCCCGGTTGCGGGCGCTCGCGTGATCGACGATCGGTTTCGGATAGGTTTGGCCAAGCGTGATGCCGGCCTCGTCGAGCATGCTCTTCGGCGCCTCGAACGGCCGGTGGATGTATTTTGCCCCGAGCCCTCGAAGCTCCGGCACATGAGCCCTGACATAGTCGCCGTCGGGATCGAATTTTTCGCCCTGCAGCACCGGATTGAAGATGCGGAAAAATGGCGAGGCATCGGCTCCCGAGCCCGCTACCCATTGCCAGCTTGCGGCATTGTTGGCGGGATCGGCATCAACAAGCGTATCCCGGAACCAGGCCTCGCCCCGGCGCCAGTCGACCATCAGATCCTTGATGAGGAAGGAGGCGACGATCATGCGCACGCGATTGTGCACCCAGCCATGGCGCCAGAGCTGGCGCATGCCGGCATCGACGATCGGATAGCCGGTCATGCCGCGGCGCCACGCCTCGAAATCTCCGCTGTTGTTGCGCCATTCGAAGCCGTCGAAACGATCGTTCCAGTTGGCAGAGGCAAGACGCGGGAAATGGAAAAGCAGGTGATAGGAAAATTCACGCCAGGCGATCTCCTTGCGAAAATGCACGATGTCAGCCGCCGGCACGCGTTGCGACAGGCCGCGTGTGGCATCCCAAATGCGGGCAGGGGATATTTCGCCCAGCGCCAGATGCGGCGACAGCATCGACGTCGCCGGTCTCGCTGGATAGTCTCGGTTTTCCTTGTAGCCCTTGAGCGCGTCTTCAACGAAGGCATGGAGCCTCTGCTGGGCACCCTCTTCGCCAGGTGTCCAGAGATCAGCGAAATCGCCTGCCCAGTCCGGCTTCGTCGGGAGCAGCTTCCAGCTCTCCAACGTTTCTGATTTCGGAAGTTGCGACGCAAACTGCAGTTTCGCCGGCACGTCGAGCGGCTGCGGTTCACCGGCGCCCTCCAGCGCGCGCCAGAATGGCGTGTAGACGCGATAGGGCGTGCCGTTGCCGGTCATCAGCTTGGAAGGTTCGTGCAGCAACTCGCCGCCGAAGCTTCTCACCTCGATCGCCTGCTTTTCCAATTGGTGCTTGATACGGATGTCTATCGACGTCCCTGATGGATCGTAGCGGCGGTTCCAGAAGACGGCTTCGGCACCGCTTTCCTTGATAAAGGCGCAGAGCACTTCGAGCGCCTCGCCGCTTGCAAGCACCAGCCGTCCATGCCGCTTGCGCAGCGACCCGTTCAGCGCTTCCAGCGAATGATGCAGCCACCAGGCCTGTGCAGCACCCAGCGGACCGGTGCCTGCCACCGCCGGTTCTCTAATATAGAGCGGGATGATCGGCCGTCCGGAGCGATGGCCGGCGGTGAGTGCCTGATTGTCGTCAAGGCGCAGGTCCTTGCGAAACCAGAGGATAACAGGTTTTGCCGCGTCCTTTGCCAATAAAGCCGTGCCCCGCTTGTGTTGTTTGCAATCTGCTACGGGTGTACGGAATGCCCGGATCAAAAGTTTCATCTGGCGGGAAAAAAGCTTTCACGGCTGTCGGCGGCATGAAAAAGGCCGGTGTGAACCGGCCTTTTTCTGAGAGCGGCAGTCTGTCGCTTAAAGCATGTCGCGCAAAGTGTGCAGCGGTTTTGCGACAACGACATGCGTAAAAACAAAGACCTAAAGCGCGAGAAGCGAATCTGAAAGTTACGCGCTTTAGTTGTCGTATTCGCGGCAGGCTTCGCTAATCGATGCGCCGCTCTGGCCGCCGCGCGTGTCGACGCCGGACATCTGTTGCGGCATGCCGGGGCACTCCATCGTCTGCGGTCGGCCGATGCTCTGTGTCGTCATCGGATCGACCGGCGAGTTGGGTACCGGACGAATACCGTTGTCATCGTTGGTGTAGTCGGATGAATAGGTACCCGAACTCGGATCAGTCGAGCCGCCATTCGTTGGCCCGATCGGACTCGGGTTCGATTGGGCAAAGGCCGACGACGCCATGCCGATGGCAAGCAGCGAAGCGGCGATGAGGGATTTAGTCATAGTATATCCTCCTTTGATTTTCATCTTGGATGACCCAGGGGTAACTTCCTGATGGAATCATTGTTCCGAAATTTGCCGACAACCTGCATTCAAGCCTCGCGGCATACCCGGCATGGTTATGCGTAAACCTTAACGGGCGATGTCGCTGGATCGGCGCCAGCACATGTCCTACTTGCATGCGGAGATACTAAAAAAACGTGGCATGAGGCCGCTATGTTCATCTCCTTTCGCGAAGCCGCAGATCTCGGTCTCCAGATCGCACTTGCACTTACCTTGACGATGAGCGGCATGGCGGTCGCCTCCTACGCCGTCAGGAATGACAAGGCTAAAATTTCAGCGATCGACGTCAGCCGTCCCTCGCTCTGGACCGCCGCTCCGATGCGCGTCGATCCGGCGACGCAAGCCTACCTGCGCGCCGATGCTTCGGCCGCACTGGAACTCGCCGATGGTGCCGATGACCTCTGCCACGACCCGATCGGCCTCCGGCTTTCCTGCGACTTGATCGTCACCTCTGGTACTGCGGCTTTTTAGAGCGCCGTGCGTCCTTTCGGACGCACAAAGGACGCTCTAACTCTTTCAATCCTCGCATCGTGCTTTCCGAAAATCGATTCCGATTTTCGGGCCGATGCTGGTGAAGGCGGTCGGGAGGCGTCACCGCCATTCCCGAAAGCTTGCAAAACCCGATGATTTGCCGTTTCATCGCGATAGCGACCACCGTTCGACTCTTTCCCTGAAGGATCAGCCTTTTGTCTATGCCGATGCCCCACGGCTTCGAGAAGCCCTATGCCGCCTTCCTGTTCGATATGGACGGCACCATCCTCAATTCGATCCGTGCGGCCGAGCGTGTATGGAGCGACTGGGCAAGGCGTCACGGGCTCGATGTCGCCACCTTTCTACCGAAGATGCATGGATCGCGCGGCATTGACACGATCACCCGGCTGAACCTGCCTGGAGTCGATCCCGAACATGAATCGAAGCTGGTGACCGAGGCCGAAATCGCCGATGTCAGCGATGTCGTGCCCATTCCCGGCGCCGCGACCTTTCTGAGTTCACTGCCCCCGGATCGCTGGGCGATCGTCACCTCCTCGCCGTTGCGCCTTGCTCACCGGCGGCTGGAGGCGGCAGGCTTGCCGGTGCCGAGATTCATGGTGACGGCTGAGGACGTGAAGGTCGGAAAACCCGACCCGCAATGTTATATTCTCGGAGCCGAGCGCCTCGGCGTCAGCACCCAGGATTGCCTGGTGTTCGAGGATGTCGCAGCCGGCATCACTGCCGGCGAGGCGGCGGGTGCCGATGTCATGGTCATCACGGCAACACATCACCACAAGATGGAGACGCCGCACCCGACCCTCTCATCCTATGACGAGATATCGGTCCGCATCTCCCCCGATCACAGGATGCTGATCGTCCCGAACGCGGCCTGACAGTGCTCCGGCTGCGTCCTGCTTGTCTTTGTGCGGTTCACTCCGCGGCTGCGGCAAGACAGCGATCGATGATGCTGCCGATTTCGCTGCGGCAGGAGCCGCAATTGGTTCCAGCGCTGGTTTCCTTGCCGACCGCCTCGACGCTGTGACATCCGCCGCGCACGGCAGCAGCGATCTGGTTGACCCCGACACTGAAGCAGGAGCAGACGGTGGCGCCCGGATCCGGCCTGCCGGCGCCGGGACGACCCGCAACGAGCGCAAAGCGTTTCCTGAGGTCGCCATGCGAGGCTGAGAGCTGCGAGATCGCCCAGTTGCGCGCGACAGCGACGGGCTCGCGGGCGAGAAACAGCGCGGCAAGCAGGACCTCGCCATCGAAGAAGGCAAGCCTGAGGTCGCCGGATTGCCGGTCGGCATAACCAAGCGGTTCGATCTCGGCCGGAATGGCGAAAACCGCCCGGCACCAGGCCGTCCAGTCTTCGACGGTTTCAGCGAAGGCAAGCTCCAGCCGCCAGCCGCCGGCGGCCTTTGCCAGCGCCCAATAGGCCGCGTCAGGCGTGGCAGGTTTTGTGGCGGAGACGGCGAAACCGTAATGGGTGGCGGGGAAGGGCCGGACGGCGACGGCAACGTTTTTCGACGCCGGTTGACCGGAAACGGGATCGGTGATCGGCGCGACCACGGCGTCGATCCGCGCTCTTGCAGCGAACTGGTCGTTCCAGTGCATCGGCGCAAAGATGCCGCCGCGTGCCTGGCGATCGGTCACCAGCGCCCTGACGATCGCCTTGCCGTGCGGGCTGTCGATCTCGACGAGGCCCGCGCTTGATATACCGGTTTCGATCGCGTCGCGCGGATGGATCTCGGCAAAGGGTTCGGCGATATGGGCGGAAAGCCGCGCACTCTTTCCTGTTCGCGTCATCGTATGCCACTGGTCGCGGATGCGCCCGGTATTCAGCGTGAAGGGATACTCGGCATCGGTGCGATCGGTTGCGGGCGGTTTGACCGCGACGAAGCGCGCCTTGCGATCGGGATGGAAGAAACCGCCCTCGGCGAAGAAGCGGGTGCTGCTCGGTTCTGTCCCTGCCGCCTGCGGCCACTGGAAGGGCGACAGTTCGTCATAGGCGCCGCCGCTCATGCCGGCGCGCGCGCCGATGTCGAAGTCGCGGCTGCCGTTATTTTCGAAGGCGGAAAGCGCCGCGTGCTCGTCGAAGATTGCGGCCGGCGCTTCAAAATCGAAGGCGGCGGCAAATCCCATGCGGCGACCCACCTCCGCAAGCTGCCACCAGTCGGCCCTTGCATCGCCGGGGACGTCGAGAAACGGCCGCTGCCTTGAAATGCGCCGTTCGGAATTGGTGACGGTGCCATCCTTCTCGCCCCAGCCGAGCGAGGGCAGAAGCACATCTGCGTGCCGGGTCGTATCCGTCTCCTTCAGGATGTCCGATACGACGACGAAGGGACAGGCAGCGATCGCGCTTTCGACGCTGTCGGCATCCGGCATCGAGACGACGGGATTGGTGGCCATGATCCAGAGCGCCTTGATGCGCCCCTCGGCCACGGCTTGGAACATGTCGACCGCCTTCAGGCCGGGCTTTGCGGCGATGACGGGCGAGTTCCAGAAACGCTGCACGCGGTCTCTGTCCTCGGCATTTTCGATCGCCATATGCGCGGCAAGCATATTGGCGAGACCGCCGACCTCGCGCCCGCCCATGGCGTTCGGCTGGCCGGTCAGCGAAAATGGTCCCATGCCAGGGCGGCCGATGCGGCCGGTCGCCAGGTGGCAGTTGAGGATCGCATTGACCTTGTCGGTGCCGGAGGAGGATTGATTGACACCCTGGCTGTAGCAGGTCACGACCTTCGGTGTCGTCTCGAACAGGCGGAAGAACTCCCTGATCTGCATGGTGGGCAGGCCGGTCCGTTCCAGGAGATCGTTGATATCAAGCGCGGCGGCGGCCGCAAAAGCATCACCGAAACCTTCGGTATGCGCGCCGATATAATTCTGGTCGATTGCCGGACTTGTCGCGAGATGGGCAAGTAGTCCCATGAACAGCGCAACGTCGCCATCAGGACGGATGGCGAGATGCAGGTCGGCGATGTCGCAGGTCATCGTCCGGCGCGGATCGATGACGACGATCCGCATGTTTGGCCGTGCCGTCTTTGCGGCGGCAAGCCGCTGGTAAATGACGGGATGACACCAGGCAAGGTTGGAGCCGGTCAGGATCACCAGATCCGCAAGTTCGATATCCTCATAGGTCCCGGGCACCGTATCGGCGCCGAAGGCGCGGCGATGCCCCGCCACGGAAGAGGACATGCAGAGCCTTGAATTGGTGTCGATATTGCCGGAGCCGATGAAGCCCTTCATCAGCTTGTTGGCGACATAGTAATCCTCGGTCAGCAACTGGCCCGAGACGTAGAAGGCAACGGCGTCAGGTCCGTGTTCGGCGATCGTTTCAGAAAAACGGCGGGCGACCAGGTCAAGCGCCTCGTCCCAACCGCTCTGTTTGCCTTCGATCTCGGGATAGAGAAGCCGGCCATCGAGATCGATGGTTTCGGCAAGGGCTGAACCCTTCGAGCAGAGCCGGCCGAAATTCGACGGATGCTCGGGATCTCCTTTGACGCTGACTGCGCCTGCCTGGTCGACCGTGGCGACTACGCCGCAGCCGACACCGCAATAGGGACAGGTGGTCTTGACCTCCGGCGCCATCTATTCCGCCGCCATCATCAGGCTTTCCAGAGCAATGAACAGCCTGCCGTCTTCGTTCAGCACCTGGATCGTCCGGACCTCGCCTTCATCGGCGCCGAGCGCCTTGCCTGTTTCCAGCGAGATAACCCAGTTGTGCAGCGGGCAGGTGACTGACTTGGCGTGGACGATGCCCTGGGAGAGCGGGCCGCCCTTGTGCGGGCAGTGATCCTCGATGGCGAAGACCTCGTTTTCGGCCGTGCGGAAGACGGCGATCTTGCCTTGCGGCGTCTTCACGCAGCGCGCCCCGCGCAGCGGGATGTCGGAGATGTCACCGATTGCGATCCAGTTCATGTCCATCTCCTTACTCAGCAGCCTGTGGATAGCCGATCGTCGCCATCGGCTTGAACTCATGCTTGTCCTTGCCGGAAACACGCTCCGACCAGGGGTCGACCTGAGCAAATTTTTGGCTGAAGACGAAGCGCTCGTAATAGGCTTTGCGCTTTTCGGCATCACCCATGATCTGGCGGCGGATTTCCTCCAGGCCGACGCGCTTTGCCCATTTGTAGATGCGCTCGAGGTAACGGGCCTGCTCGCGGTACATCTGCGTCAGGGCCACGATATACTCCAGCGCCTCGTCCTCGGTCCGGACAAGCCCGAGGACCTCCGTGCCCTTGATGTCGAGACCGGCCGCACCGGCGAAATGGATCTCGAAACCGGAATCCACGCAGATCACGCCGATATCCTTGCAGGTTGCTTCCGCGCAGTTGCGCGGGCAGCCGGACACGGCCAATTTCAGCTTGGCCGGCGTCCAGGAGCCCCACATGAACTTTTCGATGCGGATGCCGAGACCGGTGGAATCCTGGGTGCCGAAGCGACACCAGTCGGAGCCGACGCAGGTCTTCACCGTGCGCAAGCCCTTGGCATAAGCCTGGCCGGAGACGAAACCGGCCTTGCCAAGATCGGCCCAGACGGCGGGCAGGTCTTCCTTCTCGATGCCGAGCAGGTCGATGCGCTGGCCGCCGGTGACCTTCACCATCGGGATCTCGAACTTGTCGACGACATCGGCGATGGCGCGCAGCTCGTTCGAATTGGTGACACCGCCCCACATACGCGGAACGACGGAATAGGTGCCGTCCTTCTGGATGTTGGCATGCACGCGCTCATTGATGAAACGCGACTGGTAGTCGTCGGCATATTCGTCCGGCCAGTCGCAGACGAGGTAATAGTTGAGCGCCGGCCGACATTTGGCGCAGCCGCACGAAGTCTTCCACTCGAGCTCCTGCATGACGGCAGGGATGCTTTTCAGCCCCTTGGCCTTGATCAGCCGGCGAACGTCGTCATGGCCGAGTTCGGTGCAGGTGCACATCGGCTGGACCGCAGTCGGATTGTAGCTGTCGCCGAGCGTCAGCGCCATGAGTTGTTCGACGAGGCCGGTGCAGGAACCGCACGAGGCGGATGCCTTCGTGTGGGCGCGTACGTCGTCGAGCGACGTCAGCCCTTTGCCTGAAATCGTCGAAGTGATCTTGCCCTTGCATACGCCGTTGCAGCCACAAATCTCCGCGTCATCCGGCAAGGCTGCAACGGCCGCCATAGGGTCCAGCGGCGACCCTCCCTGATAGGCTTGTCCGAAGATCAGCGTCTCGCGCATCTCCGAAATATCGGTTGCCTTCTTCTTCAGGTCATTGAACCAGGCGCCATCGGCGGTTTCGCCGTAAAGCACGGTGCCGATGATCTTATTGTCCTTGAGCACCAGGCGCTTGTAGACGCCGGCGCTGGCATCGCGCAGCACGATCTCCTCGCGGTCGTCGCCATCGGCGAAGTCGCCGAGTGAATAAAGCTCGATGCCGGTGACCTTGAGCTTGGTCGGCGTATCCGCGTGAACGAAGGCGGGCGAGCGATCGCCGGAGAGATGCGCGGCGGCGATACGGGCCATTTCATAGAGCGGCGCAACGAGGCCATAGACCATGCCGCCCACCTCGGCGCATTCGCCGAGCGCGAGAATATTGCCGTCCGAGGTCTGCATGCCGGCATCGACGACGATGCCGCGATTGACCGCAAGGCCGGCGTCCTTCGCCAGGCCGACACTCGGACGAATGCCGACGGCCATGACGACCAGCGTTGCCGGGATGATGCGGCCGTCGTCAAGCTCGATGCCCTCGACCTTGCCGTTGCCGACGATCGCCTTGGTATTGGCCTTGCAGATGACCTTGATGCCGCGTTCTTCGACCGCCTTCTGCAGCAGATAACCGGCGGCGGGGTCGAGCTGGCGTTCCATCAGCGTCGGCATGACGTGCAGGACGGTGACGTCCATACCGCGCTGGGCAAGGCCGGCCGCCGCTTCCAGGCCAAGCAGGCCGCCGCCGATGACGACAGCCTTTTCGCGCGACTGAGCGGCAAGCAGCATCGCCTGCACGTCGTCGAGATCGCGATAGGTGATGACGCCGGGCAGATCCTTGCCGGGAACAGGGATGATGAAAGGCACGGAACCGGTTGCGATCACCAGCTTGTCGTAGCTTTCGGTGACGCCGTGGTCGGAGGTGACGGTCTTGGCGGCACGATCGATGTTGACGATCTTGTGGCCCTTGTAGAGCATGATGCCGTGCTTGATATACCAGCCGTCACCGTGAATGATGATCTGCTCGTAGTCCTTTTCTCCGGAGAGAACCGGCGACAGCATGATACGGTCGTAATTGACGCGCGGCTCGGCATTGAAGATCGTAACTTCATAGCGTCCCGGCGCCTGCTCGAAGAGGTGCTCCAGCATGCGCCCGGGCGCCATGCCATTGCCGATGATGACGAGTTTTTCGGTCATATTTCCAGGTCCTTAGATCAGGTTGCAGCCATGGGCGCCGAATGCCCTTGGCGCGACAGTTGCTTTACGGACAGGTGCATCCAGATGAGAGAGATCACGACGATCGCGAAGAGCAGCAGGAAACAGCTGGACCAAAGGCCGGTCATGTCTTTGAGGAGGCCAAAGGCAATCGGAAGGATGAAGCCGCCAAGGCCGCCCATCATCCCGACGACGCCGCCGACTGCGCCGACGTTTTCGGGGTAGTAGGCTGGAATGTGTTTGTAGACGGCGGCTTTGCCGAGGCTCATGAAGAAGCCGAGCACGAAGATGACGACGATGAAGATGACAGGGGTGATGCCGAACGCCGGACCCGTCCCGGACGCAGAAACAGCCGGCAGCGAAAGGATGAGAGTGGCGACGGCCGACACGGCAAGCATCGTATACATCACGCTACGCGCGCCCTTTTTATCCGAAAGCACGCCGCCGAAGGCGCGGAAGATGCTGCCCGGGATGGAATAGGCGGCCGCGACCATGCCGGCGGTTTCCAGGTTGAAGCCGTAGACGCCGACCAGATAACGCGGCAGCCACAGCGACAGGGCGACGAAGCCTCCGAAGGCGAAGAAATAGTAGAGCGAGAAGCGCCAGACCTGAACGTTCTGCAGCGGCGCGAATTCCTGCGCGAAACTCTTGGAGGCAGCGCGGCGTTCGCGGCGCAGACGGAAGGCCGGATCATCGGTCGTGGTGAACCAGAAGACGATTGCCATCAGCGCCAGACAGACGGCCCAGATCTCCGCAACCGCCTGCCAGCCCCATGCAAGCAGCACGAAGGGAGCGGCGAACTTGGTCACGGCCGCGCCGACATTGCCGGCGCCGAAGATGCCGAGCGCGGTTCCCTGCTTCTCCGCCGGGAAGAAAGGCGAGACATAGGCGACACCGACTGCGAAGGAGCCGCCAGCGAGGCCGACGCCGAGGCCGGCGATCAGCATCTGCGTATAGGTCTGGGCGTAGGAGAGCAGAAAGGTCGCCAATGCGGCGGCCAGCATGGTGAGCGTGTAAACGAGACGGCCGCCATAACGCCCCGTCCAGATGCCAAGAACGATGCGCACCAGCGAACCGGTGAGCACGGGGGTGCCGACCAGCAATCCGAACTCGGCCTCGTTCAGGCCGAGATCCTGCTTGATGCGAATGCCGATGATCGCGAAGATCGTCCACACGGCAAAACAGAGGGTGAAGGCTACAGTGGAGATCCACAATGCCTTGGCTGGTTCGCCGGCGGACATGGACTGTGATTTCTCGATGACAGACATAACTTCTCCGAGGCCCGACAAGGTCGTGCCGATCCATCGCTGAGGGTTAAAACAAAAAGCCGCTGGCCAGGACGCGCATACCCGAGGCGCGCAAAATATCCTGATCAGCGGCTTTGCTGGTGGCGCCCGCCGTTGGACGCCGAATTCTTGAGCCTTCTGGCCCACTTGCCTGGAAGCAATCCGTTGGCCGGATTGCTCAAGCTAAAACCTACCTCTTCAATCTGAAGAGCAGTCTCTGTATCTTCCGCGAGCGTCTATCACTCACTCTGCGCTGATCGCCATTGACCGGTGCAATAAAGATCATGCAAACTGCGTGCCAGTTTTGTGATCTTTGTTCAAGCCACTGAATACAAATAATATTTTTCGAAACGCGTCGCCTGCTTGTTTTTCGGGCGGCCACCCGCTCATGCAAATATTTTGTGCGCTTGTCGTGAGGCGGGCAGATACTTGCTGGCGTTTTGTGCAGGCCGGCATCGGTTAAACCTCGTCGTCGCAAACGAAGGCGAGGGCGCTTTTGACTGCAAAACCTGCGACATAGTCCGGCAGCCTCGCCGGGTCGAAGACGTGGCCGTCCATGAAACGGTCGCCCTCGTCACTGCCTTCGATGCGGATATCGGCATCTTCAGGCGCGTTGGGGTCACCGAGAGCCGTGCGATAGAGATCCGGGCGGTAAGCGGATGCTGCGGCCCTTGCCATGTTAAGACTGATCTCGGCCTGTCCCCAGCGGATCATCTGGCTGTAGATCCAAAGAGCATGGCTTGGCCGGGGATAATTGGCGAAGCCGGAATGGAACATGAAATAATCGGCGATGATGCGGCGGTTGCCCTTTGCGTCGAGGCTGAATTCGCCGGCGAGCACGCGGCGAATGATCTCGACGGGGGCGGCGATATAGCGCGGGTCGGCAAGAGCTGCCGCCAGCGCGTCGTGATTTTCCGGCCGATCGCACCACTGGGCTGCCGCGTCGAGGGCCACGATCAGCCGGGATACGGTTTCCGGATGGCTTTCCGCCCAGTCCGGCCGCATGCCGATCACCTTTTCCGGTGCCGACGGCCAGATATCCTGTTTGGCGGCGACGATGCGGCCGACGCCGCGCTCCGAAGCGACCATGTTCCACGGCGCGCCGACGCAGAAGCCGTCGATCGCACCGGCTGCCAGCGCATCCGAAGTCATGGACGGCGGCACGACGACGAGCTTGACATCCTTGTCGGGATCGATGCCTCCGGCCGCTAGCCAGTAGCGGAATTCGTAATTGTGCGAGGAGAAGGGGTAGGTGACGCCGAAGGTTGGCAGCGGCTCGCCGCGGGCCTTCATCGCCGCCAATGTTTTTGCCAGTGCATAGGCATTGTCGAGCGCGCTTGCCGTTTCCGGCAATCCTGCGTCATCCCGCATCCTGTCGAAGAGCCGCGTCGACAGAGTGATCGCGTTGCCGCCGCGCCCCAGCGAAAACGGCGTGATCGTCGGCGAGGGATTGGAGCCGAGACCAAGCATGGAGGCAACGGGCATCGGCGACAGCATGTGGGCGATATCGAACTGACGGAATGCCAGGCGGTCGCGCACATTCGCCCAGGAGACGTCCTTGACCAGCTCGAGCGTCAACCCTTCCTTCCGCGCGAAGCCGAATTCCGCCGCCGCAATCAGCACCGATGCATCGACGAGCGGAATGAAGCCGGCCCGCAGCACTTTCGGTCCTTCGGTGTTCACGCGCACGGGCGAGGGCAGCTCGCCGCCAGAATTGGCGATCTTCGTCATCATATCCACTCCGGTTTCCTCCGGAAATTCATCAGGTCGGCCATTACATCAACAGCCCCGCGGCAGTGACGACGCTCTGGGCGATTTCCGACATCTTCTTCTTTTCGTTCATCGCTGTCTGGCGCAGCAGGGCGAAAGCCTCTTCCTCCGACAGGCCGCGCATCTTCATCAATATGCCTTTGGCGCGCTCGATGAGCTTGCGTTCCTCCAGCGCGGAGCGGGCATCGGCAAGCTCCCGCCGCAGCCGGCTGAAGGCATTGAAGCGGCTGACGGCCATGTCGAGGATTGGTTTGACGCGTTCCTTCTTCAAGCCGTCGACGATATAGGCCGAGACGCCGGCATCGACAGCTGCCTCGATCGAGGCCGTGTCGGACCGATCGACGAACATGGCGATCGGGCGGCTGACCGTACGCGTCAACTGGAACAGGTGCTCCATCATGTCGCGGTTGGGATTTTCGATATCGATGATGATCACATCGGGCATCAGCGTTTCGATGATTCGCGCGATGCCATTGACCTCATGCACGACGGTGACGCGCGTATGCCCTGCCTCGCGCAGGCCTTCTTCGATGATGGAGGCGCGAATGGCATTTTCGTCGATCACCAGAATTGTCAGATCGAGATGCGTCATTGCTCTATTCATGACGCAGTGCAGCAAATTTAGCAAGGCTCCGCCTGAAAAATGTGCAAGAATAAGTATGCGTAAAAATTAATCAAATTGCCGAAATTTCGAGCGGGATCAATATACAGCGTCGCGGCAAGGTCTTCAGGGCTGCGGTATTTCGGATGTGAAAAGGGGAACGTCATAGCCGCGCTTGAGCTGTGGCCGTGCCGCAAGCCTGAGATACCATCGTTTGACGTTCGCAAATGCATTCAGGTCGATCTCGTGGCGTTTAAAACGGGAAACCCAGGGCCAGACCGCCATGTCGGCGATGGAATAGTCGTCGACGAGATAGTCGCGGTCTGCGAGCCGCGCGTTCAACGTCTCATAGAGGCGGCGAGTGTCCCTGCGAAAGAGATCCTCTGCGAACGGCGCTTCGCCTGCATTGTAAGTCAGGAAATAATGGGCGTTGCCGAGTGTCGGCCCGAAGCCGCCCATCTGCCACATCAGCCATTCGATCGTGTGATGCCGGGCGGCACCCTGCCGGGGCAGGAAGCGGCCGGTCTTTTCGGCGAGGTAGAGCAGGATGGCGCCGGATTCGGCAAGCGTGATCCCGGTCTCGTGATCGACGATAGCCGGAATCTTGCCGCCCGGATTGATGGCGAGATAATCCTGACGGAATTGATCTCCCTTGGTAATATCGATCGTGTGGGGGCGGTAGGAGAGGCCGAACTCCTCGAGCGCGATGGACACTTTAAGCCCGTTCGGCGTGATCCAAGTATAGAGGTCGATCATCGGGGGTTCAATCGAACATCATTTCGTCGACCGGCAGCTTCGTCATTCCGAAGCGCCCGGTGACATCGTCGAGGCCAGAGAACATGTCCCGCAGAGTTTGCACGATCGTCTCGACACGCGGGTCAATGACGCGATAGACGATCGCTTTGCCGTCGCGGCGTCCTTCGATCACGCCCGCCTCGCGAAGCTCGCTCAATTGCTGGGAAAGCGTCGGCTGGCGGATACCGAGCTCGTCCTCCATCCCAGAGACCGAGGCTTCCGTCTCCATGAGGTAGCAGACGATCGCCAGGCGGTTGGCGTTGGCGATCAGCTTCAGCAATTCGCTTGCTGCGCCGACATCGCGGCAGACTCTTGAGGAAACGGGCTTCGTCAACGGTATCGTCCTTGAAGGTTCTATAAAAAAGTAAAGTGACGGCGCCGAATTTTCAACTCCGGCGCGCTCACTTCGCTCGATCTGGTAAAAGATTTCATTGCCTATCGATTTTATGGGATTTCAAAGGCGATTTTCTCCCGCTGACGACAATCGTTTCCTGGTAATCAATTTATAAAAAAGTAAATTGATTGCCATGAGCCACGTCATCGGTCGCACAGAATGAAAATTGGTGTTCATCCCAACAATCTGCATCTGCGTCTCGCGCGCCTCTGGCCCGGCGCCTTCGCGGATCTGCAGCCAATATTCGTCTCCTATGCAGAAGGCCGCGATACGGCGGCGCTGCTGGAAAATGGCGACATCGATCTCGGCGGCACCGGCTCGACGCCGCCGCTTGAGGCGGACATACGCGGCCTCGGCGTCGAATATGTCGCCGCCTCCGCGCCGCGCCCGGCCAATGGCGCCATTTTCGTCAGGAGCGACAGTCCGATCGGCTCCGTCGCTGAGCTGAAAGACCGCCGGATCTCGCTGATCGACGGTTCGTTTCACACCTATCTCCTGGCCCGCAGCCTCGAAGGTGAGGGGATGAGCCTGCCGGATGTCGAGCGGGTCGAAAGCGGAGCGCGCGATTCGCTCGCCGATCTGCTCGAAGGGCGCGTCGATGCCTGGGTCGCCATGTCGCCGCGTCTCGATAAGGCACTGGAGCGCGACGACGTCAAGCCGATCGTCCGCTGCGGCGCGGCCATTCCCAACCGTTCTTTGTTCTGGACATTGGAGCGGAACGGCCTTTCGGCAACGGAGATCCGGGCGATCGTCTCCGAACTCAGCCGGATCGGTAACGGGATCGCCGCTGATCCACGCACCGCCGCCAGACTTCTTGCATCGGGCGACCGCGGCGGACCTGACGACCGCGGCGGATCTGGCGACCGCGACGGATCTGGCGACCGCGACGGAACGGATATCGATGCCTGGGAAAAGGTGGTGCGCTCGCGCGACTTCACGGTGTTCCCGATCGACGAAGAGATCATTGCCGAACAACAGGAAGAGGCCGACACGTTGCTGCGCCACGGCCATTTCACCAACCCCATCGTGCTGAAACGCCCGGAAACGACGAGATAACGAAGGAATCAGGCGATGAACGTTTTCTGGTACATGTGCGCGCCCGACGGCGCCTATCCCTGGCAGCCGGAAGGCTCACGTCAGGTCGATTACGGTTACTACAAGCAGCTTGCCCAGGCCTATGACCATCTGGGCTACACCGGCGCGCTGTTTGCGACCGGCGCCCACGACGTCTGGGTGCTGGCGAGTGCGCTGCTTGCTCACACCGAGCGACTGCGTTTCCTCGTCGCCGTCCATCCCGGCCTCGTCGCGCCGACACTGCTTGCCAAGATGGCCGCCACCTTTCAGGAATTCGCCCGTGGCCGGCTGCTCATCAATGTCGTCTCCGGCGACGCCAAGATGCTCGGCGCCTATGGCATGATGCTGCCGCATGACGAGCGCTATGACATGGCGGAGGAATATCTTCAGCTTTGGCACCGGCTCTTTGCCGGTGAGAGCGTTACCCATCAGGGCAAGTATTTCTCGACGGACGGCGCCAAGCTCGCCTTGCCGGTCGGCGAGAGCATCGCACCGCCGCCGCTCTGGTTCGGTGGCTCCTCGGATAAGGCGCTTGAAGTCGCGGCAAAACATGTGGACACCTATCTCTCCTGGGGCGAGACGCCCGCCCAGATCGGCGAAAAGGTCGAAGCGGTGAAGGCGCGTGCCGCCCATTACGGTCGTGAACTGGAATATGGCATCCGCCTCTATGTCATCGTTCGCGACACCGACGAAAAAGCCTGGGAGGCGGCGGCTGACCTCTATGACCGCATGGATGATGCGGCGATCAGCGCCAACCAGCGTTTCGTTGCAAGAAGCGATTCCGTCGGCCAGCAGCGCATGACGGCGCTGCACGGCGGCCTCAAGCCGGAGAACATGCGCGATCTCGAAGTCGCGCCGAACCTCTGGGCCGGCATCGGCCTGGTGAGGCCCGGTCCCGGTACGGCGATCGTCGGCTCTCCGGATACCGTTCTGCGCACGCTCGAAGCCTATCAGAAGGCTGGTGTCGATACTTTCATTCTTTCTGGCATGCCGCTGCTTGAGGAAGCCTATCGTTTCGGCGAAAAGGTGCTGCCGCGGCTCGATGTCAGCAGGGAAGTCTCGAAGGCGCGGAACTACACCTGGTCGACGCTCTTCGATCGCGATCTTTCGACCGTCAAGAGCGCCTGATCCTCTCGCCAGAAGGTAAGTTTTGTGGCCACCAGTGAATTTCATCCGATCGAACAGGCCGCTCCAGATAGCGGGGTGGCAGCGCGCCTGCTGCGGGTGATCGAAGCGATTCTCGGCATTGCCGCGGCAGTCGTTCTGGCCGTACTGCTCTTGATGGTGCTCGTCACAGTCTGCCTGCGCTATTTCTTCAGCGCCGGCTTCATCGGCGCCGAGGATCTCGGCATCTGGCTGCATGTTGGTCTGATCGCGCTCGGCGCGCCCCTCAGCCTCAACAGCGCGCTTGCCATGCGCCTCGACGTCTTCGTCAAGATGCTGCCGGAAAGCCTGCAGAAGGTCACGCCGATCGGCGCCGACGTCTTCACCGTGCTTTCGGCGCTGATCCTGAGCTTCGGCGGCAGCGAGATCATGACGATGCTCGGCGGCGTCTCGCCGACGCTCGGCGTGCCGGAATGGATTCGCTTCGGTTTCCTCGGCGCTGGCGGCGCGCTGATCCTCGTCGTGCTGCTTCTGCAGCGCATCGCGGAAGGCAGGATCCTGTCGGTTTTGCTCTCGCTTGCCGTCGGTGTCGCGCTCTATGCCGGCATTCCGCATGTCTCGCTCGATCTCGACTGGCCGCCGAGCATCTTCCTCGGACTGATCGCCGCGGTCGGTCTGCTGCTCGCGGCGCCTCTGCCGCACGCTTTTCTCGCCGCAGCCTATGTCGTCATCGCCTTCGGCAGCAGCCTGCCGGAGCCGGCGATCGTTTCCGCGACCGTCACCGGCATCTCGAAATTCCTGCTGCTCGCCATTCCCTTCTTCCTGCTCGCCGGCGGCCTCCTGACGGCCTCCGGAGTCGCCAACCAGCTCGTGCGCTTCGCCGCCGCCATGGTCGGACATCGCCGGGCCGGGCTGGCGCAGACGACGCTTTTGACCAGCGTCCTGTTTTCCGGCGCTTCCGGCTCGTCGGTCGCAAACGCCGCCTTCGGCGCCTCGACCTTCCAGCCCGAGCTGGTCAAACACGGCTATCGGCCGGCGCAGGCGGCGGCGATCATCGCCTCGACATCGGTTCTCGACAATGTCATCCCGCCGTCGATCGCCTTCCTCATCCTTGCGACCGCGACCAATCTTTCCGTCGGCTCGCTGCTCATCGGCGGCTTCTTCGCCGGCGGCTTGATGGCCATATGCCTGGCGGTCGCTATCCATCTAACAGTCAGCGAACAGGTGCCGTTGCCGCGCGCAAATGCGAAACAACGTTGGCAATCGGCGGTCCAGGCGATCCCGGCTTTCGGGCTCGGCATCATCGTCGTCGTCGGCATCCGCATCGGCATCGTCACGACCACGGAGGCCGCAGCACTTGCCGCTTTCTACACGCTGCTGCTCGGCATCGGTGCGCGCCTCGGCATTCTCTCGCTCTATGCCGCCTTTCGCCAGGCAGCAGTCGAAGCGGCGGCGATCGGCCTTCTCATCGGCACGGCCGGCCCCTTTGCCTTTTTGCTGGCGGTCGACGACGTGTCCGGACTGATCTCGCATCTGACGACGGTGCTCGGCGGCAGCGCGCTTGCGGTCATCCTGCTGTCGAACGTCATCCTGCTGGTGGTCGGCCTCGTTCTCGATATCGGCGCCGCGATCCTGCTCTTCGGCCCCATTCTGCTGCCGGCAGCGGTCGCCGCTGGCATCGATCCCATTCAGTTCGGGGTGATCATCGTCGTCAACCTGATGATCCACGGACTGACGCCGCCGCTCGGCATGCTGATCTTCGTCGTCAGCGGCGTCACGCGTATTCCCGCCTCAGAACTCTTTCGGGCGGTCGTTCCCTATCTGCTCGCCCTCCTGGTCTCGCTCGCAATCCTCTGCGCCTGGGCCATCATCTTCTCGTAAACAGGACAACCCCATGGACAATTTCAACCGACGCAATTTTCTGAAGACCGCCGCTCTCGCCGGAACCGCGCTTGCAGCGCCCGCCTTCGTCCGCACGGCCGCCGCCCGCACGACGACGATCACGATCGCCTCGCTGCTCGGCGACGACAAGCCGGAAACGAAGATCTGGGTGAAGATCGGCGAACTGGTCGAAGCGAAGCTTCCCGGCCAGTTCAAGTTCAATATCGTCAGGAATGGTGCGCTCGGCGGCGAGAAGGAAGTGGCCGAAGGCGTGCGGCTCGGCTCCATCCAGGCGAGCCTCTCGACGGTCTCGTCGCTCTCCGGCTGGGCGCCGGAACTGCAGATCCTCGATCTGCCCTTCCTCTTCCGCGATGCCGACCATGTTCGCCGGACCGTCGCCGGCGATGTCGGCGCCGATCTCAAGCAGAAACTGCAGGCGCAGAATTTCGTCGTCGGCGATTTCATCAATTATGGCGCCCGCCATCTCCTGACCAAGGAACCGGTGACGCGGCCGGAGCAGCTCAAGGGCAAGCGCATTCGTGTCATCCAGAGCCCGCTGCACACCAAGCTCTGGAGCGCATTCGGCACGACGCCGATCGGCATTCCGATCACCGAGACCTATAATGCGCTCGCAACCGGTGTCGCCGACGCGATGGATCTGACCAAATCGGCCTATGCCGGTTTCAAGCTCTATGAGGTCGTGCCTGACATGACCGAGACCGGTCACATCTGGGCATCCGGCGTCATCTATTATGCCTCGACCTTCTGGGCCGGCCTCAACGACGAGCAGAAGGCGGTGTTCCAGCAAGCTTCCAACGAAGGGGCTGCCTATTTCAACCAGCTGATCGTCGACGACGAATCCAAATCCGTCGAGACGGCGCTCGGCCACGGCGGAAAGCTCTTGAAGCCGGAAGCCTTCGACGAATGGCAGAAGGGCGCCCAGGGGGTGTGGGACGATTTCGCGCCTGTTGTCGGCGGCATCGACAGGATCAAATCGGTCCAGGCCACCTGAGCGAGAGGCAGGGCGGTTCGCCTGCAGCTTTTGATGGGACCGATGGAAAAACCATGGGTCTCTTCATCACGCGCACTTGCCGGAAAAATAATGTCGGAGCAGGCCGGAAATCGAAAGAGCATGCCTTCGGTGATCGTGGTATATGAATTACTTAAAATCCTGGAATGGGAAGTTTTTACCTTCGGCCGGTGCGATCCTTTTGACCGCAATCTTGCGACCGCTTCCGGCGGACGGATCCCATGGCCTCGATTTGAGATAAACAACATTGAACACAAGGCTTTGGAGGGCCGACCATGAGCTTACGTATCAACGATATTGCCCCCGATTTTACCGCCGACACCACCCAGGGACCGATCAGCTTCCATGATTGGATCGGCAGCGGCTGGGCCGTCCTGTTCTCGCATCCGAAGAATTTCACGCCGGTTTGCACCACTGAGCTTGGCGCCATGGCCGGCTTGGCCGGGGAGTTTTCCAAGCGTGGCGCCAAGGTCATCGGCATCTCCGTCGATCCTGTGGAAAGCCATGCCAAGTGGAAGAACGACATCAAGACCGCCACCGGCTTCGACGTCGAATATCCGTTGATCGGTGACAAGGACCTCAAGGTCGCCAAGCTCTACGACATGCTGCCGGCCGGCGCCGGCGAGAGCTCGGAAGGCCGCACGCCTGCCGACAACGCCACCGTGCGTTCGGTCTTCATCATCGGTCCCGATAAGAAGATCAAGTTGATCCTGACCTATCCGATGACGACGGGCCGCAATTTCAATGAGATCCTGCGCGCCATCGATTCCATCCAGCTGACGGCCAAGCACCAGGTGGCCACACCAGCGAACTGGAACCAGGGCGAGGACGTCATCATCACCGCCGCGGTTTCCAACGAAGACGCGATCACGCGTTTCGGCTCCTTCGATACGGTTCTGCCCTATCTCAGGAAGACCAAGCAGCCGACGGCCTGATTGCTGCTTTCAAGCCATTCTCCAGACCGCCGCGGCCATATGGCCCGGCGGCTTTTTTCGTGCAGGCATTCTGGAAGAATGTCGCTCCGTTGCGCCTTGTTGTTGGGCAATTCCGGACGCAAACCGCTGCGCCCTTTCGCTGCAATTGCTTGGCTGCTCAATCCGGAACGGGCAGGGCGCGCTGGTTGTAGAGGATCTTGCGGATGCGCGCCTGTTCCTCTTCGGAGAGCTTGCTGTTATCGGTGCCGAGATCGGCGCCGACCGCAAGGCCGCGCTGGACGCCGGGCCGTGCACTGAGCTCCTCGAACCATCGCTTGAAATGTTTGAATTCGTTGATGTCCTGACCCTGGGCCTGCCAGTTGACGGTCCAGGGATAGCTGACGATGTCGGCGATGGTGAATTCGTCACCGGCAAGATAGCGCCGGTCGCGAAGCCGCATGTTGAGAACGCCGTAAAGGCGGTTGGCTTCATCGGTGAAGCGCCGCACCGCATAGGACTGATCGCCTTCGCGATCGCCAAGGCGACGGAAGTGACCGGCTTCGCCGAGTTTCGGTCCCTGGTTCGCCATCTGCCAGATCACCCATTGCATGACCTCGTATTTGTCACGCAGATCCTGCGGCCAGAATTTTCCGGTCTTCTCGGCGAGGTAGAAGAGGATCGCGCCGGATTCAAACACGCTCAAGGGACTGCCGCCATCGGCAGGCTCGTGATCGACGATGGCGGGCATGCGGTGATTGGGGTTCAGCTTTAGATAATCGGGTTTGAACTGGTCGCCCCGCCCGATATTGACCGGCACCAGTCGATAGGGTGTGCCGGTTTCCTCCAGGAAGATCGAAACCTTCTTGCCGTTCGGCGTCGGCCAGTAGTGGAGATCAATCATCTGCGTATCCTCGTTTGCTCGATTTCTTGGTAAACAGGATGACGCTGCGACCATGGCAGGTCGAATATGTTTGTTCCAAAATCGATGGCGAAATTAGAAACCTGTGACCCGTCCGTGCCAGCAACTCAGGTGCAGATATGGAAATGGGGAAGCGTCGTGCCTCGATCGATGATATCTAGAATCCAGCATCGTGATGGAAGTTCAAACCTCATGAGATCCGATGACACGCCGAAAACGTCAGTCCGACATTGCGAAGAGATCGGCCAAGGCCATGCTTTCGCTCTGTCTTCTGTTTTCCCAAGTGGACACGATTATGGCCCAGCCGGAAGGAAGCACTGGGGCGCCGGCCTGTCTCTATTCAGGTCCTTCGGCGTCGGGATCGGGTGAAACGCTGTGCATCCGGAAGGACAGTTTCAACCGCGACCTTTGCGTCGCGATCGAGCATTTCGCCAGCGCCAATCAATTGCCGCCGGATTATTTCGCCCGTCTCATCTGGCGGGAAAGCACCTTTCGCCCCGATGCCGTCAGCTTCAAGGGAGCGCAGGGGATTGCGCAGTTCATGCCCGGAACGGCGAAACTGCGCGGACTTGAAGACAGCTACCAGGTGTTGGAAGCCCTGCGGAAATCGGCGCAGTATCTCGACGAATTGCGCAATCGTTTCGGCAATCTCGGCCTTGCCGCCGCCGCCTACAATGCCGGCGAAAACGGACTTTCCTCTTACCTAGCGTCAGGGAGATTACCTGACGAGACGCGCGGTTACGTCCTGGCGATCACCGCGCATACGATCGAGGAATGGAAGGATAATCCCCCGGAAGATGCGGCCGCCCCGCTCGACAAGGACAAGCCGTTTCTCGATGGCTGCGTGGCGCTTGCCGAACGGCGGACATTGAAGGACACACCACCCTGGCGTCAGGAGGGTGAATGGGCGCCCTGGGGCGTCCAGCTTGCGGCGAATGCGAATGTCGCGGTAGCCCGGCGCATGTTTCTCGACGCCGTGCAGGATCTGCCGACACCCTTGAATGCCGAGCAGCCGCTGATCCTGCGCCAGCGCGACCGCAGCTTTGGTTTTCGCCCGCGTTATGCTGCCCGCATCGGCCGGCAGACACGCTTGGAAGCCAACGACCTCTGCAACCAGATCCGCAAACACGGCGGCACCTGTCTTGTTTTCAAGAATCGATAGCGAGCCTGGTTGAGCCGACGTGATCAAGAAAAGTCTGCTTGCAGGATCATCTAAGCGCAGCATATTCGACACGGAAATTCCAAGGGAGGAACGATGATGCGGGTTTTGGTAATTGGGGCAACGGGCCATGTCGGAACCTATCTCGTTCCCCGTCTGGTGGAGGCAGGTCACGACGTCGTCACGATCAGCCGAGGCACGGCGAAGCCCTATACGGCAAACCACGCCTGGGCTTCCGTCGATCAGCGTCAGATGGACCGGGCAGCGATGGAGCGGACGGGTGAGTTCGGCCCGGCCGTGCGTGGAGTGAAAGCCGATATCGTCATCGACATGATCTGCTTCACATTGGAAAGCGCCGAACAACTGGTGACGGCGCTGTCGGGGCATGTCGGTCACTTCCTGCATACCGGCACGATCTGGACGCATGGCCATTCGACGGTCGTACCCACGCTGGAGGAGACGCCGAAATTTCCCTTCGGCGACTATGGGACGCAGAAGGCTGATATCGAAACCTATCTGCTGCAGCAGGCAAGGCTTCGCGGATTTCCGGCAACCATCATCCATCCCGGGCACATTGTCGGTCCCGGCTGGACGCCGCTCAATCCGGCCGGCAATTTCAACCTGCAGGTCTTTTCAAGCCTTGCCCGCGGAGAGACCCTGGCGCTGCCCCATTTCGGCTTGGAGACCGTTCATCACGTCCATGCCGATGACGTGGCGGCGATGTTCATGGATGCAATCGCCAACTGGAATGCGTCGACCGGCGAAAGTTTCCACGCGGTTTCGGAGCAGGCATTGACCCTTCGCGGTTATGCCGAATCCATGTCTCGCTGGTTCGGGCACGAGCCGAAGCTCAGCTTCGCCCCATTCGACGCCTGGGCCGAAAGTCAGACGGCGGAGGATGCGAAGGCGACCTGGGAACATATCGCTCGCAGCCCGAATTGCTCGATCGCCAAAGCCAAACGCCTGTTGGGATACACCCCGAGATACACCTCCCTGCAGGCGGTGCAGGAATCGGTCGGCTGGCTGGTCGGGCAGGGGCGGATCAAGACCTGATCCGCCATCTCCGCCACTTCCTAACTGATCAGGATCGCCCTGAAATCATTGACATTGGTTCCGGTCGGGCCGGTTTCGAACAGATCGCCGGTGGCCGCAAAGCCTGAATAGCTGTTATTGCCGTCGAGCAGCCGGCGCGGATCGAGTCCGGCAGCACGCAGGCGTCTCACCGTGCCGCCATCAGCAAAGGCGCCGGCATTATCCTCCGAGCCGTCGATCCCGTCCGTGTCGGCTGCCAGGACATGAATGCCCTCCTGTCCGTCGATCGCAAGCGCCATGGCGAGCGCGAATTCGCCGTTGCGTCCGCCCTTGCCACCCCTGGTTCTCAGCGTCACCGTCGTCTCGCCGCCGGAAAGGATGACGACCGGCTTCGGAAACGGCCTGTTCCGGCCCGACACCTCGCGGGCGATCGCCGCATGCACCAGCGCCACGTCGCGCGATTCCCCCTCGATCGCATCCGAAAGAATGGCCGGCTCGATCCCCTGCGATTTTGCCAGTGCCGCTGCGGCCTCCAGCGAGACGCCGGCGGAGGCGATGATGTGATGTGCGTGCCGCAAGAAGACCGGATCGTCCGGCCGCGGTGCATCGGCCTTCGGCGAGTTCAGATGGTCGAGTGCTGCCTGCGGCAGCTGCAATCCGTATTGCCTGACGATGTCGAGCGCATCGTGTCGCGTCGAACCATCAGGGACCGTCGGCCCGGAGGCGACATGGGCCGGGTTGTCGCCGGGAATGTCGGAGACGATCAGACTGACGACCCTCGCTTTGGTCGCTGCCGCAAGTCTGCCGCCCTTGATGGTGGAGAGATGCTTGCGCACGACATTCATCGCCGAGATCGGCGCGCCCGAGGCAAGCAGCATTTCGTTGAGCGCGATCTCGTCTTCGAGGGTCAGTCCGTCCGGCGGGGCGGGCAGCAGCGCCGAGCCGCCGCCGCAGATCAGCGCGATCACCAGATCGTCTTCCGTCAATCCGTTCACCGTCTCCATCAGCCGCTTTGCGGCGGCAAGCCCCGCGGCATCGGGTACCGGATGGGCGGCCTCGATGATCTCGATGCCGCGTGTCTCGCAGCCATAGCTATAGCGGGTGACCACCAGGCCCTCGAACGCTCCGTCCCAAACGCTTTCAAGCGCCCGCGCCATCTGCGCCGCGCCCTTGCCGGCGCCGATCACCACGGTCCTTCCCTTCGGCCTATCGGGCAGATGCGCCTTGATGCCGGTCAGCGGATCGGCGGCGCGAACCGCCGCGTCGAACAGGCTTTTCAGGAAATCGCGGGGAGCGGTTATCGTCATCGGTGGTCTCTGCTGCCTCGGTGTCGATGGTGATGTGGGGCGCTTGCTGCACCATAGCCTACTGCATACTGCAGCAATTCAAAGTGTTACAGCGTCCTTTGCCGCTCTCGAAAAGCCGCGCGGTGCGATACACCCGCGTCAGTCGGCGAGGGCCGCCAGGATGCGAACCCAGGACCGTATGCCTTTATGGAAACTGGAGAGATCGTATTTTTCGTTCGGGCTATGGACGCGGTTGTCGAAGCGGGCGAAGCCGACCAGGAGAGCATCGCATCCGAGCCGGCGTTTGAATTCGCCGATGATCGGGATCGAGCCTCCCGTGCCGGCAAGGGCTGCTTCGCATTGCCATTCTGTCGAAAGCGCCTGAAGCGTCCTGGTGAGAAACGGACTGTCAATCGGCATGACGGTGGCCGGCGAAAGCCCGTAATCCCTGAAGCTGACCGAACAATCCCCAGGGATACGTGCGCGCACGTGCCGCTGGAAAGCATCGCGGATCGTCTGGGGATCCTGTCCTTCCACCAGGCGAAACGAAATCTTGGCGCTTGCCTTCGCCGGAATGACCGTCTTGAAGCCTTCGCCGGTATAACCGCCGCTCATGCCATTGATCTCGCAGCTCGGCCGCGCCCAGATCTGTTCGAGGACGGAACGGCCTGCCTCGCCGGCCGGATCTCTGAGGCCGATATCACCGAGAAAGGCCTCCTCGTCGAAGGGCAGTCTTTTCCACAGCGCCTTGATGGCGTCGGGGAGCTCTTTCACGCCATCATAAAAACCCTCGACCGCGACGCCGCCATCGGCTCGCCGCAGGCTCGAAACAACGTCTGACAGCACTTGCAGCGGATTGCGCGCGGCATTTCCGAACATGCCGGAATGCAGGTCTTGATCGGCGCAGGTGACCTCGATTTCCGTACTGAAGATACCGCGCAGCATCGTCGTGACCGCAGGCGTTTCGCGATCCCACATATCCGTGTCGCAGACGAAAACCGCATCGGCCTTCAACTCGTCCGCCGTGGCATCCAGAAAGGGTGCGAGGCTCGGGCTGCCGGCCTCTTCCTCGCCTTCGAACAGCACGCTCACCTGCACCGGCAGTTTCCCGGTGACGCTCTTCCAGGCGCGGCAGGCTTCGACGAAGGTCATCAACTGCCCCTTGTCGTCGGACGCGCCGCGCGCCACGATCGCGGTATCGCCGTTCGGCAAGGCTTCCATGCGCGGCTCGAACGGATCACTCGTCCACAGCGCCAGCGGATCGACCGGCTGGACATCGTAATGGCCGTAAAACAGCACATGCGGTCCGGACGCCGCTTTCTCGTGGGCGACCACCATCGGATGGCCGGTCGTTTTGCGCACCGATGCTTCGAAGCCGATGGCAGCCAGATCCCGGCTCAGCCATTCAGCAGCAGCCCGGCAGTGATCGCGATAGGCCGGGTCGGTCGAGACGCTCGGAATGCGGATCAGCTCGAAAAGCCGCGCCAGGCTACCATCGAGGCTTTGGTCCACATGGGCAAGAACGGCATCGATATCTTGGTCCATGGCATTAGTCATCGTCTCTCCTCAGCGTTTCAATCTTCCGGATCGAGAATGCAGCACTGCTCTGCTACAGGCGTCAGCACGGCGGACGCCCCTGTTTCCAGTGGATCGGATAGCGCCCCATTGGCGGTGATCTCTCCCGCGGCGGTCGTGCATTTATACTGATAGGCTCGGCCGAGATAGGTGCGCGTGCCGAGCACGGCCGCGATGCCGTCACCGTCACGGCTGACGGCAAGACCGTCTGCACGGCAGGCCAGGACGAAGTCGTCCTTGATCGGCCCGAATGTTTCCTGCGACAGTTGCAGCCGCGCTCCGCCCGTTGTTTCGGCGGTTATAAGCGCGCCGTTGCGCGCGGTCACCTTCATGCGGATCAGGTTCTCGAATCCGACGAAGCGGGCGACGAAAGCGTTGGCCGGCTGGCGATACAGCACCTCCGGCGCGTCGAGCTGCATGATGCGCCCGGCATTCATGATCGCCACCCTGTCGGAGATCGAGAATGCCTCCTCCTGGTCATGGGTGACGTAAAGCGATGTCGTGCCGTTGGCGCGCTGGAGCTGCCTTATCTCGACGCGCATGTCGATCCTGAGCTTTGCATCCAGATTGGAAAGCGGCTCGTCGAACATCAGAAGCGGCGGCTCGATGACCAGTGCCCGGGCGAGAGCCACGCGCTGTTTCTGGCCGCCTGACAGGGCCGACGGCAGGCGGTCGGCGAAGGCCGAAAGGCCGACGCGGTCCAGCATGGCCATCGTTCTTTTCGCCCGTTCCGACTGGGGAATGCGACGCTGCCTCAGGCCGAAGGCAACATTGTCCTGGACGCTCAGATGAGGAAAAAGCGCGTAGTTCTGAAAGACCAGCCCGATGTCGCGCGCATGCGCGGGAAGGCCGGTCAGGTCGCGCTCGCCGAGCTTGATGCTGCCGCTGCTTGGCTGCAGAAAGCCGGCCACGAGGCGCAATGTCGTTGTCTTTCCGCAGCCGCTGGAGCCGAGCAGGGAGACCAGCTCCCCGGCCATGACTGAGATCGACAGATCCTTGAGCACTTGCGTACTGCCGTAATGGGCCGAGATGGAATCGATGGTGAGGGATACGGTCAAGAGCGTTCTACTTTGTCAGGAAGGTGAGGCCGAGGGTGGCCTCGACGACGGCCATGACGCCGACTGTGACGAACATCAGCAGCACCGAGACCGACGCGATCGTCGGATCGAAGAACTGCTCCATATGCGCAAGGATCTGGATCGGCAGCGTCGAGATGCCCGGCCCGGTCAGGAAGACCGAAACCGACACGTCGTTGATCGAGGTGATGAAGGCGAGGATGAAGGCGGCGATGACCCCGGCGCGGATATTCGGCAGGACCACCGTCAGGAAGGTCTTCAATGGTGGGCAACCCAGGCTGATCGCCGCCTCCTCGACGGAAAAATCAAAGGCCGCCAGGCTGGCGCCGACGACACGCACCGAATAGGGCAGGATCAGCAAAGCATGACCGACCAGCAGGCTGATGAAGATCGGCAGCCCGAGGCCGATCGTGACTGATTTCATCAGCGAAAATCCAAAGACGATTTCCGGCACCAGGATCGGCAGCACGAAGATGGTGGAAAGCCAGCGCGGCAATTCCACCCGGTAGCGGTTGATCGCATAGGCGGCCGGGACGCCGATCAGCAAGGAGAGCGCCGTGCCGAGAAAGGCGACTTGCAGGCTGGTGATCGCGGTCGTGCGGAAGGCCTCGATCTGGAAGATATTGACGAACCACCGCAATGTCAGGCCCTGCGGCGGGAAGGTCAGATAGGTCGTGTCGCTGACAGCCGCACCGATGATGATGACGAGCGGCGCCAGCAGGAAGAAGAAAACGCAGGCCGCGAAGGCGGCGAGGATCGGGTGAACGCGCCTGTCCATTACACCGCCATCGGATTGAGCCGGCGTGCTATGCGGCTCATGATGAGAACGACGCCGAGCGTCAACACCACCATGATGGCGGCAATCGTCGATGCGCCAACCCAATCGAAAGTCACCATGGCGCGCTGGTAGAGGAAGGTCCCCATCATCATCTGCTTTTCTCCGCCGAGCAGTTGCGGTGTCGCATAGGAGGTGAAGCTGCCGGTGAAGACCAAGACCGCGCCGACGATGAGGCCGGGTGTCGCGAGCGGCAGGATCACCTGAAAGAATGTCATCAGCGGTTTCGCGCCGAGCGAGGCGGAGGCGTCGATCAGATCGCGCGGAATGCCTTCAAGCACCCCGACCAGCGTCAGGATCATCAGGGGAACAAAGAGATAGACCATGGCGACGATCACTGAGCCTTCGGTATAGAGCATCGAAAGCGGCTCACTGACGATGCCGGTCGAGATCAGCATGGCGTTCAGGATGCCGTTCTTCCCGAGAATGATCAGCCATGCGAAGGATCGGACGACGACACCTGTCAGCAGCGGAAAAACCGCCGCGATGATCATGATGCTCTTTGCGCGACCCGGCATCTGCGCGATCACATAGGCGGTGATGAAACCCACAGTGAGCGAAATCGCCGTCGTGATCAGGGCGATCTCGAGCGTCCGATAAAGAACCGCCCGGCGAAAGCCGCTGCTGAAGAATGTCACATAGGGCGCAAACACGCCCTTCGGTTCGGCAAACGTCGCCGCGATGGTGATGGCGACGGGAATGATGAGAAGCACAACGACGGCAATCGTCGCCGGCATCGTCAACACCCATCTGGCAAAAGGCTTCATCTCGAAACTCGTCGCATGTCCGAATGTTCAGAGCGCCGCATCTTGGGTCCGGATGTGCGGCGCTTCAATGTCTGGCGGCGAATCGGCCGGGGTATCGCGCAGCTTACTGACCGAAGACTTCGTTCCAGCGGTCGATCCAGTCGGCCTTGGCAGAATTCATCTTGGCATAGTCGATGCGGGTGAGGCTGGCGACCATATCCGGGCCATAGGTCCAGATCTTCGCCTGGTCCGGCGTCAGGCTGACCTTCGTCGAGATCGGCGCATCGACGCCTTGTTCGGCTTCAGCCTGCTGGACTTCTTTGGACAGGATGAAGTTGATGAACTGATGGGCGAGTTCGACATTTTCCGAACCCTTCGGGATGTTCACGGTGTTCAGCGTGGCGATATCGCCGTCCGTAAGCTTGGCCCATGTCATCGTCGGAACGGCCGCCTGCATCGATGCCAGGGTAAAGTCCTGGGCCAGCGCAACGCGCACTTCGCCTGTTGATATCAGGTTCACCAGCTCCGAGCCGGTGTTGTAGTTCTTGACGACATTGGGCTTCAGCGCCTCGATTTCCGAGAAGGCCTTGTCGGTGTCTTCATAGGCATCGGCGCCGCCATGTTTGCCGGCTTCCAGAACGACCAGCGGGCCGGCCGTAGTGGTGATGCCGGGCAGGGAGACGGAGCTTTTCAGATCGTCGCGCCACAGGTCGCCCCAGGCGGTGATCGGTGGGTTGACCTTGGCGGAATCATAGACGATGCCGACGCGACCGATCGTATAGGCGGGGCCGTATTTGCCCTGAGGCGCCTTGCCCAGCTCGTAGATATCCGCGAGGTTGGGGATCTTCGATGCATCGATCTCCTGGAACAATCCCTGTTCGATGCCGAGCTGCGAGAAGCTGTCGGTGAGATAGATGACATCGACGCCCTTGCCATCGCGCAATTTCAGCTTGTTGAGCCGGTCGGCATTGTTGCCGGTTTCGAACACGATCTCGCAGCCGCAAATCTTCTTGAACGGAGTGATGATGTTCGCATTCATCTTCTCGCCGTTATAGCCCCACCAGGAGATGGTCAGCGTCTTCGATTGCGCATGTGCCGCAGCGGTGCCGCCGACGGCGGCAAGCAGCGCAAGAGACAGGATTCGGGCAAAACGTCTGGCCTTCATGAGCAATGTCCTTCTGTGAAAAGCGGCGTTGGCAATCGGGATCGTACCCCCACGATTTGAGGGATACTATTTTTTGATCTGTCAGGCCGCAAGCTCAATAATTGGGCAAATACCCTCTTGTGCGGAGAATTTTCCGGGACCGGCCGATCAACTAACTCTTGGTTGATAACGTCTGGCCATCGCCCACAAAACGTGTGGCTGATCAGCGCTTTACACATTCGGGTGTGGTCTTTACGGTCCGGCGATTCCAGTTCTCACGGGCATTCCATTCATGGCCACTTCGCGCACCGTTCTTCCTGATGATCTGCTGATCAACGCGTCCGACGAGGTTCTGACGCGCCAGGATCTCGTGCTGACGGCGCTGGGACGCCGGCCCGCCGACAGGCTGTTGCGCGTGGGAAGGTTGCTCGATGTCCATACGAGGACGTGGCTTGACGATCAGGAGATCGTCATCAAGGGCCGCCGTATCGCTTATGTCGGCCCCGCCGGCAGTTACGCAGGCGAAGTGAGCGAGCGGTTCTCCGAGCCGGATCTTGCGGCCGTGCCGGGCTTCGGCGAGGCACACAAACATATCGAAAGCTCCCATCTGACGCCGGAATGGGAGGCGGCTTTGGTGATGCCGCATGGCGTGACCTGGACATGCGAGGCGAGCCACGAATTTTCCAACGTCAACGGCGCCCGCAATCTGGAATTCTGGCTGGAAGCGCGCCGGCGCGGATCGCCGATGAAAATCTTTCCCCTGCCTGGCTCCGCCGTCCCTCCGACCGCCTATGAATGGGGTGGCGGCTGGTTCGGCTACGATGAGCAGAAGGCCTTCCTTTCCGAAAGCCTGATGGTCGCCGGGCTCGACGAGGTCATGGACTGGCCGTCCATATCCGATCCCGGCAATCCTTCCTACGATCGGCTGTGGGGCATGATCGGCGCGACCTTCGAGCAGCGCGGCGTGGTCGAAGGCCACGGCGCCGGACTGCGCGACATGGCCTCGATCAATGCCTTCGCCGCAGCGGGTCTCGCCTCCGATCACGAAGGCTGGTTTCTCGATGAAATCTGGCAGAAGCTTCTCCACGGCCTTTTCATCGAGCTCAGGCCGCATTCTCTGCCGGAGGTCATCCGCGGTCTGATCGACAAGGGGCTGACGGACTGGTCGCAGATCGCCCTGGTGACCGACGACCGCAGCGCCTCAGACACACTGAAAATCGGTGCGACCGACCACAATGTCCGGCTCGCCATCGAAAACGGCCTTGCGCCGGAGACCGCCATCCAGTGCGTCACCCTCAATCCGGCACGCCATATGCGGCTGACGCCTTGGGTCGGATCGATAGCGCCGGGCCGTTTCGCCGACATCGTTCTTCTCAGCGACGTCGCCAGCCTGTCGATCGAAAAGGTATGGGCAGACGGGCGTCCTGTGTCCGAGGGCGCGACATTCATTGGCGTGCGCCCTGAAATCGACTGGCCGCAATGGGCGACGCGGACCGTGAAAATAGACCGGACGGTCACATCAGATGATTTCCGCATCGAGGCGCCGCCGAACCGGACCACGGTCAACGCAGCACTTTTGCGGCCGTTTCACTGGCACGACGATTTCATCACCATGGAATTGCCGGTGGAAGAGGGGGCCGTGCAGCGGGATCCCGCGCGCAATGTCACCAAGTTCTCGATTGTCGACCGGTTCTCCGGGGAGGCCAAGGTCTCCAGGATGTTCTGGCTGGGCACCGGACCGCGCACGCCGGAGACGGCGCTCGCCTCCACGCTCGGGCACGACAAGCACAATATCTGGACGGTCGGCTCATCAGACGAGGCGATGGCGATATCAGTCAATGCCCTGAACGAGCAGCAGGGCGGCTGGGTGCTGGTATCCGCAGGCAAGATTCTCGCCCGCGTCCGCTACGAGGTCGGCGGCCTGATGACGGCGCGTTCGGCCGAAGCGCTCGACGCGGAGATGCAGGCTCTTTATGCCGCCGGCGCCGGGATCGACTGGATGTACGAGCCGACCTTTTCGCCTCGATGGTGGCCGGGCTTTCCCGAACGCCTGTCGTTTGCGACGCTGACCTGTTCGCCCTGGCGCTGGGTCCTGGTCGCGCCGTCGGAGCTGGCGCCGGAGGGGTTCGTGAACGTGCTCACCGGCAAAACCCATCCGATTGTCTGGTGACATCGCGGTCCGCTAAATTTCCACCTGATTGATCTTCTTACTGCAGCAAATAGAAAGCATTAACCATAGTCCCGTAGACAACGAACAGGATCAAAGGAACCTGTGTTCGATGGCTACTGAAATGACCCGCCGGCCTGCCGGCGCCAATGAAGGCAAGATTATTGCCTTTCCCGCTGGAACCGGAACTGCCAATGTCGAGCGCTGCGCTCGCGAACTCGGCCGGCGGCACGGCGCAGATGCGATAGAATTCTGGAAGGCCGAATGCCGCAGGCTTGCCGATCAGCTTCTGGCGGCCGGTATGCCGGAGAGCGATGTCGGTCAGCGGGTGCTGCAGTTTCAGCAAGATGTCCAGAGCGAACTGGTCTTCAGCCACCAAAACGGACCACTGCCCAAGTCTCAAAACCGATAGCCGCGATCTTCGGGGAGGTCTGCCGGATCTGGCCGAAAACCGCGCTCCGATCGTCGTCGATCTGCAAGTTTTGCAGCTTCGCCTGTGAGACTGGGTCGTCCTATCCCTCTTCGTAAACCGCCTCCGGCGGCAGCGCCAGCAGGCGATCCGCCATCTCCTGCTTTAGCCAGGCGAGACGCTCCTCTTCCTGGGGTGTCCGGTCGGGCTTGCGGCCGAGCATGATGAATTCCTCGCGGACATGACCGTCGCACAGTTGCAGGGTGACGGTGCGGCCGTGATAGCTGAGCTCGAAGACGTAGCGGGCGAGGATATCGCCGCGCTCCGGCCGATCGAGCGAGGGATCGACGCTATAGCGCCCTTCCGTCAATGCACGCGTCACCATTTCGAAAGCGTCACGCCCGCCCGGGCCGCGAAAGGCCGTGCGGATCGAGATTTCGCGGCGCTCCGGCGGTCCGTCGGTGCTGAGCAGCGGAAAGGCGCGCTCCATCACCTTGAAGGCATGGGCGACACCACCGGGAAAACCATAGCCGTGATAATGCATGATGTCGGCGAAGCCGTAGGCAAGCGGTTTGCCGTCTTCGAGCACTTCGATCTTCGTTTCGTTCATTCCGATTTTCCCTTGTCCAGTTCCTTGCGCATCCACGGAAGGAAACCATCCAGGAAGCGAGTCGTCGCCGGCATGAAATGCGATCCGTGGTGGAAGCAGGGGTCGAGGCTGGTGATCACCATGCGGCCCGCCGTCGTGACCTCGTCTACATAGAGGATCGGCTTGCCTTCCTCGTTCACCGCCAGAACCTCGACGCCCTCAGGTGGGTCGAACCAGCCGTGAAGGTGCCAGGTCAGATCGTCCTGCCTAAGATGTTCGAACAGCGAATGGCCGGGTGCTGAGACCCTGACGCCGAGATCGGCGCCCTCGGTCAGCCACCACCACCAGTTTGTCGGTTGCGGCGTGAAATGGATCGCTGGCAGAAACGCTTCCCATGCCGTCTCGCCGGTCGCAACGATCGTGCCGCCCTGGTCGAGATAGGCGCGCAGCTGTGCTGCATGCGGCGCCATCCGGTCCGCCGGCGTCCGGCAGGGAATGAACAGCACCTTGTGTTCGCTGAGTTCGACCGAGGGCAGCTCCTCCGGGCGCACCAGCCTGTCGAAATGATGCCGGTAGCGCGGCGCTTCCAGCGTCTCGATGTGGTAGTAGGCGCCGGGATGGATCGCGAGCACGCTCATCGGTTCAGCTCCCCCGCCAGCCAGGCGATAACACGGCCGGCCAGTTGCTTTTTGATGTCGGAATCGTCTCCGCAACCCCAGAACTCGTTTCCAGCATGCGACAATATTTCTCCGCCCACCGGCCGCGCCCAGATCCAGTCGACGGGAACGGCAGCCGATCCGAATGTATTGATCGCAACGGCGCCAGGCGGCATTGGATTGTGTCCGCGGCCGTAGAAACCGGCGACGCCGCGGTTCGTTTCCAGCATCCTCTGGTCGATGCCGGTAAAAACAGGATGGTCGAATTGCCTGACCTGCACGAAGTCGGCTCTTTTCGGCTGCGGCATCGGGATATAGGCGCCGAGTTCCGGCAGAATCGGCCGAAGCATGTGGCCGTTGAAGATCCACCGGCCGCCTCGGCCGAGGAAGGATGCCACCGCCGGCGCGTATCTGAGGAAGCCGATCTGATCGAGATGGGTCGTGGTGATGAGGCCGCTTGCGGCGGCGAAATGCGCCTCGGTCAGCTCCATCTCGCGTACGGTGATCAGCTTGCCCTGCGCGGTCGCCTCGGCGAAAGCCGGCGGGTTCATGCTGAAAGGGTCTTGATAATGCGACTGGATCAGAAGGATGCTCATGCGGCGCAAATTCCTGCAAAGGCGGGCAGAACTGCGCGATGCCCGTCGCCTGTCGGACCGACGAGCTCGACCACCCGCATCGGTACCCCGTAAAGCCGTTCGAGGTGTTCCGGCGTGATCGTCTCCGCGACCGGACCGAACAGCGATTGACCATCGGGCATCATCAGCAGCGCATCGTCGGCGGCGGCAAGTGCATGGTTCGGATCATGTGTCGTGAAGGCGATTGCCTTGTCGCGCGGTTCGCGCAGGCTTTTGAGCAGGTCGAGCAGCCGCTCCTGGTTGCGAAGGTCGAGGGCGGCGGCTGGCTCGTCGAGGACGATCGCCTCCGACCCGGTGGCGAGCGCTCGCGCCAGAAGCACGAGCTGCCGTTCGCCGCCGGAAAGCCGGTCGAAGAAATGATCGGCAAAGCGGGTGGCCCCCGCACGTTCAAGCGCGGCATGGGCAATCTCGAAATCGGAAGGTCCCGGTTGGCCGAAGAGGCCGAGATGTGCTGCCCGCCCCATGACGGCGACGTCGATGGCGCGGTAACGCTGGTTGCTGCTTCCGGTCTGCGGGACGTAGCCGACAATGGCGGGCGCCACCCGGCTGCCTTCGTCCAGCCGCTGAAAGCCGAGCATGGCTTTCAGCGTGGTCGTCTTACCACGTCCGTTGGGGCCGAGAATGGCGAGCGACCGCCCGACGGGAACTGAGAAAGTCAGGCGGTCGAGGATGGTGCGCACCCCGAACCTGACGACTGCATCCGTCAATCCGATCATGATCCCGTCCTTTCGCGATAGTGATGGCGCAGGAGAGCCGCAAAGATCGGCGCGCCGACAAGGGCGGTGATCACGCCGAGCGGGATTTCCGCGGCCGTTGCCGTGCGGGCGAGGGTGTCGATGCAGACCATGAATCCTGCGCCGAGCACGGCGGCTGCGGGCAGCAGCGCGCGGTGATCATGGCCGACCAGCAGGCGGGCGGCGTGGGGAATGACGATGCCGATCCAGCCGATGATGCCGGAGACTGCGACCTGGCTGCCGACGATGACGGCGATGAGGCAGAAGACCAGCCATCTCTCGCGTATCGTATTGGCGCCGAGGCTGCGGGCTTCGGCTTCGTCGAGCGACAGGATGTTGAGCCTGAAGCGGAGCATCCACAGGAAGCAGCTTCCGAGGATGAGGCCGGGTGCTGCCACCAGCGTGCGTTCCCACGTGGCTGTCGCGAAGGATCCCATCAGCCAGTACACGATGGCGGGAAGGGACGTGTTGGGATCGGCGATGAACTGCAGCAGCGAGACCACTGCTGAGAACATCGAGCTGATGACCAGCCCCGACAGGATCACGGTTACCGTTTCGGAGCGGCCGTTGATGCGCGACAGCAGCCCCACCAGGATGACGGCCGCCATGCCGCAGAGGAACACCATGGCGATCAGCGGAAATCCCCAGATGCCGAGTATGATCGCCAGCGCGCCGCCGAAGGCGGCACCCTGCGAAATGCCGAGTATGTCTGGCGAAACCAGCGGATTTCGAAACACGCCCTGAAGGCCGGCGCCGGAGATGGCGAGGCCAGCGCCGGCAAGTGCAGCAAGCACGACGCGCGGCGCACGCACCAGCAGCACGATGCGTTCGTCGATCCCGGCAAGCTCCCGCGACGGATCGCTGATCCCCTGCCAGATCAGTTCCAATGCGCGTCCAGCCGGCACCGAGAACCGTCCGACGCAGAGGCTGACGGTGAAGGCGACCACCAGCAGTGCCAGCAGCAAAGTGAAGACCAGTGTCTGCCTCGCGAGGTGAATCCGGCGGGCCGCCGGCGCCATCTCCTCATGCGTCATCGGCGCCATGATGTCACTTTGCCTCGAACTGAGCGTAGTCGGCGGCGGCGCCCTGTTCCTTCAGCCAAAGGATATTGTCGATATCGCTATCGGCCAGGTCGTAGTTGTAAAGGGTCTTGTAGGCCGTCTTCATTTCCGTCCGCAGGTCGTATTTGAAGACCTCGGGATGGAGCAGGTTGGCCGTCCACATCCAGGACAACGGCGATTCCTGGCTCGGCGGATCCCAGCGATAGCCGCCGAGCGGCATCTTGTAGACCCGCTTGGATTTGGCGGCATTGGTGAGAGACAGGATCGGATCGTTATAGACCCAGTCGACGTTCAGCTTCGCCTCGAAAGCATTGAGGAAGATGACGTCGGGGTTCCACGCTGCGATCTGTTCCTTGTTCACCGAGACAGTGCCGTTGAGTTCTTCCGAGGCGTTCCTGCCGCCTGCAAGCTGGATGGACCAGGCATTGTAATTGCTCTTCGTGCCGGAGGCGCTGATATCGGAGAGCGCGCGGCCGAGGTAGAGAACGCTCGGCTTCTTGTCGTCGGGGATCGCTGTCGCCTTGGCCTGGATATCCTTCTGGACGCGATCGCGCCATTCCACCAGTTCGCCGATCCGCTCGGGCTTGCCGATCGCCTTCGCGGCCATGGTCATATAATCGCGGGTCAGCTCTTCCGTGCCGTAAAGGATCAGCATCGTGGTGAGCCCGGCATTGGTGATGGGCGCGACGATGTCGGCGCCGCGATCACCCCACTGAATGACGAGATCGGGATTGGCGGCGGTGAGCGCCTCGACATTCGGCACGAAATTCGGCGCGGTCACGTCCGACGGAATATCCTTCGCCTCGGGGAAGATCTTTCCGAGAATCCCTTCGACCACGGCGCTCTTTGCCGTCGGGTTCATGCCAATGAGCTTCCGGGTGCTGCCATCCAGCGCGATGACGGTGGAAGCCATTGGGATGACGATCGAGACGACACGTTCGGCAGCCTTTGCCAGCCGCACCTCGCGGTTCCCCTGATCCTTGAAGACGATCTCTTCGGCAAAAGCTGCCGGTGCAAACAGCACGGCGGCAAGTGCGGCCGCCATGCGGCGGCGCAAAGCAGTTGTGATAAAAAGCGAAAGCGGAACCATGGTGTCTCCCCGTATGACGATGAGCGCCATTCCTATTCCGCGTATTTATTCTTGTCTACAAATCTCCACTTTAATTAGCGACATGACTACTTCATCAGCCCAGCGGACCGGAGGGCATCTTCAATGACCTTCTGGATACCGCCACGATCGTTACCTGTGCCGAATCGATCTGCAGCGTTTTCCGGTTGCGCAGCAGAGGGTTTTGCGTCGCGCCGTTTTTCAAATGAGGGGACCAGACCCCAGGACCTGGCAGTTTCGACGGTCGATGAAATTCCGACCTCAAGCATGAAGGGGCCGCTTGCCCCGTATCCGGTGCCGACATCGAGCGGCGTGCCGTGATCCATCCCGGCAATCGTATAGAGCTCGATTACTTCGACACCGTGAGCATCGGTCCAGACCTTTCGCTGGTGTCGTCCGATATCTTCGACGCGCCCCGGCGATGCGTCAACGCCGTGGATATTTCTCCATTGCTCCACGATCGCATTCGCATTGGATGGCACGACGGTTCTGTCTGCGCTCCCCTGCCACAGTAATAGTGTCGGCCACGGGCCTTTGTGCCCTGAAGCGTTTCTCAATCGCAGTTCAAGCTCTTTGGCAGTCGGGCTGCCGTGACCGCGCATTCGGTCAAACGCCTCGGGAATGCTTGCGGCACTTGCATATGGTAGGCCCGCGATGATCGCGCCGCCCGCAAAAACGTCGGGATAGGTGGCGAGCATGGCGGCGGCCATGGCGCCGCCCGCCGAAAGCCCGGTCACGAACACGCGCCTGCCGTCGATACCGTGTTCCGCAACGATCTTTGCGATCATCTGGCGAATGGAAAAGACCTCGCCGTGATCCCGGCGGATGTCCTTCGGGTTAAACCAATTGAAGCATAGGTTTGGGTTGTTTGCCCTTCGTTGCTCGGGAAACAGCAGCGCGAAGCCGTAGTCCTCGGCCAATCGCGACCAACCGGACCCGATATCGTACCCGGCGGCAGTCTGGGTGCAGCCGTGCAGGACGACGACCAGGGCCATGTTTTTCCCGCGCTTCGACGGCAAATAGGTGTAGCCCCCTAAGGCGCCCGGGTTTGAGCCAAACGCATCCAAGGCGACGAGGTCGGGGTTGTTCTGCGTGGGTTGGGCGCGAAGGGTTCCTCGCAGCGCAGCAAGGCGTGCGAGCGTGTCTGACATAGATCTCATGAAAGTCTCCGCCAATCAGCAGCCGGGATGGCGGTGATGCTGAACTAAACGCGTCAGTCTACGAAAAGGTTGCTGCAGTGCACAATGTTTTTCGATGGTGCAAACGGAGCGGCGTCGACGAATTGATCCGATCGAGCAAGGCAGGAAACCACTGGATTGCGGCTGAGAAGAAAGATGCCGACGCGATAGGATGGCGAAGTCCGAGATCTGTCGAAAGCGCCAGCGCATACGGCTCTCCACCGCGCGTAAAACTGGAGATGGAGAAGCTTCCACCACCTCAGCTCAACAAATTGCGCGCCGCAAACGACATAAAACCCGCGTTTCCGCGGGTTTTATTCCGACGACTAGCCATTCTCGTGCCGTTATGACGACGAGACGGTCAATTCAATTTGACCGATGGCTCCCGACCCCAGACCCGCAGTTTGCCAAGCGCCTTGATAAAGGCGCTGACGTCCTTCGCCGCTCCGAGCGCCATAACGCCCTCATCCAGTGAATCGGCAATTCCGGCCTTCTGCATGAGCGGTAGCGCTGTTTCCACATAGCCGATGAACTTGCAGTGCACGAAGGCATCCGCCACGAAATCGCGGGCCGTGGCCTCCTTCAGCAGATCGCCGGTTCCCTCGGTCGAGGGGAGGAGGGCGACGGCGTCGTAAAGCACCGAAGGTCCGCCGTCGATCATCTGATGCGCCTCGATCCAATTGCCGTCCGAGAGCGTCACGCCGCCGATCTTTGGCGCGATCACTTCGAATGTTGCCTTCTGCTCGGTGATTTCGGCAAGCAACGCCTTGAAGATAGCGGCATCGGTGCCATCGCTGACAAGAATGCCGAGCTTGCGTCCTTCGAACCGCTTCGGACCACGCTCTATGATGCTGAGCGCCGGCGACGGCTCGAGATCCTGCCGCGTCGGCATAGCGGCATCGGCAGGCTTCGGCATCGATTTGAAGCCGAGGGCGTGGCCGACCTTGCTGGCCAGCGTCTCGTCGATGTTCAAGAGATGCGAGACCATACGCTCACGAATGACCGGCGTTTCGACCTTGCTCAGTTCGAAGATCAACGCTGCAGCGATATGACGTTGCTCCGGCGGAGTCTGGCTGATGTAGAATTGTCGGGCCTGGCTGTAGTGATCGGCAAAACTTTCCGGCCGCAGCCGAACCTTGGTGCCCTGTTCTTCGGCGGGGAAGTGGCGATAGCCCTGAACCGGCGATTCCCGGGGCCCCTGATTCCAGGAATTCGGCTGATAATTAACCCGCCCGACAGGATTGCGCATCGCCATATGGCCATCCTGCTGGAAATTGTGGAAGGGACACTTCGGCGCGTTGATCGGCAGATGGGTGAAATTCGGGCCGCCCAGACGTTTCAGCTGCGTGTCGAGATAAGAGAAGTTGCGTCCCTGCAACAGCGGATCGTTGCTGAAGTCGATGCCAGGGGGAACGTTCTGCGTCATGAAGGCGACCTGCTCGGTCTCAGCGAAAAAGTTGTCGGGCATTCGGTCGAGGACAAGACGGCCGATCGGTTTGACCGGAAGAATCTCCTCGGGAATGATCTTCGTCGGATCGAGGATGTCGAAGTCGAACGTGTCGGCGAAGTTCTGATCGAAAAGCTGTACACAAAGCTCCCATTCCGGAAAGTTTCCCGACTGGATCGACTGCCAGAGGTCGCGGCGATGGAAATCCGGATCCGCACCATTGATCTTGACTGCCTCGTTCCAGGCGACAGACTGCAGGCCGAGCTTCGGTTTCCAATGGAATTTGACGAAGGTCGATTCATCCGCTGCGTTGACGAAGCGGAAGGTATGAACGCCAAAACCCTCCATGAAACGGAACGATCGCGGAATGGCGCGGTCCGACATCACCCACATGACCATGTGCATGCTTTCGGGCGTAAGGGTGATGAAATCCCAGAAATTGTCATGCGCCGACTGCGCCTGCGGAAATTGCCTGTCGGGCTCCGGCTTTACCGAATGGATGACGTCGGGAAACTTGATCGCATCCTGAATGAAGAAGACTGGGATATTATTGCCGACGAGATCCCAATTCCCCTGCTGCGTATAGATCTTCACTGCAAAACCGCGCACGTCGCGCGCCAGATCGAAGGAACCCTTGCTGCCGGCAACGGTCGAAAACCGGACGAAGGCTGGCGTCTTTTCGCCGGGCCGCTGGAAAAGATCGGCTCGGGTATAGGCGGCCAGCGATTCGTATGTTTCGAAGTAACCATGGGCGCCGTAACCGCGCGCATGCACGACCCGCTCCGGGATGCGCTCGTGATCGAAATGAAAGATTTTCTCGCGGAAATGGAAGTCATCGATGAGGGCAGGGCCGCGCGCGCCGATGCGAAGCGTATTCTGATCGTCGGAAACGGGGCCGCCTTGCGCTGTAGTCAGCACCGGCATCCCGTCTTCGGCGAACTGATGAAGCTCACCACCTGCACCGCGGTGCAGCTTCTGATCGTGGACCGTTGCATTGTCGGAGGGCGAGGTTTTGGATGTGTTCTTGGCCATCTATATTCTCCGGAAAGGGTTTTACCTAACCGAAGCTCCCCAACGGCCACATGTTCCGCTCGCTGTGAAATAAATCGCAACTTGGACAAGAGGCCGCCTGGGGGAGGCCGATAGTCGACCACTGGAGACCCGTGGCCAACATAAATGGGGCGCGTGGCCTTTCGACCCTGCGCCCCGATTTCCGTCGATCTTAGACCCGGGAGGTAACGATGAGATCTTCCTCTTCGTCGCGTTGCGATCCGCCAAAAGCTGCGGCCGCAGCAGCGATGAAAGCCCCGATCAGAAGTGACAACGAGCCAAGCAAGGCCGTCGTCGAGGCAGCCTTGCGTGCTTCATCGGCGGCTTTCTGGGCGGCGACCTTGGCGTCGTCGATGCGCTTCAGCACAGTGTCGACGCGGGTGCGTGCATCGGCTTCGGAAAGACCGGTGCGAGCAGAGACGATGGTGGCAAGATAGGCCTTGTCATCATCCGGGATCTGGCCGGCGGCGGCACCGTTGAGGAGGATGCGGGAGACCTCGGCCGTTGCAGCAGCAGCATCGGATGTTGCTCCTGTACGGGCCTGTTCAGGACGCAGCAAAGCGTCGGTAAAATAGGCGGTAGGCAGATCCGCGGTCGATGCCGCCGATGACGCTGCTGCCGTACCTGCGGCGCTGGCCGCCGAACCGACGGCTTGTGCGCCAGCACCGGCAAGCGAGGTCAGCGACGAGGCGAGAAATCCGGCGACGAAGATTGTCGCCAGCGCCCAGCTGATGAAGCCATGCGCGGTGTCGCGGAAGAACACCTCATCAGTGTGGACAGCCGCCCACTTGGTGCGCAGCCGGCCGGTGATATAGCCTCCGAGCCCGGAGGAGAGCCATTGGACGACAACGAGCCAGATCGCCGCCGTCACCCCGACCGTGCCGAGTGAACTACTTTGCCCCGACCAGGGCGATACCATCGTCAAGCCAACCCCGGATCCCAGCAGCAAAAGAATGAGGGTCACTCCGATGGCAGCAGCAGCCCCTCCGAAGATAGGCCCCCATGACATGGCGGATTTGGAAGATTCGACCGGAGTAGCAATCTCTCCGGAACCTGTCATTGAAACCGACATGATCTGTTCCTATCGCATAAACAGGGCGAGAAGGATGATGATCGGCAGTGGAACACCAAGCAGCCAAAGAAGAATACCGCGACCCATGAAAGACCTCCTGTCAGAAACTGACGTTACGTGGTTGATGCCACTCAACTTTGAACCAAGGTCTTTGTTCCCGGCCGGCTTGGTCATCGACGATCTTCATGCGGAGCTGATCGAGATCGATAAGAATCTTGCGCGCTCGGAGCTGACGTCCGGCGAAGAGAACGCCATATCTTGAGAGACAAGGTGATCTTGGGGGAGAGAGCAGAAGCTCTCGTCACACGGTCACGGTCTAAACTGGAGAGGAATCGATGAACAAATTTCGGGCATTTGTAACAGCCGGAGCAATCAGTCTTGCCGCCGTGACCTCGGCATGCTCGACGCCGCCGAATTCGTATGGCTCGGCATCGGGATATCAGCCGGGAGATTCAATGAACCCGGCCTGCGCCGATGGATTCCGACCCGGCGACGGCCGTTCGTGCAGCTATTAAAGGTGGCCGTCTCTTTGCCCGTACAAGAAGCGGGATCGTGGAGGAGCGTCGGGCGGGCGCTCCATAAGCGGTCATCCGTTTGATGACAACCCCGACGGCAGCGCCGATCGCGACACCGAACGTGATGCCGATCGCGGTCTCATCGAACAGCATCGGGCCGACTGCGGCGCCTATTCCGATTCCTATCGCCATACTGAGAGCCATGGCCGTGACCCTACCTAGGTGCTGTGGCGACAGTAGGTGTTACGATCGCAATCGACGGTAGCTCTGGCTCACCTTGCCCATATCTCCAACCGACCGCGCCGGGAGGAGTGTCGTTCCTAGGCGCGCGCCGGCCGGTTCTATTGGCTGCCAACCCACTTCATTACCGTTTCTTCCGGAGGTCACCCGGCAGAGCGTCAATGAGCTGATGCACTTTTCCGGTGGCGAACGCGATGTCCTCGCGCGGCAGATGGACTGTTATCTCAATCTCTTCCCACCTGCCGCCATGGTCTTTTGCGAACCTGACGGCGGCTTCCAAAGAGGTGAATTGCACCGCCGGTGCGTTGGCGGTCCAGAACTGCACGCTGCAGTCCGCCGCACTGTAATCTAAAAATGCTTTTTCGGGATCTAGCGCCATGACGTTTTGCTTTACACCGGCGCCGGTTGGTTGGCCAGCGGTTGTCTACCGATCGTAAAAGCGCATGACTAGGCTGACGGCTTGACGGCGATGTGCGCGCGGATGGCGACCCGGGCAGGGATGGTCCTAGATAAAAAGAAAGGGTCGGGCGAATGCTCGCGCCGACCCTTCTTTGATTGCGTCAGCACGGTGCCAGTACATCCGTGGTCACCAGCAAAAGCCATCTGATAGATTGAATTTATGCGCCTCGTGAATTTTCGCAAGGATTAGGGGATGCTGATTTAGGGCTAGGTATAGGCGACCTAGTTGCCCGTCTTGCGGCACTACCAGATGACAAACCGGCGCACGCCCTCTTGGACACCAAAAATGTCTTCTTGGACGGAGAAGGTTCAGTGCGTTCGGGTCACAAGCATGTGTCCAGCCGAGAGGTCAAAGTCCAGTCCCTCCCGTCCTGCGCGAGAGAAGTAATCGTCTGCCGCCTTTCGGCACCCAGACCAGTCCGAATAGGCGCGAAGTGCGACAGCGCCGCCGACGATGAGATGAGGCATAACCCGCTCTAGACAGGCGCTGACAGGCTCGTACCAATCAACATCGATATTGGCCAAAGCGACCGGCTCGGCGACTGTAAGCGTGTCTTGCACCTTACCCTTTATCAGTTGGACGTTGTTGGACTCGACGGGATAACCAAACCTAGCGAAGTTGTTCGTCACCGTCGCCATCAGGTCATCATCATAGAGATAGTATTGCTCGCCTCCAAGGCCGACGGCTTCGCCGCCTTTGATTTCAGCGTACCGAGCTTTCATGTCGTCGCCATCGTGCTCCGAAGGCGGAGGGAGCATCTCGAACAGGTCGTACACGCGCATAGCGCGCTGAGGCGACTTGGCGGAACACATGAGAATTGCTGAACCGCCGCGCGCGCAACCTGCCTCAATGATCAACGCTCCGCTCGGGGCGGTACGACGCACTACCTCAAGCAATTGATGAAGTTGACGATCAGTCGTGTAAGAAAGGTATTCGGCGCGCACCCTTGACCAAGCCTGTCGAACGGTCCTCGGGTAGGCAGTCCGACGGGCGCGTTCCAAAAGCGCGTTGAGGCGCCAACGCGCCCCACGCGCAACTCTATCTACTGCTTTCATAACGCCCACATCTACCCGCAACAGCGTCCGCCTCGGCGAAGCCTTACTGAACTCCCTACGACTCCCCTTGGCGGGGGAATCGTGTCTTGCCCTTCTCATCGATGTACTCCTCGTTGGCAAAGCTGATCTGTTTTCATGATACGATCATCTCTGGTCCTCACTCGCATACCTTCAAAGCGTTGACGGATAACTCAGCGGTTCATCAGGACAAAGTAAGCTACGAGGAGGGGGGGTGCGGTCTTACATCCATTTCGGAAAAAGATTGACCGTCATCTGCTGCGCGCGGCGTTTCGGGAGCCTCTAATTTCAGAGCCTTCCGATGACTGTACGAAACCGGCGTTCTGCAACGACCTATCGAAAAGCTTTATAGACCCTTAGTAGGTTTCCCTCAACGGCCAATTGACCCGGCTTAGACCGCTTTTCGGCTACGTAGCGGGGCTATCACTACCCGTTTGATTGCATCGGCGCGGCCATTCATCCTCCAATTGGGGGTCTGTTGTTTCGCTCTTCCTGTGAATTGCCCCCCGGTCGATGTTCGGCAGAGAGATATGCTACATCCAACTTATAACTGGTGACATGGCTGGCCGCCCGTTCCGCACGGTCGAAGGAAGCTGTCTCACCGCCTGCGGGAATCCATATGAAGACCGGAGTGAAGCGAGCTTTCGTTCTTGAGCTATTCAACAAGCAGGGCGGGCGCTGTTGTTACTGCGACCGCCTCATGGTCATCCTGCCTCGCGGCAAGGATCAGAACCGACCAGACGCCGCAACGCTCGAGCATCTAATGACAAATCGCCACAGGGGCTGGACGCGACGCGACAACATGGCGGCTGCTTGCCGCGAGTGCAACGGAATGCGCGGCTCCGGAATGGATTGGCTGATGTTCAAGACTTATCGCCGCGGCGAGTTCTGGGAGCTCATTGGCGGCTGCAAGGATTTATAGATCGGTCCGCCCTTGGCCGATACGCGGTCTGCCGTTGTCGCCGCATGATGCGGCTGACCGCCACTAATTACCACGCCACCACAAGTGCGCCGTCGGCCTCACCAGCCGGCGGTTTTTCATATTTCCGGCCGAGCGCTTCCGACGAGAGCCACCAGAAAAGCTACACCGCGGCGATGTGGTCATATGCTTAAACCTGGGCGATCCGCTGTCGCTACTGTACGGCCGGACATAGCGATCGCACTCGGGACAAAGGTATACTGATTGACGTCGGTAAAGCGCGTCCTGGATTTTGCAGTCTTCCAATTTACCCATCAAATTGCGGCGCTTAGCTGAGAGAAGAGGCGGCATGTAATCACCGGATCCCACCGGGTGGCTTTTCGGCGGCTGCTTTGAAATACGAATAGACGGTCTCAACCCATTCGCCACCGGGGACTAGAGTAGCGCTAGCGGCCAGAGAATAAGTTATTCACAGGCCGCCAAAAGTGGGGAGGGAAAGTGGGGAAGTAAGTACCTGCTTTCGGATTTCTCAACAAAAACAGGCACTTATTTCTTAAAATGGCTCCCCGGGCCGGATTCGAACCGGCGACCTGTCGATTAACAGTCGAATGCTCTACCGCTGAGCTACCAGGGATCACTGCTTGGCGCGGTGTGAGTGGGCTAATACAAACGCTTTCCCGATTTGCCAAGCGGTTTTTTCAAAAAAATGAAATGAACTTGTATTTGGGATGCCTGCGCCCATCTCTGGGGAATGACAAATGTGAATGATCGTCAGGAGACGAGAGGCGGCGAGAAGCGCAAGGCACGGGCGGTGCGCTTCGGCATCGATCATGCAAGCGGCAGGCTTGTGCTCGGCTCTTTCAGCATCGGCATGCCGCGTTCGCGCATCGCGCGGATGGCACTCGGCATGGCTCTCATTTTCTGCGGCGTGTTGGGTTTCCTGCCCATCCTCGGCTTCTGGATGCTGCCGCTCGGCTTCCTCGTGCTCTCGCACGATCTGCCGTTCGCGCGCCGGCTTCGGCGGCGGCTGGCGGTCTGGTGGCACAGGCGGAGAAACCCGGCTGGCTGATGGGCAGGGACGGTGTGGAACCCGTGGATCGCTTTTCGCATTCGTGGTTTATGGAATGTAAAACGCAAAATTGCGTCACAATGGCCCAGGTGAGGAAATGAAAGTATCTTTTGTTGTCGTCCTGTCGGCAGCGGCGCTTCTGTCAGGCATCTCTGCCGAGGCCCAAGTAGACAGCGGCGGTTTCGACGCTCGCGGCATCTGTCGCCGTCCTGAAGGCTGCGTGGTCGACCACGGTCAAGGCGGCAGCTACAACGGGCCTCGCAACTATCGCAATTTCAACGGCCGGAATGAGCGCGATGGGAGGAACGACCGCGAGCGGGACAATCGGCGCTACCGTTCTCAGAACAGGAGCGATAATTTCGACGCGGGAACCAGCCGCCTTGTCGCAGGCCCTGAGATTGGGCTGCAAATTCGCGTCTAGTTGGATCTGAGTTCGCTTTCCTCGAAAGTTCCGCCATGGTCCGGATCGAGGCCGGTCGTCATCAGCAGGCTGCAGGCGGCAAGGAGAAGGACGAGCTTCACTGCGTAGGACGCCACGGAGGCCGGTTGTCGAGGGCCCGGTGATACGCGAGACGGCGCTATATAGTACTGGTAATAGAAGTATGGATCGTCCGTTTCCAGCAGGTTCTGGTGGACGTGCGGCGGAATATCCGCATGTTTCACCGGCGGAGAACCAGGGAATTTTACATGCAGATCCCGGGTTTCGGCGTCGTATGCTGCACGCACGCGCTTCGATTTGAGGGCAGCCCAATCCATCGCAAGCTCCTATACCCTCCCGTGGGTAATTGAGTCCCGGACGGTGATCGAAGTCAAGTCAAGAATTTGTTTCAAATGCCATCATTGGCAGGAAATGGGGCATCGTCACGGCCGCGGAAATTCCAGCCCGCGCCCGCTCCGTTTCGGGATGGAAAAATGGTCGTTTCGACAACCGCGGAATAGCGTTTTTCCGAAATGCCCCCTTGCGATTTCCTTACGATCATTCTAAACGCTCGCCACGGCTCAGATAACGAGCGCGTGAGGCCTCGTGGCGGAGTGGTGACGCAGAGGACTGCAAATCCTTGTACCCCGGTTCAATTCCGGGCGAGGCCTCCAAACATCTTCCACATGACATAATCTGTGTGAAACGCTGATGGCTCAGTGGTACGGCATTTGCGATGCCACCAGACCTGCTGGCCGGGCGAAAAATCGAACTGTGGCGGATTGATTCCCGTCAGGCGGTAAAGTGCCTTCAGGCCGCCTTTGCGGATTTGCGCCTGATTTGCAGATCGCTCAATTCGGCCCGCTCATCGATGTCGGGACCGGCGCCGAGCAGCCGCCGCATGCCTTGCGGCGAAATGCGGGTGAAGCTGCGAATGTCGCCGCTGCTATATTTGATCAGCAGCAGGCGGGCATCGGCATTGTAGTGCAGCACTTCTATACCGCGCGATTGGATCAGGAAGATTTGCTTGCGCACACCCATAGCGGAAGGCGAGGGCGTTGCAACAAAATGGTTGACGTAACGTTAATGCGCGTGCGGCTGTCGGGGCTGGATTTCAAAGGAAACGAACGCATCCCAGACCTGCGCCGGGCATCATTGCCGCCAGCGCCAAGCAGGGTATCTCTAAGCGCGTTTAGACGCTTTAACGCTTCCAAGTCGTTTCGCCGTCCAGCAGCCCGCAGCAGAATATGCCGACGAGTGCTGCGACGATGAAGAAATCGAACAGCGTGAAATACTCGAAAATCGCAGACATCGCCTGCTCCTCCTATTTCCTCCGCTGCAGATCATAACATGAAGGGCTAAACGATTCCACGCTGGAGTTGCAGCGTCCGTGCTGCCCCTGTGGCGCGGAAGAGGCGCCTGCCGGATTCTTTTCACCGGCGCCTGCCAAGCCTTGAAAGCATCCGTGGCGGGGATTAAGAGACGAGGGACAGGAACCGCTTTTCAAGAGCGAGAGGACATGATGGATTTCGAAGCAGCGCGCGTAAAGATGGTCGATACCCAGGTTCGCACGACGGACGTTACCTCGCATTCCGTGCTGACGGCGTTTCTCACGGTGCCGCGTGAGGCTTTCGTGCCGGAGAAGGCGAAGCTGCTGGCTTATATCGACAACGACGTCGAGATCTTCGCAGCCGCACCGGGAAAGCCGGCCCGCTTCCTGATGGAAGCGTCGCCGCTTGCCAAGCTGCTGCAGCTGGCCGCGATCACCAAGGACGACTTCGTGCTCGAGGTTGGCTGCGGCACGGGTTACACCTCGGCGCTCTTGTCGATCATTGCCGGCTCCGTCATCGCGCTCGAATGCGACGAGACGTTGGCCACTGAAGCGAAGGCGCAGCTTGACAGCTACGCCAAGGTCGAGGTGGTGACCGGCCCGCTCGAACAGGGCTACGCTGCCGGCGCTCCCTATGATCTGATCTTCATCAACGGCGCAGTCGAAGAGGTTCCGGCGGCTCTTCTCGGTCAATTGCGCGATGGTGGCCGTCTGATCACCGTCGAAGGTTACGGCAATGCCGCCCGCGCCAAGGTCTTCGTCGCCGAGCGCGGCGCCATTTCCGAAAATGTCTTCTTCAATGCTTCGGTCAAGCCGCTGCCAGGTTTCGCCAAGGCGCGCGAATTCGTTTTCTGACATCGTTCGTGTCGATGACATTCGGCAACGGGCGCCATCGGCGCCCGTTTTTTTCAACGCCGCTGGAAAGCCTTCACAAACATCATCTACCCTGACGTCGCCACGGCGGATCGACGGCGGATCGAACGGATGTTATGCGCTTCAACTTCGGTTTCATGGGATGTTTCCGCCGCAAAATCGCGACGCGCTTTGCGCGTGGCTAACATCAGGTAACAAAACTGTGCATGGCCGCATTCATTTGATTCGCGATGATTTTTTTCACGCCTGGGGTATTCTAAGGTCGTGGTGATTCGGATGAATGCTCCACACCATCCGGTCGTTGTTTTGGGATAACGGGGATAGAAATGGCTCAGCCAAGTGTAGCGCGTGAACCGTCCATGGAAGAAATTCTGGCCTCCATCCGCCAGATCATCGAAAGCAATGAGCCCGGCGCCGGCAAGGCGATTTCCGCATCCCTGCCGCCGGTCTACGGCGCCGACGAGGATGACAATGGCTCCGAAATTCATCTGACGGTCGACGACACCTATGCCGGTGTGGAATTCCCCGAACCGGTCATGCGCTCCTCCGATCCGCGTTTCGTCGCCGCCAATTCGGCCGGCACAGCTCCCGAAGCAGAAGTTCCGGCCCGCGCTCTGTCGCTTGCCGATGTCGCCGCCCGCGTGCGCGCCGCCTCCGAGCGCAGCGCCGTGCAGGCCGGTCAGGCCTTGCGCGAAATTCCGAGCGGCTTCCGTCAGCCCGAACCGCAGCCGGCCGTGACGCCGGAACCGCCGCGCGCCGCGGCACTGCAACCCCAGCCGCAGCCGGCACAGGCTGTTTTCCCGGATGCCGCAGCGTCCATCCAGCATGTTGCGATCCAGCAGCCGGCCGAGCCGACGTTCACGGAAACGCAAAGGGTTGCCGTCGCCGAGCCTGCGCCTGCCGTCGAAACAGCGCTGCCGGCTATGGAACCCACTCAGTCGTCGACCGAGCGTTTCCTGCCGAGCGTTATGGACGAGGTCCAGCCGACGCTGCTTTCGGAGGGCGCCGGCCTGCAGATCAGCCGCTCCTTCGAGGAGCTCGCCGCGGCAATCGACGGTGCCGAGCGCCGCTCGTTGGACGAGATTGCGGAGGACATGCTTCGCCCGATGCTGCGCGAATGGCTCGATGATAATCTGCCGACACTGGTCGAGCGGTTGGTGCGCGAGGAAATCGAGCGCGTGGCGCGCGGCCCGCGCCGCTGATCGGATTGCTTTTTCCTGAAAAGCCGCTCCGGTCTCCGGGGCGGCTTTTTTATTGACTTGGCCGTGACCATCCTATTTACAAACGGCCATCCTCGAACCTCGAAATTGGTCAGAAAATGCTCGACAAGACCTATGATTCCGCTGCCGTCGAACCGAAAATCGCCGCGATATGGGATGAGGCGGACGCTTTCCGCGCCGGCGCAAATGCCAAAGCCGGGGCCGAGACCTTCACCATCGTGATCCCGCCGCCGAATGTCACCGGTTCGCTGCACATGGGCCACGCGCTGAACAACACGCTGCAGGACATCCTGGTGCGCTTCGAGCGCATGCGCGGCAAGGACGTGCTCTGGCAGCCGGGCATGGACCACGCCGGCATCGCCACGCAGATGGTCGTCGAGCGCAAGCTGATGGAACAGCAGCTGCCGGGCCGCCGCGACATGGGCCGCGAAGCCTTCATCGACAAGATTTGGGAGTGGAAGGCGGAATCGGGCGGCCTGATCTTCAACCAGCTGAAGCGTCTTGGTGCGTCATGCGACTGGTCGCGCGAACGTTTCACCATGGACGAAGGCCTCTCGAAGGCCGTGCTCGAGGTTTTCGTCACGCTCTACAAGGAAGGGCTGATCTACAAGGACAAGCGTCTGGTCAATTGGGATCCGAAGCTGCTGACGGCGATTTCCGATATCGAAGTCGAGCAGCACGAGGTCAAGGGCAATCTCTGGCACCTGCGCTATCCGCTGGAAAAGGGCGTAACCTACCAATACCCGATTGCATTCGATGAGGAAGGCAAGCCGACCGAATTCGAGACGCGCGATTATGTGGTCGTCGCAACGACACGACCGGAGACCATGCTGGGCGATACCGGTGTTGCCGTCAATCCGAAGGACGAACGCTATCAGGGCATTGTCGGCAAGCATGTCATTCTGCCGATCGTCGGCCGCAGAATTCCGATCGTTGCTGACGATTATGCCGATCCGGCTGCCGGCACCGGCGCGGTGAAGATAACGCCCGCGCACGATTTCAACGACTTCGACGTCGGCAAGCGCGCAGGTCTTCGCGTCATCAATATTATGAACGGCGACGGCACGATCACCATCAAGGACAATGAGGACTTTCTTGAAGGTCTCGACAATCCGGCGGCGCTGCACGGCGCCTGGGACCGCCTGGAAGGCCAGGACCGCTTCTATGCGCGCAAGGTCATCGTCGAGATTTTCGAAGAGGCGGGCCTCGTCGACAAGATCGAGCCGCACAAGCACATGGTCCCGCACGGCGACCGCGGCGGCGTGCCGATCGAACCGCGGCTGACCGAACAGTGGTATGTGGATGCGAAGACGCTCGCCGAACCGGCGATCGCCTCGGTCCGCGAAGGTCGCACCAGGATGGTGCCGAAGAGCTGGGACAAGACCTATTACGAATGGATGGAAAACATCGAGCCCTGGTGTATCTCCCGTCAGCTCTGGTGGGGTCACCAGATCCCCGCCTGGTACGGCCCGGACGGCCAGGTCTTCGTCGAAAAGACCGAGGAAGAGGCGCTGCAGGCGGCGATCCAGCATTACCTTTCGCATGAGGGGCCGATGAAGGCCTATGTCGAGGACCTGCTTGAAAACTTCAAGCCGGGCGAGATACTGACGCGTGACGAGGACGTGCTCGACACGTGGTTCTCCTCAGCACTCTGGCCTTTCTCGACGCTCGGCTGGCCGGACGAGACGCCCGAACTGGCGCGTTATTACCCGACCAACGTTCTCGTCACCGGCTTCGATATCATCTTCTTCTGGGTTGCCCGCATGATGATGATGGGCCTGCACCTTATGAAGGATGAGGACGGCGAACCCGTCGAGCCCTTCCAGACCGTCTATGTCCACGCGCTGGTGCGCGACAAGAATGGGCAGAAGATGTCGAAGTCGAAGGGCAACGTCATCGATCCCTTGGAACTGATCGACGAATACGGCGCCGACGCGCTGCGGTTCACCCTGGCGATCATGGCGGCGCAGGGCCGCGACGTGAAGCTTGATCCGGCCCGCATCGCCGGCTACCGTAATTTCGGCACCAAGCTCTGGAACGCCACACGCTTCGCCGAGATGAACGGCGCGAAAAGCGACCCGCATTTCGTGCCGGAGGCCGCCGAGCTCACCATCAATCGCTGGATCCTGACGGAACTTGCCCGTACGGAACGTGACGTAACGGAAGCACTCGAAGCCTTCCGCTTCAACGATGCTGCCGGCGCGCTCTACCGCTTCGTCTGGAACGAGGTCTGCGACTGGTATCTCGAACTGTTGAAGCCGGTCTTCAATGGTGAGGACGAGGGCGCCAAGGCCGAAGCCCAGGCCTGCAGCGCCTATATTCTCGAAGAGATCTACAAGCTGCTGCATCCCTTCATGCCGTTCATGACCGAAGAGCTTTGGGCCCATACGGCAGGTGAAGGCAAAGAGCGCGACAGATTGGTCTGCCACGCCGAATGGCCAGCGCCGTCCTATGCCGATGACGGGGCCGCTGACGAGATCAACTGGCTGATCGACCTGGTTTCCGGCATCCGCTCGGTGCGTGCTGAGATGAACGTGCCGCCATCGGCGACGGCCCCGCTCGTCGTCGTCAAGGCCAACAACCTGACGCGTGAACGGCTGTTCCGCCACGACGCCGCCATCAAGCGGCTTGCGCGCGTTGAGGCGATATCGCTGGCTGACGATGCGCCGAAGGGTGCCGCTCAGATCGTCATCGCCGAGGCCACCATCTGCCTGCCGCTCGGCAAGCTGATCGACCTTTCCGCCGAAAAGGCTCGTCTGGAAAAAGCGATTGCCAAGATGGAGGGCGAGATCTCCCGCATCGACGGCAAGCTCTCCAACGAGAAGTTCGTCGCCAATGCCAATCCCGAAGTGGTGGAGGCCGAGCGCGATCGTCTCGATGAACTCAAGGGTCAGATCGCAAGCCTGAGGATCGCTCTTTCCAGGGTGAGCGAAGCCGGGTAAGTTTCATTGGCCCATTTTGGTAAGTTGTTTCAAAGACGCGCCCGCTGCGGGCGCGTCTTTTTGTCGTTTTGGGCGGGCATGATTCGGACCTGAAAGCGGCGGTTTCAGGCGCTGAACCTGTGGATTGTGGCTGGACGGGCAGCCAGTTGGCGAAAACTGCGACTGTGGTCGGATTGATACAGCTTCCGCAATGTTTGGAATGAAAACCCAAAAGCCCATCCGAAACCCGATAACTCTGGAATATAATTTTATTAACCAGATTTTTTGACGTGTCCGTCAATTTCTTTACGTAAGTTTGCCGCTGCAATGCCTGGGAGCGCTGCCGTGGCGCGCGTTGCCATGTCGAGCAAACACTTACTAGAGTGGCGTGACATCAATTGCTGGAGTGGGGGAGACACAATGGCATCGCGTAGGTTTTCCAAGGGCGTAACGTCGCTCGTTCTTTTTTCGTCGCTTGCATCGCCGTCCTTCGCCGGCGGCCTGGAGCGTGGCGGCTACAATATCGACCTTCTCTTCGACAATTCAAGGTTCGCGGTCCAGTCCGGCGCGACCTATGTCATGCCGCAGCGCAAGCTGAAAAATGTCAGGGACACCGATGCCACCGATGGCCTCGGCACGAACGGCATTGGCGGCGGTTCGACCACGGCGGATGATACCGAGGATTACTGGGTCCCCTATCTCGGGGTGAAAGTCGGTTTCGGCGATGCCATCGACTGTATGGGCGATTTTTCGACACCCTTCGGCGCACATACCAATCCCGGCGCTGACTGGTTGGGCGTCAACGACAACATCGAAACCAAGATCAGCACCCGCAACTACGGCGCCACCTGCTCCTATCGTTTCGATATGGGGCCTGGCCAGCTCCGCCTGATCGGCGGCGGCTTCTATCAGACGGTCGAAGGTTTCAAGACACGCCTCGTCGCGCCGATCCCAGGGGCGGCCGCGCTGGTCTATGACGGCACCGGTCGTCTGGACCTTGCCGACCAGGCCATGGGATGGCGGGCGGGCATCGCCTACGAAATCGAGGAATATGCCTTCCGCGCCAGCCTAGTCTACAACAGCAAGGTGAAATATGACAATCTTACCGGCACGGTCGACCTGACCGAGGTGCCGGCGAATCCCGCCAATCCCTACCTCGGCGTCGTTACGCCGGTCTACGGTTCAGCCGAAGCGCCCGATTCTGTCGAATTGAAACTGCAGAGCGGCATTGCGCCCGATTGGCTTGCCTTCGGTTCCGTCAAGTGGACGAACTGGAGCGTGCTGCAGTCGATCGCTTTCTGCCCGAAGGCCAACAAGGGCGTCGTCGCCTGCGGCGCCGGCAGCCAACTCACGTCGCTCGATCTCTTCTACCGCGACGGTTGGACGATCAGCGGCGGCGTTGGCCACAAGTTCAACGAGCAATGGGCCGGCGCCCTCAGCCTGACCTGGGATCGCGGCACGAGCCAGGGCTACGGCGCCCAGACCGACACATGGACGCTCGGCGCCGGTGTCTCCTATACGCCAGTGGAGAATGTCGAGTGGCGTCTGGCCGGCGCGCTCGGCATCATGACCGGCGGGGAATCCGGCACCTACGTCTATAATGGCCGGACCTACGGCAACGACGTCTCCTATTCCTTCGGCGACGATCTGGTGGCGGCTCTTTCTACCAGCGTAAAGGTCAAGTTCTGATCTTGCAGCCCAAGTAGAAGTCTTAGAGCCCGGCAGTTTGCCGGGTTTTTCTTTGGGCGTCGCAAGACAAATCGACGTTCCAATTTGTGACGATTCAGCAACACATTTTTACGACGTTTGGCGTATGGTGGTGGTGGGGCGAATTTGTCCATTTCCCGCCACAAAGAGGGCGCAGCGCTATTTGCGGGCGAGGTGATGGCAGGCATACGGTGCGTGTAAATAGTAGTATGGGTCGATTTTTTTCCGGTAACATCAGGTCGTACGGCGCGATTGGCGACAATCGTTTGATTGCGGTCGTTTCGCTTTCCGAACAAGGCTGTTCCGGCCGCCGATCCGGCCTCGCGATGCGGTCGTCGATTAATTCATTGTCGTTATTTTCGACCCACTCACCTGAGCAGCCCGGCTTTGCCGGAAAGGTCGATACCGGTTTCGTCACATTTACTGTTTACGAATGCGATAGAGGCGGGAAGGCGGATGCCGCACCTGCCGAAAGAGTGCCACGGAGATTGCAGTCGAGCCATGCCGGGAGCCGGGTGGTTCTGAAGGATGGGCTGAGAATATCGCCTTTGAGAAAAGGCCAATGGGCTGGATGCGACGCGGGTAAAGGAGCCATGGAGCTCGCCGCGGGATCGCTCGCCTCGAAGAAATACATCCGCGGGATGCACGGCATGAGCGCCGTTGCCGCCTGCCTGGGATGAGCGAAAGAAATCGGTTGAAATGGTGACGTCCGAGTTCAAACTGTTCAAATTCATGCTGGTGGGCATGTCTATAGCCGTAGCGCTGGCGCTGTCCGGTCCGTGCCGTGCATTCGACATCAAAGGTGGCGTCAGCAAGGAATCCGGACCGTTCGATCTCTTCAAGTTCGGCTTCAAGGCCTATAAGAACGGCCAGAAGGAAGAGGCGGTAGAAGCCTATAAATACGCTGCCGAAAAGGGGCACACCGGCTCGCGCTGGGCGCTTGCCAATATGTATGCCGATGGCGACGGTGTCACGCAGGACGATTTCGAAGCCTTCAAGATCTACAGCGAGATCGCCCAGCAGGGCGTCGAACCCGGCTCAGAAGATACCGGCTTCTTCGTCAACGCGCTGCTCTCGCTCGCCAGTTACTACAGGCACGGCATATCAGGCAGTCCGGTCAGGATCGACCTCAGCCAGGCGCGCCAGCTTTATTTTCAGGTGGCCTCCACCTTTGGCGTCCCCGAGGCGCAGTTCCAACTGGCGCAGATGATGCTGGCCGGCGAGGGCGGCAATGCCAGCCCGCAGCAGGCGAAGAAATGGCTGAACCAGGCCCGCAAGAGCGGCCATCCCGGCGCCATGGCGGTCTTCGGCAATATTCTGTTCGACGAAGGCCAGACGGCCCGCGGTCTGGCGCTGATGACGGCAGCACTCGATCGCTGCAAGCCCAAGGACTGCGGCTGGATGGAAGCGCTGCAGGAGCAGGCCTTCTCGGTTGCCAACGAGGCCGACCGCCGCACAGCGGTATCGCTGTCGCACACCATCGCGAGCGGTACCGACGACTAAGCGCCGACCTCTATTCGGAGGCGTGAAGCTGTAGGCGGAAAGCCTCAGCCCGCGAAATTGAAATAGGCGATGACAGGCACGTGGTCGGACGGCTTTTCCCAGGCTCGCACATGTTTTTCGATCGCAGCCGACGTCATCCGGTCGGCAGCTTCCGGCGACAGCAGCAGATGGTCGATGCGGATGCCGTTGTTCTTCGGCCAGGCGCCGGCCTGATAATCCCAGAAGGAATAAAACTGCGTCGCATCCGTCGTCGCGCGCACCGCATCCGTCAGCCCGAGATTTTCGAGCCTGCGGAACGCCGCCCGTGTCTGCGGCAGAAACAGTGCATCGTTTTCCCAGACCTTGGGATCGAAGCAGTCGTGCGGTTCCGGGATGACGTTGTAATCGCCGGCAAGGATCAGCATCTCCTCATAGGCCAGCCGTTCGGTGGCGAACGTCTGCAGGCGCTCCATCCAGGCGAGCTTGTAGGGATATTTCTCCGTTTCGACAGGATTGCCGTTGGGCAGGTAGATGCAGCAGACGCGCAGGATTCTCGAGTCGGACAGGGTGAACGCCGCTTCGAGGAAACGCGCCTGTTCGTCCAGCGGATCGCCGGGCAGGCCGCGGTTCACTTCGAAAGGTGAACTCTTGGAGAGGATCGCGACGCCATTGAAGCCCTTCTGGCCGTGCGTCTCGACATGATAGCCGAGCGCCTCGATCTCCAGCCGTGGGAAACCTTCGTCGACCGTCTTGATCTCCTGCAGGCAGACGATATCCGGATCGGAATCCTTCAGCCATTGCGTGAGATTGTCGATGCGCGCCTTGACGCCGTTGATGTTCCAGGTCGCGATCTTCATGGCTCTGTCCCGTTCCGTATAATGCATGTCGCCCAGAAGTGTGCAGCGGGCCTGGGAGACGACAGGCATAAAAACAAAGAGCTAAAGCGCACCGCATGAATCAGTGTCGATCCGGCGCGCTTCAGTGCGCTTCTTTTATCGCGGTCTTTCGCCGCCGGACAAGACGATAAACCGGCCGGAAGGAATTCTTCGGCCGGTTTGATGGGGAGTATGTGCGTTTAGACGTTCAGATCGAGAAACTGGTGCCGCAGCCGCAGCTTGCCACCGCATTCGGGTTCTTGATCTGGAAGGATTGGCCAAGCAGATTGTCGACGAAGTCGATCTCCGAGCCTGCCATATAAACGAGGGAAAGGCTGTCGATCAGCACCTTGGCATCGTTCTTTTCAACGATGATGTCGTCGTCGCCGGCACCGTCGGCAAGATCGAACTTGTAGGAAAAGCCCGAACAGCCGCCGCCTTCGACGGAAACGCGCAAGGCGCTCTTGCCGGTTTCGGCGCCGACGATCGCAGCGATACGCTTTGCCGCGGCATCTGAAAGGGTTACACTCGTATCCGTCATGTTTCCTCCTGCCGGGGTCAAGATCCGGAGAGAATGGGTTTTGGCACTTGAATGTTCAAATGCCTGATATCAAAGAAACTTACCATGATATCTGCGAAAAGGCGATGATGCGCCGAAGCGGTTAAGAAAGCGCCTCTTTGCCGTTTCATCGGGCTATAGGTATGAAGAGCGTTAGGCGGCGTCAATGGGCAGATGCGGCAACATGCAGGATGACGGTGAAGAATGACGATCGATACGCGTGCTTTGGGTTTTGGCAGCAGTGAGAGGGCGGTCTATGCGGCCGACCCCTGGACGACGCGCGGGCGGCTCTATCAGGAGGACGGAAGCCCGACGCGCTCCGATTTCCAGCGCGACCGCGACCGCATCGTCCACACCACCGCCTTCCGCCGGCTGAAGCACAAGACCCAGGTCTTCATCGCCCAGGATGGCGATCATTACCGCACCCGGCTGACGCACACGATCGAGGTGGCCCAGATCGCCCGCGCGCTTGCCCGCGCCCTGAAGCTCGACGAGGATCTGGCCGAAGGCGTGGCGCTCGTGCACGATTTCGGCCATACGCCGTTCGGTCATACCGGCGAAGACGCGCTGCACGAGGTGCTGCTGCCCTATGGCGGCTTCGATCACAACGCCCAATCGCTGCGCATCGTGACCAAACTGGAGAGGCGTTATGCCGAATTCGACGGCATCAACCTGACCTGGGAAAGCCTCGAAGGTCTCGTCAAACACAATGGCCCCCTTCTGACGGCTGATGGAGTAGGCACCCGCGGTCCCGTGCCGCAGCCGATCCTTGATTATTGCGAGTTGCACGATCTCGAGCTTGCAACCTATGCCAGCCTTGAGGCCCAGGTCGCGGCGATCGCCGACGACATCGCCTATAATACCCACGATATCGACGATGGCCTGCGCTCCGGCTACCTGACTTTCGACATGCTGGAGGAAATCCCGTTTCTTGCCGGGCTGATGGCCGAGGTGAGGGCGAGATATCCACATCTGGAGCCGAGCCGCTTCACCCATGAGATCATGCGCCGCCAGATTACCCGCATGGTCGAGGACGTGATTGGCGTGGCGCAGCAGCGGCTGTCGCTCCTCCGCCCTGAGAATGCGGCCGACATCCGCGCTGCCGACCGGGTTATCGCCACCTTTTCCGAGGGGATGGCCGAGACCGACAGGCAGATCAAGGCCATGCTCTTCAAACGCATCTACCGCAATCCCGATATCATGCGCATCCGTGCCGGTGCCGCCCAGATCGTCGCCGATCTCTTTGCCGCCTACATGGTCAATCCCAAGGAGATGCAGAGCCATTACTGGGTCGATCATATCGCCGGCCTGTCCGATGCGCCGAAGGCCCGCCATGTCGGCGATTATCTCGCCGGCATGACCGACACATATGCCATCAGCGCCCACAGGCGGTTGTTTGACCACACTCCGGATTTGCGATAGGCAGCGGTCGCCCACGCCGAGGGCCGATTTGAGCCTTTGGCACAGCCTATGCATGGAAGAGTGCGATGAACCTTTTTACCGACTTCGAAGCCAGGATCAAAACCGCCCTTGAACAGATCGATCTGGTCAGGGAAAAGCGATCCGAGCTCGATTTCGGCCGCATCACCGTCGAGCCGCCGCGTGACGCGAGCCATGGCGATGTCGCGACCAATGCCGCAATGGTGCTGGCAAAACCGCTCGGAACCAATCCGCGCGCGCTGGCCGACGTCATCATCGCCAAGCTCAAGGAGGATGCCGACGTCGCCGATGTCTCGGTCGCGGGGCCGGGCTTCATCAACATCCGTCTCGCCGTCGGCTACTGGCAGCGGCTGCTCGCCTCGATGATCGGCTCCGGCACCGATTACGGCCGCTCGGCGCTCGGCGAGGGCAAGAAGGTCAATGTCGAATATGTCTCGGCCAATCCGACCGGCCCTATGCATGTCGGCCATTGCCGTGGCGCCGTCGTCGGCGACGCGCTCGCCAACCTGCTCGCTTTTGCCGGTTACGGCGTCGAGAAGGAATATTACATCAACGATGCCGGCTCGCAGATTGACGTGCTCGCCCGTTCCGTCTTCCTGCGCTATCGCGAAGCGCTCGGCGAAAAGATCGGCGAAATCCCCTCGGGTCTCTATCCCGGCGACTATCTCGTGCCCGTCGGCCAGTCGCTTGCCGCCGATTACGGCGTGCGGCTGCACAACATGCCGGAAGACCAATGGATGCCGATCGTCAAGGATCGCACCATTGATGCGATGATGGTGATGATCCGCGAGGATCTGGCGGCTCTGAACGTCCATCACGACGTCTTCTTCTCCGAACGCACCCTGCATGCCAATGGTGCAGCCGCGATCCGCACGGCGATCAACGACCTGACCTTCAAGGGCTATGTCTACAAGGGCACGCTGCCGCCGCCGAAGGGCCAGCTTCCCGAGGACTGGGAAGATCGCGAACAGACATTGTTCCGTTCGACCGAGGTGGGCGACGATATCGACCGGCCGCTGATCAAGTCGGACGGCTCCTACACCTATTTCGCCGCCGACGTCGCTTACTTCAAGAACAAGTTCGACCGTGGTTTCGACGAGATGATCTATGTGCTCGGCGCCGACCACGGCGGCTACGTCAAGCGCCTGGAAGCGGTTGCACGCGGCGTTTCGGATGGTAAGGCGAAGCTGACCGTACTGCTCTGCCAGCTCGTCAAGCTCTATCGCAACGGCGAGCCGGTGAAGATGTCGAAACGCTCGGGCGACTTCGTCACGCTTCGGGACGTCGTCGAAGAAGTCGGCCGTGATTCGGTCCGGTTTATGATGCTTTATCGCAAGAATTCCGAGCCGCTCGACTTCGATTTCGCCAAAGTGACCGAACAGTCGAAAGATAATCCTGTTTTTTATGTGCAGTATGCGCATGCTCGCTGCATGTCGGTCTTCCGGCAGGCGAGGGAGGCTTTTCCCGACCTCGATGTCTCCCACGAGAAACTGGCGAAAACCGTTGCAGGCATTGGCGATCCGGCCGAATTGCAGCTTGTTGCCAAGCTCGCTGAATTTCCGCGTATCGTCGAGGCGGCGGCCCAGTCGCAGGAGCCGCATCGTATCGCTTTTTACCTCTACGACCTCGCCAGTTCCTTCCACGCGCACTGGAACAAAGGTAAAGATCAGCCGGAATTACGATTTGTTAATGATAAAAACCGAGAATCAAGTATTGCCAGACTTGGGCTGGTGTACGCCGTCGCGTCGGTTTTGAAGTCGGGACTTGCCATTACAGGCACTGCCGCACCGGACGAAATGCGATAACGTCACCATTTCCCCACAATGCGCTGGCATTTGAGCGTTGGCGTTTGCGAGTGGGAATAGGCATGGCTGATAAACAACTTGCGTATGATACGCGCGGAAAAAACGATCTGTTTGCCGACGACGATCCGTTGGCTGAACTGGCCCGTATCGTCGGCTTCGAGCCGCGTGTTGCAGCGAATACAGTGACGGAGACCGCGCGCCGTGAGCCCGCCCTCGATCTCGAGGATGAGCTTGGGCGCGAGTTCGACCGCTACGACTCGCCACGTCCGCTTGCGGAGCTCGATCGGCCCGCCGAACCGATCTCTGATGACCTCACGCCTGAAGATTACGTCGAGCCCGTTCTCGATGCTTCTTCCGCTGCCGAACATGCGGAGGCTCCTGAGCCGGTTTCGGTTTCCGTCGCTGCCGTTGAGGCCGAAGAAGCTTTGCCCGCCGCAGGGAATGGGGACGCATCTGTCGCCGACTGGGCGGAGCAGCTTTCTCCCGAGCCTGACGCGTCGGTGCAATCGGCCTTCGGCGGTGCGCGCGACCTGATCGAGGAGCTTGAACTGTCGATCGGTGCAGCACCGGTCTCTTCGTTGGCGCAGCCCACCAAGGCGCCGCAATGGTCGGCTGCCAGCATCAGGCTGCCGCTTGCCAATTTCCATGCCCCGAGGCGCGAGGAGCCGGTTGTTTTGCCGGAGCCTGTGGTCGAAGCTGTCTCCGCACCGGTTGCTGAAGCACCATCCGCCGATCTTCCTGTGGTCGAGCCTCAACCTGTCATCGAGCCGCCGGCGCTTGTCGCCGCTGTCGAGCCTTCCGAAGAATTCGAATCCGCTTCTTCTTCACTTGGCTTTCCCGCCGAACTCGATCGCCATGATGAGGTGATCGCGCCGGAAGAGACCGCCGAGGCCGAAGAATTCGTCGAAGCCGAGGAAGAGCTGGAGGATTTCGGTCCCGACGCCGGTTTCGATCTCATCGCCGCCGCCGTCGAAGGCGAGATCCAAGCCGATGCCGCGCTGACCGAGGTCGTGCCGGATGTTCCGCACACCGTCGGCACATTCGATCTCGACGATCTGCTCGCCGACGTCTCGCGTTATCCGGTGCCGCAACGTGCCACTCCGGCGCCCGTCTCGCCGCAACCCGCATCGATCGAGGCAGCGCCCGTTCCCGCCACCCCCGTGGCCGCCGCACCCGTCGAGCCCAAGGTGATCGCGCCCGCACCGCTCGCCGCAGCACCCGTCCGGTCTGCTCCGGTCGAGTTGGCCCCTGTCTATGCTGTCGAAGCCGCAAGGCCGATCGCGCCGCAGCTTGCCGAGGTCGTTGCGCCTCAGCCTGCCGCAGCGACATATTCGCCTGCGCCGCAGCCGGTATCGGAAGCCGACGACCCCTTCGCCGGCCATGATTTCGAGCTGGATCTTGCCGGCATCGAGCTGGAACTGACCGATCTCGATTTCTCCGAGCCGTCCGAGCCCGCACCGCAGCCTGAGCCGCCGGCCCCTGCTCCCCAGCAGGCGGCTGCCGTCGCTCCTCGCCCCGCTCCGGTTTTTGCTCCTGAGCCGCCGGCTCCTGCTTTTGAGCAGGCTGCAGCCGCTCCTGCACGGTCCGCTCCGGCCTTCGTTCCCGAGCCACAGGCTCAAGCTCCGGCTCCGGCTTTCAACTGGACGCCTGTCTCCGAATCGACCGAAGACCTGCCATTCGATCCGGCGATGATCTCCGATCCGGAGGATCGTCCCGAGGCCGTCGACGACATGCACGTGCCGGCGCTGCCGCCGGTCGAGCAGCCCGCGCCGGTCGCGAAATCCGCGGATTTCGATTTCGATCTCGACGCCGAGATTGCCAGCTTCTTTGAACCGGCCAAACCGCGGCAAACGCCGACGCCGGTCCGGGATACGGCCGCCGCCGCTGCACAGCCGGTCAAGCCCACCATCGCCGATGGCCTCGATGATTTCGAACGGGCGCTGGAGGAAGATTTCCGCCGCAGCGTGCGCGAGCCGGTCGAGCGCCGCGAGACCTCCGAGGTCCGCATCGAATCGGCAAGCCAGGCCGCCGATTTCAGCCGCGCCCGATCGATGCGTCAGCTGCTTGCCGGGGCCGTCGTGCTCGTGGTCTTTGCCGGCGTCGGCTATGGCGTCTATTCCTCCGTCTGGAACGGCGAGGGGCTCGGTATTGTCGCGTCCGGCGAACCGCGCGTGATCACAGCCGACAAGGAGCCGGTCAAGGTCGTTCCGGAAAATCCTGGCGGCAAGACCGTGCCGAACCAGGATAAGGCCGTCTACGACCGCGTTGCAGGTTCTGCCGAAGAGCCGAAGCAGAAGGCGCTCGTTTCTTCCGATGAGGCGCCCGTCGATGTGGTCCAGCGCACGCTGACACCGGAAGCGCTGCCCGAGGACGACGAGAACGCCAGCGTCGACGATCAGGTCACGCCGACTGCGGTCGGTGAGACGGAGGATCCGCGTCTGCTGCCAACCCAGGACAGCGCCGACAACGCCTCGGCAACCGACACCGACAAGACGCCGTCCGTTTCGCCGCGCAAGGTCCGCACGATGATCGTCAAGCCTGACGGTACGTTGGTCGCCCGCGAGGAATCGGCGCCCGTCGAAGAGCCGACGCCGTCTGACCAGGCGACACAGTCTGCCCAGGCAACGCCGTCGGCCCAGCCGATGCCGCCAGCTCAGCCGGCGTTGACGGCTCCGTCGACCCCGTCCGCGCAATCGACCCCGGCTGTACCTCCCGTCGGTGGAACGGCCGCAAGCTTCCCGGCAAGCGCCGAGGTTGCTTCCGCCGATGCGCGTTCTGCAGCCCCCGTCGAAACCGCGCCGGTACAGCCGCCGCTCGCCGGCAGTGCCGACGCGCAGGCCGCAAATCCCGCCCCGGTCGCTCCGCCGGTGCGCCCGGTCAAAACCTCGGGGATTGCCGATACCGCTCCGATTCCGACCGCCCGTCCGGTCGATCAGCCCGTCAACGTTGTCGGCACAGTGACCGAGAAGGGCAATGTCCGCCCGACCGCACAGCAGCCGAAGACGACGGAGGTCGCCGTCGCAGCACCCGTCGCCGCAAAGCCGCAGCAGGCCGCATCCGCCGGCGGCTACGGCATCCAGATCGCCTCGCTGCCTTCGGAAGACGAGGCGACCAAATCCTATGCCAACCTGTCGAAGAAATTCGCCAGCGTGCTCGGCGGCCGCAGCCACGAGATCCGCAGGGCCGATATCGCCGGCAAGGGCACTTTCTACCGTGTCCGCATACCGGCCGGTTCCAAGGATGAGGCCGCAGCACTGTGCGAACAGTATCGCGCGGCGGGTGGAAGCTGCCTGATCTCCAGGTAGGATCGCGTCTTTGAGTTTCAGAGCGGCGGGCCAGATCGGTCCGCCGCTCTTTTTTGTGCATCGCGCCCGACCTTGCTCGCATTTGGCCGGGCGCCGGCTATGGTTCTTACATGACCGAATCAAAAGCGATGATCCTTGGCTGCAGCGGCCTTGCCCTCACATCCGAAGAGAAAGCCTTTTACCGAGGCGAGCGACCCTGGGGCTTCATCCTCTTCGGGCGCAACATCTCCGAAGCACGGCAGATCGCCGATCTCGTCGCCGAACTGCGCGATAGCGTCGGCTGGCATGCGCCGGTGCTGATCGACCAGGAGGGCGGCCGCGTCCAGCGCATCCGCCCACCCATTCTGGCGCGTTATCCTTCCGGCCATGCGCTCGGCGATCTCTATCGCCGCGATCGCGCACTCGGCCTGCGCGCTGCCTGGCTGATGTCGCGGCTGCACGCCTTCGATCTTTCGAGCCTCGGCATCGATGTCGATTGCCTGCCGGTGCTTGATGTGCCGGTCGAGGGCAGCAGTAATGTCATCGGCGACCGCGCCTATGGTGGCGATCCGCAGACCGTCATAGCGATGGGCCGGGCGGCTGCCGAGGGGCTGAAGGCCGGCGGCCTGTTGCCCGTGATGAAGCATATGCCCGGCCACGGTCGCGGCTTTGCCGATTCACATCTGGAGCTGCCCGTCGTCACCGTCCCGCGCGATGAGCTGGAGCTTCATGACTTCCCGCCCTTCATCGCGATGAAGGACGAGTTGATGGCCATGACCTGCCACGTCGTTTTCGCCGCCATCGACCCGGACAATCCGGCGACGACCTCGCGCAAGGTGATCGACGGCATCATCCGCGAGCACATCGGCTTTAACGGTCTGCTGCTCTCCGACGACAGCTCGATGAACGCTCTTTCCGGCACGATCGGTGAACGTGCGGCGAATATCATTGCAGGCGGATGCGATATCGTGCTGCATTGCAATGGCAATATGGACGAGATGCGGGAGGTTGTGGCAAATGTTCCGCCGCTCGCCGGCATATCGCTTGCCCGCGCAAAAGCGGTGGAAGCAGGCTTCGCGGCGCCGGATACCGCCGATGAAGCGGAATTGAGGGCGGAATTCGAAGCGATGTTTGCGACGGTCTGATCGTAAGGGAGCAGCTAGGTGAACACGGTCAAGGGCACGGAACGTCCACAGGCGGCAACGCCGATGGACAAGCTGTGGCAGGATAACGGAGCTGAGCGCGCCAGCCACGAGCCGGCGCTGGTGATCGACGTCGCCGGCTTCGAAGGTCCGCTCGACCTGTTGCTCTATCTTGCCCGCAACCAGAAGGTCGATCTGTCGCGCATTTCGGTGCTGGCGCTCGCCGAGCAATATCTGCTGTTCATCGAAAGCGCCCGGCGTATCCGCATCGAGCTTGCCGCCGATTACCTCGTCATGGCAGCCTGGCTTGCCTATCTCAAGTCGAAGCTGCTCATTCCCCAGCAGGTCAAGGATGACGGCCCTTCCGGCGAGGAACTGGCGGCAACGCTCGCCTTCCGCCTGAAACGCCTCGAAGCCATGCGCCAGGCTGCAGACGGCCTCGTCAACCGCAATCGCCTCGGCCGCGATATCTTCGTGCGCGGCGCGCCCGAGCATATTCCCGACCGCCAGCAATCCGCTTATGCGGCGAGCCTTTACGATCTCCTGACCGCCTATGCGGCGCTGCGCCAGCGCCATGCCGTCACCCAGGTGACGATTGAGCGGCGCACCGTCTGGTCGCTGACCGATGCCCGCGAGCTGCTGACCCAGATGATCGGCGAGGTCGCTGACTGGACGGCGATGGAGCATTATCTGCTGCGGTATCTCGCAGCGCCCGAAGAACGCGTCACGGCAATCGCCAGCGCCTTTGCCGCCTCGCTGGAGCTGGTGCGCGAGGGCAAACTCGAAATCCGCCAGGACGGCGCCTTTCAGCCGATATACATGCGCCGCGGTCCGAAACATGCCACGCTGCAGGTGGTCGAACAGGAGCGGCCGGCTTGATCGATCTGAAGGGCGAAGAGGATTTCGAAGGCAATTTCGAAGACAGGAGCCGCGACCTGCAGGCCGAGATCGAGGCCGAGCGCATCGCCGAGGCGCTGGTCTTCGCCTCCTCGCAGCCGGTCTCCGAAGGCTTCCTCGCCGAGCGCCTGCCTGAGAAGACCGACGTGCATGCGATCATGCTGCGCCTGAAGGAGCAATATGCGCCGCGCGGCGTCAATCTCGTGCAGGTCGAAGGAGCATGGGCCTTCCGCACTGCCGCCGACCTGTCCTTCGTCATCCGCCGTGATGACAATGAGGTGAAGAAGCTTTCGCGCGCCGCACTGGAAGTGCTGGCGATCATCGCCTATCACCAGCCGGTGACGCGTGCCGAAATCGAGGATATCCGCGGCGTCCAGACCTCGCGCGGCACGCTCGACGTGCTGATGGAAGCTGGCTGGGTTCGGTTCCGTGGTCGCCGGCGCACGCCGGGCCGGCCGGTGACATTGGGCACGACACGCGATTTCCTCGATCATTTCGGTCTCGAAGAGCTGCGTGACCTGCCCGGTCTCGAAGAGTTGAAGGGAGCGGGCTTGCTGTCGGGCCGCATTCCGGCAAACTTCAATATTCCCTCGCCGTTGATGAACGACGAACTGACCGAGGACGAAGACCCGATCACCCAGATGGACCTCGAGGAACTGGGGTTGCTGGCGCCACGCGGCACCTCTGAAGATTGAGGGGCTTGCGTCTTGCTTTTGCCATGCATGGCGAAAACAATGGAGCCAGCACTTTTCGGCGGGTCAATGGCTTGTCATAAAGGGCGATACCGTGACATTAAGCGCAGTTCAAAGGGCGTGATGTTGGAAACGGTGTCGGAAATCCTTACATCGTGGGAACATAGAAACAGGGAGTTAGCGTAATGGGTGGTTTTAGCATGTGGCACTGGTTGATCGTTCTGGTCATCGTGCTGTTGTTGTTCGGTCGTGGCAAGATTCCGGAACTGATGGGCGACGTTGCCAAGGGCATCAAGAGCTTCAAGAAGGGCATGACGGACGAAGACGCGCCGGATACGGCAAAGACCGTCGATCACAAGGCCGACGAAACGAAGTAACCAAGTCCGGGAAAAAGCGCAGCCCCCGCGCTTCCCGTCCAGGAGCCTTGCATGTTCGATATTGGCTGGACCGAGCTTTTGGTCATCGCGGTCGTACTGATCGTGGTCGTCGGTCCCAAGGATTTGCCGCCGATGCTGCGCGCTTTCGGCAAGATGACGCAGCGCGCCCGCAAGGTTGCGGGTGATTTCCGTGCGCAGTTCGATGAGGCGTTGCGCGAAGCCGAGCTTGACGATGTCCGCCAGACGATCAGCGACGCCCAAAAGCTCAACCCGGTCAACAGCCTGCGCGAGGCGATGAACCCGCTCCGCCAGATGGGCAACGAGATCAAGGCCGACCTGCAGAAGGCGACCACGGTCACGGAAAACAAGACCGAGGTGCCTCCCGATGCTGTCGCAGCCCCGACGCCGTCGATGAGCTTGCCGGAAACGCCGCCATTGGTAGCGACACCTGCGCCGTCGGAACCGGTCGCCGCAGCGATTGTGCAAGCTGATACGGTTGCGGCCAGGCCGAAGGCTGTGCGCAAGCCGCGCGTCAAGCCTGCCGACCAGGTCGATGCTGCGGCCGCCGTTGCCGTGCCTGTGGAAAAGCCGAAACGCACGACGGCGGTCAGGAAGCCTGCAACGCCGAAGAATCCTGCGCAGACAAAGAAGGACGAGGCATGAGCGGTGATATCGAAGACAAGCCGCAGCCGTTGATCGAGCACCTGATGGAGCTGCGCACGCGGCTGATGTGGTCGATCGGCGCGTTTTTCGTCGCCTTCATCGCATGCTTCTTTTTTGCCAAGAATCTCTTCAATTATCTGGTCATCCCATACAAGACGGCGGTCCAGTGGGCTAATCTCGACGTCGAGAAGGCCCAACTCATCTACACCGCGCCGCAGGAATTCTTCTTCACGCAGGTCAAGGTGGCGATGTTCGGCGGCCTTGTGGTCGCTTTCCCGATCATCGCCGCCCAGGTCTACAAGTTCGTGGCGCCCGGCCTCTACAAGAACGAGCGTCAGGCTTTCCTGCCGTTCCTGATCGCTTCGCCGGTCCTGTTCCTAATGGGCGGCGCGCTCGTCTATTTCTTCTTCACCCCGATGGTCATGTGGTTCTTCCTGTCGATGCAGCAGGCGCCCGGTCATGACGAGATAGCAATCTCGCTGATGCCGAAGGTCTCGGAATATCTGAGCCTGATCATGACGCTGGTCTTCTCCTTCGGCCTCGTTTTCCAGCTGCCTGTCATCACCACGTTGCTCGCCCGTGTCGGTCTTCTGACGTCGCAATGGCTCGCCGAAAAGCGCAAATTTGCCATCGTCCTCGCCTTCGTCGTCGCCGCCGTGCTGACGCCGCCGGACCCGATGTCCCAGATCGGCCTTGCGATACCGACGATCATTCTCTACGAAATTTCCATCTATGCGGCGCGACTCGTGGAGCGCCAGCGTGCCCGGCAGGCGGTCGAAAAGGAAACCGGATCCGCAGACGTTGCCAAGACGGACAGCGTCTGAGCTGCGATCAGGAAATCCCTTCATGAACGCCGTCGACTGCATAGTCCCTAAATCCGAAACGGTTTAAGGAATTAGGCAGCAATTCAAAGTGTTGCGGTGTCCTTTGCGCGTCTGAAAAGACAGGGCGGCGCTGTAACATCCGGTCGAGGCCCAATCAGGCTTTGGCCGGGCCACCTCTGTTGCAACGACCTGGAACGACGATGCTCGATATCAAATGGATCCGTGAGAATCCCGAAGCGCTCGATGCCGCCCTCGCCAAGCGCGGTGCCGAGCCTCTTGCCCAAAGTCTCGTTGCCCTCGATGAAAAGCGCCGCTCCGCCGTGCAGAAGGCGCAGGACCTGCTGTCCCGCCGCAACCTCGCCTCCAAGGAGATTGGCGCGGCGATGGCCCAGAAGAATAGCGAGCTGGCCGAGAAGCTGAAGGCGGAGGTCTCTGAACTCAAGACCCTGCTGCCGGCGATCGAGGAAGAGGACCGGCAGCTGACGGCCGAACTCAACGACGCGCTCTCGCGCATCCCGAACATCCCCTTCGATGACGTCCCGGTCGGCAAGGACGAGCATGACAATGTCGTCACCCGCACCGTCGGCGAAAAGCCACGCTGGAACCACGCACCGAAGGAGCACTTCGAAATCGGCGAAGCGCTCGGCTATATGGATTTCGAGCGCGCCGCCAAGCTCTCCGGCTCGCGCTTCACGGTTCTGACCGGGCCGCTCGCCAGGCTCGAGCGTGCGCTCGGCCAGTTCATGATCGATCTCCACACCAGCGAGCACGGCTATACCGAAGTCAGCTCGCCGCTGATGGTGCGCGACGAGGCCGTCTATGGTACTGCCCAGCTGCCGAAATTCGCCGAGGATCTCTTCAGGACGACTGATGGACGCTGGTTGATCCCGACGGCCGAAGTGACGCTGACCAATCTGGTGCGCGAGGAAATCCTCGACCAGGATAAGCTGCCGTTGCGCTTTACCGCGCTGACGCCGTCCTTCCGCTCGGAAGCAGGATCCGCCGGCCGCGATACGCGCGGCATGCTGCGCCAGCATCAGTTCTGGAAATGCGAGCTCGTCTCGATCACCGATGCCGAGAGCGCCGTTGCCGAGCATGAGCGCATGACCGCCTGCGCCGAGGAAGTGCTGAAGCGCCTCGGCCTGCATTTCCGCACCATGACGCTTTGCACCGGCGACATGGGCTTCGGCTCGCGCAAGACTTACGATCTCGAAGTCTGGCTGCCGGGACAGAATGCCTTCCGTGAGATCTCTTCCTGCTCGGTCTGCGGCGATTTTCAGGGTCGGCGAATGAATGCGCGCTACCGCGGTAAGGACGACAAGAGCAACAGGTTCGTCCACACGCTGAACGGTTCCGGCACGGCGGTCGGCCGCTGCCTGATCGCCGTCCTTGAAAATTATCTGAACGAGGACGGTTCGGTCACGATTCCGGACGTTTTGCTGCCTTATATGGGCGGATTGACCAAGATCGAACGGGCGGCCTGAGGCGATGCGCATCCTGCTTACGAATGACGACGGCATTCACGCCGAAGGTCTTGCCGCGCTGGAGCGGATCGCGCGCACGCTGTCCGACGATGTCTGGATCGTGGCGCCCGAGACCGACCAGAGCGGCCTGGCCCATTCGCTGAGCCTCTCCGAACCTTTGCGGCTGCGCAAGATTTCCGACAAGCATTTCGCCCTGCGCGGCACGCCGACCGATTGCGTCATCATGGGCATCCGGCAGGTGATGGACATCAAGCCGGATCTCGTCCTGTCAGGCGTCAATTCAGGCTCGAACGTCGCCGACGACGTGACCTATTCCGGCACGATCGCGGGCGCCATCGAGGGCACGATGCAGGGCGTGCGCTCCTTCGCGCTGAGCCAGGCTTATCTCTATGAGGACGGTGCGCGCATCGTGCCCTGGGAGGTCTGCGAGACGCATGCGCCGGCTCTTCTGGAAAAGCTGATGGTCCTGGACCTGCCGGAGGGCACGTTCCTCAATCTAAACTTCCCGAACTGCCGTCCCGACGAGGTCGACGGCGCCGAGGTGACCATGCAGGGCAAGCTCGCCTTCAATCTGCAGGTCGACGCCCGCTCCGACGGCCGGGGCTTTCCTTACTACTGGCTGAAGTTTGGCGAACGCGCCGGCGCCTTCGTCGAAGGCACCGATATTCACGCCCTGAAGCATAATAAGATTTCGGTAACGCCTTTGAAACTGGATCTGACCGATTATTCCGTGACGGACCGCGTGGCGCGGGCCTTGGGATACGGAGCACAAGTTTGACGGCAAGACTGGCGGAGAAGGAGGGCTTTGCGGCGCTCGTCCTCAGATTGCGTGCCGAAGGCATCTCGGACCTCGATCTGCTGACGGCGGTCGAGCAGACGCAGCGTTCGTTGTTCGTGCCGCCGCAATTCGCCGACGACGCCTATTCGAGCCGGACGATCCCGATCGAATGCGGTTCCTTCCTCGAGGGTATCGATTTTGCCGTCCGCATCCTGCATCACCTCAAGCTCAAGCCCGGCCAGCGCGTCCTGGAGATCGGCACGGGAAGTGGCTTTACCGCCGCCGTGATGGGCCGCCTGGCCGAGCGTGTTCTGTCCATCGATCGCTACAAGACGCTGACATCAGCCGCGCAGCGGCGCATGGAATCGCTTGGTCTGCGCAGCGTCGTCATCCGCCAGGCCGACGGCAGCGCCGGCATGCAGGGTGAGGGCACCTTCGACCGCATCCTGGTGACGGCGGCGTTCAACGCGATGCCGCGCTTTTATACCGACCAGCTCGTTTCCGGCGGCTCGATGATCGCGCCGCTGATGATTTCCGAGAACGAGTGTCGGATGGTGCGGCTGACGAAAACCGGCAGCCGTTTCGAACGCGAGGAACTGTTCGAAGCGCCCTATCTGCCGATCGTTCCGCGTCTTGCCTCGCTGCTGTAGACGTGGATGATTTCAGGCCGGACAGCCCTGAGATTTGCCATCAGAAAAGAGCGCGCATGATCTCGTCCGAGAACCGCTAAGACTTTTCGGCATCATGCTCAGCACACTGCGATTTTTCGCCCGTAAGCTATGGTTATCAACTTCTCAAAAAAATCGCACTGATTCCAGCATCTTAACTGCGTGGTAATACTAACGCGTTTTAATAGACTCACAAATGGTTGCGTTCTCAGTGGGTCGAGTCATGCGTTTCAGTCTTTCGCCAAAGTTCGGGAAGTCGGCCGGTAATCTTCTGGTTGTTAGCCTGCTGGCAAGTGCCGCAACGGGCTGCAGTTCCGATGTGACACGGTTTGGCGGCTTGTTTTCCTCCTCCGGGCAGGACCAGATCACCACAAGTTCCATTCCGCGCAGGAATGTGAACGGTTCTCAGGGCGATCCGGTGCCGCGCGCCGATCTTAGCAGCTCGGCCGTTGCCAGTCAGTCGGGCTACGGCGGCGGCAATGACGCGCTGAACCAGCCTTATCCCGCCCGCCAGGGTTACGATCCGACCCGCACGTCGAGCTCGAGCGCACGTCTCGCTTCCGCGCCGGTCTCGGTGCAGCGTTCAGAGTTGGCCGCGCCGACGGCGGCGGCACCATCCCGGCAGCGGGAAAAGGAAGTTGCGCTCGCCCAGCCTTTCCCAGCTGCGCCGCAGGCCGAAAAGCCCCGATTGGTGGCGCCGGCTGCGCCGAAGGTGACGCCTGATACGCTGACGACAGGCACGACGCCGAAGGTTTCAGGCTGGTCCGCGACCAACGCTCCGTCGGTGACACTGCGTCCGGGTGAAAGCATCGCCACGCTCTCCAGGCGTTTCGGCGTACCGGAAAAGGAAATCCTGCGCGTCAATGCTCTGAAGACGGCATCTGCCGCTCAGCCCGGCCAGGCGATCCTGATCCCGACCTTCAACGGCGGCAATGCCGCCAAGGCGGCATCGCAGGCGGCTGACCTTTCCAAGCCCGGCAAAATGCCGGCGCCGAAGGCGCCTGAGCAGAACGTCGCTGTCGTTCCGGGCGCCAATTCTGCCCGCGACAAGACGCTGGCGAGTGGCGATGTCACCGGCAAACTTCCCGCCGGCGCTGGCAAGGATCCGAAGGCGCCTGCCGGCACCTATGTCGTCAAGCAAGGCGATTCGCTGGCAAAGATTGCCAAGGCGACCGGTAGCAATGTCGACGACCTCAAGGCTGCCAACAATCTTTCGGCCAGCTCGCTCCGCATCGGTCAGGCTCTGAAAATCCCGAACGGCACCGCCGACAATATCAAGACCGCCTCGATCCCGGTCGAGAAGGTCGATCCGAAGCCGACCCAGCCGGCGGTTGCCCAGCAGACGGCTTCCGTTCAGCCTGCGCCCTATAAGGCGCCGGCCGCGACTCAGACCGTCGACGATGTGGAGAAGAAGTCGGACGTCAGCTCCGCCGCGCCGGAATCGACCGGCATCGGCAAATATCGCTGGCCGGTGCGCGGCCAGGTCATTGCTTCATACGGCGCCAACGTCAACGGCAACCGCAATGACGGCATCGACATTTCGGTACCGCAGGGCACGCCGATCAAGGCTGCCGAAAACGGCGTCGTCATCTATGCCGGCAACGGCCTGAAGGAACTCGGCAACACGGTTCTCGTCCGTCACGACGACGGCACCGTCACCGTCTACGGCAACGCCGATACGCTGAGCGTCGCCCGCGGCCAGAAGATCCAGCGCGGCCAGACCGTCGCCGTCTCCGGCATGAGCGGCGACGTCAAGCAGCCGCAGGTCCATTTCGAGGTGCGCAAGGATGCGTCCCCGGTCAACCCGATGACTTTCCTGGAATAGGTACAGCGTACCAGGAAACGCAAAAGCCCGGCCGCCAGCCGGGCTTTTGTCATTTGATGGATGACGCCCAAAAGTGGGTGGCGGTTTTGGGAGGACGACGTGCATAAGCGCGTCGCATGAATTCCGATGGCGCGACGCGCTTTAGATGTTTAGTCCCGGTCGATGTGAACCCGCATGCGCCCGGCCAGATCCTGAATATACTGCCAGGCGACGCGGCCGGAGCGTGCGCCGCGCGTCGTTGCCCATTCCAGCGCTTCGGCATGCATGTTGTCGCGTTCGAGCCCGAGCTTGAAGTGATCGGCATAGCCGTCGATCATGCCGAGATAATCCTCCTGGCTGCATTTGTGGAAGCCGAGCCAGAGGCCGAAGCGGTCGGAAAGCGAAACCTTCTCCTCGACCGCTTCCGACGGATTGATCGCCGTCGACTGCTCGTTTTCCATCATGTGGCGCGGCAGGAGATGGCGCCGGTTGGAGGTGGCGTAGAAGAGCACATTGTCCGGCCGTCCTTCGATGCCGCCGTCGAGTGCCGCCTTCAGCGACTTGTAGGCGGTATCGTCGTGATCGAAGGAGAGGTCGTCGCAGAAGACGATCACGCGGTACGGCGTGTCCTTCAGGAGGTCGAGCAGATTGGGAAGGCTGGCGATATCTTCACGATGGACTTCGACCAGTTTCAGCGAGGCGCTGCTTTCGCGCCTGACATCCTCGTGCACGGCCTTGACCAGAGAGGATTTGCCCATGCCGCGCGCGCCCCAGAGCAGCACATTGTTGGCGGCATAACCCTCGGCGAAACGCACCGTATTCTCGTGCAGGATGTCGCGCACGTGATCGACGCCGCGGATGAGCGTCAACGCCACCCGGTTCGGCCTCCTGACCGGCTGCAGATGCTGGCGCAATGGCGCCCAGACGAAACAGTCGGCAGCATCCCAGTCGTTGAGGGCGGGTGCCGGTCCGGCGAGACGCTCGACGGCGTCTGCGAGCCGCTTCAGCTCGGCAAGTAGGGCTGTGTTGATTTCCTCGGTCATCGGTGGCCTCCTGATTTCTCACTGCGGCAATCCGCTTTGATCTTTCGATGCCGCTAATGCATGTCGCCCGGAAGCGTGGAGCGGTTCCGGGATAACGACATGCTTGAAAACAAAAGAGCTAAAGCGCGTCGCATCGATCTAGTTCGATGCGACGCGCTTTAGCATGGCGTTTTGGCGGCGGAAAGGTTATGAGGCAGCGGAATCGGTACGGTTTCCGGCTGTTTCTGTTGCATTCATCGAAGCCGTAACTATAGTCCGGCAACCTGAAAAGAGAGGCGGAGTTCCGCCGCCCAAGCCTGAGGAGTTTAGCATGTTCATCACCCCGGCATTCGCCCAGAGCGCGACCGATACCGCAACGGGATTCGGCGGCTCCGGTTTCGAAATGATCATCCTGTTCGTGCCGCTGATGGTCGTCTGGTACTTCCTGCTGATCCGTCCGCAGCGCGCACAGGCAAAAAAGCGTGAGGAAACCCTGAAGGCGATCCGTCGCGGCGACCAGGTCGTCACCGGTGGCGGCCTCGTCGGTAAGGTCACCAAGGTGATCGACGAAAAGGAAGTCGAAGTCGAGATCGCTGACGGCGTGCGCGTGCGCATCGTCCGCAGCGGCATCTCCGAAATTCGCGTCAAGGGTGAACCGGTCAAGGCCGACGCGGCGTAACAAGCGATAACGGCAGGACCGCCGGATCGGAAGATCGTCGAGAGAATGTTGCATTTTTCCCGCTGGAAAACACTTCTGATTTGGCTGGCCGCGTTTGCGGCCATCGTCATCGCTGCGCCCAATCTGCTGACCGAGGCGCAGCGATCCTCCCTGCCGGACTGGTTGCGGCACGACCGCGTAGTGCTTGGTCTCGACCTGCAGGGCGGCTCGCATATCGTTCTGAAGGTCGAGCGCTCCGATATCGTCAGAGACCGCCTGGAAGAGGTGGTCGCCAATGTACGCAACGCGCTGCGCGGCGCCGGCATCCGCTATACCGGACTGACCGGCAATGACCAGACCGTCACCGTCCGCATCACCGATGCGGCCCAGACACAGGCGGCGGTCGATCTCCTGAAGCCTTTGACGACGGCTGGCGGACATTCGGGACCTGATGTCGCCCTGCAGCAGGGTGACCAGGGGCAGCTCTCGCTGCAGATTTCCGACGCCGGCATTACCGCTGACGTCGCTTCCGCCCGGACCCGCTCGCTCGATATCGTTGGCCGCCGCATCGCCGGATTGGGCAATGATAATTTCCTCGTTCGCCCCGATGGCGCCGACCGCATCGTCGTGCAGGTGCTGGGATCAATCGATGCGGAGCGGCTGAAGAATATCCTGAACCAGCCGGCCAAGCTTTCCTTTCATCTGATCGACGAAAGCATGTCGGGGCAGGAGGCGCTGAACGGCCGCTGGCCGACGACATCGCAGGTGCTCTATTCGCTTGACGATCCGCCGGTACCGTATCTCGTCGACCGCACGGCTTTCATCACCGGCAGCAACATGGTCGATATCGAGCCTGTCGTCGATCAACAGACGCAGGATACCTCGATCGCCTACCGTCTCGATGCCGAAGGCACGCAGCGGCTGGCGCAGGCGACAGGGCAGAATATCGGCAAGCACCTTGCCATCGTCTTTGACGACCAGGTGATGTCATCACCGGTCATCGATGCGGCGATCACCGGCGGCGAGGGCCGGATTTCGGCAAACTTCTCCGAGGATGGCGTCCGCGACCTTGCGATCATGCTACGGGCCGGCGCCTTGCCGGCGACGCTCACCAGCGTTGAGGAACGCAGCGTCAGCCCGAGATTCGGCGCCGATTCTATCTTCAACGGCCTCGTCGCCGGCCTCGTCGCCGTCGTATTGGTCGCGGCACTGATGATCGCGCTCTATCGCATCCTCGGCATCATCGCCGTCGCATCGCTCTTCCTCAACCTGATCCTCATCGTCGCGGTGCTCAGCCTTATCGGCGCGACGCTTACCTTGCCAGGGATTGCCGGTATCGTGCTGATCGTCGGCATGGCGGTCGATTCGAACGTTCTGATCTATGAGCGAATCCGCGAAGAGGAAAAAACCACCCATTCCTTTGCGGAGGCCGTCGGTCGCGGTTTCTCGCGCGCATTCGCAACGATCGTCGACGCCAATGTGACGATCTTCATCGCCGCCATCATCCTCTTCTTCCTCGGCAGCGAATCCATCCGCGGTTTCGCGGTAACGCTTGCGGTCGGCATCCTGACGACCGTTTTCACGGCATTCACGCTGACGCGCTCGATCGTTGCCGTCTGGTTGAGAAGGCGCCATCCCCGGCATCTGCCGAAGAGCGTGCTGACGCATCTTTTCGAACACGCCAATATCCGCTTCATGGGCATCCGCCGTTATGTCTTTACGGCGTCGGCGGTCATCTCGCTGATCGCCATGGCCGCCTTTGCCACCGTCGGCCTGCATCTCGGCATTGATTTCACCGGCGGCTCGCTCATCGAGGTGACGGCAAAGCAGGGCAATGCCGACATCGCCGATCTCAGCTCGCGTCTGAATGATCTCAATCTCGGCGATGTCAGTGTCGAGCGCACCGGTGGCCCGTCGAACGCGCGGATCCGCATCGCATCCCAGGGCGGCGGCGAGAATGCCGAGCAGTCGGCGGCGACGCTGGTGCGCGGCGAGCTCCAGGAAGATTATGATTTTCGCCGCGTCGAGGTCGTCGGCCCCGCCATCTCGGGCGAATTGACGATGATGGCGACGCTCGGCGTGCTTGCAGCACTTGCGGCGATCCTCATCTACATCTGGATCCGCTTCGAATGGCAATTCGCGGTCGGCGCCATCATTGCCACGCTGCACGATGTCATCATCATGCTCGGTCTCTTCGTCCTCACCGGCATCGAGTTCAACCTGACGAGCATCGCCGCCGTGCTGACCATCGTCGGTTATTCCCTGAACGATACGGTCGTGGTCTACGACCGAATGCGCGAGAATCTGAAGCGATACAAGAAGATGCCGCTGCCGATCCTGATCGATGCTTCGATCAACCAGACGCTGTCGCGCACCGTTCTGACCGCGGCGACGACGCTGATCGCCTTGCTGGCGCTCTTTCTCTTCGGCGGTGAAGTCATCCGTTCCTTCACCTTTGCGATGCTCTTCGGCGTCGCTCTCGGCACCTTCTCTTCGATCTATATCGCCGCTCCTGTCTTGATCGTCTTCCGGCTGCGGCCGGAGGCTCCCGACGGGGAAGAGAGCAACAAGACGGATGCGGGTGTAAAATCCGGCACGGTGGTTTGAAAACATGGCAAAAGGCATAGAAATCCGCGCCGCACATTTCCCCGGGCGCGCTCCGATCGATGCATACGGCAATGGCGGCTTTCGTTTTGCCGACATGTCGCATCGCGGCTCGATCCTTTGCCTGCCCTCCGGCATTCATGGCTGGGACATGGACATGTCGAAACCGCTGTCGCCTGAAAATTTTCGCCGGGTGCTGGATGAGGCCGCTGATATCGAGGTTCTGCTCGTCGGTACCGGAACCGAGCTTCGCCGTCTGCCCGAGGAATTGAGGCTGGCGCTGAAGTCGCGCGGCATCTCCTCCGATCCTATGAGCACGGGGGCTGCAGTGCGCACCTTCAATATCATGCTCGCCGAGCAACGTGCCGTCGCCGCGGCGTTGATTGCGGTCTGACGATGACTGAAGCGCATATTGCGACCAACCAGGACATCTGCCTGGTGATGCTGCGTGACAGCGATCGCGACCGCTATCTCGCCTGTCTGCTGTCGCCGGAGGAAAAGCGCGGCGCGCTCGCAGCTCTTTACGCCTTCAATGCCGAGCTTGCCCGCATCCGCGATCTCGTCCACGAGCCCTTGCCCGGTGAAGTGCGGCTGCAATATTGGCACGATCTTCTGGAAGGCAGCGCGCACGGCTCGACGGCGGCCAATCCCGTCGCCGCAGCCCTTCTGATCGCCATCGAAACGCACCGCCTGCCGCGCAAGACGCTGATCGACATGATCGAGGCCCGTACCTTCGATCTCTATGACGATCCGATGGAGACACGTCTTTCGCTTGAAGGCTATGCCGGCGAAACGGCATCGGCGCTGATTCAGCTCGCAAGCCTGGTGCTTTCGCCGGAGGAAGCCGCACGCTCGGCCGACGCCGCCGGCCATGCCGGAGTCGCCCAGGCGGTCGCCGGGCTGTTGCTGCTGATGCCGCTGCATCGCCGCCGCGGCCAGATCTATATTCCGCTGCAGATCCTTTCCGCCACCGGTCTCGACCGCGATGCCTTCCTCGCCGGCGAAGACAGGCCGCGCATCTCTGCCGCCATCGAGGCCTTCGCCGGCCTCGGTCGCGAACATCTGGCAAAGGCGAGGGCGGCGGGCCCGATTGCGCCGGCCGTCTTTCCAGCCTTCCTGCCGGCTACGCTTGCCGAACCGGTGCTCATCAGGGCGCAGAAACGCGGCGCCTTGCTGCTCGACCGGCCGCTGCAGCCGCCGCAGTGGCGCCGCCAGCTGCGGATGGGGCTGGCTGCCGCACGCCGAAAAATCTGATATCGGTCAAATTCGCGCAAGCCTCGCGCGTTACATGGCTTCCACCGCTACCCTTTGAACGGAGACTCGGCGTGGGCATTATCGTCTGGTGCGTCCTTTTCGCGATCGTCATTTTCTTTGCTTTCGTGGCAACGCGCATGGCCGCACAGAACAAGGAAGATGGCCTGCATGACACGGGCCTCGCCATCATCGAGTTCGGCCGTGCCTTTCCGAACGAGGCGATCCGCCAGCTGCAGGCGACGGAAAACGGCCAGGCCGTCTTTGTGCGCCTGCACGACAACAAGGCCGGCTTCATGCGCAACATGTCGCGCCATTTCTCCTGCCACGTGATCGAGCCGGGTCGGGTGCGCGTCGTCGGCTCTGAAACGGGCAGGGGACTGGTGATCGACTTCCTCGATGCACCCCATCACAACGGCGATTTCGAATTCGCTTCCGCCAAGGAAGCCTCGGAGGTTTCGCTCTGGCTGCTCGGCAATTATATCGCCGAGCCGGATAAGGACCTGCCGCCCGGCAATATTTCGGCTGCGAACAAGCAGTAGTGCATGTCGCTCAAAAGTGTGCATCGGTTTGGGAGGACGACATGCACAAAAGCAAAGACGTCAAGCGGTCGCATGCGCGATGCGACGCGCTTGAAAACGCCGGTCAGGCGCTTTCGGCAAGCGTCGATTCTTGACCGAGCCAGGCCGCGCAGTCGGCAAGCGCGCGCCGTGCGATCAGCTGCCGCTTCATGATCGTCTTGTCCTTGCCGCGGAAGCGCTTGACGCCTTCGGGCTTGACGATCGAACCCGGCTGGAGCTCCGGAAACAGCCCGAAATTGATGTTCATCGGCTGGAACGATCGTTTGCCCGGCTCCTCGTCGGTGACGAGGTGCCCGCCGGTGATATGGCCGAGCAGTGAGCCGAGCGCCGTCGTCGCCGGCGGTAGCGAAATCGCCTCGCCCTTGCGTTCGGCGGCGGCGAAACGCCCGGCCATCAGCCCGACGCTGGCGCTTTCCACATAACCCTCACAGCCGGTGATCTGGCCGGCAAAGCGCAGGCCGGGCCGCGATTTCAGCGTCAACGACGGATCGAGCAGGGTGGGGGAGTTGATATAGGTGTTGCGGTGCAGACCGCCGAGACGGGCAAATTCCGCATTTTCCAGACCCGGGATCATTCGGAAGATATCCGCCTGCGCGCCATATTTCAGCTTCGTCTGGAAGCCGACCATATTGTAGAGCGTGCCGAGCGCATTGTCCTGCCGCAGCTGCACGACGGCATAGGCCTTGACCGTCGGATTATGCGCGTTCGTCAGCCCCATCGGCTTCATCGGTCCGTGGCGCAGCGTCTCGCGGCCGCGTTCGGCCATCACCTCGATCGGCAGGCAGCCGTCGAAATAAGGCGTGCCCTCCCATTCCTTGAAGCCGACCGTGTCGCCCGCGATCAGCGCGTCGACGAAGGCATTGTACTGCGCCTCGTCCATCGGGCAGTTGATGTAATCCTTGCCGGTGCCGCCGGGTCCGACCTTGTCGTAGCGCGACTGATACCAGCAGATATCCATGTCGATGCTCTCGCGATAGACGATCGGCGCGATGGCGTCGAAGAAGGCCAGCGAATCCTCGCCGGTTTCCGTCTGGATGGCGCTTGCAAGCGACGGCGCCGTCAACGGTCCGGTGGCGACGATGGCAAGATCCCAATCCTTTGGCGGCAGGCCGGTGACCTCTTCACGCACGACGGTGATAAGCGGGTGGTCATGGACCGCTTTGGTCACCGCCTCGGAGAAGCCATCGCGATCGACGGCGAGCGCACCACCGGCCGGTACCTGGCACCGGTCGGCAGCGGCCATGATCAGCGAGCCCGCCATACGCATCTCGGCATGGATGACGCCGACGGCATTGCTGGTCGCATCGTCGGACCGGAAGGAGTTGGAGCAGACGAGTTCGGCGAGGCCGTCGGTCTTGTGCGCATCCGTGCCGCGCACCCCGCGCATTTCATGCAGGATGACCGGAACGCCGGAACTGGCAATTTGCCAGGCGGCTTCCGAACCGGCAAGCCCGCCGCCGACGACGTGGATAGGGGAATGGGAGGAGATCGTGTTCATTCCGGGCTGATATCATGTCGGCAGGTGCGATCCAACACCCTGGAATCAAAAACGGCGCCCTTGGGCGCCGTCTTGGAAGCATCGTACTCGCTATTAGCGGAACGAGCGGGATGCGATATTCCGGATGTCGTAGCGGCTGACGCCGATATCGGACAGGGTCTGGTTCGAAAGGCCACCGAGTTCATTGAGCGTACGACGGTAGCTGAGCCAGCTTCTTGCAATGCGGATCGGGTTCATTGTCTTCTTCCTATGTCCGCGGGACGGCGGGATCGCCTGTCTCTCTGCGGTTGATGTTTATATAGGCGAGAACCGTCCGGTTGTGCAGTGCAAATAAAAGGCGTCTGCCATGCAATTGTGCACTATGATGCTCTTCAATTAAGCAGAGGATATTTTTTGAGCGGGCTAACAAGTGGGAAAAAGCTGCAACCGCCGCGACAGCCCCATGCAGACAAAAGAAAACGCCCGCTGCGGGTACAGCGGGCGTTTAAGTCGAGAACAATCCTGCTTGGGAGGAGCAGCGGATCGCCTGAATTAGCGGTGAGAAGCCTCACGGGCAACGCGATGGATGTCCGAACGGTCGATGCCGAGATCGTGCAATTCGCGGTTGGTCATGCGGCCGAGTTCCGTGACGGTCTGACGATACTTGCGCCAGTTATTGAAAGAGCGAGAGAAGTTCATGTTAAGCCCCTTTCCGAGGGTTTCATCCGCCAGCAGCCACCGATCGGCGCTGACCTCTATTTGATGACTGGAATATATGTTGCGACGCGAAAGACTAAAACAGACAAGTTTTCAGATCACCTATGCGAGGCATGCAATGCTCAAAGGGTGTTTGACGCAGACTTACCATTTTTTGATCAACGAATAGGCAGAATGACTTTTGGGAAAGCAGTTCGATTTGGAGGGGCGAATGGGTGCCAGCAGAAAACGCTGCGTCCCCGGTGATTCCGCCTGTGCGTCCGCTGCAAAGAGGCGTTCCGCTGCGGATTGGACGTCGCCCACCCCTTCCCGGAGTTGGTGGGGCGGCGTGACGACAATGTGGCATGACGGCGCCATGCGACGAAAATCCTCTCACTGCCAAGGCTTTAATGAAGCCTTGGCTAAACAAAAACGCCCGCCGGGGGAGGATCCGGCGGGCGTGTTATGGTGACTGACAACTGGGAGGAGGAGTGTTGTCAGTCTATCGCAGCGCGCTGGGAGGAGGAGTGCGCAGCTGCGAATCTCGTCACGGACAAGGCATCCGCGGGCGTCCGGCTAATGCCGGGCCGGGGCGCCATCCCCGTGCTTCGATGCATTGATCAATAGTATGACTAATGAGTATTGTGCAGTGCAATAAATTCATGGGGGATATGCGAAAATTGCATACCTCTCCGTTCATAGGCTTATATTAGCGCTTATGACGTTAGCGGCCGGTTAACACTCGATACTATTTAGACCAATGAGGAACTTGTATATTTGTCGCAAGAGCGTTTGCGAACACCCGTGCTGCGTCTATAACGGCGTGAGCTGCAGCGCCGCAGTCGACGTTGCGGAAATTGAGGGGTTGAGCATGTATCGCGGCAGATTGGAGCGGGATCTCTCGCTCTGGGTGGGCAAGGGCCTGCTCGGGCAGGAAACAGCAGGAGCGCTTCTCGCCGAATATGACAGCCGCCCGGCAAGCTTCAGCCTCGGCCGGGTGCTGATGGCGCTGGCAGCGGTGCTGCTTGCAGCTGCCATCCTGCTGGTCGTCGCCTCCAACTGGGAGGCCATCCCGCGCCTGGTGCGCGTGGGGGGCATTCTTGCCCTGATCTGGGTGGTGCATATCGCCGCCGCCCGGATGCTTGCCCGCGGTGCGACAGCCGCCGCAGGCGGCTTGCTGGTCATCGGCGCGATGAGTTTCGGCGGCGCCATCTCGCTGGTCGGGCAGATGTATCACCTCTCCGGCGACGAGCAGACGGTGATGTATCTGTGGTTCGCGATTGCGACGGTCTCGGCGATCCTATTCCGTTCAGCCGCCGTAACCGTCGTCGCCGGCTTCCTCTCCTGGGCGTCCTTCGCCGTCTATCTTGAGAATAACGACACGCATTGGATCGGTCTCGATCCCTGGATGGCGCCGGTCATGGCGGTGATCGTCATCGGGCTGGTGCGGTATACCGGCGCCGAGCGGGCCCGCCACCTGGCCTACCTGCTGCTGATCGGCTGGCTTGCCTGGCTTTATACTCTTTATGAGGAGATCGCCGTGGCGCTTGCCTTTGCAATCGGCGGCATGGCGGCCTTCGTCCTGACGGCCTTGCCCCCCAGGCCTATTGCCTCCTTGGTCAGAACCGCCGGTGCGGCTCCTGCCTTCTACAGCTTCCTCGTCGCCGTAATCGGCTTCCTGCTGCTGCATATCGAGATCGAGGATGGCTGGGGGCTGGTGGTGCTCGGGGTGGCGACGCTTGCCGCTTCCGTGCTGGCGATCGTCCTGCGTGGCAGGGATAATGGCGCGGTGCGATATCTCGCCTACGCGACCTTTGCCGCGGAGATGCTCTATCTCGCCTCCGTCACCGTCGGCTCGATCCTCGGCACGTCGAGCCTCTTCCTCTTCTCCGGTCTCGTGGTCGCGCTGGTCGCCTGGATGGTCATCCGTCTTGAGCGGCGTTTTTCGGCGAATGCACAGGGGGAGCGGGCATGAACTCGTTCATGGCAAAGCTGCAATCCGGCAAGGGCTATCTGCTTTCGGCCGTCATCGTCGCCGGTCTGCAGACCCTTATCCTCGGCACGATCATCCAGAGCCGGGCGTCGATCCTCAGCGATGGCGCCGAGGTGCTGCTGAAGACGGCGCCCGTCGATCCGCGCGATTTCCTGCGTGGCGACTATGTCGTCTTGAACTACGACATTTCCTCGGTGCCGGTGCAGACGGTTTCCGGCGGCATTCCGGCCGAGGCCGGCGAACGGGTGTTATGGGTCCGGTTGAAGAAGCAGGAGGACGGTTTCTGGACGGTGACCGAATCGTCCTTTCACGAACTGTCTCCGCAGCCGGAGACCGTGATCCTGCGCAGCCAGCCGTTTTATAGTGGCGGACTTGCCGCCGGCGACAGCATGCGTGTCGAATACGGCATCGAGCGCTACTACGTTCCTGAAGGCGAGGGCAAGCCGATCGAGGAGGCCCGCAATGACGGCAACGTCGCCATCGCAGTGCGTGTTTCCCCTGATGGAAGCGCACAGATTCGCAGCCTTCTCGTTGACGGCAAGCCGGTTTACGACGAGCCGCTCTACTGATCCGGTCACACTTCGGGGCAGGGCGGTTCCGGGGCTGCAAATCCCCTGTCATTTGCCGTTCATTTTTCCTTTGCCTCGACCAAATCGGGTGATATAGAGACGCCGCGCTCCGGAAGGCCTCATGCGCAGGCATAGGCATGCGGTTTTGTGAACGCGGGTATGGTGAAATTGGTAGACACGCCAGATTTAGGTTCTGGTGCCGCAAGGCGTGGGAGTTCAAGTCTCTCTACCCGCACCAAGCTGTTTGCAGGCGGGAGACTAAGAATCGGTTGTTCCAGAACAATTGAGAGTTGTCCCGAATAGCCCGCGAGTGCCATTCCGCTTTGGGCGGAATGATATGGAATTGGGAAAAGCCACGCGCGGCAGGATCGCCGGCGTCGTGCTCATCGAAACGAACGGCGTCTGGGCACGGCCGCCACGAAATGAAGGTAGGAAGACATGCAGGTTATCGAAACGCTCGCTGAAGGGCTGAAGCGCGAAATCAAGGTCGTTATCCCGGCCAAGGACATGCAAGACAAGATGAATGAGCGTCTTGCCGATGTGAAGGACAAAGTTCGCATCAACGGCTTCCGTCCGGGCAAGGTACCCGCTGCTCACCTGAAGAAGGTCTACGGCAAGTCGATCATGGCCGACCTCGTCAACGAGATCGTCCGCGAGCAGCCGGCAGCCATCCTGTCCAGCCGCGGCGAGAAGTCGGCCACGCAGCCGGAAATCGCCATGACGGAAGACAAGGACGAAGCCGACAAGATCCTCGCAGCCGAGCAGGATTTCGAATTCACGCTCTCCTATGAAGTGCTGCCGCCGATCGAACTGAAGTCAGTCAAGGGCATCAAGGTCACGCGCGAAGTCATCGACATCTCGGACGACGAAGTCAACGAGCAGGTCCTGAAGGTCGCCGAAAGCGCCCGCGCTTACGAAACCAAGACCGGCAAGGCCGCCAATGGCGACCGCATCACCATGGATTACGTCGGCAAGGTCGACGGTGAAGCCTTCGAGGGCGGCACCGACCAGGGCGCCGAACTTGTGCTCGGCTCCGGCCGCTTCATTCCGGGCTTCGAAGACCAGCTCGTCGGCGTCAAGGCCGGCGCCGAGAAGACCATCACCGTGACGTTCCCGGCCGACTACCCGGCCAAGAACCTCGCCGGCAAGGAAGCGACCTTCGACGTGTCAGTCAAGGAAGTCGCCGCACCTGCCGATGTCGAGATCAACGACGAACTCGCCTCCAAGCTCGGCATCGAATCGGCCGACCGTCTGAAGGAAATCGTCCGTGGCCAGATCGAATCGCAGTACGGCTCGCTGACCCGCCAGAAGCTGAAGCGTCAGATCCTCGACCAGCTTGACGAGATGTACAAGTTCGAGACCCCGAACTCGCTCGTCGACGCCGAATATAACGGCATCTGGAGCCAGGTGAACAACGACCTCGCCCAGTCCGGCAAGACCTTCGAGGATGAAGACACGACCGAGGAGAAGGCTCGCGAGGAATACAAGACGCTCGCTGAGCGCCGCGTTCGCCTCGGTCTCGTTCTCTCCGAAATCGGCGAAAAGGCCGGCGTCGAAGTCAGCGAAGACGAGATGCAGCGCGCCATCTACGATCAGCTGCGCCAGTATCCGGGCCAGGAAAAGCAGATCCTCGAATTCTTCCGCAGCCAGCCGGGTGCCGCCGCTTCGATCCGCGCGCCGATCTTCGAAGAGAAGGTCATCGATCACCTGCTGACCGAAATCGACGTCACCGACAAGAAGGTGACCAAGGAAGAGCTGCTCGCCGAGGAAGAAGGCGAAGCGAAGGCCGAAACCAAGAAGGCAGCACCGAAGAAGAAGGCTGCCGCCAAGGCCGAAGCAACTGACGCCGGTGAAGGCGAAGAAGCCGCACCGAAGAAGAAGGCTGCTCCGAAGAAGAAGGCGGCTGACGAAAGCGCCGAATAATCGCTTTTCGGTTCTGAAGTTTGGAAGGGCCTCGCCATCGTGCGGGGCCTTTTTCTATTTGTCAGGTCAGTTTATTCTCGAACGCCTACTCCATTGTGTTTATTTATCCGGAACAACAAAGAGTTGCATTAAAGTATAATTAGATGCAGATTTCGCTGATGGTGGAGGGACCTGAAAATGACCGCAAAGCACGACATGAAGAAGCTCGTGGAGGAAATCTATGCTGTGCGTGACCGTGGCGATGTCGAAGCTACGCTGGCGCTGATCGGTGAGCATTGCACCTTTCGCATGGTCGGCAATACCCGGCTGGCGCCTTTTTCGACTGAATCAAGCGGGGATTCTTTTCGCCAGGCGATAACCCAGCTTATCACAGTGTGGGATCTATCGAATATCAGGACAGCCGGCATCTATGTGGACGAGGATGAGCATATGGTCTTTGCCCACCGCGAAGGCGAGGTCAGGCACATCCCATCGGGCGTGAGCTTCCATACGGAATTCGTCGACAAGATCCATTTCCGAGATGGGAAACCGGTCAAGATCGTCGAATTCGTCGACACACTGCAAGTGGCCGAGACGACCAAGATGATCCAAGTCGCTTAAACGGCCACCAAAGTCGGAGCCTTCAAAGCGCGTTCTCAAACTTGATTCATGCGACGCGCTTTAGCGACATGCATTGGCTTAGAGTTTGATGCTGCCAGCCGCCGTTCAAGAATTACCGCTCAATGCGCGGTCAGTTGCGCGACTTTCCTGACATGGCTGACGGCTGCGGCGCCGCCGGCGGTCTGTGTGAAGAGGTGGAGCGTTTCCTCTTCGTCGTCGGCGACAGGCGTCAGGGCCTGATCCATATAGGTCTTCGACTTCGCATCTCTTGAAATCAGGAATGCCGAAATCGTCAGGCCAATGATCGTGCCGGCGAGTGAAGCATGTTTGCTGAAGGTTTCCCAGGCAAAGCGCGGCCAGAAGACCAGCGGATTCTCGCGCGGCAGGTCCGGGCGCCGCTCCGACGGCGTCTTCAGGCGCAGCAGGCCGCTTTGCAGCGGGTGCACGTTTTCCAGCGGCACAGTGGTCGCGAAGGAGACGAGAACCTTGACGAGCCTTGCGAGCGGTACGCCGGTCGCCACGGCGCGGCGCAGCAGCGTCTTCATATGATCAGGCGAATAATAGAGCGCCCAGGCCTCGTGGTAGATGTCTTCCCATTCCTGCTTGCTCATCTTCGGATGCGCCGTGCAGACATGCTCGACATCGTAGATGTTGAGATCGGCATCCATCTCGACGCCCTTCTTCCACAGGACCTGATGATCCTCGGAGCCGGGCAGTGGCGTCAGGATGAAGAATTCGATGACGTCGAGCGGCAACTCTTCCTGGATGATCGTGATGTCGCGGCGGATCGATTCCGGCGTATCGGCGGGGAAGCCCAGGATATAGCCGGCGAGCGTCATGATGCCCTGTGCCTTCCAGGCGAGCAGCATCTTGCGGTATTCGGTGATCTTGTTCTGGTTTTTCTTGGCGGCGGTCAGATTGTCCGGATTGACGTTTTCGAGGCCGATGAAGACGCGAGTAACGCCGGCGCGCCGGGATTTCTCGATGAAATTAGGGATCTTGTGGCAGAGCGTGTCGACCTGGATCATCAGGCCGAGCGGAATGCCGTCCCGCTCCTTGAGCTCGATCAGCCGGTCGAAGATCGCTTCCCAATCCTTGTTGCGGGCGAAATTGTCGTCGGTGATGAAGAATTTGTGGATGCCCTGCGCCCAGTTCATCCGCACCAGCTTTTCGACGTCGTCGGCCGAGCGGAAGCGCGACTTGCGTCCCTGTACGTTGATGATGGTGCAGAACGAGCACTGATAGGGACAGCCACGTCCGGCATCGAAGCTGGTGCTGAGTCCGAGCGTGCGCTGGATATTGTCCTTCGGCAGGAAGGGAACCGGCGTGCCGCCGATACCGGGAAGGTCGTTCATGAAATTATAGAGCGGCTTCAGCTCGCCGGCGGCGGCGTCGCGCAGCACCATGTCGAGCCGGCCCTCGGCTTCGCCGGCAAACATCGAGATGCCCATGTCGCGGCAGGCGTCAAGCCCGACGGCCTTGCCATCCAGCATCGACAGGCAGCCGGAAACATGGAAGCCGCCGATCGAAACCGGCAGGCCGGCATCGCGGAAGGGACGGGCGATATCGAGGGCGCGCGGATACTGGTTGGTCTGGACGCCGACGAGCGAAATCATGCCGAAATTGTCGTGACGCTTGAACTGCGCCAGCAGTCCGGCGACATCGATCCGCGTATTGGTCTCGTCGATCACAGTGATGTCGATGGCCGTATCGTCGCCGAGCACCTTGCGCTCGGCACATTCGGCGGCAATGCCGTAGAGCGCCGCAAGCGAATTGGAGGGGATCATCGCCCGCCACCAGCGGATGACGTAGCCGTCATCGTCATAATGCGACGGCTTGATCAAGATCAGCTGAAAACGTCTGCGCGCAACTTCCAAGACATGGGACAAGAGTATCTATCTTTCTTTAGAAGCTTTTGCCCGAAGGCAAAATGGCGTTGAAGGCAGCTATCAGGCACCACATATCAATGCGATTTAGGAGGTCGAACTAAGGCGTAAAAAAACGGCACGGCGCGCAAACGCTTCGCGAAGTGTATTATTCCTCAATATACTACCCGATATCGAGCAGCAATGCGCGATGGTCGGAGACTTCGGGCGCCGCGACCACCTCGAATTTGGCAACCTTCACCCCTGGCGTCACCAGCATGTAGTCGGCAAAGCGGCCCTGCTTCAGATAGTAGGAGGTTCGCGTGTCTACAAGGCCGCTTCCGGTGACGAGGTCGGAAAGCCCGAGTCTGGCGAGAATCGCAAAGGTTGCGCTATCAGGCAGCACGTTGAAATCGCCGCAGACGATGAGCCCTTCGTCACCGGGCCAGACCCGCTCGATGAGCCCGACTAGCGCCGCGGCCTGCTTTTCACGCGCCGCCGTGTCGCCCTTGCCTGCGGGATCGCGCAGGCCATGCATGTGGGCGATGGTCACGGTAGAAGCGCACTCATGGCTGAAGAGACGGATGCAATGGGCGTTTCGCGGTCGCGGATGTTCGCCCCAGCCATCAGCCGAAAAACGGGCCGTGCACGAAGTCCAGCCCTTGGGCGATGACGGAATGCGTTTTGCGCACGAAGGTCGCCAGCCCGAATTCGGCAACAATGGCGGTATCGCCATCGAAAAGCTCGCCTCTCGAGGTCGGGCAGAAGAAACCGTCGTGGCCGGGCATGGCGGTGCTTATCTCGGTAAAGAGATTGAAGCGCTGCGGCAATTCGACATCGCCGTCCCGATAGACCGACCAGCCCGAGTGGGTACCGGGTGCGCGCAAAACCTCCTGCAGGCACAGCACGTCGGGATCGGCCGCCGTCACATATTCAATCAGCGCTTGATGAAGCCTGCCGCCCCATGCGTTCAAGGAAATGATGCGCAATATCATTCGGCTCCGTTTTGGCGGCCGGACTGAGACGGCCGTTCCCTCGACGACGCGACGGACTTTAGAGCTCCGACTTGATGTCGCCCATCCGGTTCCAGGCATCGAGCCCGGCGATCTTGTAGGCTTCGGCGAGCGTCGGATAGTTGAAGGTGTTCTCGACGAAGTATTCGACCGTGCCCTTGAGGTTGAGCACCGCCTGGCCGATATGCACCAGCTCGGTGGCGCCTTCGCCGACGATATGCACGCCGAGCAGGCGGCGGGTCTTCAGCGAGAAGATCAGCTTCAGAAGCCCGGTGTCGAGGCCCATGATATGACCGCGCGACGTCTCGCGGAAGCGGGCAATGCCGCATTCATAGGGAATACCGCGCTCCTTCATCTCTTCTTCAGTCAGGCCGCAGGTCGAAATCTCCGGCACGGCATAGATGCCATAGGGGAAATATTTCGGCGGCTCCTTGGCGACCGCGCCGACCGCGACGCGGGCGGCGATGCGGCCCTGTTCCATCGAGGTCGAGGCAAGGCTCGGAAAGCCGACGACATCGCCGGCGGCATAGATGTTGGCAACCGATGTCTGGAAGGTTTCCGGATTGACCTTGAGACGGCCGCGGCTGTCGGCTTCGAGGCCGATCGCCTGAAGGTTCAGCGCATCAGTCGCCCCCATGCGGCCGGCGGCGAAAAGCACCATGTCGGTCGTCAGGCGCCGGCCACTGTCGAGCGTCAGTTCGACCTTGCCGTTTTCGAGCCTCTCCACCTTGTCGGCCTTCTGGCCGAGCAGCAGCTTCATGTTGCGGTCGCGCAGCTGATAGGTAAAATCCTCGATGATTTCCTTGTCGATGAAGTCGAGCATTGTCGTCTTCGGGTCGATGACGGTGACGGCCGTGTCGAGCGCGCTGAAGATCGTCGCATATTCGATGCCGATGACGCCGGCGCCGATGACGACCATCGATCGCGGCAGATCCTGGATGTCGAGCAGTTCGTCGCTGTCGAGAACGGTCTTGCCGTCGAAGGGCATGTAATCGGGGCGGAACGGTTTTGTGCCGACGGCGAGCAGCACGCTGGCGGCGGTGACCTGCGTGGTCTCGCCGTCATCCTTGATCACCTGCAGCGTCGACGCATCGATGAAGCTCGCCTTGCCGCGAATATGCTGCACGCGGTTGCGGGCGAACTGGTGTTCCAGCACCTCGACCTCGTGGTTGAGCGTAATCAGCAGGCGACGCCGCAGGTCATCTGCACTGATCTCTTCCTTGACGCGGTAAGACCGGCCGTAGAAGCCGCGTTCGCGCCAGCCGGAAAGATTAAGCGCAGTCTCGCGCAGCGTTTTGGAAGGGATGGTGCCGGTATGCACGGATACGCCGCCGACGCGTTTGCCCTGCTCGATGACAAGCACTTTCTTGCCGAGTTTTGACGCCTGGATCGCGCCGCGGCGCCCTGCGGGACCGCTGCCCACCACAACGAGATCGTACTGAAGCATCATCAAGCCCCGGATTGGAAAGGAATCATATTGCGACGCAAAATGTCGCCCGTCCATCGTTAGCCGGTCAATGTTACAGATTGTTTTACGGCCACCTGATTGGTCCTGACGGGTGCTTTTTCGGGCAAGTGAGCCCTGCGAGAAACAGCTTTACACCATGGGTCGTAGCTGACGAAGACCGGCACAGGCGCTTGCCATGCTCTGTGGCTCGACGACTTTTCATGCACGGGTGATGTAGTCCGCGGAAATATCGCCCACCTTGGTGACGCCGAGCAATGCCATATTGCTATGCAGTTCCGTCTTCAGGATATCGGCCGCCTTGAGCACACCCGGTAGGCCCGCGACGGCTGCGGCATAAAGGAACGGCCTGCCCACGAACACGAAACAGGCCCCGAGTGCGAGGGCCTTCATGATGTCCGTTCCACGCCTGAAACCGCCATCGACCATGACGGCAACGCTGTCTCCAACACGGGACGCAATCTCCGGAAGGACCTGAAGGGGAGATGCGGTGCCGTCGAGCTGGCGGCCGCCATGGTTGGAGACGATCACGCCATCCGCTCCGGTGTCGACAGCCCGCGCCGCGTCGTCAGGATGCATGATCCCCTTGACCACGAGTTTGCCGGACCACCTGTTGCGTATCCGCTCCAGATGGTTCCAGTTGAGATGGTCGCGCCTGCCGAAATCGCGCGTCACATTCGAGGAGATGATCGGCGCGCCCCTTGTGGCATAGGAATTTTCAAAATGCGGAATGCCGTGCCGGACGATCGTGCGCAGGAATGTGTCGGTGGTCCAGCGCGGGTGCGAGATGCCCTGCCATGCCAGGCGGAGACCGGGACGCAGAGGCGTCGAAAACCCGGCCCTTACATTGTTTTCACGATTTGGCAGCGTGGCTGTGTCCACGGTCAGCAGAAGTGTCTGCAAGCCGGCCGCGCCGACGCGATCGATGAGAGCGTCGATACGGTCGGGTTCGCCGGGGAGATAGGCCTGAAACCATGCTTGCGGCGAAACCGCAGCGATCTCTTCCAAAGGGATAAGCGATGAACCGCTTATGATCATCGGGATTCCCGATTGATCCGCTCCTTGCGCGAGCACGATGTCACCTCGATAGGCCATCAGCGCGCTGATACCCATCGGCGCGATGCCGAATGGCGCGGCATGGGTCTTGCCGAAGAGGCTCGTCTCGGTACTGCGTTTCGAGACGTCCCGAAGGACACGAGGCCGGAAGGCATAGGCCTGGAAAGCCTCTGCATTATGCCGTAGCGACGCATTGGTCTCGGTTGCGCCGGCGACGTAACCGAACAGAGGCTTTGGCAGATGTCGCCGCGCCTTTATTTCAAAGTCATCGAGGCAGAGCATGTCGCGGCAGAGCCGGGTCGATCGATCGGTGTTGCCGCTGCGGATCGTCATGGAGCTTCATCTTCTCGGTATTCGGGCGGGCATTGTCCAGGCTGTGATGGCGGGACTGCATACAATCCCGCACCACCTGCTGCTGTCAACTCCAGCATTTCTCAGTCTTCTCGCGGGGATGGACCAGGACGCGCCGGGGCTCTGCATCTCGTCGGCGACCGGCCGCAGTGTTTGTTCAGATCAGCTTCAGCCCCTTCAGGCTGACATGGCCATCCTTGCCGATGATGACGTGGTCGTGGACGGTGATATCGAGCGCCTTGGCCGCATCGATGATCACCTTCGTCATGTCGATGTCGGCGCGCGATGGCGTGGGATCGCCGGAGGGGTGGTTGTGGACCAGGATCATCGCCGTTGCCGAAAGCTCGAGCGCGCGTTTGACCACCTCGCGCGGATAGACCGGCGTATGGTCGACCGTGCCGCGGCCCTGCACCTCGTCGGCGATCAGCACATTGCGCTTGTCGAGGAAGAGGATGCGGAACTGCTCGCGGGTCTCGTGCGCCATGGCGGCATGGCAATACTGGATGACCGAAGACCACGAGGACAGGACCTGTTTGCTCCTGAGTTCGCTCTTCAGCGTCCGGTGGGCGACAGTCGAGATCAGCTTCAGGTCGAGCGCCACGGCCTCGCCGACGCCCTTGACCTCCATCAGCAGCGCCTGAGGCGCACCGAAGACGCCGGAGAGCGAGCCGAACCGCTCGATCAGTGCCTTGGCGATCGGCTTGGTGTCACGCCGCGGGATCAGGCGGAAAAGCAGCAGTTCGAGGATTTCGTAGTCGGCAAGCGCGGTGTCGCCGAGCTCCCGGAAGCGGTCACGCAACCGCTCGCGATGGCCGTGATAATGCTCTTGGCCGGCAAGCGAGGCGGGCAGGGCGGCCCTGGCATTCGGCGCGGACGGATTTCGCGGCTGGCCTGCAAAGAACGAACGTTCGTCGGCGGCAATCGGCTCTCGCGTCTCGAAAGGCAGCTCGTCGTCGGAAGATGTCGAAACAGGCCCCTTCGCCATCGGATCGTCACCCGTTGTGCGACGGCAGGCCGGGGCGGTCGAGCCCACCCGGCGACAGCGTGAAGATCTCGCAGCCATCGGAGGTGACGCCGACGGTATGTTCGTACTGCGCCGACAGCGAGCGGTCGCGGGTGACTGCCGTCCAGCCGTCGGCCAGCACCTTCACATGCGGTCGGCCGAGGTTGATCATCGGCTCGATGGTGAAGATCATGCCTTCGCGCAGCTCCGGCCCCTCGTTGGCGCGACCGTAATGCAGGATATTCGGCGAATCGTGGAACAGCCTGCCGACACCATGGCCGCAGAAATCGCGCACCACCGAACAGCGCTCGGCCTCTGCATAGGTCTGGATCGCCTCGCCGATCGCGCCGGTGCGGGCGCCAGGCCTGACGGCTGCAATGCCGCGCATCAGCGATTCATAGGTGACCTCGAGCAGCCGCTCGGCAGCACGCTTGACGACGCCGACGGGATACATCCGGCTGGAATCGCCGTGCCAGCCGTCGAGCACGAAGGTGACGTCGATATTGACGATATCGCCGTCGCGCAGCGGCTTGTCGTTCGGAATGCCATGGCAGACGACATGGTTGATCGAGGTGCAGGTCGATTTGGTATAGCCGCGATAGTTCAGCGTGGCCGGATAGGCGCCGTGATCCATGCCGAAATCGAAGACGAACCTGTCGATCTCATCGGTCAGCAGGCCGGGCTTGACGATGTCGGCAAGCGCATCGAGGCAGCGCGCGGTCAGCTGGCATGCCTTGCGCATGCCCTCGAATGCTTGCGCGTCATAAAGCCGGATGGCGCCCGTATTCTTCGGGGGCGCAGTAGAGGCTTCGATATAGTTCACCATTGCAGGGCCTTAGCGGAGATTGTTAGATTTGTTCATAATGTAGCTATGCCGGGTTCGTCCATCACGATCAACCGCCAGGACGAGATTTCTGAGCGGATCCGATCCGCCCAACGTGCAGCCTTCCGCATCCGTTCGACGGACAATCAACGGTCCGGCTGGAATATCCACAATCTTCCCAAAGGGATAGGATTGATTGCGTGAAGTCACGCCGCTACTCACCGATTGGTGACAGTGGGGAAGGGTCGATCATGCTGAATGAAGCCGTAAATCTTGAAAATTCACCCGGGACCGGCGAGGGGCCGGAACGGCGGGTGCGGGATCGCGGCGCCACCGAGCGCGCCATCCTTGCCGCCGCCAAGGGGCTGCTCGCCGAGGAAGGCTTCCAGAACTTCGGCATCAATGCGGTCGCCCGCCGCGCCGGTTGCGACAAGCAGCTGATCTATCGTTACTATGGCGGCCTCGACGGTTTGGTCGAGGCGATCGGCGCCGATCTCGGCACATGGGTGAAGGATCGCATTCCGGAAGACGCCGGCGGCATGTTCCTGCTCACCTATGGCGACCTGATGGAGCGGCTGTCGCTTCTACTCCTCGACGCCTTGAGAAACGATCCGCTGATGCGCCGCATCCTCGCCTGGGAGATATCGGAAAACACCGAGCAGGTGAGGCGCTTGTCCGAGGCGCGTTCGAAGGCGCTCGCCTTGTGGCTCGAGCGCATGCGCGGCTCGCTGGCGCCGCCGAAGGGGGTGGATGCGGCAGCCGTCAACGCCGTCGTCATCGCCGCGATCCAGCACCTTGTGCTCGCCGCCGCAGCCGGCGGGCAGTGCGCCGGCCTGTCGCTGAAAACACCCAAGGACTGGGAGAAGGCGGCAACGGCGCTGAAGCGCATCGTGCGTGGCGTCTACGGCTGATACCTGGCTCATCCACAGGGGGCGGGGCCTGCGTTAACCTTAACAAATGGTTTACGTTGCATGGGGGTGGTTAACCCGACAGTGTGGCGGTGAGCAGAGATGTATGAGTAGAGCCCGAGTTGACGCCCATGGGAACCAAGATCGCTAAAGCCGCGTTTCTGGTGACGGCGATGATGTTTTTCGCAGTCCTGGCGGTGGATATCGCAATTCCGACGCTGGTGCTTTGCATCATGGCATCGTCGACCTGGTTGGTCTCCCTCGATCTGCCCGTCGCGCGCAAGCATGGAGGAGAGGCCGCATGAAGTGGTTTCTGATCTTCTGGGCCGGCCCCATCGTCTTTCTGGGCGGATGGTACTGGCTCTCCTATTACGACATGAGTTTCGGCATCTTCATGCTGAGCCGGCAGGTCCATGACCTGACCTTCGAGCTTTACGGCAAGGCGCTCGGCATTCCACCGGAGACCATCCCGCCGCTCGTTGCGCGCGCGATCGCAGTCGACAGCCTCGTCGTCTTCGCCATCCTGGCCTTCCGGAAGCGCAAGTCGATCATCGGCTGGTGGAGGGCGCGTCAGGCGCTGAATTCGTCTCCATCAGACCTTGCCAGCAAGGAAAGCCTGTCGAGCGCGCCCTGAAGGATGAAGCTTGCCGCGGCCGAATCGATCCGTTCGGCCCGCTTGGCGCGCGAGACGTCCATTTCGAGCAACGTCCGTTCGGCCGCAACCGTCGAAAGCCGCTCATCCCAATAGACAAAGGGCAGCGCCGTCTTCTGCTCCATGTTGCGCACGAAGGCGCGCGTTGCCTGCACGCGCGGACCCGCCGATCCATCCATGTTCATCGGCAGGCCGATGATGAAGCCTGCGACCTTTTCCGCCGTCGCGAAATCCAGCAGCGCCTGGGCATCGATGGTGAACTTGACGCGGCGGATCACCGTGCGCGGCGTGGCGAAACGCCGCCCGAGATCGGACATCGAAAGCCCGATTGTTTTGGTGCCGAGATCGAGGCCGGCAATCGCCTGTCGCGGGGCAAGCGTCTCGGCCATTTCCTCGATTGTCAGCACCGTCATCGCCGTTTCATCCCGTCAAAACAAATTGAAGTCGCCGCCGCTTTTCTTTGCGGCCGCATAAGATATGTCCTTAGGGCATGACGCCGAAAAGTGTGAGCGGTTTTCGGACGACATCATGCTCTCATTCTTTGATGTGGCATCGAAACTGGCTTTGCATCACGTAATAAAGGAGACATTTCATGAAGATCACCTGGCTCGGCCATTCCGCCTTCCGCATCGAGACATCAAAGGCGAAGATCCTGCTCGATCCATTCCTCAGCTATAACGCCTCCTTTTCCGGCCAGGATATCAAGGATGTGTCCGCCGGCATCACCCACATCCTGTTGACGCATGGCCATGGCGATCATGTCGGCGATACCGTGGCACTCGCCAAGGAAACCGGTGCCGTGGTTCTCGCCAATGCCGATCTCGCCGCCTGGCTCGGCTCCAAGGGCGTCGACAAGATCGAGATGGGCAATACTGGCGGCACGATCGCGCTCGGCAGCTTCTCGGCAACTTTCACCAATGCGCTGCACTCCTCCGCCCAGATCACCGAGGACGGCGTCTCGCATGCGCTCGGCAACGCCAACGGCCTGATGCTGCATTTCGACGACGAAGCCTCGATCCTTGCCATGGGCGATACCGACATCTTCTCCGACATGGCGCTGATCAACGAATTGCACCAGCCTGATATCGGCTTCGTGCCGGTTGGCGACCGCTTCACCATGGGCGGCGCTGTGGCAGCACTTGCCTGCCGGCGCTATTTCAACTTCAAGACCGCGATCCCCTGCCACTACGGCACCTTTCCGATCATCGACCAGACGGCTGAAAAATTCGTTGCCGGCATGGACGGATCGAAGACGGATGTGAAGGCGATCAGGCCTTCCGAGAGCCTGTCGATCTGACGAAATCCCGTTGCACACGGCGGACATGGCCTTTATAGCGGGTAGGAAAAATCCTATCCGGAGAATGCCATGTCCGTCGATCTTGCCACCGTGAAGCGCGTCGCCCGCCTTGCCCGTATTGCCGTCTCCGAGGACGAGGCAAATCGCATGGTCGGCGAGCTGAACGGCATCCTTGGCTTCGTCGAGCAACTCTCCGAAGTGAATGTCGACGGCGTCGAGGCGATGACGTCGGTGACCCCGACGGCGATGAAGAAGCGGACCGATGAGGTGACCGACGGCAGCAAGGCAGCCGATATCGTCGCCAATGCGCCCGTCACCGACCACAATTTTTTCCTGGTGCCGAAAGTCGTTGAATAAGGCTTCGAAGCCTCTTTCCGACCCTGTTGCCATTCCAGATCTGAAGCGAAAACACGATGAGCGAACTTACCAGCCTGACCATTGCCGAAGCCCGCCAGAAGCTGCGCGCCAAGGAAATCACCGCGATCGAACTGACCGAAGCCTATATCTCGGCGATCGATGCGGCCAATGGCCGGCTTAACGCCTATATCAAGGTCACGCCGGATCTCGCCCGCGTCATGGCGAAGAACTCCGACGAGCGCATCGCCGCCGGCAAGGCAGGCGAACTCGAAGGCATTCCGCTCGGCATCAAGGATCTCTTTGCCACCGTCGGCGTTCACACCCAGGCCTGCAGCCACATTCTCGATGGTTTCGAGCCGCGTTATGAATCGACCGTGACGCAGAACCTCTGGGATGACGGCGCCGTCATGCTCGGCAAGCTGAACATGGACGAGTTCGCCATGGGCTCCTCCAACGAGACCTCGCATTACGGCGCGGTGATCAATCCCTGGCGTGCCGCGGGCTCCAACCAGCAGCTCGTGCCCGGCGGCTCGTCGGGTGGCTCGGCTTCAGCCGTCGCCGCGCATCTTTGCGCCGGCGCAACCGCGACCGATACCGGCGGCTCGATCCGCCAGCCGGCCGCCTTCACCGGCACCGTCGGCATCAAGCCGACCTATGGCCGCTGCTCGCGCTGGGGCACCGTCGCCTTCGCCTCTTCGCTCGACCAGGCAGGCCCGATCGCCCGCGACATACGCGATGCCGCGATTCTTTTGAAGTCGATGGCAAGCGTCGACGCAAAGGACACGACATCGGTAGATCTGCCGGTGCCGGATTACGAAGCAGCTCTCGGCCAATCGCTGAAGGGCATGAAGATCGGCATTCCGAACGAATACCGTGTCGATGGCATGCCGGATGAGATCGAGACGCTCTGGCGCCAGGGCATCGCCTGGCTGAAGGATGCCGGCGCCGAGATCGTCGACATCTCGCTGCCGCATACCAAATACGCCCTTCCGGCCTATTACATCGTCGCTCCCGCCGAGGCATCCTCGAACCTCGCGCGTTACGACGGCGTGCGCTACGGCCTGCGCGTCGACGGCAAGGATATCGTCGACATGTATGAGAAGACGCGTGCCGCGGGCTTCGGCAAGGAAGTCAAGCGCCGCATCATGATCGGCACCTATGTGCTGTCGGCCGGTTATTACGATGCCTATTACATCCGCGCCCAGAAGGTGCGCACGCTGATCAAGCGCGATTTCGAACTCGCATTCGACGCCGGCGTCGATGCCATCCTGACGCCGGCAACGCCGTCGTCTGCTTTTGGCGTTGCCGATGAGAACCTCGCCGCCGATCCGGTGAAAATGTATCTGAACGACATCTTCACGGTGACGGTCAACATGGCGGGCCTGCCCGGCATCGCCGTGCCGGCCGGCCTCGACCATAAGGGCCTGCCGCTCGGCCTGCAGCTGATCGGCAAGCCCTTCGATGAAGAAACCCTCTTCAAGACCGCCCACGTCATCGAGCGGGCAGCCGGCCGGTTTACGCCGGCCAAGTGGTGGTAATGGACCTAACGATCCGAAAGATAGCGGCTGCCGACCACGAAGCGGTCGGCGCCGTCGGCTTTGCCGCATGCTTGACTGATTGATAGCCGGAACCAGGAGAAGGTTTTATGGCCAGCAATGATCTTGTGCGATTGATCGAGGCAGTTGATCGCCTTGCTGCCGGCGGTTTCACCATGGGCGCGGATTGGCAGGCGGTCCACGACATCTGCCAGCGCCACGAAGGCGAACAGCCGTTCGATTGGGGGCACGCCCTTTGCCATCGCATCGAGGGCGATGACTGGAACGCCGACTACTGGTATCGCCGCGCCGGCAAGGCGCGCGGCACGGGCACGATGGCCGACGAGTGGTCGGCGATGCGGACGGAAATCTCTGCAAAGGTTTGAGGCGATACCCCCGATCGCGCCCGTTCGAGACGCGATCGGGAGTGCCACTATTACCTGTTGTTCAGCTGCGACCTGACCAACCTCAGCCCTCTTTCGGTGATCCGGTAGGGGTGGCCGCCTGAGGACTTGATTGCCTTCAGTCGCTTCAGCCTGCAGAAGAGATCGAGGTCGACGCCGGGATAGAGCCAGCCGTCGCGGGTGAAGCAACTGACCGCCTCGATCTTCCTGTCGTGGTCGCGGGTAATTTCGATGCGGCCGCCTTGGGCCATGAGATGCAGGATTCGCTGCACCGTGCGAGAAATGTCCATATGTTGAGATCCGGTATCGCGCCCGGTAGGGCGCACAAAAACGATCTGGCGCTCATTCGAACGTCAGGGCTTCGTTTTTTCGGGCCCATGCGCGCAAGAAAACTTGCGGGCAGGGCCTTTACCGGGTCTCAGGCAGGCTCAACATAAAACACCTCGATAAGACCTATTATTCAGCCCGGGAAATTCGGTCAAGAGCGTACTTGTCTCTCAAAACCAGTCGAAAACCGCAGTTTCGGTCGATCATCCCGTTGGAGCTACTGGTAAAATCCGCGACTCAATGGTCTAGTTGACGGGTAACGCGGAGGTGTCGTTGATCCACATTCGCAATGCCCGCGACGGTGAAGCGGAGCTATTGAGCGAGATCGGGCTCAGGGCCTGGCAAAAGGCGATGGCGTCGATCGGCGAATCGGACGCGATGATCGACGCAGCGCGCAACGCCTTCCGGAATTTCGTGGAAAACGACTGGCTGACCATCACCGTCGTCGAGCAGAACGGCCAGGTCGCAGGCTGGGCAGCGCGCGAGGGATTGGACGAAACCATCTCGGATTTCTGGATCGATCCCGCCTTCAACCGCCAGGGCCTCGGTTCGGCCCTTCTCGTCCGCATCGAAAAGGAGATCGCCGATCAGGGCTTCGAGAAGGCGGGGATGCAGACCCATTCCGGCAACAGCGAGGCGATCGGCTTTTTTCAGAAGCACGGCTATAGCATCCACTGGCTCTCGGTCGCCTACAATCCGAAGCTTGATCGCGACGTACCCTCCGTCGGACTGACGAAACAGCTCGTTTCGGACGGCCAAGGTGGATATGGGCAGGAATTCTGACGCTTCAAAAGTCCTGAGGAAGCAGAAGACTCCATTGCGGCACGAAGGCCAGGATAGCAATCAGTGCGCCATGCAGGATCAGGATCGCCGCCAGGATTGACCGGAACGGCTCCTTTCTCGTCTTGTGCCGCAACAGCTGCTGTGCCGCCACCGCGCCAAGGCTGCCGCCGATCAGCGCCAGCATGAGAAGCGTGCGCTCGCTGATGCGCCGCCTGCCGTGGCGCGCCGCCTGCTTGTCGAAGAAATAGATCGAGAACACCAAGAGGTTCAGCGCCAGAAACAGCAAGGCCCATTTGATAATATCGATCATCGTCATAGGGGAACCCTACCGCGGCTCCGTTAATGGACGGCAAAACCGCGATGCGCGCCATGGCGAAAGCCTTGCACCGGCACGCCATTTCCTTTACCTCACCAGTGGAAAAGAACAGCCTGCAAAGAGCATCAGATGACCCTTGTCGACGTCCGCACGCCTGATCCGAAACGCTTCATCCCCGGCGCCACCGGCGACTGGGAAGTCATCGTCGGCATGGAAGTCCATGCCCAGGTCCTGTCCAATTCGAAGCTCTTCTCCGGCGCCTCGACGGAATTCGGCAAGCCGCAGAATTCGAATGTCTCGATGGTCGACGCCGCCATGCCCGGCATGCTGCCCGTCATCAACGAGGAATGTGTCAGGCAGGCCGTTCGCACCGGCCTCGGCCTGAAAGCCCAGATCAACAAGCGCTCCCTGTTTGATCGGAAGAACTATTTCTATCCCGACCTGCCGCAGGGCTATCAGATCTCGCAGTTCAAGGATCCGATCGTCGGCGAGGGCAAGATCGTCATTTCACTCGGGCCGGACCGCCAGGGCCAGTTCGAGGATATCGAGATCGGCATCGAGCGCCTGCATCTGGAACAGGATGCCGGCAAGTCGATGCATGACCAGCACGCGACCATGTCCTATGTCGATCTCAACCGTTCCGGCGTTGCCCTGATGGAGATCGTCTCCAAGCCCGACATGCGCTCGTCCGACGAGGCCAAGGCCTATATGACCAAGCTGCGCTCGATCGTGCGTTATCTCGGCACCTGCGACGGCAACATGGACGAGGGCTCGATGCGCGCCGACGTCAACGTCTCCGTCCGCCGTCCGGGCGAGGATTTTGGCACGCGTTGCGAGATCAAGAACGTCAACTCCATCCGTTTCATCGGCCAGGCGATCGAATATGAAGCCCGTCGCCAGATCGGCATTCTGGAGGACGGTGGCAAGATCGATCAGGAGACTCGCCTCTTCGACCCGAACAAGGGCGAGACGCGCTCGATGCGCTCCAAGGAGGATGCGCACGACTATCGTTATTTCCCCGATCCTGATCTGCTGCCGCTCGAATTCGACGATGCCTTCATCAAGGCGCTCGAAGCCGATCTGCCGGAATTGCCTGACGACAAGAAGGAGCGCTTCGTGCGCGAGCTCGGGCTGTCGATCTACGACGCCTCGGTGCTCGTTTCCGAAAAAGCGATCGCCGATTATTTCGAAGCCGTCGCCGCAGGCCGTGACGGCAAGACGGCCGCCAACTGGGTGATCAACGATCTGCTCGGCGCACTGAACCGCACCGGCAAGGACATCGAGCAGACGCCGGTTTCGCCGGCCCAGCTCGGCGCCATCATCGATCTCATCAAGGCGGGAACCATATCCGGCAAGATCGCCAAGGATCTCTTCGAGATCGTGCTCGCCGAAGGCGGCGATCCTGCCGAGATCGTCGAGGCGCGCGGCATGAAGCAGGTGACGGATACCGGCGCGATCGAAAAGGCCGTGGACGAGATCATCGCCGCCAATCCCGATCAGGTCGAAAAGGTCAAGGCGAAACCGACCATGGCAGCATGGTTCGTCGGCCAGGTGATGAAGGCGACCGGCGGCAAGGCCAATCCGCAGGCTGTCCAGGCCCTCGTCAAGGCGAAGCTCGGCATCGAGGAGTAAGCGGTGTATTTCGTCCGCACCGCCGGTGAGCGCGACCTGGAGAAGGTGCGCGCCCTCTTGGTGGAGAGCTTCCATGCCATCTATGACGGCCTGCATGGCAGAGCCAAGGTGGAGGATCTGATCGTCCATCTCTTTTCGCCGGCGGCGCTGAAGACGCGGCTGGTGCGAAAGGATGCCGAATTCCTCGTTGCCGATGACGGCAGCAATATCGGCGGCATGGGTTATGCGGCAATGTCGCAGCAATTGACGAAGACGGTCATGCTGCATCTCCTCTATGTCCGGCCGGCGCTGCAGCGCCAGGGTATCGGCCGCGATATCTTCGCCGAGCTCGAAACTTGCTTTCCCGATGCGGAGATCATGCGCCTCGAAGTCGAACCGCAGAATGCCGCGGCGATCGCCTTCTATCGCACGCATGGCTTCACCGAGATCGGTCGCAACGAGAATGACGGGGCCGGACAATCCGGCATTCCGGCGTTGGTGTTGGAGAAGCGCTTGGCGGGTTAAACGCCTGTATCGTTGAGTGCCTTGTGGTGGGTGTGGTAGGTCTGGAGCAGTTGTATCAGGCGCTCCTTGCTGACGGTAAGACCACTCGTTTCGATGCGCAGTTGCCGAAGATCATTCGTGGCACGTGCGGTACGGAATAGTGAGAACATCGGTTTGCGACCCTGAATGCCGTCTGGTCGGCACCAGACAGCGATTGTATCTCCGGTGCCTTCTGCGTCCGTTCCCGGCGATGCGGACAACAGGTTGCCCAGAACCAGAAAAATTGTTCGCAAAATCCTTTGCGCCAGCGTGGGTGCCGCGGCCTCGATGCGTGCGACTGCCGGCCACGGAATTAATTCTTGCATTAGCCGAAGATCTTTGAAGCCATTTGGGCCTATCGCAATGATCGTCTTATTGGATGAAAAGATCAGGACATAAAGATTGCAAAATAGGTAGTACGCGATTGGCGGCCCAAAGAGGAGAGACAGGAAAAACGAATTCAATGTCCTATCGAAAATCCAGAAGCCGAAGACAATTATCACCAGTGTTGATAGTGCAATTCTAAGCCGAATATCCCTGGCGGAGTATCCGATCTCACGGATATCGCTCAAGAACATCCGTCTTTTTCCTTCCGCAACAATCATCGTCCGATTTTTACATAGGTAGAAAAGTGTGATGCCACAAGATTTGAATATCCGTGAAGCTCGCAAGGACGACCTGCCGGCACTCGTGGCGATGTTTGCCGCCGATGCACTCGGCGGTCACGGCGATACCACGGAAGCTGAAGCCTTTCCCGATTATCTCAGGGCCTTCGCCGTCATCGAGGCCTCGCCCGACCAGACGCTTTACGTCGCAGAGCGTGGCGCCGAGGTCGTCGGTACGTTCCAGACGATGGTGACGACTTCGCTCACTGGCCGTGGCTCCTCGGCGATGATTATCGAGGCGGTGCAGACACGCGCCGATATGCGCGGGCTGGGGGTCGGCGGACTGATGATCGAATTCGCCATTGCCGAGGCAAAAGGCCGCGGTATCGGGCGGGTAGCGTTGACCTCGAACGCAGTACGCAAGGATGCCCATCGTTTCTATGAAAGGCTGGGCTTCAAGCCCTCGCATCTGGGCTTCAAGATGGCTTTGAAATGACCCGTGACTGTCGCGGAATCGCTGGACAATTCGGCTTGGCGACGGCATAAGCGAGGAAACGAATTCTGGTTTGGCTCGCATCTGGCGGGCACAAGGAAAAGACATGTGGAATCTTCTGGTTCAGACCTTTACCTGGTGGAACGGTCAGACGATGGGCACGCGTTTTGCGACCTGGCGTTATGGCAAGCGCGTCGGCGAGGATGAATTCGGCAACGTCTACTATGAAGGCGGCATGTCTTCCTACGGTCTGCCGAAGCGCTGGGTGATCTACAAGGGTTATGCCGAAGCTTCCGCCATTCCGCCGGGTTGGCATGGCTGGATGCATCATCGCACCGATGTTCCCCCGTCCAAGGAGAGCTACGTCGCCAAGGATTGGCAGAAGCCACACCGGCCCAACCATACCGGTTCGCCGCAGGCCTATCGTCCGCCCGGCTCTATCGCCGTTCCGGGCGAACGTCCGCGCGTCACAGGCGATTACGATGCTTGGACGCCGGGCAACTGAGACGGCTCGACCGGGCGATCCCAAGACCCGGCTTTTGGCCACAATTGACCTTTACCCGCAGGTTGGCCGCGCTTGACCGCGGCCGTGAACTGAAAATGTCTGGAGACGGGTACATATGAAGCTCTTCACGCGGAACATGGTCCTGCGTGCCGCCGGATCGCTGCTGGCGCTCTCGGCCCTGCTTCCGCCAGTTGCGGCACATGCCGCACGCATCGAAAATCCGGTTGCCGTCTTTTCCGGCCTCGACAAGATCACTGGCCGCATCACGACCTTCGACGTCTATGTCAATGAGACGGTACAGTTCGGTGCGCTGCAGGTGACACCGAAGGCCTGTTATTCGCGCGACCAGTCGGAGGCACAGAAGATCGACGGTTTCGTCGAGGTCGACGAGATCACCCTCGACCGCAAGATCCGCCGCATCTTCACCGGCTGGATGTTCGCCGCCAGCCCCGGCCTCAACGCCGTCGAGCACCCGATCTATGACGTCTGGCTGAAGGATTGCAAGGCAAACTCGGATGTCCCGGCTCCTGAAGGTGCCAAGGCGAAATAGCTGCATCTTCGTTAGGCTGGCATCTCCCTATGCGCCTGATCCTCATGTGCTATCCGCAGGATCATCTCGGAGGATCGTCCCGCTCGATCAAACCTCCGTCGGATAATGATCGTCAGAAAGCCAGGTGCGGCGATTCCATCGCCGCAGCAAGCATCGCGGCGTAATCGGCCTTCGGAACGTCGATCGCTCCGAACGTCTTCAGGTGCTCGGTGGTGAACTGGGTGTCGAGCAGGGTGAAGCCCCTTTCCCGCAGCCGGTCGACCAAGTGAACGAGGCAGATCTTCGAGGCATCTGTCCGGCGCGAAAACATGCTTTCGCCGAAGAATGCCGAGCCGAGCGAGACGCCGTAGAGGCCGCCGACCAATTCATCGTTCTCCCAGGCTTCGACGGTATGGGCATGGCCCATGTCGAAGAGCGTCGAGTAGAGCGATCTGATCGTCCTGTTGATCCAGGTGCTCGGGCGCCCGGACGTCTCCTCCGCACAGGCGGCGATGACCTGATCGAAAGCGTGATCGAAACGGATCTCGAAGGGATTCTTGCGCACCGTCTTGGCAAGGCTTTTCGACACATGGAAATGGTCGAACGGCAGCACGCCGCGCAGTTCCGGTTCGACCCAGAAGATCTCCGGGTCGTCGGCGGATTCGGCCATCGGGAAGAGGCCGATGGAATAGGCGCGCAGGAGAATGTCAGGGGTTATGCCTGGTGACTTCCTGCGCGATCCTGCCATTCCTGTCCTATGCCGCCGGTGTGTTGGCGAGGTAGTCTTCCAGCCAGTGGATGTCGTAGTCGCCGTTGGCGATATCCTGATTGGAGACGAGATCCTGGAACAGCGGCAGCGTCGTATTGATGCCGTCGACGACGAATTCGTCGAGCGCCCGGCGCAGGCGCATCATGCATTCGACGCGGGTACGGCCGTGCACGATCAGCTTGCCGATGAGGCTGTCGTAATAAGGCGGGATCTTGTAGCCCTGATAGGCACCGGAATCGATGCGCACGCCGAGGCCGCCCGGCGCGTGGAAATGCGTGATTGTACCGGGCGAAGGCACGAAGGTGCGCGGGTGCTCGGCATTGATACGGCATTCGATGGCGTGACCGGAAAAATGCACTTCGTCCTGCGTCACCGAGAGACCGCCGCCGGAAGCGACGCGGATCTGCTCGTGCACGAGGTCGATGCCGGTGATCGCTTCGGTGATCGGATGCTCCACTTGCAGGCGGGTGTTCATTTCGATGAAATAGAACTCGCCGTTTTCGTAGAGGAATTCGATCGTGCCGGCGCCGCGATATTTCAGCTTCTTCATGGCGTCTGCGCAGATCTGGCCGATCTTCATGCGCTGCTCGACGTTGAGCGCCGGCGAATTCGCCTCTTCCCAGACCTTCTGATGGCGCCGCTGCAGCGAGCAGTCGCGCTCGCCGAGATGGATGGCATTGCCTTCGCCGTCGCCGAACACCTGGATTTCGATGTGGCGCGGTTTGCCGAGATATTTTTCCATGTAGACTGCATCGTTGCCGAAGGCGGCTGCCGCTTCCGTGCGCGCCGTCGACCAGGCCTCAATCACGTCGGCCTCGCTCTTGGCGACTTTCATGCCGCGTCCGCCGCCGCCGGCCGTTGCCTTGATCAGCACGGGATAGCCGATTTCGGCGGCCGTCTTCACCGCATCCTCTTCGGTCTTCACTTCGCCGTCCGAGCCTGGAACGACGGGAATGCCGAGTTCCAGCGCCGTCGTCTTGGCGGTGATCTTGTCGCCCATGATGCGGATATGGTCGGCCGTCGGCCCGATGAAGGTGATGCCGTGGGCTTCGAGGATATCGGCGAACTTGGCATTCTCCGACAGAAAGCCATAGCCCGGATGCACGGCGTCGGCGCCGGTGATCTCGCAGGCGGCGACGATCTGGTGGATGTTGAGATAGCTCTCGCGCGAGGAGGGCGGGCCGATGCAGACACTTTCGTCGGCAAGACGCACATGCATGGCATCGGCGTCGGCGGTGGAATGAACCGCGACGCAGGCGATGCCGAGCTCTTTGCAGGCCCGGAGCACGCGAAGGGCGATTTCCCCGCGATTGGCGATGAGGATTTTCGAAATCATGGGCATCGGCCTATTCGATGACGACGAGGGCTTGGCCGTATTCGACGGGATGTCCGTCATCGACGAGGATTTCGGTCACCTTGCCTGACTTCGGTGAGGGAATCTGGTTCATTGTCTTCATCGCTTCGATGATGATCAGCGTCTGGCCTTCCTTGACGGTCGCGCCGACTTCGATGAAGGGACGCGCGCCCGGCGCCGGCGCCATATAGACGGTGCCCACCATCGGTGCATTGACGACATTGGCCGGGTTGCGGCTGGGAGCTGCGGCTGGCGCGGCAGCGGCTGCCGCAGCGGGCGCGGCAAAGGCCGGTGCCGCAATCGGCGCCTGAACATATTGCGGCGTGCCTGCACGCGATACGCGGATACGCAGGTCGTCCTGCTCGACCTCGATCTCCGTCAGATCCGTTTCGTTGAGAATATTGGCGAGATCGCGGATCAGTGCCTGGTCGATACCCGATTTCTTTTCAGCCATGGTGTTGCCCTGTCTTATTCTTATGCCGTGATGTTCTTCAGCGCGTGGAGCGCCAGGATGTAGCTGTGAGGCCCGAAGCCGCAGATCACGCCTTCGCATGCCGGCGCGATCATCGACTTGTGGCGGAATTCTTCCCGTGCATGCACGTTGGATATGTGGAGCTCGACGACGGGAATGGAGATAGCGCGGATCGCATCATGCAGCGCGACCGATGTATGCGTATAGGCGCCTGCATTGATGGCAACGCCGACGGCCTTTTCGTCGGCCTCATGGAACCAGTCGACGAGCGTGCCTTCGTGGTTGCTCTGACGGAAGTCGATATCGAGGCCGAGTTCGCGGCCTGCAGCCTTGCAATCTACCTCGATGTCCCTGAGCGTCTTGCCGCCATAAATGCCGGGCTCTCGTTTGCCCAGCATGTTCAGGTTGGGGCCGTTCAGGACAAAAATCGTTTGCGTCATCGAATGTTCCGTAAAATGTACGACGGCAACCTATAGACTCCGCGAAGGCTGAATGAAAGCCCTTACGGATTGGCCAGCGGCAATCGTGCCACATTTGTCCACATGGTTGAAACACTTCGATTTTGGCGATTTGATGGGCTGCTGGCTGGCGACTGGTTTGCTCAGCAGGCGGTCTTGCCGCAGCTGCGCATGTTCTTGACCTTGGCTTCGAGATCGTCGAGCCCGACGGCGCCGGGCACCAGTTCGCTGCCGATCACATAGGAGGGCGTGCCGCTGATGCCGAGACTGGAGGCGAGCTGGTAGGTCGCCTGGACTATACCGTCATTCGGGCTCTTTGCCATCTCGGCGCGGATCTTGTCCTCACTGACGCCGAGCGAAGCGGCGACCGCGACCGCTGTTTCGTCGGAGGCGCGGCCTTCGGTGCCGAGAAGGGCGACGTGGAAATCGGCATATTTCTCCGGTGCGAGCTTGCGGAAGGCGTCTGCCACCTTGTGGGCGGCGACTGAATCCGGCCCGAGGATCGGGAATTCCTTGAGGACGAAACGGACGTTTTTGTCCTTCTTCAGCATCGCCTGCATGTCGGGAAGCGCATGGCGGCAGTAGCTGCAATTATAATCGAAGAATTCGACGACAGTGACGTCGCCCTTGGGATTGCCGAGCGTGACGTCGTTCTTCGATTCGAAGATGTCGGTGGCGTTCTCTTCGATCGCCATATTGGCCTTAACCGACCGCTGGGCCTCCTGCTTCTTCTGCAGCGCATCCTGAACTTCGAGCATGATCTCGGGGTTCTCGATCAGGTATTGCTTGATGAATTCGCCGAACTCCTTCTTCTGCTGGTCGTCGAGCGCTGCCGCCGGAAGCGGAAGGGCGATCGATGCGGCAAGCGCCAGTGCGGTGAAGGTCTTCGGGAAGAATGCCATGATATCCTCGTCATCGGCGATATGGTCGTCTCTTCATCGAAAAGACCGTCGCCGGGTTAATGGACTTGAATGCGTCGCGTCAAGGTACGGTGCGTTCGGTTCTGGTCAAACCAGAATTTTTCGTCCCCGCGCGGCCCTCGCGGGATTGTGATGAGCCGATTAATGCGGCAATTGTCGGGCCGTGATTGCAGAAGCTAAGCGAGAAACGATCTTGTTTTCCATATCGAAACGCAGCGAAGTCGAGCCTTTTCACGCCATGGACGTCCTGGCGGAGGCGACGAAGCGGCGTGCGGCCGGCCATCCCGTGATCTCGATGGCGGTTGGCCAGCCTTCGTATCCGGCGCCTCTAGCGGCCCTCGAAGCGGCGCGCGCAGCCCTTGCCGAAGGTCGGATCGGTTATACCGATGCGCTGGGGACGGCACGGCTTAAATCGGCGCTCGCCTGGCACTACAAGGATCGCCACGGCCTGGAGATTGATCCCAAGCGCATCGCCATCACCACAGGTTCCTCGGCCGGCTTCAATCTCGCCTTCCTGTCGCTCTTCGATGCCGGCGATGCGGTGGCGATCGCAAGACCCGGTTATCCCGCCTATCGCAATATCCTCGGCGCGCTGGGCCTGAAGGTCCTCGAAGTGCCGGTAACGGCCGAGACCCACTTCACCCTGACGCCGCAAAGCCTCGAAGCGGCGCAGAAGGAAAGCGGCATGAGCCTGAAAGGCGTGCTGCTTGCAAGCCCCGCCAATCCGACTGGCACGGTGACCGGCCGCGAGGGGCTGGAGGCGCTTTCGGATTACTGCGCGGCCCAATCCATCGCTTTCATCTCCGATGAAATCTACCACGGGCTGACCTTCGCCGGCGAGGAGGCGAGTGCGCTGGAGCTGACCGACGAGGCGATCGTCATCAACTCCTTCTCTAAATATTATTGCATGACCGGCTGGCGAATCGGCTGGATGGTGCTTCCCGAGCGCCTGGTTCGGCCGATCGAGCGGGTAGCGCAGAGCCTCTATATTTCCCCGCCCGAGCTTTCCCAGATCGCCGCCACGGCCGCTTTGAGCGCCGGCGCCGAGCTCGATCGTTACAAGGCCAGTTACGGCGCCAACCGCGATTTGCTGATGCAACGACTGCCGCAGATCGGGTTTTCGATCGCCTCGCCGATGGACGGGGCTTTCTACGCCTATCTCGACGTCACACGCTTCACCAATGACAGCATGGGCTTTGCCAAACGCATGCTCGCGGAAATCGACGTCGCCGCAACGCCCGGTCTCGACTTCGATCCGCTGGAGGGACATCGAACGCTGCGTCTGTCCTATGCGGGCTCAGAAGCGGAGATCGCCGAGGCGGTGGAGCGAATCGCGGCTTGGCTGAAATAGCCCTCGCGGTTGCTTATTGCTCAGCTGCGCCGCGAAAACAGCGAGGCGAGCGTCGAAGTCGGTTTGTTGTTCAGGCGCGGCACCACCACGAGCTGCTTGATGTCGCCGCGCTTGTAGGCGGCGAGGAAGCGGCGGTAATCCTTGAAGGAGACGCAGCCGTTGGAATCACCGTTCTTGCCGAGCATGTAGGTGTGGGCGAGCAGACCGACACGGTCATAGATGGCGTCCGAACCCTCGATCGGTGTTAGCCGCAGCGCCTCGACGCCGTGGAAAAGGCTCTCGCGCATGGTAAGAACATAGGTGTGCGGCGGCGTCGGTCCGCGCATCTTCTTATTGGCGAAACGCGGTTTGTCGCGCATCTTACCGAGCCCGGAATGGGCCTCGAGCCGCTCGCCGTTCGGCAGATAGACGATGCTGTTTTCGATATCGTAGATCGCCACGCCTGCGCGCAGCTTCGGCGAGAAGACCGGCTTGTCGTAGCGCGGCACTGCATCGTCCTCGTCATCCTCGATCGGCGAGTTCGGCTGGGCGTAGGCAAGCACAGGCTCGGCAGAGCGCTCAGAACCCTTGGAGGCCGGTGTCGGTTTGCCGATGAGTCCGTCAGGACGCGCCATCGGCAGCGGCACCGAACCTTCGTCCGGCGCCAGCACGAGATCGAAGGGTGGCGCGTCTTCCGCGGCGGCGACGACCACCGGCGCTGGTTCCGATGCGGGAATGGAGGCCGTTTTGAGGGGAGATGCGGTTGGCTCGACCGGAGCCGGCGCGATTTGCCGGGATCCGGCATCGGCAAGAGCAAGCAGGGTCGGGAGTTTGGCTGCGGCAACCGCCTCCTTCGAGGGGACGATGATCCGGTCACCGTCGTCTTCTTCCGTCTCTGCCGAGGCGAGCTCGACCGGCGCCGCCGCGATCACGTCGTCCTTGCGGAATTTGGCGCTGTCGGAGATCGCCGCCACGACCGGTTGTTCGGCAGCCATGGCGAGCCGGTTGTTTTTGGCGAGAACCGCAAGCGCCGTTGCAGCGGCGGCGGTCTTTTCGGCATGGGATTGAATGAGGCTCGCCGTCAGCGGGGCCTTCGGCTTCGCATCGAAGGCGGCCAGCCGATCGGCCTTGCCGACATGGATCAGCCTCTCATGGCGCGGTGAAGGCGCCACCTTCGGCGCAGCGCCGAGCTGTGCCAGGCGATCGGACGGAGAATAGGGAGCGGCTATCGAATGCATCGTCGCGAAGGTCGCGATCAGCCATGTGGAGGTCAGAAATCCGGCGCCGACAACACCGTAAAGGAAACTGCGAGATCTGCGCCAACGGAAAGCAGATCCGCCAAGAGGGGTGACGTCATCGAACGTCCCGACCGCACACGCCATACTACACTCGTCTTTCAAACTCGCTACGCAGGCCGGCGGCACTGACTGACTACACTTCGCCGGGGCCGGTACAGGCGCAAATGGGCCGAATTTAGACCACCCACGACGTCCGACTGTCTCGCAAGGATGACGAATTATGGTTTCTAATTTGTTTACGCGGCGTCGCTCTGTCTCTCGACGTCTCAAAAAGAGATGTGTTGGGCCTTCTCAGGCGCGCTCCATCACATAACTTCCCGGCGCTTCCTCGATTGCGTTCAACGCATCGCCGCCAGGTTTGCGGGCCGGCACGCGTCTGCCGTCATGCGTCTCGATCCAGGCTTGCCAATGCGGCCACCATGATCCCGGCGTCTCGGTCGCGTGCTCGAGCCAGGTCTCGTAGTCTCCCTTGGCGGGGCCGCCCGTCCAGAATTGATACTTCTTCCTGTCGGGCGGATTGACGACGCCGGCGATGTGTCCGGAGCCGGTCACCACGAATTCCACCTTGCCGCCGAAGAACCGGCTGCCGAGGAAGACGGACTTGGCCGGTGCGATGTGATCCTCGCGGGTGGCGAGATTATAGATCGGGATCTTGACGTCCTTCAGCGACACGGATTTGCCGTCGAGGATCATCTCGTTCCGCGTCAGCGCATTCTTGAGATAGCAATTGCGCAGGTAGAAGGCATGGTTTGCCGCTGCCATGCGGGTCGAATCGGCGTTCCAGAACAACAGGTCGAAGGGCAGGGGATCCTGGCCCTTGAGGTAGTTGTTGACGAAATAAGGCCAGATCAACTCGGAGGCGCGCAACATGTTGAAGGCCATCGACATCTTCGTGCCGTCCAGATAGCCGGCCGCCTGCATATGCTCTTCGAGCGATTCAAGCTGCTCCTCGTCGACGAAGACCTTGAGGTCGCCGGCATGGGTGAAGTCGACCTGGGTGGTGAAGAGTGTCGCGGTTTTGATGCGCTTGTTCTTCTCCTTGGCATGCAGCGCCAGTGTCGCGGCAAGCAGCGTGCCGCCGACGCAGTAGCCGACGGTGTTGATGTCCTTCTCGCCGGTCGCCTTCTCGATTGTATCAAGCGCGAAATCGATGCCCTCGCGGGCATAGGCCGCCCAGTCCTTGTCGGCGTGGCGCGCATCCGGGTTGACCCAGGAAATGACGAAGACCGTCTGACCCTGGTCGACACACCATTTGATGAAGGATTTTTGCGGATTGAGGTCGAGAATATAGAACTTGTTGATCCAGGGCGGGCAGATCAACAGCGGCCGCTTCAGCACCGTTTCGGTCGAAGCCTCGTACTGGATGATCTGGCAAATGTCGTTCTGGGCGATCACCTTGCCTGGCGTCAGCGCCATGTCGCGGCCGACGGCGAATTTCGTCATGTCGGTCTGGCGAAGGCGAAGGTCGCCATGTCCGGCGGCGATATCCTCGGCCAGCATCTTCATCCCGCGCACCAGATTGGCGCCGCTGGTCGCGATCGTCTCGCGGTAGAGCTGCGGATTGGTGGCGATGAAGTTGGTCGGCGAAAGCGCTGCCGTGATCTGCTTCACGTAGAAGCCGGCCTTGTGTTTGGTGTGCTCGTCGAGGCCCTCGGTCTCCGACACCATCTTTTCCACCCAGTCGGTCGTCACGAAATAGACCTGGCGGAGAAAATCGAAGAACGGATTCTTCTGCCAGTCCTCGTCCGAAAAGCGCTTGTCCTTGCGGGTGTCCGGCTCGGGTGGCGTGGGATCGCCCTGCATGCGCTGCATCGAGCGCATCCAGATGCCGAAGAACGAGGACATCAGCTGCGTCTGTGCCTCGAAGGTGCGGCGCGGATCGGAAATCCAGTATTCGGTGACCTTGGAAAGCGTCTTGACCATGTCGGTCATCGGATCGGCGGCGCTTTCGCTGATCTCGCCGCGTTCGCGCGGCGCAAGCCAGGCAGACGCTGCTTGTCCGAGATTTTCGAGCGCCCGGGCGAAATTCATCGCCATGGCCTCAGGATCCTTCAACAGATAGGGATCGAGATCGGTCGCGTCGAAGCCGGCCTTGCCGCCATTCTCCTGCTTGCTGTCGGTCACCATTTCCTCCGGCGGCAGCACCACTCTTTTTATCCATTCGTTGTACATCGTGATCGAACGAGAAAACAAGTTCCACCCGCGTCGGCTCATGCTATTGCTTTGTGGCTGCGACAAATTTAACAGTCGAAGCAGTCAAAACTGGATTTTTGAGGCATGACGAAGAACGGCATTCGGCGCATCGCAACCTTCAACCGCACCGCACTGATCTGCGCCGCGGCGGCGATGGCCCTTGCCGGATGCAATCTGACGGCGGAACAAAAAGCCGCAGCCGCCGCCAAACGAGCGGCGCCGACCGCCGTCGTCATGCCGGCCACCAAGGGCGAGGCGGCCGAGGGCGGCCTTGCAAAATACCCGGACGGCTATCCGAATTTCGGCGCGCCGCTGACCGCCGCCAATGTCCAGATGAGCGACGAGCAGGCGGCCGAACTGCAGCATCAGCTGACGGCACTTGGCGCCCGGCGCAAGGCCGGCACGATCTCGGAAGCCGAATATCAGGCCAAGGTCGCCGAAATGCGGCGTCTGGCCGCCGAGCACGGCACTGATACGCTCTCGGAAATCTCCAAATAGACCTTGCCTTTCAGGCAATTTGGACGCAAAGCCATTCCGAATGGATCGGAAGATGCAATTTTCCTGATAATGCGCGTTACGCGGCCTTTCCGTCAAAGATTCGCCGCGTCGCTTGGGTCTGATGAATACGGCGTTGCGATTCTGAAGTTCGTGTCGCAGCCGCCGGGAGACGGAACGAACTTCGACTGCGGCCCGAAATGCCGCCTTTCCATGGGGAATGAGATGGAAGAGTTTCACAAAGTCCGGCGTTTGCCGCCTTATGTTTTCGAACAGGTCAACCGTTTGAAGGCAAGCGCGCGAGCGGGCGGCGCCGATATCATCGATCTCGGCATGGGAAACCCCGACCTTCCCACTCCCCAGTCGATCGTCGACAAGCTGTGCGAGGTCGTGCAGGATCCGCGCACGCACCGTTATTCCTCCTCCAAGGGCATTCCGGGCCTGCGCCGCGCCCAGGCCGCCTATTATGCCCGCCGTTTCGGCGTCAAGCTCAACCCGGATACCCAGGTGGTTGCCACCTTGGGCTCCAAGGAAGGCTTCGCCAACATGGCGCAGGCAATCACCGCGCCTGGCGACGTGATCCTCTGCCCGAACCCTACCTATCCGATCCACGCCTTCGGCTTCCTGATGGCGGGCGGCGTGATCCGTTCCATGTCGGTGGAGCCGGATGCGAGCTTCTTCGAGCCGCTCGAGCGTGCCGTCCGGCATTCGATCCCGAAGCCGCTGGCGCTGGTTCTCAATTATCCCTCGAACCCGACGGCCTATGTCGCGACGCTCGATTTCTACAAGGACGTCATCGCCTTTGCGAAAAAGCACGACATCATCGTGCTTTCCGACCTTGCCTATTCGGAAATCTACTTCGACGGCGCCCCGCCGCCGTCGGTTCTCGAAGTGCCGGGCGCGATGGACGTGACCGTCGAGTTCACCTCGATGTCGAAAACCTTCTCCATGCCCGGCTGGCGCATGGGCTTTGCCGTCGGCAACGAGCGGCTGATCGCGGCGCTCACCCGCGTCAAGTCCTATCTCGACTACGGCGCCTTCACGCCGATCCAGGTGGCGGCGACGCATGCGCTGAACGGCGATGGCTCCGACATTGCGGAAGTCCGCAACGTCTATAAGCGCCGTCGCGACGTCATGGTCGAAAGCTTCGGCAAGGCCGGGTTCGACGTGCCGCCGCCGGCTGCGACGATGTTCGCCTGGGCGAAGATCCCGGAAAAGTTCCGTCATCTCGGTTCGCTAGAATTCTCCAAGCTGCTGGTCGAGAAGGCCGACGTCGCCGTTGCCCCGGGCATCGGCTTCGGCGAAATGGGCGACGACTACGTCCGTCTGGCACTTGTCGAGAACGAACACCGCATCCGCCAGGCTGCGCGCAACATCAAGAAGTTCATGTCGACCGCAGACGAGACGATGCACAACGTCATCTCGCTGAACGCACACCGCTAATCCAACCGTTGGGCAGCCGCGTCATGCGGCTGCCGCCACACAGACATTTCAGGATCGATCCATGGCAGATGCCCTCAAAATCGGCATTGCGGGCTTGGGCACCGTTGGCGCCTCGCTTGTCCGCATCATTCAGCAGAAAAGCAACGAGCTTGCCGTTACCTGCGGGCGTCCGATCACCATCACGGCCGTCTCGGCACGTGACAGGGCGAGGGACCGCGGCATCGATCTTTCCACTGTTACCTGGTTCGACCGGCCGGAAGAGCTTGCCGAAAAAGGCGATATCGACGTCTTCGTCGAACTGATGGGCGGCGCCGAAGGGGCTGCCAACGTCTCCGTGCGCGCTGCACTCCAGCGTGGTCTCCATGTGGTGACAGCCAACAAGGCGCTGCTTGCCTATCACGGCGTCGAGCTTGCGACGATCGCCGAGGAGAAGGGGTCGCTGCTGAACTTCGAGGCGGCAGTCGCCGGCGGCATCCCGGTCATCAAGGCGCTGCGTGAATCGCTGACGGGCAATTCCGTCTCGCGCATCTATGGCATCATGAACGGCACCTGCAATTATATCCTGACCAAGATGGAGAAGGAGGGGCTTTCCTTCGCCGAATGCCTGAAGGAAGCGCAGCGGCTGGGTTATGCCGAGGCCGATCCGGCCTTCGATATCGAGGGCAACGACACGGCCCACAAGCTTTCCATCCTGACGACGCTCGCCTTCGGCAATCAGATCGCGGCCGACGACATCTATCTCGAAGGCATCACCAACATTTCGATCGAGGATATCCACGCCGCTGCCGAGCTCGGTTATCGCATCAAGCTCTTGGGCGTTGCTCAGCGCACCGATACCGGCATCGAGCAGCGCGTCCATCCCACAATGGTGCCGGTCGATTCGGTCATCGCCCAGGTCGACGGCGTCACCAATGCGGTGGCGATCGAATCCGACGTGCTCGGCGAACTGCTGATGGTCGGCCCTGGCGCCGGCGGCAACGCCACGGCCTCGTCGGTGCTTGGCGATATCGCCGATATCGCCAAGAGCCAGCCAGGCGCCCAGCGCGTGCCGGTGCTCGGCCATCCCGCAGCGACGCTGGAGCCCTACCGCAAGGCGCAGATGCAGAGCCACGAGGGCGGCTATTTCATCCGCCTGACCGTGCTCGACCGCACCGGCGTCTTTGCCAGCGTCGCAACCCGCATGGCCGAAAACAACATCTCGCTGGAATCGATCGTCCAGCGCTCCAAGCAGCACCTGGCGCCATCGCACCACCAGACGATCATTCTCGTCACCCATGCGACGATGGAAGAGTCAGTGCGCAAGGCGGTCGCCTCGATCAAGTCGGAAGGTTACCTCTTCGGCGAGCCGCAGGTGATTCGCATCGAGCGGCCGAAAGAGGAAGGCTGACCTCTTTTTTGCCACAATCCGGGATAGCTGACCCGCTCTGTGCACGCAGGGCGGGTTTTTTTATGCCTGTTTAACCGATCTCACGAAAACTTATATTAACAGATACCGAAACATTGATATAAATAAGCCGGGAGAGGGAGTCGCCGGCTTTGGAGAATTTCGTGAACAAGGACAGCCATGCCGGGAAGGGGTATGGTCGTTCGGAAGAAGAACCTCCCGATCATCCTGATGTGTTTGAGGAAGTTCGCGAAACGGACCATGATGTGGTTCGTTACCAAATCCCCGGGGCCTCCAGCGAGGCCCCTGATGACGACGAAAGCCCTGAAGGCCGCAACTGGGCCATTCTTCTTACCCTGTTTTCCGTCATTCTCGTGCAGATAACCGGCACCGCCCTGATCGTCTGGGCGGTATTCTGGTAAAAATCCGTGTCTGCAAATCCATCGCTATGTTATCTCCGCTGCTCCTGTAGAAGAGCAGATGAAGTCAGCGGAGTGTGGCATGGCAGATCTCGTCGACCCCGTACAGCGCGCGTTTCTCGGCGTGGAGAAATCCGCGCTCGACAATCGCTGGGTCCCGCGGCTCGATCAGGCAGGGCAGAACCGCGCGCTGGCCATGTCGCAGATCCACGGACTGCCGGATCTGATCGCCCGGGTGCTCGCCGGGCGCGGCGTGACGGTAGACGAGGCGATCGAATTCCTCGACCCGACGATCCGCAGCCTGATGCCCGATCCCCATAGGCTGACCGATTGCGAAAAGGCCGCGACCCGCCTCCTGCGCGCGATCGAGCGCGGCGAGAGCGTCGCTATCTTCGGCGACTACGACGTCGACGGCGCAGCCTCCTCGGCACTGATGTTCCGCTTTCTCAGCCATTTTGGCGTCAGGGCGACCATCTATATCCCCGACCGAGTCTTCGAAGGTTACGGCCCCAATCCGGCGGCGATCAATCAGTTGATCGATAACGGCGCTCAGCTGATCGTCACCGTCGATTGCGGCTCCACCAGCCACGAGGCGCTGGCCGCCGCTGCCGCGCGCAATATCGATGTCGTCGTCATCGATCACCACCAGGTTACACATGAGCTGCCGCCCTGCCATGCGCTGGTCAACCCGAACCGCGAGGACGATCTCTCGGGGCAGGGGCATCTTTGCGCGGCTGGCGTCGTCTTCATGGTGCTGGTCGCGACGCTCCGGCTGCTGCGCGCGGCCGGCAACAAGCGCATCCTGGCGATCGACCTGCTGCAATGGCTGGATATCGTGGCTCTTGCGACGGTCTGCGATGTCGTGCCGCTGAAGGGCCTCAACCGCGCCTATGTGGTGAAGGGGCTGGTCGCTGCCCGCCACCAGAGCAATGCCGGGCTTGCCGCACTGTTCCGCAAGGCGGGGCTCGCCGGCCCAGTGACACCCTATCATTTCGGCTTCCTAATCGGCCCGCGCATCAATGCCGGCGGGCGGATCGGCGACGCGGCGCTCGGAAGCCGGCTGCTAACGCTTGATGACGCCGGAGAGGCTGATGTGATCGCGCAGCGCCTGGACGAGCTCAATCGCGAACGCCAGGCGATGGAGGCGATCATGCTGCAGGAGGCCGAAGCCGAGGCACTTGCCGAATATGGCGACGGCGAGGGCGCCTCCGTCATCGTTACCGCCCATGAGAAATGGCATCCCGGCATCGTCGGGCTGATCGCGGCGCGGCTGAAGGAAAAATTCAAACGGCCGGCTTTCGCGATCGCCTTCGATCCCTCCGGCCGCGGCACCGGCTCGGGCCGCTCCATCAACGGATTCGACATGGGCAGGATGGTCCGGGCTGCTGTCGACGAGGGGCTGCTCGTCAAGGGCGGCGGCCACGCCATGGCCGCGGGTCTCACGGTCGAGCGCGCCGATCTCGGCAGGCTGAGGACCTTCTTCACGGAGAAGGCCGAGAGGACGGTGGCCAGCCTCGTCGCCAACGAAACGCTGAAGATCGACGGCGCGATCGGCGCAAGCGGCGCCACCCTCGAACTCATCGACCGCCTGGAGGCCGCCGGACCCTATGGCTCTGGCCACGCACAGCCGCTCTTTGCCGTGCCGGCGCATCGTCTGCGCGATGCCCGCCTGGTCGGCGAGAAACATGTGAAGGTGACGCTGGAGGCGATAGATGGATCGCGGCTCGATGGCATCGCCTTCCGCGCCGCCGATACGCCGCTTGGCAATCTTCTCATCAATTCACGCGGCGCCAGCCTGCATGTCGCAGGTTCGCTCGGTGCCGACCATTACCAGGGCGCACGCCGCATCCAGCTCCGCGTCTGCGATGCAGCGCCGGCGAAATAGAGCGGTCGCGCAAGAGCGCTGACGATGGGAAGTGTCAAGGGAGAGAAAGTGGTACGCCCTAGGGGAGTCGAACCCCTCTTCCCAGAATGAAAATCTGGTGTCCTAACCGATAGACGAAGGGCGCTTCCTTCGTGGTGGCGCCCTTATAGTCAGCGCCTTCGAAGGCCGCAAGCGCCAAGGCGCGAAAAAATCATCGTTTTCGCCGATTTATTTCGGCTGTGGAAAATCACGGCGCCGCTTACCGCCGACGCGCAGCACAGGCTGGGCAACGACGTGCATCGATGCACGGAGAGATATGCCGAAACGGCATTTCTGAAAGGCAATCGACGAAACTAGTGATAGCTGCCCGGAGTGCTATGTTCGATATGCGACGGGAGTGAGAAATGTCGCATTGGGAGATTTTCACGCTCACGAATTCGAGAACGGCAGTCAGACGAACGCAGGCTCTCTATGCCGGCGTCTCGTCGGCTCAGGAGGTTTTATGGTGTCGACACGGAACTGGAAAGTGGCGTTGGCGGGCGAGTGCATGGTGTGTCGCCCATTTGCCATGCACGACGAGCCTCAATTTACCGAGGTTTGGGACGTCCTTAAGGACGCCGATGTCACTTACGGTCATTTGGAAATGAATTTCGCCGACTACGACGAGCTCAAGTGGCCGGCCCGCGGCCAAGGCATCGGAAGTTTCATGATGGCGGATCCCGAGATTGCCAAGGATCTCAAGTGGGCCGGCTTTGATATCATGTCCACCGCGCATAACCACAGTTTCGATTTCGGAGCCGAAGGTCTGATCGCGACAAAGAAGCACATGAGGGCCGCGGGCATCGTCACAGCCGGCACCGGCGCGGATCTCGAGCTCGCCAGCGAGCCGGGCTACGTCGACAAGAAAAACGGACGTGTCGCACTCGTCTCGACAAGTTCCGGCAATCAACATTTCATGTGGGCGGGCATGCCGAAGGGCGCGCTACGCGGCCGCCCTGGCGTCAATCCCCAACGCCTCACCTTTGAATTCATGGTGGACGAGCAGACCGCCAGGAATCTCAAGGACTTTGGCGAGAAGTTCAATTTCATGAAGAAGCCGAAGCATGGCCGCGAGGGGTCTTTCGGCGTTCAAATTCCCGGCGCCCAGCAATGGGGCGATCCCGAATCCTTCTTCGTGGGCGACCGCTGCGAAGTCATCAGCCGATGCCACAAACGCGACCTCGAACGCAACCTTCGTTCCGTCCACGAGGCGCGCTCCATGGCAGACCTGGTGATCGTGGCGCATCATTTCAGCGTCTCGGATGGTCCGCGGGGCGATACGCCGCCTGGCTTCGTCAAGGAGTTCGCTCACGCCGTCATCGACGGCGGCGCCGATATCTACATCGGCCACGGCTGGCATCGGACATTGGGCATCGAGATCTACAATGGCAGACCGATATTCTACGGCATCGGTAACTTCTTTGCTCAATCCGAGTTCATCCAGCGCGTCCCTTATGACAGCTACGATGCCTGGGGACATGACGTCGACCGTCTCGCAATGCTGACGCCCGCCGCCCATCCACTTCATCCCGGCCTTGATACGCCCACCGACACCTGGTGGAGTTCCGCCGTCATCAAGCTCGATATGGAGGGGGAGAGGCTGAAACGCATTCTGCTCCATCCGGTCGAAATGGGGCGCGACACCTCGCCTGATGTCAAACAGACCCGGCGCACCGGCAAGGGCGACCATCACAATACTGAAGGGCGGCCGATGGTTGCCAAGGGAGAGGATGCCGTGCGCATCATCGACCGCTATCGTCGCCTGTCTGAACCTTTCGGGACGAAGATCGAAATCAGAAGCGGCGTCGGCGTTATCGAGCTGTAACGAGAATGCGCCTGCTGCGGTGGAGGCCGCGGCGGGCAACACACGCGAATAGAAGAACTGTGCCTGGTACGGGCCAGACATTCGAAAGGGAGGTGACGAATGCTGCATGTCAACGGCGCTGTCGTTGGTGACGGAGCTGCGTCGACCACCGAAAACTCCGCGCCCTTGCTGGACGTCCAGGATCTGAAAGTCTCCTTTCCAGGTCCGCACGGCGCTGTCGAGATCGTGCGAGGTCTGAGCTACAGCATAGCGCGCGGCAAAACCTTGGGAATCGTCGGCGAAAGTGGCTGCGGTAAGACGATGACGTCGCTTGCTCTTCTCGGGCTTGTTGCCGGCGGTGGCAGGGTCGACGGCACCATCGATTTCAATGGCCGGGATCTGGCAAAGTTTACGCAGCGCCAATGGCAGCAGGTTCGCGGCCGCGAGATCGCGATGATCTTTCAGGAGCCGATGACTGCCATGAACCCGGTAATGCCGGTCGGACGGCAGATCGCCGAGGTTCTCGTCAAGCATGAGAAGCTCCGCAAGGGCGCAGCGCATGGCCGCGCGGTCGATCTGCTTGCGCAGGTCGGAATCCCGTCGCCGGCTCGGCGCGCGGAGGACTATCCGCATCAGCTCTCTGGCGGCATGCGCCAGCGTGCGATGATCGCGATGGCGCTGGCCTGTCGTCCGCAGTTGCTGATCGCCGACGAGCCGACGACCGCGCTCGACGTCACGATCCAGGCGCAGATACTCGATCTTATGTTGACGCTGCAGGACGACGCCCAGATGTCGATCCAGTTCATCAGCCACAATCTCGCTGTCATATCGGAGATCGCCGACTCCATCATGGTGATGTATGCCGGCACGGCCGTTGAATATGCGCCCGCCGACGAGCTCTTCGCCAATCCGCTTCATCCCTACACCCAGGGACTGATTCAGACGCTTCCGGATCCCGACAAGCGGGTAGAGCGTCTCTACGTCATTCCTGGGCGCGTCACGTCCGATATAACGACGGGTTGCCGTTTTGCCAGGCGCTGTCCCTTTGCAGACGACGGCTGCCGACAGATCGAGCCTGATCTTCTCGAAGTCGCTCCCGGCCATAAGGTCGCCTGCCACAAGGTTAAGCCATGACCGAACTCCTGAATCTCGAGCATATCAACGTCGATATTCCGATCGGTGGCGGTTTTCTAAAACCAGCGGTCTGGCTGCAAGCGGTCAATGACGTATCGCTGAGCGTCTTGAAGGGTGAAACACTCGCGCTTGTCGGCGAAAGCGGCAGCGGCAAGTCGACGCTTGGATATGTCGTGGCCGGATTGCGCAAGCAGACCGCCGGGACCGTGACGTTCAACAGCGCCAGGCCGGGCGGCGAAGGACACACACCGGTGCAAGTCATCTTCCAGGACCCGTTTTCCGCGCTCGATCCGCGGATGGTGGTCGGAGAGATCGTTGCAGAGCCGCTGAGGCTGAAGGGCGTCCCGGCCGACAAGCGGCAAGCCAGGGCAGTCGACGTCTTAGGACAGGTCGGCCTGCCGCCGGAAGCGGCGCGTCGCTATCCTCATCAGTTCTCCGGCGGCCAGCGCCAAAGGATTGCGATTGCGCGTGCCCTGATCGCCGAACCGGAAATGATCGTCGCCGACGAGCCGCTTTCCGCCCTTGATGTCTCGATCCAGAGCCAGGTGCTCAACCTGCTCGATGACATCAAGAAGCAGCATGGCATCAGCTATCTGTTCATCAGCCACGATCTCGGCGTCGTGCGGCACCTCGCGGACCGTGTCGCCGTTCTCTATCTCGGGCGGTTGATGGAGGTGGCGGCCTCGGAGGATCTCTTCCAGACACCCAGCCACCCCTATACCCAAGCCCTGCTGGCGGCCGTTCCACGCATCGGCCGGGGACGACGAAAGAAAGAACAGATCCTTCGGGGCGAGATCCCTTCGCCCTTGGCCCCACCCTCCGGCTGCGTGTTTCATACCCGTTGTCTAAAGGCGCAGGACATCTGCAAGAGCCAAAGACCTGCGCTTCTGCCCGCACCTGGCCGGCCCACGCAACTTTCCGCCTGTCATTTCAAGGATTGAGCCGATGTTGAGATATACGATTTCACGTCTCCTCCAGGCAGTCCTCGTCACTCTTGTGATGTCGCTTCTGCTGTTCGTCCTGATCGGGCTCATGCCTGGCGACCCTGTCGAGACCATGCTGGAGGGTAATCCATCGCTGACGCCGGAGACGATGGCGCAGATGCGGGCGCTCTACGGAATGGATCAGCCGCTTTTTGCCCGCTATGGTCACTGGCTTTACCAGGCGCTTCATGGCGATCTCGGCTATTCCAGCGTCTATTTCAAGCCGGTCCTGGACGTCCTCTGGCCAGCCGTGATTCAGACCGCGAAGCTTCTCGTCGCGACCGAAATCATCAGTATCCCGCTTGCGATGCTTCTCGGTGCGCTGGCTGCCCGCAAGCCGGGCGGATGGACGGACAACGTCATCAGTCTTATCGCCTTCGCCAGCATTTCGTTGCCCGGGTTCTGGACCTCGCTCATTCTGATCATCGTATTCTCAGTCAAGCTCGGCTGGCTTCCGGCGAGCGGCACGCCCTTGATGAGCGACGCTCCGGTCGGCGAACAGATCGTCCATATGATCCTGCCGGTGGTCGTCCTGACATTCTTCCATGTCGGCCCGCTGGTGCGATATGTGAGAGCATCGATGATCGAGACGCTCAATTCGGACTTTGTCCGGACAGCGCGGGCCAAGGGTCTTTCGGAAACGGCTGTCGTCATGCGTCACGCGCTCCGCAACGCTCTGATCCCGATGGTGACGGTGCTTGCCCTCGGCTTCGGCTCGCTATTCTCAGGGGCGCTCGTCGTGGAGACGATCTTCGGCATGCTGGGTATGGGCAAAGTCATCTACGACGCGATCAGCAACATCGACTTCAATCTGGCGCTCGTCGGCCTTCTGCTGGCGACCATCGTCACCCTGTTTTCAAGCCTTCTTGCCGACCTCGCCTATGCGTGGCTTGACCCGAGGATTACCCTGAAATGAGCATCGTCACCGCAGATACGGCGCCAGCGGGCGCCAGCTCGAATTCGGTCTGGAGCAAGCGCTGGCAGCGCTTCCGGGACAACAAGCTCGCGATGATCTCGCTGGTTTTCGTGGTCCTTCTCATGCTTTCCTGCGCCATGGCCGGGCCTATCGCCTATTTGACGGGAATAGACGCCAACGCCACCAATCTCCTGCGCCGGTTCAAGCCGCCGTCAGCGCAGCACTGGCTCGGCACCGACGACCTTGGCCGCGACGTACTGCTGCGGCTCCTCTATGGCGGCCAGGTATCCATTGCCGTCGGTCTGCTCGCCACCTTCATTACCGGGATCATCGGCATCGGGATCGGCGTCACTGCGGGCTACATCGGCGGCAGGTTCGACAACGTGCTCATGCGGATGACGGATTGCATCATCGCTCTGCCGCTCATCCCGGTGCTGATCGTCCTGGGCGCCGTCGATCTGACGAAACTCGGCCTCAGCCAGGCTGCGGCGACGTCGCCTGCCGCCGTCTTCTTGAGGATCGTCATCATCATCGCTCTCGTCGACTGGACGACGATCGCCAGAATAGCCAGGGCCGGCACCATCACGTTACGCGATGTCGATTACATCAGGGCAGCAAGTGTCAGCGGAGCCAAGGGTCGATATAACATTTTCGTCCACATTTTGCCGAACATCGCCACACCTCTGATCGTCGCGATGACCTTGTCGGTCGGCCGCATCATCCTGTTCGAATCGACGCTGAGCTTCCTTGGCTTTGGCATCGTTCCGCCAACGCCGACATGGGGGAACATGCTGACCAATGCGCAGCAGCTCATCATCTCGGCCCCGATGCTTGCCGTCTATCCCGGCCTGCTGATCTTCACCACCGTAATGGCGGTCAATTTCGTCGGCGATGGCGTTCGCTCGGCCTTCGATCCTCGCTCGGAGACGAGCAAGGGATCGCACTGAAGAAAACAAAAACAAAGTCTGATGGAGGATAAAATGACATCTGCCGGGAAGAGACTAAAATCGTTCGTCACCGTGGCACTCGCCACGGCTGCGCTGACCTCGCTGTCGAGTGCCAGCGCTATGGCTCAGGCAAAGGATCAACTGGTCGTCGGACAGTTGCAGTTCCTGACGAATTTTCATCCGCTGGTTCAAGTCAACAATACCAAGCGCCTCGTCATCAACTATTCCCTCCGACCGATAACGGCATTCGACGAGAACGTCGTCAATCACTGTATCCTTTGCGAAACGCTGCCGACCATCGACAACGGTCTTGCCAAGATCGTCGATCTTCCCGATGGCAAGAAGGGAATGAAGGTCACGTTCAAGCTCAGGGAGGGGCTTGCCTGGGGAGACGGCGTGCCGGTTACCTCGAAGGATATCGAGTTCACCTGGAAAATGGCGCGCGATCCCAAGATCGGCTTCTCCAACTACAATTCCTGGACGCGGGCATCTGCGCTGGAGATCGTCGACGAGCGAACCGTCGTGCTGACGATCCCGCAGATCATTTCGAGCTATAATTCCTGGGACCAGGTCATTCCGGAGCACCTGGAAGGTCCGGTCTATGCGGCCAATCCAACGCTCGACACCTATGTCAAGCAATCGCTCTACAATCTGCAGCCGACCAATCCCGGCCTGTGGAACGGCTCGTTTCTGCTCAGCGACTATCAGATCGGAACACGCATCGTGTTCACGCCCAATCCGAAGTGGCCGGGAGATAAGCCCCATCTGCAGCGGATAATCCTGAGCTATCGCGACAATTCGTCTTCGTTGCTTCAGAATCTGCTCGCTGGATCGGTCGATGCGGTCCCTGTCAGCCCCGGCGGAATCAGCTTCTCGCAGATGCTCGATCTCAAGAACCAGCAGCCTGACAAGTTCACCTACCATCTTGCCTACGGAACGAACGTCGAGCGCATCGCTGTCAATTTCGACAATCCGATCCTCAAGGATAAGGCGGTGCGCCAGGCCATCCTCTACGCAATCGACCGCCAGGCGATAAGCGACGAACTGTTCGGAGGGCTGCAGCCCGTCGCCAACGGCATCCTGAGCAGCGAGAATGCCTATTACAACAAGGATATGACGCTCTACTCATATGACGCTGAGAAGTCTAAAGAGCTGCTCGAAAGCGCTGGTTGGAAACCGGGCAGTGACGGCATCTGTGTCAATGACAAAGGCGAGCGTCTTTCGCTCGAGCTTGTCTCCACTGCGGGCAATCAGACCAGAGAGCAGATTGCTCAGGTCATCCAGAGCCAGTTGAAGGATGTCTGCATCGAGATCACCAACAACTTCGTGCCCCTGCAGGAATTCAATGGCGAGATGGCGCGCAAGCGGAAGTTCAAAGCTTTGATGATGTCCTCGATCGACTTTTCTCCATCCGTTTCGCCGCGGATCGCGCTCGGATCCGACGCCATTCCGGGTCCAAAAAACAATGGCGTCGGCAACAATTTCTCAGCCTATGCAAATCCGGAGATGGACAAGGCCATATCCGAGCTCGAGGCGGCGCTCGATCCTGAGACGGCAAAGCAGAAATGGGCGGCGGTCCAGAAAATCTTTGCCGACGATCTGCCGATGTTGCCGCTCTATTTCTACCCGCGCGCCTACGTCACCGTCACCGACCTGACGAACTTCCGGCAGGGAACGCTCGACCCGTTGCAGATCTGGTCGGAGGAATGGCAGCGGCAATGAGCAGGGGAGTTGAAGCCAGACTATCCGAAGATCATTTGCGTGGGATATCTATGAAACCGAACATCGCCATTCTTGACGATTATCTGGGTATTTCTCAGGAGGTCGCCGATTGGGAAGGTTTGAAATCCCGCGCCAATGTCGTCGTCTTCGACCGTCCGCTGGCGCTGCCGGATGAGGCCGCGCGCGAACTCGCTGGATTCGACATAATCTGCACTCTCCGTGAGAGGATGCCGATTCCAGGGGAGTTGATCAATCGGCTGCCGCGCCTGAAGTACATCGTCGTCACCGGCAAGCGCTACGATACGGTGGACATCGCGACAGCCGCGAGCCGCGGCGTCCTCGTCTCGAACACTCCCGTCAGCGGGGCTGGCGCCAGCGGCGTTGCCGAACTCGTCTGGGGTCTGATCTTGTCGGCAACGAGACATATCGCTTCGGAAGATCGCATCATGCGCAGCGGGGGCTGGCAGACCCGGGCCGGGACGACCGTGGGAGGCAAGGTGCTCGGCATTCTTGGCCTCGGCGGCCTCGGCAGAAGGGTCGCGGAGATCGGCAAGGTGTTCGGCATGGAGCTGCAGGCCTGGAGCCAGAACATGACGGCGGAGCAGGCGGAGGCAGCCGGTGCGCGTCTGGTATCGAAGCAAGAGCTCTTTGCCACCAGCGACGTCGTCACCATCCATCTGGCGTTGAGCGACCGAACGCGAGGCATCGTCGGCGCGACCGATCTGCAGGCGATGAAAAAGACGGCCTACATCATCAATACCGCCCGCGGCGCCATCGTTGACGAGCCCGCGCTTATTGCCGCGTTGCGCTCAAGATCGATTGCGGGAGCGGGGCTGGACGTCTACGAAAAAGAGCCGCTGCCGGTCGACCATCCATTCCGCAGCCTGTCGAACGTCGTGATCACCCCGCACCTTGGATATTTCACCAGGGACATGTTGGGTACCTACTACGGAGACGCCGTCCGCCTCATCGAAGCATTTTTGGATGGGCGCCCTGAGCGTGTCGTCAATATGGGCCTGGATACCGGATGCTGACGTTCTGCCGCTCTTGCCGAGAATAGCGCCTCCGCGGTTTCACCCGGAAGAGCATTCCAGGGAGCGCCTTCAGGTCGGCTTGCCTCCCAGGAGATCCATGCTGAGGTCGCGCAATATACGAAAAGCCGCTTCGTGCAGCCTGTTCGACAATCGGCGAGCGGGCTGCACAAGTTGAACGGAGAGGATCAATTCGGGTCCGACGATTTTGCGCAGTTCCAATCCATGCCGCGCGTCCGGACCCTTGGATGCCAGCGTGCGGATCGACGCCACCGTGAAGCCGTAGCCGTCCCTCACAAGATCGAACATCGTATCGAGAGGGTCCAATTCAAAGACGATATTGAGCTTCTGGCCGAGCCGTGCGAGTTCGGAATCGAGCAGGACCCTCGTGCTGTTGGGCCTGCAGGCGATGACCATTGGCACGTCGGCAATTGATTCCAGATGTACCGGCTTGTCATCTTTGAACGCGCCTTCGCGGCCAATGAGATAGAGGTTCTCCTCGACAAGGTCGTGGATTTCCAACATCGGGGACGATGGAGCGTCGTACATGATCGCCATGTCGAGGCGGCCGGACAGGATCCATTCCTGAAGCTGGTTTGATCGTCCGTGGACGAGCATCACCTGAGCATCCGACAATTCCTCTCTCAGCTTGCGTATGAGCGCGGTCGCGATTGCGGTCGAGATCGTAGCAGGTAAACCTATTCCGACCTTCCCGGATTTCCCTGTTCGAGAATTCTCGATGTCCTCGTAGGTGCGCTCGATTTGCCGAAGAATGCCACGCGCATTGTCGAGCAGACGTTCGCCGGCCTCGGTGAGCTCGACGCCTCGTCCATTGCGAAGCAGGAGCCGTTCCTTCAACTCCGTCTCCAGGTTTCGGACCTGTCGGCTCAGTGCGGGCTGGGCGATGTGCAGGAAAGCCGATGCGCGGCTGAAGCTTCCGAGTTCCGCCACGCGGACGAAATAAGCAAGTTGCCGGATGTCCATGTCGTCTTCTCCCTGAGATATGCCGAAATGCTATGACTGATAGTATTGCAGAACATCTGGAGATACCAAGCTCCTTGAGATAGCCTCGCTCAAATTCGAGTTTGTGGGAGGAAAAACAATGGTTCCGTCCGCGGAGGTCGCCGCCCGGAGCGGCTTCAAGGTGTGGCAGTGCGTCCTGTGCGCGTATGTCTACGACGAGGCGCTTGGAGATCCCGATGGCGGCATCCCGCCGGGCACCCGCTGGGAAGACGTGCCCGACGATTGGGTTTGCCCGGAGTGCGGCGCTCGAAAAAGCGAGTTCGATATGGTGGTCGTCGGATGACAGCGATCGGATCGGTGAACCCCTGATGTCTGATATCTTGATCATTGGTGCGTCCCATTCCGGGGTCGCTGTCGCGGCCGCATTGCGCAGCGCCAAATATGACGGCTCCATCATGCTGGTGACGCAGGAGAACGTCCTTCCTTACCATCGTCCGCCGCTCTCGAAAGAAGCGCTGTCGAAGGACGACTATGCTCTGATGCCGCTCCGCCCGGAGACCTTCTACGCCTCGAACCGGATCGACCTCGTTCAGGCTGTGAAGATCGTCGCGCTGAATGTAGCGGAAAGTTATGCGCTCTCCGAGGATGGAAGGCGCTTTTCATACGGCCGCCTGATCCTCGCCTGCGGGGCCGAGCCCCGTCGTCTGCCCACGTCTGTCGATCCTGACGGCGTCGCCCACACCCTGCGCACGCATGAAGATCTGACCGGATTGAAGGCACGCCTCGCCGGCGCCAAGTCGGTCGCGATCATCGGCGGCGGGTTGATCGGCATGGAAATCGCCGCAATGACTTTGGCAAAGGGGCTCGACGTCACGGTCATCGAGGCCGGTTCCAGGCTCATGGAGCGGACGGTCAGCAAGTCGATCGCCAATTACGTGCTCGACCTTTATCTGAACCAGGGGCTTCATGTTCGCTTCGGCGCCGCGGTAACGACGATCGCCCGCGACGGTGGCCGGGATGTGGATCTGGTCACCTTAGGCGATGGCGAGCAGATCGAGGCTGATATTGTCGTCGTGGCGATCGGGGCGGCACCCCATGAAAACTTGGCGCGCGACGCGGGCCTTGAGGTGAACAACGGCATTCTCGTTTCGGAGATCGGGCGTTCATCGCACCCGGCCGTCTATGCCGTTGGCGATTGCTCCACTTGGTACGATCCGGTGCTCGCACGCCACGTCCGAAACGAAGCGGTCAATCCCGGGCAGGATCAGGCGAAGATCGTTGCTGCGGCGATCACCGGGGCGTCACCGCCGCCCAAGCGTCTGCCGCGCTATTGGTCGCATCAGGCTGCCATCCAGATCCAGATGTCGGGCGAGGTGAACGGCGCGGATATGGAAGCGGTGCTGAACGCACCAGCCAGTGGCGCATTTTCGGTTCTGGGCTTCAAGAGCGATCGTCTCGTTGCCGTCCAGACGATCAACGCCCCGCAGCAGTTCGGCAAGTTGCACGAGATGATCGGGATAGACCGAGACGCGGTTGCCGCGACACTCGATGTCGAGTTTCCGCCACCCCATCACCATTGAAGCGCATCACCATTAAAGCAAATCGGCGCGACGGCCCAAGGAGGATCAATCGATGCAAACTGCGTCCTACACCGAAAAAGAACCGACCCGTTTTCGCCGCGGCCAATCCTGGAAGATCAACATGTTCGGCAAGAACTCGGACATTGCAGCGCCTGATCCACAGGCCTTCCGGCTCGATTTGAACGCTCATCAAAAGCTCGAATCGCATTTCCACATCGTCGACCAGTTCCAGGTCTTCATCGCCGGAAGCGGCACGATCGGCCGTGACGAAGTGCGTCTCGTTACCGTGCATTACGCCGACCATCACACCGGCTATGGCCCGCTGATCGCCAGCGAACAGGGACTGTCATACCTGACTTTGCGCAGCAAGACCGATGCCGGGCTCGTCTACCTGACGACGCCGAACGTTCGCGAAAAGCTCAAACCCACCAAACGTCGTCATCGCACGTCGGGTGCGGTGGCGCTGTCGATCGAGCCGGTTCTCCGCAATCGCACCGAGTTGACCGTCGACACCATCATCGAGGAGCAGCCGGGTGATGATGGCATGAACTGCAAGGTGTTCCGGCTGGGACCGGCCATGGCGGTGCAGGCACCCGATCCGACAGGCAGCGGCGGCCAGTACCTGATCGTGCTCAACGGCAGTCTCATCCATGAAGGGCAGATTTATCAGCCCTTCTCGCTGATGTTCGTGCGGTTCGACGATCCTGCGCCGACCATCACGGCTGGCGAGGATGGACTGGAGCTGATGATCACGCAGTTCCCGACCGAAGATGAGTGGATGAAATCCATCTAGTCCTAAAGGCATGCGTTCAACTGGAGGAGGAAACCGTGACCTATTTTGACCTTGAGGCGATCCGCAGGGAGATCGCTCCTTCCGGAATGCTGGTCTGCGCCCTCAATCACGGCAATGTCGTGCTGGTTCGGCGCGGGCCGACGGACGAGACGCCGACGGGCGTGTCGGTGGACCTCGCACGGTCGCTTGCAGAAAAACTCTCGCTCCAGATCCGCTTTCGACATTACGACAAAGCCGGCGATGTTTCCGCAAGTGTCGGCACGGAGGAGTGGGACGTGTGTTTCCTCGCAATCGATCCGCAGCGAGCCGAGCGCATTGCCTATAGCGACCCCTATGTCCAGATCGAAGGCGCATTTCTGATACGCCGCGCTGCGGGGCCGTTGGGCCTGAAGGACGTGGACCGGCTGCGACTGAAAATCGGCGCCGTCAAGGGAAGTGCCTACGAACTCTTTCTTTCAAGACATGGCGGAGCCGGCGAACTGATCCGTTTCGACAGTTTTCCGGAAGCGGTGGCGGCTTTGACGGGCGGGGATCTCGATGGTCTGGCGGGCGTGCGGCAGGCCATGTCGATCGTCGCTCGCGACCAGCCCGACTTTGCAGTGATGCAGGAACCGTTCATGGCCATTCCCCAGGCCGTCGGCATCAGTGCGGATCGCCCCGCTGCAGCCGCGTTCACGCGCGCTTTCGTCCAGGAGCAGAAGGCGAGCGGTTTCGTTCGCCTGTCTCTGGTGCTGAGCGGACACGCCGATGTCGTCGTGCCTGCCTGATTGGCACCTGCAGTTCCACGCGGCAATCGAGCAATCAACCTGGGAGGAAGGCATGAGAACGAGTGGGAAGTGCATGCGTGTCGTCGGCAAGAGCAGAACGGGTGCTATCGTCCTGATGGCAAGCCTGCTGCTGAGCGCGGCAAACAATGCGGGCGCGACCGACGGGGCAGGACCAATCACGCTGGCGACTGTCACGGGAGGCCGGGTCGAAGGCGTGCCGAGCGACACTGCCGGCGTTACCCAGTTCCTCGGCATTCCATTCGCCGGAAATGTCGGCGGGGAAAACCGCTGGAAGCCGGCGCCGTCGGTCAAGCCATGGGATGGCATTCTCACGGCCGACAAGTGGGGTGATCAGATGCTCCAGAACCCGAACAGTCTCGGCCGGGCGCGGATTAGCGACAACGGCTTGAACCTTGCGGTCTGGACCCCGGCCCGCAGCACCGGCGATCGACTGCCTGTCTATATGCTCATCCATGGCGGCGCCAACCGCCTGGGTTCGAGCGAGATGAAAGACCTCTATGCGGCGCAGTTGGCGGCGAAGGGCGTGGTCGTGGTCTCTGTTCAATATCGCCTTGGAGCGATGGGCTGGCTGTCGCTGCCGGAGATGGACAAGGACAGTGGCAAAGGCGGCCCGAAAGGCAATTTCGGGGTCCTCGATCTCGTCGATGCTCTTCACTGGATCCAAAGGAACGCAGAAGCGTTCGGAGGCGATCCCAGGACCGTGACGATCGGCGGCCAGTCGGCGGGTGGCGAAAACACCGTTGCGCTCCTCCGGACGCCGCTGGCCAAGGGTCTTTTCAAGCGCGCTTTCATTCAATCGAGCTTCACCGGCTTCCTGCCGGGGAAGGTTGTCGACTTCGCCAAGAAATCCCAGCAAAACCAGGATGCAGTCAATAAGCTCTTCGGCAAAGAGGTGACGCTTGCCGACCTTCGGGCGATCGACAGCAAGGCCTGGCTGGAGAATTGGCAGGGCGGAAAGGACACGCTCTACGGTGCAATGACAGGCGCCGTCGCGACGAACCAGTTCTATACCATCGACGACTACGTGTTCACCAAGGAGTCGGTAAACCTGCTTCAACCGGGCGATTTCGACGGTCTGGATATTATCATCGGGCAGACGGCGGACGAATATACCGGACTGCGGCCGAACGACCTGAAAATGACGGAGGGCGAGCAGCATGAGGCGATGCTGGCGGCGATCCGACCGCACCAGGCGGGCAATGTCGACGACGCCGTCTTTCCGCTCTACGAAACCAACGACCCGATGGAAGCCTATCGATTATCGCTGCGTATGTTGAACGACTATATGTTCGAATATGTGCGCCTCGGGGCGGAATTTGCCAAAGCCCACAGCAACGCCAACGTCTATCTCTACTATTGGGACCACTGGCCACCGGGCAAGGATCAGGGCTTTCGTCGCGCTTGGCACGCGGGAGACAACTGGTACTTCAACGGCTCGCTGCGCCCCGGAAACCATGACCAGCTTCCGTGGACCGACCCGGATTTCGCGATGCGTGACCTGGCCGTCACCTATCTCGCAAACTTCGTCAAGACCGGTGATCCGAACGGCAACAGCGTTCCGCACTGGGGGCAGGTGACCCCTCAGTCAGGCGGCCAGTTCATTCGGTTCCACGAGGGGGAAGCTGCCATGCGGACCTCCACGCTCTACCCAAGCCGTGACGCCTATCTGCGGAAAAAGATTCTGGAGGGTATCGGCATGACGGAGAGGGATATCGCTGAAAAACCCTGATCGCGCGGCCGAGCGGCAGGCCGATCTACAAAACTCGCAGAGCTGATAGAGGCCATCGATCCTGCCAATAAAACGGGTCCAGCCCTAAGAATTGGCGGGTCGTTCCCAGGCTTTCCACCGCGACCTCCCACGCGCACGCAAAGCGCGGGGCGTTTGCACGCCGATTCGACGGCCGTCGTTTGCTTGCCGCGTGTGACTTTACCAAGAGGAGGATACCATGAAAATTGGACGTCGGAGATTCATGACTGCTGCTGCTTGTACTGCGGCTTCCGGCTTGCTGCCGGCAAGAGGTGTATCGGCGGCAGGGGTGGAGCTCAATCACACCGTGGCTGCAGAAAGTCCATGGTTCTGCAATCAGGTGGCGCTGACAGCCAAAGGAGACATGTTCTTCGGCCTGCCGCGCTATCCGGACTACGACCAGACGCCCTGTCTCGCAAAACAGGGCCCGGACGGAAAACCAGCCGCCTTCCCGGGAAATGCCTGGAACGAATGGAAGCCCGGTGACGACGGTTTCGACAGCTTCGTCTATGTCAACTCGATCCATGTCTTCGAGGACGGGACCGTCTGGGCGGTGGACCAGGGAGCGCTGCGCGCAGACTCCTATCCGCCTGCGCTGTCCGAGCCTCACAAGGGCGCACAGAAGCTTGTTCAATTGGATGCGGACTCCGGCGAGGTGCTGCGGGTTCTGCGCTTCGGCGACGACATTCTGCCGAAGGCGCGAAATTGAACGATCTGCGCGTGTTCGGCGACCATGTCTACGTCACGGACTCCGGGTTGGGCGCCTTGATCTATCATGACCTCAAGACCGGCGTTACGCTTCGCCGGATGTCTGGTTCTCCTGAGATGCAGGCAAAGGTCGAACCGAATATGCAGCAGGGTAGTCACCAGACCCCGAAGATCGACATGATCGAGGTCAGCGACGACGGGGAGTGGCTTTATGCTGCAGCTCCGACCGGCCCATTCATCAAGATCAAGACCGCAGCGTTGCGCGACGCGTCGCTTTCGGATGACGACCTCGCCGGACAGGTCGAGGAATACGCGACGATCGCACGTAGCGGCGGCTGCGCCCTTGATACGAACGGCAACCTCTATCTCTCCGAACTGGACAACAAGCGGGTGACGGTCTTGTCACCGACCGGAGAGACTGCGGTGCTGACGTCGGATGACGAGTTCATCAGTCCGGACGGATCGTTCATCAGTGTCGATCGCAAGCTCTATATTCCGGTCACGCAATCCCGCCGAACGAGGCTGTTCGGCAACAAGCAGGACATGGTGAAACGGCCTTGGAAGATCTACGTCGTCGATCTGCCCGAAACATTCGCAGGCATCAAGCTCGGCGCCTCTCTGAATGGACCGTCGCTCCCCTGATGCATATCAGAGCAGCCGAGCCCTGTTCTGGTCGAATAGAACGCCGAGACTGGCTTCTGTGACCAGGAGTGGTACGCCCTAGGGGAGTCGAACCCCTCTTTACAGAATGAGAATCTGTCGTCCTAACCGATAGACGAAGGGCGCAGGCAGCCTCGTTAAAATAGGAGCGCGCGCCGGTTTCTGCAAGCGGAAGTGTTGGCTTCCATATGGAGAGAAAGTGGTACGCCCTAGGGGAGTCGAACCCCTCTTCCCAGAATGAAAATCTGGTGTCCTAACCGATAGACGAAGGGCGCTTCCTTCGTGGTGGCGCCCTTATAGTCAGGCGTTTTGAATCCCGCAAGCGGAATTGCGGTTTTCTTTCAAAAAAATGACAGGAAATCCGAGTGCGTTCGAGAAGCTGATTATTGAAGCTGAATCAATAGGCTGCCGGTTGTTTCTTTAACGAGACGAGGTGCAGCTGCCGTTACGTAATGCGAAAATCGCGCGGCCGTCAGATCGCTCTTGCCGTCGTTATCGGTGCGCGCTTGCCGCCGCAGCCCCAGTTCCAGTCGCGGCTTTTGCCGGTGTCGAGGTGAACCGAATCCGTGTGGCAGTAGGTGCCGACGCCGCCGCGGTCCGGCAACGAGCGGATATAGGCGGCGATATCCCATTTCGTAACACCGTCGATCTGGATGTCGGCGGCCTCGCAGCTCTTGTGCATCGATTCGTCAGCGCCGCCGACGAGGCGGTTATGCTCTTCGTCACGGTAGCCGGAGGTGACGATAACCGGCCGGCCGAAATGGCTTTCGACCATCTTGATCACTTTCAGCAGGTCGGGCTTGAAACAGCCGACCTCGACCTTGTCGTTCTGGAGATGCAGCCCGTTCGGCGCGATACGCGTCATGCCGGGCAGGGCCGCCTTGTGCAGCAGGCCCGAGAGGCTGCCGAGCAGGTTTTGCTTCGGCGCGCTGTAGAGCGCGTTCATCGTCGAGGTCGGAATGCTGCCCGTCGCCAGCGACGCCGTCTGCACGGGCGCAAGCTGCGTGCTGCTATTCTGCGAGGATTGCTGCGGTAACACCGGCTCCGCCGGCTGTTGGGGCATGGGCGGCTGGCTGTAGACGCTGCTTCGCGCAGGTGCTGCACCTTCCACCGGCACATAGGCCTGCGGCTGAATGACGGTGGACGTGCTGTTGTTCTGCGGCGCTGGCTGGTGATCGGAAAAGATGCTCATCGCCTGCGCGTTGATCCTGGTCGACTGCAGGACGAGCCCGCCGATATTGGCGGGCGCCGTCGTCGCCGAGCCGGCGGGGGGGACAGCTGCATTCGGATCTTGTGCCACGATCTGAGGCGCGCCCTGGACGCCGGAGACGTTGACGAGGCGGGGATCGGTATAGACCGAACGTGGGGGGGCAGGGCTTGCAGGCGCTGCCGTGGCCAGCTGCGGTGCTGCGGCCGGCACAGCCGGAACCACCACCGCCGAATCGAGCGCCTTCTTGTCCGACGCGCAGCCGGACAGCGCCAGCACCGAGGTGGCGATCAGCAAAGCGCCCGTCACGGGCATCCGCATCTGCATCTTACGCAAGCGACAGTCTCCAGTTGATGCGGAAAATAAGCGAAAAACGCTTCTCTATCCGCTTCGAGTCGCCAGGAGATTGCCTGCGGCGTCGGATCGCGGCAAGCGCCGAGGCGCCGGCCGGACCCGAAATCGAAAAAGCCGCAAGCCTCGCAAAAGCCTTGCGGCAAAAACCCTTACCAGGCGCCGGTATTGCCCATCGAAGACCAAGGTTCGGCGGCCGGAAGTGGGTTGCCCTTCTGCAGGATTTCGATCGAGATGCCGTCGGGCGAGCGCACGAAGGCCATGTTCCCGTCGCGCGGTGGCCGGTTGATGGTGATGCCGTTGTCCATCAGATTTTGGCAGGTGGCGTAAATATCGTCGACCTCATAAGCGAGGTGGCCGAAATTGCGACCTCCGCTATAATCTTCCGTGTCCCAATTGTAGGTAAGCTCGAGGCAGGGGGCTTTTTCGCTGCGCGCACGGTCGAGATCGTCGCGAGCAGCCAGGAAAACCAGGGTGAAGCGGCCCTTCTCGTTTTCGTGGCGGCGAATTTCCTCCAGTCCGAACAGCGTGGTGTAAAAGGCAAGCGAGGCGTCCAGGTCTTTGACACGAACCATTGTATGTAGATAACGCATTCTATTTACTCCTTTATTGGGGCTGGCTTTTTTCGGCGAACCGAGGTCAGCTTCGGGCAAGTCAACTTTATAAAATGTGCACCTGGGAATAACCGAAAACTAGGACTTGCGCTTATCCGTTACCAAGATGTTAATCTTGATTTCAAGAATCAGTTAACCGTAACAGTGTGACGCGTATTCGAGGGGCTGGCGACAATGGCTGACAGGATTTCATCGAACGAATACTCCGACCTCGACGAGCTATCAGGAGAGGCGGTCGATCTTGTTGAAATCACCGGCGTCGTCAAGTGGTTCGATGTCGCCAAGGGTTTCGGCTTCATCGTGCCCGACAACGGCATGCAGGATGTTCTCCTGCACGTGACCTGCCTGCGCCGCGACGGTTACCAGACGATCCTCGAGGGAACGCGCATCGTCGCCCTTATCCAGCGCCGCGAGCGCGGCTATCAGGCCTTCAAGATCCTCTCGATGGACCAGTCGACCGCGGTTCATCCCTCGCAACTGCCGCCGGTGCGCACCCATGTGCAGGTCACCGCGACGAGCGGCCTCGAGCGTGCACTGGTCAAGTGGTTCAACCGCACCAAGGGCTTCGGCTTCCTGACACGCGGCGAGGGCACCGAAGATATCTTCGTTCACATGGAGACGCTGCGCCGCTTCGGCCTGACGGAGCTCCGCCCCGGCCAGGTGGTTCTCGTTCGCTTCGGCGATGGCGAAAAGGGCCTGATGGCCGCAGAGATCCATCCCGACGTTCCGAGCCCGGCAAGCCGGTCGCACTGAATATGCGCGGCCTAATCCTATTTGATGCTATCAGAAGCGCCATCCTGGCGCTTTTTTTCATGGTCGCGCTGCCGGCCTTGGCTGACGAGGAGATGCGGTTCGACAAGGAGCCGCTGCTCATCCAGACCGCTGCGGGCAAGGTGCTGCATTTCACTGTCGAAATCGCCTCGACCCCGGATCAGCGCGCCCGCGGCCTGATGTTTCGCAAGGTGATGGCCGATGATGCCGGCATGATCTTCGATTTCGACCAGCCGCGGCGCGTCACCATGTGGATGGAAAACACCATCCTGCCGCTCGACATGCTTTTTGCCGACGACACCGGCACGATCCGCCACATCAAGGAAAAGGCAGTGCCCTATTCGCGCGACATCATCGATTCGATGGTTGCGGTGAAATACGTTGTCGAACTCAACGCCGGCATCGTAGCCAAACTGGGAATCAAGCCTGGCGACAGGATCGTCAGCGCCACGACGACGAAGAAGGCGAAGTGACGGCGCGCGACCACGAGCAGGGTGCGCCTGTCAAGGAATTCAACAATATCGGGATATTTGAATGGTCGGAGTGGAGAGATTCGAACTCCCGACCCTCTGGTCCCAAACCAGATGCGCTACCAGGCTGCGCTACACTCCGTGCCGTGAATGGCAGGGGAGATACACGGTTCACCTCGCCGTCGCAACCCATAAATCCAGCTCTGGCCGAAGATTCCTCGCCGGACCTGTGGATGCAAGACAGAAAAATCTTGATAGGTCGCCAGCCTGCTTGCCGGGCGCACGAGTTCTGTCTGCCTGGCGCAATTGTACGTCAGCACAAGGCTACCTCAGCCGTGGGCGATCAGGCCGATATATTGGGCGTAGCTGATGACAACGTAGAAGAACGCCGTGATGCTAGCGCCTATGACAATGGCATTGAACTCCGCCGAACGTCTCATCATGAGCTGCAAATCCACTGAAATCGATTGAGCCGTAAACTAGTGCCGAGGGAAGGCAGCGGCAATCAGGTTGTGATCACAAGGTGAGACAAGCGGAAATATTGCGAAATCCGGCCGGCAATCACCGGATTTGAAGGGGAGGCGGTGTCGGCCGTCATGCGAACGGAGTCGGCAGCCGTGTCGCACACCGCCTTTTTTCTTGAAAAAGCGGGGATTCGCGGCTAAGCAAAATTCATCTCTTGGCATTATCCTCAGCGATGATGCCAAGGCCCGAGAACGGGCCGGCAACGGGATTGAGACCATGAAAGGCGGGCGCTGCCCGCATAGTCGGAGATGCTGCAGTCATGTCTGCCAAAATCTATCGTCCAGCCAAGACCGCCATGCAGTCCGGCAAGGCCAAGACCCATCTCTGGGTGCTTGAATACGATCAGGAGTCGGCGCGCAAGATCGATCCGATCATGGGCTACACTTCCTCGGGCGATATGCGCCAGCAGGTGAAGCTCACCTTCGAAACGCAGGAACTCGCCGAAGCCTACGCCCAGCGCAACGGCATCGAATACCGCGTCATCGCACCGAAGGATCCGGTCCGCCAGGTCGTCGCCTATCCGGACAATTTCCGCTATACGCGCACGCAGCCCTGGACGCATTGAGATTTCTGGTCCAGATATGCCGCATCCGGTCGCGCTCGTGAGACGCGGCCGCCGGACGGCCCCTTAGCTCAGCTGGATAGAGCACCTGCCTTCTAAGCAGGTTGTCGCAGGTTCGATTCCTGCAGGGGTCGCCACTATTTCAAAGTCCATACCGAAGACATGGTAACAGCTGGTTTCGGCCTCTGCTGCGGACTCATGTCTAGTCCAGGAGCGTGAGACTGACGGAAATGCGCACCAATAGCGCATCGTCGCTATTCTCTCCTAAGCTAGTTCGCGCAACTCGTTCACATTTCGTTCCCGCGATGCTAGTCTCGCCCTCAGTGAAACGTGAGGGGGCATTTATGGATCAAAGGGCCAAGTTCGAGCGACTGAAGGCACTTCACCAGGGGGACAGTGCCTTTGTCATCCCGAACCCGTGGGACGCCGGTTCGGCTCGCCTTCTCGCAAGCCTTGGCTTCGAGGCGCTCGCGACCACCAGCGCGGGTTACGCCTTTTCCAAGGGCAAGTTGGATTCATTCGCGAGCCTTGGACGGGATGAGGTTCTTGAGAACGCTGCCGAGATCGTTGGCGCTGCTGATCTTCCTGTCTCTGCCGACCTTGAAGATGGCTTCGGTGCGTCGCCAGAAGCCTGTGCGGAAACCATCCGCTTGGCATGCGAAACCGGACTTGTCGGCGGATCGATCGAAGACGCAACAGGCAATCCTGCTGCCCCGATCTACGAGCTGTCGCAAGCCGTCGAACGCATCCATGCTGCAGCAGAGGCTGCGCGCGGTCTGCCTTTTCTTCTCACGGCGCGGGCGGAGAATTATCTTTGGGAGAGACCCGATCTTGACGACACCATCGAACGGCTGCAAGCATTTTCGGCCGCTGGGGCAGATGTGCTTTACGCACCCGGCTTGCCTGACATCGAGGCAATCAGAACCGTTTGCGCGGCCGTGGACAAGCCAGTCAACGTGGTCATGGGTTTGAAAGGGCGAAAATACTCTGTTGCCGAACTGTCGAGCGTCGGCGTGCGCCGCGTGAGTGTCGGCGGCTCTTTCGCGCGGGCCGCTCTGGGGGCGTTGTTGCGCGCCGCTATGGAGGTGAAAACAGCGGGTACGTTTGGATATGCCGACGACGCGCTCTCTGCTGCAGCGGTTAGCCAACTGATGTCACGGGAGAAACGCCAGGACAGGCTATGAGCTGGGCAGAAACCAAAGTCGCGGCGGATTTGCACTGCTCGAGCGTTTCCGCAAATCCTTCTCTGGAATCTGCTCGAGCGATCTCAGTGAACGACCGAGAGGTAGCGGATGCCGGCTTCATCAGCCGCTCTCATCAGCGCTTCCCGCGCGGCGCCCGGGGGCGTGGTTCCGCGGATGGCGTCGAGGCATGTCCTTACCGCCACAACATACTCCTCGCCGTCATCACCCGGCCATTCGGAAATGAGCATGGTGGCTGCATCGCCGAGGGTCCTGACGACGCTGTATTTTTCCTGGCCGCTCATGAGGATCCTCAGTGCGGGAAACTGATGCGATGTGTACCGATTCATTACATTTGGTCCTTGCATCATAAACATATTAGTAACTCTGCAAGAAGCGTTCCAACTGACACCGCAGGATGATTATCTTCTATGAATCGGCAAAAGCAGTCGGCAACGCTTCTCCAGGCAGGAAGCCGGGAACTTGTTTTCAACACATTGCCGTCATATTGATTCATCTATCGAAATTGCTTGTCGAGCTTGGTTTGCGCTTTGGCGTCCCGGCTGATCTTTCCTTTCAAAATCGATTTCTGCGCCGTCCGGCAGCCGCCGGAGGGTGATTGTCATGCCGGTTGAGGGGGAATCGTCATGAATGCAGGCAAGTCTTTGATCGACGCAAGCCTCCGCCAAACGCACATCGTCGCTGCCTGATATGCCTTCGGTCTTTGACCGCGGAAGTCAGTGCCGGCATTCCGGCTGGGTTTTCCAGCCATTGAGGAGAATTTCATGAGCAAGACCAATGCAGAGGCACTGTTGCGCAAAGCGCAGCGCCAGGTTGCCAATACCAGCGGCGGTGGCCATCTCGGCGGCACCAACTTCGGTCAGGGCAATGACGCCAAGACTGCGTCCGGAAGCGGCAACCGCCCGGCGGGCAAGGGCCGGCCGCCAGCTGGCGGCAAACGCTGACCATAGCGCCGCGCGCCTTTTAAGACGCGCAAAGAACGCAGTGAAGACAGCCCCGCCAAAATGGCGGGGTTTTTGTTTGATAGCCTCTGAAGGGCTCGGCTCTTCTCAGCGATCCAGGAAATGATCGAAGTAGACCTGGGGGATGGGGTAGGCGTAGACGCCTCTGTCGACGAAGCTGCGTCTATAGAGGCAATTTCTGAGAGCCGCGTTGTAATGCAGGCTTCGCGGGTCCGACGAGCCTCGTCGCCATGAGCTTGCCTCCGGCAGGCAGTGTTGGAGTGCCTTGTCGTATCGAGCCAGGAGGACCGGGTCGGTATCGACCCGAATGCCGCTATAGGATTGATAGTTTGAAGGAGATTCTGCGGCCGATATACAGGCCAGGCTGAGTGCAACACCAACGACTGCCATCAATCTCATTGGACTTATTTCTCCCCTGATCGATTATCGAAGTATCGAGCGAAACGTTATTGGTTCCAGCGCCTGCGGGCAAGGGGACGGCTTGTTTCGGCGTCCCCTTGCCCGAGACGTTAACCGCATAGCTGCCGCCACAGAAATGGCGGCAGCTATGCGTCATCGATCAATCCAGGAGGTCGGCCGGTACCTTGCCGCCGTTTTCCGAAAGCCGCTTCATCAGCGCCTTGTGCAGCCACATGTTCATTTTTGCGGAATCGTTGGTGTCGCCGGTATAGCCGAGTTCAGCGGCAAGTTCCTTGCGCTCGGTCAGGCTCGCATCCATCCCGACGGCTTTCATCAGGTCTACGATCGAGCGGCGCCAATCGAGTTTCTGACCGCTCTTCTTCACAGCCGCGTCAAGGATCGGGACGATATCGACAGTGGCTGTGCCTGGCGCGGTGGCCGTGGGGACCGGCTTGCTTTGCGGGGCAGGGGCCGCAGGCGCCGGATTGGGGGCTGCCGACGGTGAGGCAGGCGCTTGCGCCGGCTCTGTCTTCGGTGCGCCGGCCGCAACGGGTTCGGCTGCTTTCGCCTCTCCGAAGATTGCATGTTTGATCTTGTCGAAAATGCCCATTCTAAACCTCCAGTTCCATCAGATGAGAACATGCCGAAACATGGACTTCCCGCTTGATATATCCAGGCGGAAAGGGAGTTATTTTTAGTATGTTCAATCGCTGATGGAAAAGCCAATGCCCGCGAGAGCTGTGGTCGATCTCAAGGAAAAGCTGCGATCGGATTGTTCGCCGCCGGCTGAAGATTGCTGGCGCCATTGGAGGGAATACTTCAGCAGCCCTCCGACTGTCAGACGACATGCCCGCTTTTGGCACAGTCGGTCGGGCAATTCGGAATTCGATAACCGCGAAACATCATTATACGCCGCCGAACGACTTGCCGCGCCCTGTCGTGAAACATTCGTCATCTCTTCACGTTGCCTTGCCATGGACGTCCTGTAGTTGCAGGCGTCCGATCGATCGAAGGTACGCGCGTTCCTCGATTTCGAACTGCCGGGCAGATCGTTCGGCGGAATGGAAACGGAGGAAAACATGACCCATAACCACAATAGACTGTCCTTTGCAGTGCTCGCATCCACCTGCGCCCTCCTTGCCGTGCCGGCAAGCGATGCGCGTGCGATCGATGTCGGTGTGTCGGTGAATGCAGGCAATGCCGTCAGCGCCGATGTCGGGGCTTCGATTGGCGGCGGGAGCGGCATCAGCGCTGATGCCAATGCTTCCGTTGGTGGCTCGAACGGCGTCAATGCCGATGCGACCGCCAATGCCGGCGGTGGCCGGGGCATCGATGCCGATGTCAATGCTAGTGTCGGCGGCGGCAACGGTATCGACGCAGACGCCAACGCCAGGATCGGGCGCGGCGTCAATGCCGATCTCAATGCACGCACCGGCGGTTCCGATGGAATCGATGCCAACGCCACGGCCTCGGTTGGCAGCGGTAATGGCGTCGATGCCGATCTCGCCATCGGCAGGGTAGATGGGGCAGGCAGCAGCGGCAGACCCGCGGGCGAGCGCAGCCTCAGCGCGTCCCAGATCCGCACCCTGGAGGCCTTCCAGGCGAGGCCTGTCAATGAGCAGCGCAAGATGCTCGTCCGTTGCGCCGATATCTCCGCCTCCGGCGGTGATTCCGGCCTTGCCGGTCTCTGCAGTCTGCTGCAGGCGACAGCCTCCCGCTGAACGTGAAAGACCCGCCGAACCGGAAGGTGCGGCGGGTCTTTTCAAGGGACGCTTCGATCTAGTGCAGGATCTGGCTGAGGAACAGCTTGGTGCGTTCGTGCTGCGGGTTATCGAAGAAGGCGGCCGGTTCGTTCTGTTCGACGATTTGGCCCTGGTCCATGAAGATGACCCGGTTGGCCACCTGGCGGGCAAAGCCCATTTCATGCGTGACGCAGAGCATGGTCATGCCTTCCTCGGCAAGACCCACCATGGTGTCGAGCACTTCCTTGATCATTTCGGGATCGAGCGCCGAGGTCGGCTCGTCGAACAGCATGATCTTCGGGTTCATGCACAGCGAACGCGCGATCGCCACGCGCTGCTGCTGGCCGCCGGAGAGCTGGCCCGGATATTTGTTGGCCTGCTCCGGGATCTTGACCCGCTTCAGGAAGTGCATGGCCACTTCTTCGGCCTGCTTCTTCGGCATCTTGCGGACCCAAATTGGCGCCAGCGTGCAGTTTTCGAGGATCGTCAGATGCGGGAAGAGGTTGAAGTGCTGGAACACCATGCCGACTTCGCGCCGCACCTCGTCGATCTTTTTCAGATCGTTGGTGAGCTCGGTGCCGTCGACGACGATCTTGCCTTTCTGATGCTCTTCAAGGCGGTTGATGCAGCGGATCATCGTTGACTTGCCCGAACCCGACGGGCCGGCAATGACGATGCGCTCGCCGCGCATGACCTTCAGGTTGATGTCGCGCAGCACGTGGAAATCGCCGTACCACTTGTTCATGTTGACGATCTCGACCGCCACTTCCGTTGCGGAAACGGTGAGCTTTTTCGCTGGAGCTTCAGCCATGACTATTTTCCCTCATTCTTATCGTTGTAGCGTTCTTATCGTTTGTGGCCGGTATCGAGATGGCGCTCCATGAAACCTGAATAGCGCGACATGCCGAAGCAGAACAGCCAGAAGATGAAGCCCGCGAAGATCAGGCCCGTGATCGGCGTGACGGCGCTTGCCCAATTGGCATCGGAGAAGTTCAGCTTAACGATGCCAAGCAGGTCGAACATGCCGATAATGGTGACCAGCGACGTGTCCTTGAACGTTCCGATGAAGGTGTTCACGATGCTCGGGATGACCAGCTTGATGGCCTGCGGCATGATGATCAGCCGGGTCTTCTGCCAATAGCCGAGGCCGAGTGAATCGGCGCCTTCGAACTGTCCCTTCGGGATCGCCTGAAGGCCGCCGCGGATCACTTCAGCCATATAGGCCGACGTGAAGATCGACACGCCGATCAGCGCCCGAAGCAATTTGTCCACGTTCCAGCCTGTCGGAAGGAAGAGCGGCAGCATGACACTTGCCATGAACAGAACGGTGATCAGCGGAACGCCTCGAATGACCTCGATGAAGGTAACGCAGAGCATCCGGATGACGGGCATCTTCGAGCGGCGTCCCAGCGCAAGCAGAATGCCGACGGGTAGGGAGACGGCAATACCGACAAAGGACAGGACGAGCGTCACCATCAACCCGCCCCAGAGCGGAGTCTCCACCACTTCGAGGCCGAAGCCGCCGTGAAGAAGCCAGAAGGCGATGACCGGCAGGACGGCGAACAGAAGAATGGCGTTCAGGCCCTTGCGCGGCGCCGACGGGATCAACATCGGAACCAGCAGCAGAATGAACAGGATCCCGACGATCGCCGGCCTCCAACGCTCACCGAGCGGATAGCGGCCGAAGATAAACTGATCGTACTTGGCGCTGATGAAAGCCCAGCATGCGCCACTCCAGCCGTCAGGCTGGATGCCGCCCTGGATCGTCGTCGCGCAGAATGTGCGGTCCGGGCCGGACCATACGGCCTGGATGAACAGCCAGTTGACGAGATGCGGCACGGCCCATGCGATGAGCGCAAGAGCCAGGATCGTCAGGATCACGTCCTTCGGAGTTGCCAGGAGATTGCGGCGTATCCAGGCGACGGCTCCCCTCTCGCCGGGGGGCGGCGGTTCGGCGGCAAGGATGGACGTTCTGACAAAGGGTTTATCGGCGACCGACATCTTATCTCTCCACCAGTGCCATCTTGGCATTGAACCAATTCATGAACAGCGACGTGAGAATGCTCAAGCTGAGATAGACGATACCCCAGATGCAGACGATCTCGATCGCTTGACCGCTCTGATTGAGGATCGTGCCACCGACGGCAACGAGATCCGAGAAACCGATCGCGATGGCGAGTGAGGAGTTCTTGGTCAGGTTCAGGTACTGGCTCGTCAGCGGCGGGATGATGATGCGCAGCGCCTGCGGCACCACGACAAGTCTCGTCACGCTCGACGGATGCAGCCCCAGCGCGCCGGCTGCTTCGGATTGTCCCTTAGGAACGCCGCGAATGCCGCCGCGAACGATCTCGGCGATGAACGAGGCGGTATAGAAGGACAGAGCGAGAAACAGCGACATGAATTCGGGGCCGACGACGGAGCCGCCCGTCAGGTTGAACTTTCCGGCGACCGGAACGTCGAAGGTGAGCGGAAAGCCGGAGACAACGAAGACCAGCAATGGCAAGCCGACGATCAGCGCGATCGCCGTCCACACGGTGTGGAACGGCTGGCCGGTTGCGGCTTGGCGTTTGTGAGCCCAACGCGCGATGATGATGGTGGCGACAATCGCAATCAGCAGGGCGATGCCGACCGCTATCATGCCTGTCTCGAAGATCGCCTTCGGGAAGGCTAGTCCTCTGTTGTTGAGGAACATGTTGAAGGGCAGGCCGACCGACTCGCGCGGCTGCGGCAAGACGGAGAGAACGCCGAGATACCAGAAAAAGATGACGAGCAGCGGCGGAATGTTGCGGAAAACCTCGACATAGACCGTGCAGAGCTTGGCAATCAGCCAATTGCGCGACAGCCGGCCGATCCCGATCAGGAAGCCGATGATGGTCGCGGTGAAGATACCGGTCACCGCCACCAGCAAGGTATTCAGAATGCCGACGAGAAGTGCGCGCGCATAAGTCGAGTCACTCGAAAAGCCGATCAGCGACTGGCCGATTTCGAAACCGGCGCGGCCGCGAAGAAAGCCGAAACCCGATGCCGTATTGCTGCGCGCAAGGTTCACGGCCGTGTTGTGGGCCACCCACCACACAAATGCCACCAGAACAACGATTGTTAGAACCTGGAAAAATATGCTCCGGTATTTCGGGTCGTACATTGCCGACCGGAAACTCCAGCCGGTGTCATGCAAAGGTGTCCTATCCACAGCCCCATGCGTCATGCCGCGCCAATCCCCTTGTGCCCGTTTTCGGGCTTTCTTTTTACTTTTTGGAGTGGGAAGGCGGCTTGGCCGCCTTCCCGGTATTTCATTGCCGGTGCTCGATTAACGAACCGGCGGTGCGTACTGGATGCCGCCCTTGTTCCACAGAGCATTCAAGCCGCGTGCGATCTTGAGGGGGCTGCCCTCGCCGATGTTACGCTCGAAGATTTCGCCATAATTGCCGACGCCCTTGATGACGTTGGCGGCCCAATCATTGGTCAGGCCGAGATCGGTGCCGATCTTGGTGTCGGTCTCGCTGCCGAGGAAGCGCTTGATATCAGGGTTCGGCGAGTTCTTCATCTCGTCGACATTTGCCTGGGTGATGCCGAACTCTTCGGCATTGATCAGCGCATAAGCCGTCCAGGAAACGATATCGAACCACTGATCATCACCCTGACGGACGGCCGGGCCAAGCGGCTCCTTGGAGATGATCTCAGGAAGGATGACGTGTTCGTCGGGATTCTTCAGCGTCAGACGCAACGAATAGAGACCGGACTGGTCGGTCGTGTAAACGTCGCAACGACCGGCGTCGTAGGCCGCGTTGACCTCAGGAAGATTTTCGAAGACGACCGGATTGTACTGCAGATTGTTCGTCTTGAAATAATCGGCGAGGTTCAGTTCCGTGGTCGTGCCCGACTGCACGCAGATTGCGGCGCCGGAGAGTTCGAGCGCCGACTTCACGTTCAGGCCCTTGCGCACCATGAAGCCCTGACCGTCATAATAGGTGACGGGACGGAAGTTGAAACCGAGTGCGGTGTCGCGGTTGATCGTCCAGGTCGTATTGCGCGAGAGAACGTCGATTTCACCGGACTGCAGAGCGGTGAAACGTTCCTTCGCATTTGTCGGCGTGTACTTGACCTTGGTGGGGTCGCCGAACACGGCCGAAGCGACGGCCTTGCAGAAGTCGACGTCGAAGCCGGCCCAATTGCCGGAAGCGTCAGGTGCGGCAAAGCCTGTAAGGCCGGTGTTGACGCCGCACTGAACGAAACCCTTTGCCTTGACGTCTGAGAGAGTGGTGGCGGAGGCGGCCGAGGCGCCAACTGCCAAAACTGCTGCGCCGATGGCGGCGGACAGGAGCTTATTTTTCATTTTCCCAACCTTTTCCGTTGTCTTATCTTTTCTTGTGGGGAGTGCGTGCCGACAATCCGTGCGCCTCCCCATTGTCTCGACACCCTCCCGGCGCGAGTGGGTCTATCACAGTCGTAAATGTCACTATGGTCAAGTGTCGCGCTCAATAATTGCGGCAAAATTCAGAATTTTGGTAGATCGCGCTGCATTCATGGGCACTTGGCCATGAAATAGGCGTCTGGTTGCGGAAAAATAACGCGAAAATCGACAATTCCATCATTCCAGGCCGTCGCTTGCATCAATCTTCAAGGGTTGACCGGAAACGGCGCGACGTCCAAAAGTCTGGTTTCGCGACACTTCGCCAAAGGCTATTTCCGACATGAACGACAAAGACAGCTTGCTGCAGAATGCTGGCATCAACACCCGCCTGACCCATATCGGCAACGACCCCTTCGATTATCACGGCTTCATCAATCCGCCGGTCGTGCATGCCTCGACGGTGTTGTTTCCGAATGCGCGGGCGATGGAGACGCGCACGCAGAAATATACATACGGAACGCGCGGCACCCCGACGACGGATGCACTCTGTGAGGCGATCGACGCACTCGAAGGCTCGGCCGGCACGATCCTCGTGCCGTCGGGCCTTGCGGCCGTCACCATTCCGTTCTTGGGTTTCGTCGCTGCCGGCGATCATGCGCTGGTGGTCGATTCGGTCTATGGCCCGACGCGCCATTTCTGCGACACGATGTTGAAGCGCCTCGGCGTCGAGGTGGAATATTACCACCCGGAGATCGGCGCCGGCATCGAGGCGCTGTTCCGGCCGAACACCAAGCTCGTTCATACCGAGGCCCCAGGCTCCAATACTTTCGAAATGCAGGATATTCCGGCGATCTCGGCGGTTGCGCACAGCCACGGCGCCGTCGTCATGATGGACAATACCTGGGCGACGCCGGTTTATTTCAGGCCGCTCGATCACGGCGTCGACATCTCGATCCACGCATCGACGAAATATCCGTCCGGCCATTCCGACATTCTGCTCGGAACGGTTTCGGCCAATGCCGAGCACTGGGAGCGGCTGAAGGAAGCAAACGGTGTGCTCGGCATCTGCGGCGCACCCGATGATGCCTACCAGATCCTGCGCGGATTGCGCACCATGGGCCTGCGCCTCGAGCGGCACTATGAAAGCGCGCTTGATATCGCGAAATGGCTGGAGGGCAGGGACGACGTCGCCCGCGTGCTGCATCCGGCCCTGCCGAGTTTCCCTTCTCACCATCTCTGGAAGCGCGATTTCAAAGGCGCCAGCGGCATCTTTTCCTTCGTGCTTGCCGCCGACGGCCCCGAGAAATCAAGAGCAAAGGCGCATGCCTTCCTCGACGCGCTCAGGATTTTCGGTCTCGGCTATTCCTGGGGTGGCTTTGAAAGCCTCGCCTTGCATGCCTATCTCAACGATCGCAAGATCGCCAAGGCGCCGACGGACGGTCCGGTCATCCGCCTGCAGATCGGCATCGAGGACGTGGCCGACCTGAAGGCCGATATCGAACGGGGTTTTGCCGCGGCAAGCGCCGTCTGACCAGGCGCGCTTTGTCGTCGCTGGTCGCGCCTCACGGCAGATCGACAGCCCGATAGCCGTAGATCCAGTCGAGATCTGCCGCCAGGCTTAGCGGCGGCTTGAGGCCGAGCACGAGATCGCGACCGATCCGGATCGGCCCTTTCGCATGATAGGCGAACCGGTTGAAGGCGCCACGCTGGCGAAGCTTCGCAATGCGCGGCGCCCGATGTCTTTCGAACCGCGCCAGCGCTTCTGCCGCGGGACGGTTCGAAAGAAACGCCGCCAGTTCGTAGGCGTCTTCGATCGCCATCGCTGCTCCCTGTCCGGCAAAAGGCATCATCGCATGCGCGGCGTCGCCGATCAGAACCGTCTTTCGGCCGTCCTGCCAGGAGCCGGCGGTGGTTTCGAACAGCGGCCAGAACGTCAGCTTCCTATTTCTGTCGAGCAGCGAGACTATCGCTGAGTTCCAGCCGGAAAGGCGCGCCCGCAGCTGCGCCCGCTGCTCGGCCGTTACTTCGCTTTGCCAGGCCTGCGGCGCGATATTGCCGGCGGTGATCGCCACCATGTTGAAGCTGCCGCTTTCCCTCAGCGGATAGCAGACGAGATGCGCCGAACCGCCGAGAAAAGCCGAAACGCTTGCCCGGTCGAGGAATCCGGGCGCCTCCGTTTCGGCAATCGTAAAACGGTAGGCGATATTGCCGGAAAAGCGCGGCGAGGGGCTGCCCGGAACGAATTGCCGGAGCTTCGACCAGACGCCGTCGGCGCCGATCACAATATCGGGCGTCCGCTCGAAAGGCGGTAGGGTCGAATCTATCCGCACGCCAAGGTGAAGCCGGCAGAGCGGATCGACCGTAACCGCAGCCAAAAGCGCTTTCTGCAATGTGGTGCGGTGCAGGACGCCATAGGGAGCGCCCCAGCGTTCCCGCGCGAATTTGCCGGCCGGCACCGCCGCGAGCTGGCGCAGCGACCCACCCGATATCAGCCGGATCGCGTCCGGCTCGAGCCAGACCTTTGACAGTCCCTCAAGGATACCGAGTTCGGCAAGGATGCGGGAAGCGTTCGGCGAAACCTGCAATCCGGCGCCGATTTCGGTGAGTTCGCCCGCCTGCTCGAAGATCTCCGAACTGATGCCCCGGCGCGAAAGCGCAAGGGCAGCGGTCAGCCCCGATATCCCGGCGCCGATGATGGCGGCATGTTCGATCGGCATTGCCCGTCCGATCCCGGATATGGACTGACTACGCCGCCTTCACGTGGAAAACGCAACCGGCCGGATTCGTCTGGCTGGGCTTGAGCGCGGAATTAAAGCGATAAAGCGTCGAGCAGTAGGAACAGACCTTCTCGTTGTCGTCGCCCATGTCGATGAAGATATGTGGATGATCGAAGGGAGCCGAAGCGCCGGTGCACATGAATTCCTTGACGCCGACTTCGATAACGCGGTGACCGCCGTCGTTCTGGAAGTGGGGAATGTTGTGGCCGGCCATGTCGCTCTCCGAATGCTTTGAAATGTGCGCGAACCTTATAAGCCTTCGCCGCAAATGTGTAGAGCCAAACCGCCGCGCCAAGCACAGTTTTCAGCCGCAGTTTTTAGCCACAGTTTTCGGCTTCACGATGAAAGGCCGCTCGATTATGGTCGCGCCAAAAAGGAAGGCCCGATGAACCTGAATACGCCCACATTTTCGAGCTTCACCCATGACGGATTGCAGCTCGCCTTCTTCGATGAGGGCGATCCCGCCGGCGTCCCCGTGTTGTTGATCCACGGCTTCGCCTCGACCGCAAACGTCAACTGGGTGCATCCGGGCTGGCTGAAGACGCTCGGCGACGCCGGCTACCGGGTGATTGCCATCGACAATCGCGGCCACGGCGCCAGCGACAAGCCGCATGATGCCGAAGCCTATCGTCCCTGGGTGATGGCCGGTGACGCGATCGCCCTGCTCGACCATCTGGGCATTCCGGAAGCCAATGTCATGGGCTATTCGATGGGTGCGCGCATTTCCGTCTTTGCCGCGCTTGCCAATCCGCATCGCGTCCGTTCGCTGGTTCTCGGCGGCCTCGGCATCGGCATGACCGACGGCGTCGGTGACTGGGACCCGATCGCCGATGCGCTGCTGGCCCCCTCGCTCGACGAAGTGACGCACGCCCGCGGCCGTATGTTCCGCGCCTTCGCCGAGCAGACGAAGAGTGACCGGGTCGCTCTTGCCGATTGCATCCGCGGCTCGCGCGATCTCGTCGCTCGCTCCGATATGGCCAAGCTCGACATGCCGACGCTGATCGGCGTCGGCACCAAGGATGATATCGCCGGCTCGCCGCAGGAATTGGCGGCGCTGATGCAAAATGCCGAAGCGCTCGATATTCCGGGCCGCGATCATATGCTCGCCGTCGGCGACAGGGTTTTCAAGGAGGCGGTGCTGGCCTTCTATGCAAGGGTCGCCCATCGCTGACAACATCGTGATGCCGAAAAACCATGCTAAAAAACCATGGCGACGGCACCCATTTATGTTATTGGCGTTTTCCTCTATATATTGGCATTCCGAAAACGGCATTCCTGCTGGCAGCGAGGAGAGCGGCGATGGTCGCAAAGACTGACATCCGTGCTTTTGACACAGGCCATCCTGTGAAGGTGATGGATCCCATCTGGGACAGCCTGCGCGAGGAAGCCCGGCTCGCCGCCGAACGGGACCCGGTTCTCGCCGCCTTCCTCTATTCGACGGTGATCAACTACCATTCGCTCGAGGAATGCGTCATCCACCGCATCTGTGAACGTCTCGATCACCCCGACATGCAGGCGAACCTGCTTCGCCAGACCTTCGAGGAAATGCTCCTCGACTGGCCGGATTGGAGTTCCATCCTGCGCGTCGATATCCAGGCGATCTACGATCGCGATCCCGCCTGCCTGCGCTTCATGGAGGCGGTGCTTTATTTCAAGGGCTTCCATGCGCTGCAGACCCATCGTCTCGCCCATTGGCTGCTGAACCGCGGCCGGCGTGATTTTGCGCTCTATCTGCAGAGCCGCTCTTCCAGCGTCTTCCAGACCGACATCAACCCGGCCGCCCGGATCGGCAAGGGCATCTTCCTCGATCACGCCACCGGCCTCGTCGTCGGCGAGACGGCCGTCATCGGCGACAACGTCTCGATCCTGCACGGCGTCACACTCGGCGGCACCGGCAAGGAGGGCGCCGACCGCCATCCGAAGATCGGTTCCGGCGTCATGATCGGCGCCGGTGCGAAGATTCTCGGCAATATCGAGATCGGCTATTGCTCACGCGTCGCCGCCGGCTCCGTCGTATTGAAGGCGGTGCCGCCCAAGAAGACGGTGGCGGGCGTGCCGGCCAAGGTCGTCGGCGAGGCCGGTTGTTCCGAGCCGTCGCGCAACATGGACCAGGTGATCGGCGCCGATATCTGAGCGCCCATTGGAAACAAGGATAGGAAAAGTCGGCGGGATCCGAGCGGGGAGAGCCACGAGCAAACGGCAACCTTGCCTTTACACCGCTGCATTTCCTGTGCAAGAAGCGGCCAATCAAGACCGCTTACGGAGATGACAGAGTGAAGCCAGAAGAAATCAAGAAGCTCGACGCCTATTTCAAGCGCATGTTCAATCCGCAGATGATCGTCAAGGCGCGTCCGCGCAAGGATGATTCTGCGGAAGTCTATCTCGGCGAAGAATTTCTGGGTGTCGTCTATATCGATGACGAGGACGGCGACCGCTCCTACAACTTTTCGATGGCGATCCTCGACGTCGATCTCTGATCGCGTTCGAAAGCTTCAAAAGGACCGAACGGCGCGATCCGTTCGGTCCTTTTTTCGTTTTTTCGATTCGCAACGAGAATTTATTCAAAACTTCCGGTTGCGGCATTCTGATATATTTTAGCAAAATCAGTTAAAGACGTACGTGCCCCGGCGCGCTGCCTTTGTTATGTTATTGTAATGCAACCTTTGGATGTTTTGCAACGCACAAGACTACTTGACTATTTGTGCATTGCAGCTACCCTGCGGCCACCAACAGCCCAACGGAGGATGGCTCATGTTCAACTTTGACGATGCTAACAAGAAGAGCAAGGAAGCCGTCGACACGGCCCTGAAGACCTATACCGACACGTCCAAGGGCTTTCAGGCAATCGCCGCAGAAGCCACTGAATATTCGAAGAAATCTTTTCAGGACGCGGTGACGCATTTCGAAACGCTGGCCGGCGTCAAGAGCTTCGAGGCTGCCTTCGAGCTGCAGACGAGCTACGTCAAGGCGTATTTTGAAGGCTTTGTCTCCGAGACGACGAAGCTCAGTGAGATGTATGCCGATCTCGCCAAATCAGCCTACAAGCCCTATGAGGCACCGATTGCCGCTGCCGTCGTCAAGACCGCCAAGTCGGTGTCGGCGGCGACGCCTGCTGCTGCTTGAACTGATTTCAAAGGCGCAACCTGCGCTACATATTGAAAAATGAAGACCGGCTACGCATCTGTAGCCGGTCTTTTTGTTTCCACTTTCGCTGCAGCGCCCGCATGGGATCGACCGGGGACTTTTTTGGTCTTTCCCGTGCATGCCGGCCATTTCTTGATTGCAGTGTCTGACAGGGGGCTTAAAATCAGCCTATTATGAACTAAGTTAGTGTTTCAGATATTCGGCGGGAAAAGCACCCTCCCATGCTCCGCTGGATTGCTTGAGGAATGAATGACAATGATCGCAAAGCCGATCCGGATGCAGAACGACAGCGAAAGGAACGGGGACAACGCAAATCGAACCTCGGTCATCACGCGCACCAAGCCGAAGACCAAGAAGCCCAATCTTTATCGTGTGCTGCTTTTGAATGACGACTACACTCCCATGGAATTCGTCATTCATATTCTGGAGCGTTTTTTTCAGAAGGATCGTGAAAGTGCCACCCGCATCATGCTCCATGTCCATAACCACGGCGTCGGCGAATGCGGAATATTCACATACGAGGTAGCGGAAACGAAGGTCAGCCAGGTGATGGACTTCGCCCGGCAGCACCAGCATCCGCTGCAATGCGTCATGGAAAAGAAGTGAGGATCTGAACGTGCCAACATTTTCGCCTAGTTTAGAGAAGGCGCTCCATCAGGCACTGACCTTTGCCAACGAGCGGCACCACGAATATGCGACGCTCGAGCATCTGCTGCTCGCCCTGATCGACGATGCCGATGCGGCCGCGGTCATGGGTGCCTGCAATGTCGATCTCGACGCGCTGCGCAAGACGCTCGTCGAATATGTCGATAACGAACTTTCCAACCTGATCACCGGTTATGACGAGGATTCGAAGCCGACCTCCGGCTTCCAGCGCGTCATCCAGCGTGCCGTCATCCACGTGCAATCGTCCGGCCGCGAAGAGGTGACCGGCGCCAACGTGCTCGTCGCGATCTTCGCCGAGCGCGAGAGCCACGCCGCCTATTTCCTGCAGGAGCAGGAGATGACCCGCTACGATGCCGTCAACTACATCTCCCACGGCATCGGCAAGCGCCCGGGCGTTTCGGAAGCGCGTCCCCCGCGCGGCGCCGAAGACGAAGCCGAAAGCAGCAAGCCGACGGCGCGCGGCGGTGAGGAAGAGGGCGGCCCGAAGAAGCAGCAAGACGCGCTCAAGGCCTATTGCGTCAATCTCAACGAGAAGGCCAAGGGCGGCAAGATCGATCCGCTGATCGGCCGTCACGCCGAAGTGAGCCGCACGATCCAGATCCTGTGCCGCCGTTCGAAGAACAATCCGCTCTATGTCGGTGATCCCGGCGTCGGCAAGACGGCGATCGCCGAAGGCCTTGCCAAGCGCATCGTCGAAGGCAAGGTTCCGGAAGCGCTCGCCGATGCGACGATCTTCTCGCTCGACATGGGCACGCTCTTGGCCGGCACGCGCTACCGCGGCGATTTCGAGGAACGCCTGAAGCAGGTCGTCAAGGAACTGGAAGAATATCCGGGCGCCGTGCTCTTTATCGACGAGATCCACACGGTGATCGGTGCCGGCGCCACCTCAGGCGGCGCAATGGATGCATCGAACCTCCTGAAGCCGGCCCTGTCATCGGGCGCGATTCGCTGCATTGGTTCAACCACCTACAAGGAATACCGCCAGTTCTTCGAGAAGGATCGGGCGCTGGTCCGTCGTTTCCAGAAGATCGACGTCAGCGAGCCGTCGATCGAAGATGCGATCGAGATCATGAAGGGCCTGAAGCCCTATTTCGAAGAGTATCACCACCTGCGTTATTCGAACGACGCCATCAAGTCGGCCGTCGAATTGTCGGCCCGCTACATCTCCGACCGCAAGCTGCCCGACAAGGCGATCGACGTGATCGACGAAACCGGTGCGGCCCAGATGCTGCTGCCGCCGTCCAAGCGCCGCAAGCTGATCACCGAAAAGGAGATCGAGGCGACGGTCGCGACGATGGCGCGCATTCCGCCGAAGACCGTCTCCAAGGACGATGAAGCCGTGCTTGCCAATCTCGAGAAGGAACTGCGTTCGGTCGTCTACGGCCAGGATATCGCAATCGAAGCGCTTTCGACCTCGATCAAGCTGGCGCGCGCCGGCCTTCGTGAGCCGAACAAGCCGATCGGCGCCTATGTCTTCTCCGGTCCGACCGGCGTCGGCAAGACCGAGGTGGCAAAACAGCTGGCATCGTCGCTCGGCGTCGAACTCCTGCGTTTCGACATGTCGGAATATATGGAGCGGCACACGGTTTCGCGTCTGCTCGGCGCACCCCCCGGCTATGTCGGCTTCGACCAGGGCGGCCTTCTGACCGACGGTGTCGACCAGCACCCGCATTGCGTGGTCCTGCTCGACGAAATCGAGAAGGCGCATCCCGACATCTACAATATCCTGCTGCAGGTCATGGACCACGGCACGCTGACCGACCATAACGGCAAGAAGATCGATTTCCGCAACGTTATCCTGATCATGACGACCAATGCGGGCGCATCCGAAATGGCCAAGGCGGCGATCGGCTTCGGTTCGTCCAAGCGCACCGGCGAGGACGAGGAGGCGCTGACCCGTCTGTTCACGCCGGAATTCCGCAACCGTCTCGACGCGATCATTCCCTTCGCGGCGTTGCCGACGGCCGTCATCCACAAGGTCGTGCAGAAGTTCATCATGCAGCTGGAGGCCCAGCTTTCCGAAAGGAACGTCACCTTCGACCTGCACGAGGATGCGATCGCCTGGCTGGCGGAAAAGGGTTACGACGAGAAGATGGGCGCCCGCCCGCTTGCTCGCGTCATTCAGGATACGATCAAAAAGCCGCTCGCCAACGAAATCCTCTTCGGCAAGCTGAAGAAGGGCGGCGTCGTCAACGTCACTGTCGGCCCGAAGGAAGACGGCAAGCCCGGCATCGTGCTCGAAGCCATCTCGGAAACGGCGCCGATCAAGCCGAAGCCCGAAGCCGAGGTCGTGCATCCCGAAGGCGATGATGGGGATGACGGCGAGCTGAAGACCAAGGCGGCCCGCAAGACCCGCGCCAAAGCAGTGCCGCAGGCCGAGCCTGAGGTCCGCGACGCTCCCAAAAAGGGAAGCGCGGTTCCGAAGGTTCCACGCAAGAAGTAAGATACCGTCACCGAATTGGAAAAGGCCGCGTCACTGCGGCCTTTTTCGTTTCTGGATCTGCATGCGCCCTTTTCAGAGCCTAGTGTAGTCGATCTCGAGAAAGTCGGCGACCTCGGGCACCCAGCGGTCGCGCACGAAAGCAACATGCAGTGGATGGACGTTATAGACGTCGTAGCCAGCCTGATCGTCGAACTCCATCGAGAAGCCGAAGGTGAAATCGTTTTTCCGGCTCGTCTGCCGAAGCTGCTCGAAATTTCGCACGCTCGGGATATTGGCAAGCACCAACGCTTCGGCGAGGAATGACTTTTCTTCAGCCGAGCCGGATTCGTGCTTGAGGCGGAATGCGACCGTGTGGCGGATCATGATCTTGTTCCAAATGATTGTCTGGATTGAATTCTCTGAAATCGACAGGTGTTGACCCTACGCCAGCGCTGCCCTGATCTTTTCGGCATTGGCGGCCAGCACTGCGCCATCCTCCATCTTGCCGGAATGCGGCTTGAGGGCCGCGCCTTCATGCCGCGGGATGACGTGGAAGTGCAGATGGAACACCGTTTGCCCGGCGGCCGGTTCGTTGAACTGGGCGATGAACACGCCATCGGCGTCGAAGACGTCCTTCACCGCATTGGCGATCTTCTGGACGACTGATATCGCATGGGTGAGGGTGGCTGGATCGGCATCGAGGAGATTGCGGGACGGCGCCTTGGGAAGGACCAGCACATGGCCCGGCGCCTGCGGCATCACATCCATGAAGGCGATGGTATGCTCGTCCTCGTAAACCCGGTGCGAGGGGATTTCGCCGCGGAGGATCTTGGCGAAGATATTGTTGTCGTCATAAGCGGCCGGGCTGGTCATCACGAAATCTCCTCGTTTTTCAGAGCGCCGTGCGTCTTTTCAAACGCGCAAAGGACGCTGTCGCACTTTGAATTGCTGCATAGTTTTATCCTTAAATCGATTCCGATTTAAGGAATATGCGTCGTCGAGCGGGTAGCGCCGCCGATGCAGCGGCATCAGTCCTCCTGCAGACGCTCGCCTTTGCGGAAAGGACTGTGCTCGGTCAGCAGCTCGCTCATCTGTTCGACATCGGCGCGCTCGCGGGCGAGATAGTCGCCGATCGCCCGGCGAAGGCCGGCATGAGCGACATAATGGGCGGAATGCGTCGTCACCGGCATATAGCCGCGGGCGAGCTTGTGTTCGCCCTGCGCTCCGGCCTCGACCCGTTTCAGCCCTTTCGAAAGGGCGAAGTCGATCGCCTGGTGATAGCAGACCTCGAAATGCAGGAAGGGATGATCCTCAATGCAGCCCCAGTGACGGCCGTAGAGCGTATCGCCGCCGATGAAATTGATCGCGCCGGCTATATAGCGCCCGTCGCGCTTGGCCATGACGAGCAGGATATCGTCTGCCATGCGTTCGCCGATCAGCGAATAGAACTTACGGGTGAGGTAGGGCCGGCCCCACTTGCGCCCGCCGGTATCCATGTAAAACTTGAAGAACTGGTCCCAGATGCGTTCCGTCAGGTCGCGGCCGGTCAGCCAGTCGATGCTGATCCCGTTTTCGAGGGCGGCGCGGCGCTCCTTGCGCAATGCCTTGCGTTTGCGCGAGGCAAGTGTTTCGAGAAATTCCTCGTGATTGGCATAGCCGTCATTGATGAAATGGAACTGCTGGTCGGTGCGGTGCAGATAGCCGTCCATCTCGAAGACGCCGATCTCTTCGTCCGGCACGAAGGTGATATGGGCCGAAGAGATGCCGAGCCGGCGCACCACCTCCTTCAGGCTTTCGGCGATCGCGCTCTGGATCGGCAGCCGCTGCAGCCCCTCGGCGACAAGAAGCCGCGGTCCTGTTGCCGGGGTGAACGGGATCGAGCACTGAAGTTTGGGATAATAACGCCCGCCGGCCCGCTCGAAGGCGTCGGCCCAGCCATGGTCGAAGACATATTCGCCCTGGCTGTGGTTCTTGAGATAGCCGGGCAGGGCGCCGATCAGTTCGCCGTGATCGGTCTCGAGCAGCAGATGGTGGCCGAGCCATCCGGTCTCTGCGTCGGCCGAGCCGGATTCCTCCAGCGACGATAAAAAGGCGTGCGAAACGAAAGGGTTGTAGGCAATCGCAGCGCAGGTCTTCGACGCCCCGGAAAGCTTGGACCAGCTCTCCGGGGAAATCGCGGTGAAGGAGCGTTCTACGCGAATGGATAATTCATCAGTCATGGGACAAATGCGAAACCTGTGGGAGGATAGTCTCGGCTCTGCCTTACAGCGCCGCGCGTCTTTTCAGACGCGCAAAGGACGCTGTAACACTTTGAGTTGCTGCATAATTTTATCCTCAAATCGATCCGATTTAAGGAGTTATGCAGCAGTCTGCGCATGATCCTGGCCAAAAAGCGAGCGTCAAGCAGTCACACGCGGATCGAAGCCTTCGAAGGTCATCTGGTCTGCATTGGCGAATGTGCGTCGGCGCGCCTCTTCGTCACGCACCGTCCAGGTGATGACGGGAATGCCCTTTTCGCGTTCGCCGGTGACAAAGGCGTTCGGCAGGTCGTCATAATAATAGGAGATGAAATCGAGACCGATCTCCATCGCCTTCGCATGCGTCTTGAACTCTTCCGGCGTGTTGCCGTTGGCGGTCAGCCCGAGCGGGTAGGGTGAGCCAAGCGCCTTCAGGTCGCGCAGCAGCCAGTGGTCGAAGCTCATCAGTGCCACCTTGCCCTCATAGCCTTCGAGGACCTCGAGCACAGCTTCGGCGAAACCTTCGTCATCGGCCTCGCGGCCCTTGAGCTCCAGCACCAGCGGCACCTTGCCCTTGACGAGATCGAGGAGCTGGCGCAGCGTCGGCACCTTGTCGCTCGTGCCGCCAACGGCGATCAGTCCGAGTTCCCTGGAGGTGCGCTCGCGGATGTCGCCGTTGAGATTGCACAGGCGCTGCAGGTCCTCGTCGTGAAAGATGACCGGTACGCCATCGGAGGCGTAGTGCAGGTCGCATTCGATCGCAAAGCCCGCTTCGACGGCGCGCGAGAAGGCCGAAAGAGTGTTTTCCCAGATATGCGTGTTGAGGTCGTGATAGCCGCGATGGGCGACCGGCAGGTCCCTGATCCAGGCAACATTGGTCATTCTGCGATTTCCATGATAGCGTCTATCTCGACGGCGGCATTCAGCGGCAGGGCCGCCATGCCGACGGCGGCACGCGCATGTTTGCCGGCTTCGCCAAGTGCGCCGGCAATCAGGTTCGAAGCGCCGTTGATGACGAGATGCTGCTCGACGAAGTCGGGCGCCGAGGCGACGAAGCCGTTCAGCTTGATGACACGCCGGATGCGGCCGAGATCGCCGCCAAGGGCCGCCTTCGCCTGAGCAAGAATGTTGATGGCGCAGAGTTCGGCGCCGCGCTGGCCCGTTGCAACGTCGACGGTCTTGCCGAGATGGCCTGATACGGCGACCTTGCCGCCTTCGAGCGGCAGCTGGCCGGAGATGTAGAGAAGATTGCCGCTGATGACATAGGGAACGTAATTTGCAGCAGGTGCTGCGGCTTCGGGCAGGGTTATCCCCATCTCAATCAGGCGCGCTGCAATTTCATCGGACATTTTCGTCTCCGCTTTTGTTGTCAATTCTTCAAAAATTATGCATCAAGACTAGAATCTTTAATATGACAGTTTCGAGCCTCGATTTGGCCGAAAGCGTTCTTATAACATCGCGACCGAGTCCAACAGGAGTTAATGAATGTTCCGATCGAGTCTTGTCGCTCTGCTTTTCGCCAGCGTTTCCGCCAATGCATGGGCGGCTGCGCCCGCGGTGAGCGCTGCGATCGCGACCGGCCTCGTCGCCCATCGCGCGGTCTACGATCTGGAACTGAAGGACGCTTCGGACCGCTCCGGCATCGCCGCCATGTACGGTCGCATGGTCTATGAGTTCGATGGCAGCTATTGCCAGGGCTTCACCACCAACTTCCGCTTCGTGACGCAGATCGACACCGGCGACAGCGTGCGTGTCAGCGACCAGCAGACCAAGACCTTCGAGAACCTGAAGGACGGCAAGTTCACCTTCGACACCAAATCCTTCACCGACGAGCAGCTCGATAAAGAGGTCAACGGTGCGGCGCAGGACCAGCCTGATGGCGTCAAGGTCGATCTCAAGCAGCCGGCGAACCGCGAGCTGCAGCTTGCTGAAAGCCGTTTTCCCACGGAACATATGCTCGATGTGATCCAGCACGCCAAGGACGGCAAGCGCTTCTTCGAGGCGCGCGTCTTCGACGGTTCGGATGACGGCGACAAGTCGCTGGCGACGACGACGATCGTCGGCAAGCAGGAGACGCCGATCGCCGAGGAAGCCGATGCCGGCAACGCCGGCGCCTTCTCCAAGACGGCCTTCTGGCCGGTGACGATCGCCTATTTCAACGAGAGTGCGAAATCGGATGCTTTGCCGGTCTACCGCATGTCCTTCAAGCTCTATGAGAACGGCATCACCCGCGATCTGACGATGGATTACGGCGATTTCGTCCTGACCGGCAAGCTCGCCAAGCTGGAGCTGCTCGACCGCAAGGCCGAGGTTTGCAAGTAGGCGACGAGATCTCGCCTGTCATAAAACTGTATCATAAAATTCACTATGGTTCGGCGATCAGCGATGACTGAGTCGCCGTCTGTCGTCCTGCTTTTCGGGTCGGTGCGATCCTGGCGGCCAAGCCATTGCGATGACGTCTATCTGCTAGACTGCGTAGCCATTACGCATCGCAAGCTTGAAAGCCCGAACCATGGCCGACACCGATCTCGCGACTGTTCAGAATGCCGCCCTGCCGGTTGTTGTCGCTGATCCGGCGGAAATTGCCCGCATTTCCGATAGCATCAATATCACCGACCGTGCCGGCATCTCGGTCTATGGCGACCGCGCCCAGCAGGCGGTCAGCGATTATGCCGACAGGATCCTGCGCGAAGTCCGCAACAAGGACCTCGGCGATGTCGGCCGCCTGCTGACCGATATCATCCTCAAATCGAAAAGCCTCGATCCGGCATCGCTGAAGGATAAGGGTTTCCTCAGCCGCATGTTTCTCTCGGCCAAGGCCCGGCTCGAACGCTTCAAGGCGGAGTTCGAGGACGTGGCCGGCCAGATCGACCGGATCGGCCTGGAACTCGACCGCCACAAGGATACGCTGAGGCGCGACATTGCGCTGCTCGACGACCTGCATGAGGAAACCAGGCAATCGATCATGCGGCTCGAGGCCTATGTTCAGGCCGGCAAGACTTTCGCCGAGCGTTTCCGCAGCGTCGATCTGCCGAGGCTGAAGGCGCAAGCCGAGGCGGCGGCGGCCGGCCCCGGCGGCGGCATGCTGAAGGCGCAGACCTATCAGGACGGCGCACAAGCGCTCGACCGGCTGGAAAAGCGGGTCTTCTACCTGCAGCAGGCCCGCCAGCTCGGCATCCAGCAATTGCCGCAGATCCGCATCGTTCAGGCGGGCGACGAAACGCTGATCGAGAACCTGCAGGCAACTTCGGCGCTGACGGTGCCGGCCTGGAAGCAGAAGATGGTGATCCTGCTCGGCCTGACGCGGCAGAAATCGGCGCTCGACCTGCAGAAGGCGGTGACCGACGCCACCAACGACATGATCCGCCAGGCATCCGAGATGATGAAGGATCAGGCGATATCAATCGAGCAGCAGTCGCAGCGCGGCATCGTCGATATCGACACGCTCGCCAAGGCCAACAGGGATCTGATCGATACGATATCAGGCGTGCTGCAGGTTCAGGAGGAGGGGCGCCGCAAGCGGGCGCTCGCCGAACAGCAGATGGAGCAGATGACGATCGAACTCAAGAAGGCGATGACCCAGGCGTGATCGGCAAGATGACGATGCGAGCACTGCTTTCAGGCCTGGCACTTCTTGCCCTTCTGCCCCTTGCCGGTTGCAATCCCTTCGGCCAGGGGCCGGACTTCTCGATCGTATCGGGATCGGAGAACACCGTTCTGCAGCCGATCGTCGAGGAATTCTGCAAGCAGAAGAACGCTACCTGCACCTTCAAATATGAAGGCACGCTCGATATCGGCCTGGCGCTGCAGAGTGACCAGGGCGTCGCGCAGGATGCGGTCTGGCCGGCCTCCAGCGTCTGGGTCGACATGTTCGACACGAAGCGCCGCGTCAAGAGCCTGACCTCGATCGCCCAGACGCCGGTGGTATTGGGCGTACGCAGGTCGAAGGCGCAGCAGCTCGGCTGGATCGGCAAGGACGTCTTCATGAAGGACATTCTCGCTGCCGTCGAGAGCGGATCGCTGAAGTTCCTGATGACCTCGGCGACACAATCCAATTCGGGCGCCAGCGCATATCTTGCCATGCTGTCGAGCGCGCTCGGCAACAAGCCGGTCATCGAACCCGGCGATCTCGACGACAGACACGTCCAGGAGAGCGTCCGGTCGCTGCTGTCAGGTGTCGTGCGCTCTTCCGGCTCTTCCGGCTGGCTTGCTGATCTCTACGTCGAATCGGCCGGCAAGGGCACGGTCTATGACGCGATGTGGAATTACGAGGCGGTGCTGAAGGAAACCAACGACAAGCTCGCCGCCCTGTCACAGGAACCGCTTTACGCGATCTATCCGGCCGATGGTGTTGCCATGGCGGATTCGCCGATCGGTTTCGTCGATCATGGCCGCGGGCCTGAAGTCCAGACCTTTTTCAACGATCTGCTCGCCTATCTGAGCTCGGCCCCCGTGCAGCAGCGCATCGCCGATACCGGCCGGCGCATTCCGCTGACCGGCGTTGCCGCAAAGCCGGAGCCAAGCTGGAATTTCGATCCCGCCCGGCTGGTGACGGCGATCCGCATGCCGGAGGCGGGCGTCATCCGTCAGGCGCTCAACCTTTATCAGGCCGCCCTGCGCAAACCGTCGCTGACCGCGCTCTGCCTCGATTTTTCCGGCTCGATGCAAGGGGAGGGCGAGGACCAGTTGCAGAAGGCGATGCGTTTCCTGTTGACGCCCGACGAGGCGAGCAAGGTGCTGGTGCAATGGTCGCCCGCCGATCAGATCATCGTCATTCCCTTCGACGGCAGTGTGCGCAACACTTTCATGGCGAGTGGAAATCCGCTGGAGCAGGAAGGGCTGTTGAACGAAATTTCCCGGCAGAAGGCCGATGGCGGCACGAACATGTATGCCTGCGCCGAACGGGCTCTGCAGCAGATTGCCCGAACCGACAAGCTCTCGACTTATCTGCCTGCCATCGTCATCATGACCGACGGCAAGTCCGATGATCAAAGCCGGGCCTTCACAAACGAATGGAACGCGATGGAGCCGCATGTGCCGATCTTCGGCATCACATTCGGCGATGCCGACAAGTCACAGCTCGACAGTCTCGCCAAGCTGACCTCGGCGCGCGTGTTCGACGGCGGTTCGGATCTCGCCACCGCCTTCCGCACCGCGCGAGGCTATAATTAGGACAGGCATGCGCAACTGGCTCGGCAATGACGGCAACTGGATCGTGGCGGGACTGGCTGCGGCAATCACCGTGCCGCTCTTGAGCTTTGCCGCCGGCATGCCCTTCTGGATCGCCGCCATCATCGCCCTTCTGGTCTTTGCCGGCCTCGTCATCCTACTCGCGCCGCGCCGGCTGTTCGAAGGCCTCGATATCAAGAGCATCGGCAGCGGACGCGTCGCCTTTGCCCGCGACCTGCTGGAGGCCGCCGTTCCCTTTGCTGAGAGGCTGGAGACTGCCGCCGACACGATCAGCGATCGTCAGATGGCAGCCGCAGTCCGGCATCTCGCTGAAATCGCCGCCGATGTCTTTCGCAGGGTCGAGGCCAAGCCCGAAAGCGCCAATGCCGTGCGGCGGTTCCTCTCATACTATCTGCCGCGTGCCGCCGAGGTGGCGGAAGGTTTTGCCGTCATCGAGGCGAAGCGCGTTCCCGACCCCAAGCAGCTGCAGGAAGTGCGCAGCGTGCTGGTGAAGCTCGAAGAGGCCTTCGTCCATTATGCCGACAGCCTGGTCGATGAGGAGCTCGGCACACTCGACACCGATCTGCGCCTCATCCAGGCATCGCTCAAAGAGGATATCGGACGCTGATGGCCCTTTCTCGTCGCGCCTTTGGAGTGGGACTGCTCGGAGCCGGCGTCGTCGGCACCGGCGGTTATTTCGCTGTCCGGGATCGGCCGGGATTGCAGGGCCTGCTCGGCAGCCGCACGACGCTGTTCGGCTTCGTCGGTGGCGAGAAGGAGGCCTTCCTGGCCGACCCCGACGTCATCAGGGCGCTCGGCGGATACGGATTGACGGTGAACAGCCGTGTCGCCGGTTCCGTCGAGATGGTCCGCGAACAGGCGCTGCTGTCGCAGCATCCGCAATTCCTCTGGCCGTCCTCCTCGATCATGGTCGATATCGCCAGGCAGAACGGCATATCTATCCGCAACGACCGCGTCGTGCTGAACACGCCGATCGTCGTCTATTCCTGGCAGCCCGTCGTCGATGGACTGATGAAAGCGGGATTGGTGACGGTGACGAACGAAGGCCATCATCAGCTCGACCTCAAGGCTTTGCTTGATGCGATCCTTGCCGGATCCGACTGGTCGAAACTCGGCGTCAATTCGCTCTACGGCCGCGCCCGCATCGTCTCGACCGATCCCAACCGCTCCAATTCCGGCTTCATGTTCGCAGGCCTGGTGCTCAGCTTGTTCAGCGGCAATGTCGCGACTTCAGGCGATCTCGCCACCTTCGGCGGCAAGGTGCAGGCGATTTTCCGCAACATGGGCTTCAAGTCGCCGTCCTCAGGCAAACTTTTCGACCAGTATCTGGCAGGCGGTCTTGGCGGCGAGCCGATGATCGTTGGCTATGAAAACCAGCTGGTCGAATGGATCCTCGCCGATCCCGCACGCTGGGAGCGCATCAAGGCGAGCGCCGGCGCAAAGCCGGTGGTGCTCTATCCGCGCCCGACCGTCTATTCGGCGCATCCGCTGATCGTCGTCGACGAGAATGCCAACCGGCTGATCGAAGCGCTGGTGAGCCCGAAGCTCCAGGAGCTTGCCTGGACGAGACACGGCTTCCGCGGTCCGCTGGGGACCGCCACCGGCAACGCCGACAGCGCCATCGGCACCCTGCTGCCGGCCGAGGTCGATGCCATCCTGCCGATGCCCGACGCTGGCGTCATGCTGTCGCTGCTGCCGACGCTGGCAAGCTGAGCCGTCAGGTTTTTTCGGCATAAGCCTTGCTTTTGCGCCCAATCGAATGTATGGGCACCGGCATTCCACACGTAAGGCATGGGATCGTCCGGGAGAAATCCGGGCTGTTCCGCCCGGTGGCATCCTCGAAGAGGGTGCTGTTCGCCTTGCGGAGGTTCAACCGGAAAAGGAGTAACAAGGCATGGCATTGCCTGATTTTTCTATGCGCCAGCTTCTTGAGGCAGGCGTCCACTTCGGCCACCAGACGCATCGCTGGAACCCGAAGATGAAGCCGTACATCTTCGGCGATCGCAACAACATTCACATCATCGATCTGGCCCAAACCGTTCCGATGCTGTCGCGCGCCCTTCAGGTCGTCAGCGACACCGTTGCCCGCGGCGGCCGCGTTCTCTTCGTCGGCACCAAGCGCCAGGCGTCCGAGATCATTGCCGACAGCGCCAAGCGCTCGGCCCAGTACTACGTCAACTCGCGCTGGCTCGGCGGCATGATGACGAACTGGAAGACGATCTCCAACTCGATCCAGCGTCTGCGCAAGCTCGACGAGATCCTGAACGGCGAAGCCCAGGGCTTCACCAAGAAGGAACGCCTGAACCTCGAGCGCGAACGCGAAAAGCTGGACAAGGCTCTTGGCGGTATCCGCGATATGGGCGGCACGCCTGACCTGATGTTCATCATCGACACCAACAAGGAAAAGATCGCGATCGACGAAGCCAAGCGCCTCGGCATCCCGGTTGTCGCCATCATCGATTCGAACTGCGATCCGGACCTGATCGACTATCCGATCCCGGGCAATGACGACGCATCGCGCGCGATCGCTCTTTACTGCGAGCTGATCTCCCGCGCCGCCATCGACGGCATCGCACGCCAGCAGGGCTCTTCCGGCCGCGATCTCGGCGCATCCTCCGAAGTTCCGGTCGAGCCGGCTCTCGAGGAAGCAGCCGAAGGCTGATGAAGGCGGGCGGATCGAAAAGGTCCGCCAAATGCTTGCAGAGACTGGGAAAGGCCGCTCGCGACTCATCGAAGTTCGGCGGCCTTGCCTGTTTCAAGGGGAGGGCATCAGGCTCTCCGTCCGATAAGTTTCGTTATGACGCGTCTTCATCACGCTGTCATACATACAGGTACATTTCGTGCCTCAATCCGGTGCCGAGCCGCGCTTTGCGGCCCACCGTATGAACCGACAAGAGGAAGCTAATGAGCGAGATTACGGCTGCAATGGTGAAGGAACTGCGCGAAAAGACCGGCGCAGGCATGATGGACTGCAAGAAGGCTCTTGCTGAAACCGGTGGCGACATGGAAGCGGCGATCGACTGGCTGCGCGCCAAGGGCATCGCCAAGGCCGACAAGAAGTCCGGCCGCACCGCTGCCGAAGGCCTCATCGGCGTTTCGAGCCAGGGCACCAAGGCCGTCGTCGTCGAAGTCAATTCGGAAACCGACTTCGTCGCCCGTAACGATGCCTTCCAGGAACTCGTCCGCGGCATCGCCAAGGTCGCCGTATCCACGGACGGCACCGTCGATGCCGTTGCCGCTGCGACCTACCCGGCATCCGGCAAGTCGGTTTCCGACACGATCAAGGATGCGATCGCAACGATCGGCGAGAACATGAACCTGCGCCGTTCGGTCGCTCTCTCGGTCGAGGACGGCGTCGTCGCCACCTATATCCACAATGCTGTTTCCGACGGCCTCGGCAAGCTCGGCGTTCTCGTCGCGCTGAAGTCGACCGGCGACAAGGAAGCCCTGAACGCCATCGGCCGCCAGGTCGCCATGCACATCGCCGCCACCGCGCCGTTGGCGATCCGCTCGGAAGAAGTCGATGCCGCCGTCGCCGAGCGCGAGCGCAACGTCTTCATCGAGCAGTCGCGCGCTTCCGGCAAGCCGGACAATATCATCGAAAAGATGGTCGACGGCCGCATGCGCAAGTTCTTCGAGGAAGTCGCCCTTCTCTCGCAGGCTTTCGTCATCAATCCGGATCTGACGGTCGCCGCCGCCATCAAGGAAGCTGAAAAGGCCGTCGGCGCGCCGATCGAGGTTGCCGGCATGGCCCGTCTGCTGCTCGGCGAAGGCGTCGAAAAGGAAGAAACCGACTTCGCGGCCGAAGTCGCGGCTGCCGTCAAGGGTTGATCTTCCAGCCATAATTGGGAAAACACGAAGGGCATCGCGTGACAACGCGGTGCCCTTCGTGTATCGGGCATTCACGGCAATTTACGAGGAGCCAAGATGTCTTTAGAGCCTGTCTATAAACGTGTTCTACTCAAGGCTTCCGGCGAAGCGCTCATGGGTGGCCAGGGTTTCGGGATCGATGTGACGGTGGCGGACCGCATTGCATCCGACATCGCCGAGGCACGGCATATGGGCGTGGAAGTCGGCGTCGTCGTCGGTGGCGGCAATATCTTCCGCGGTGTCGCGGTGGCGTCCAAGGGCGGCGACCGGGTCACCGGCGACCATATGGGCATGCTCGGCACCATCATCAATGCGCTGGCGCTGGCGACCTCGCTGCGCAAGCTGAACATCGATACGGTGGTGCTTTCGGCCATCTCCATGCCCGAGATCTGCGAGAGCTTTTCGCAGCGCGCAACCCTTTATCATCTGTCGATGGGCCGCGTGGTGATCTTTGCCGGCGGCACCGGCAACCCCTTCTTCACCACCGATTCCGCCGCAGCACTCCGCGCCGCCGAAATGGGTGCGGAAGCGATCTTCAAGGGCACCCAGGTGGACGGCATCTACACAGCCGACCCGAAGAAATATCCCGATGCGACCCGCCTCGACCGGCTGACGCACCAGGAAGTGCTGGACAGGGGGCTTGCGGTGATGGACGTTGCCGCCGTGGCGCTCGCCAGGGAGAATTCCATTCCGATCATCGTCTTCTCGATCCACGAGAAGGGTGGTTTTGCTGAAATCTTGACGGGCGGTGGTCTCAAGACCATCGTCTCCGACAACTGATATAAGCTGCGCCGCGGTTTCGGCGCAGCCCTCGCTAGAACATGATGATTTAGGCCCGTTTGGCCTGAAAGCTGAATCATGTTCTACATTAAATAGTAAGAGCATGATGTCGCCCGAAAACCGCTGACACTTTTCGGCATCATGCTCTGGACGGGAGCATCGACATGAGTGAAGGTATCGACATCAAGGAACTGAAGCGCCGCATGGACGGCGCGATTTCCGCATTCAAGAGCGACATCGCATCGCTGCGCACCGGCCGTGCTTCGGCCAACATCCTCGACCCGGTGACGATCGAGGCCTATGGTTCGCGCATGCCGCTGAACCAGGTCGCCAACATCACCGTGCCCGAGCCGCGCATGCTCTCGGTTTCCGTCTGGGACAAATCGATGGTCAGCGCCGTCGAGCGCGGCATTCGCGAATCCAATCTCGGCCTCAACCCGATCATCGACGGCCAGAACCTGCGCATTCCGCTGCCGGAGCTGAACGAGGAGCGCCGCAAGTCGCTCGTCAAGGTGGCCCACGACTATGCCGAAAAGAGCAAGGTGGCGATTCGCCATGTCCGCCGGGACGGCATGGACGGCCTTAAGAAAGCCGAAAAAGACGGCGTCATCGGCCAGGACGAGAGCCGGGCGCAGTCGGAACGTGTACAGAAGATGACGGACGAGACGATTTCCGAAATCGACCGCTTGCTTGGCGAGAAGGAAAAGGAAATCATGCAGGTCTAGTGGATCTGTGCCTTTGCCTGGAAAGACCGGACGGGAAATGTCGGAATCTGTATTTGTAACTGTGCCAGAGCATGTTGCCATCATCATGGATGGCAATGGCCGTTGGGCCAAGCAGCGTGGCCTGCCGCGCACGATGGGCCATCGCAAGGGCGTCGAGGCGGTGCGCGAGACAGTCCGCGCCGCCGGTGCGGCCGGCATAAAATATCTGACCCTCTTTGCCTTCTCCTCGGAGAACTGGCGCCGGCCCGAAGCCGAGGTCTCCGATCTGCTCGGCCTGCTCAAGGCTTTCATCCGGCGCGACCTCGCCGAACTCCATCGCCAGAACGTGCGGATCAAGGTGATCGGCGACCGCCACAGCCTGCGCAGCGATATTCTGGGCCTCTTGCTGGAGGCGGAGGAGACGACCAAGGACAACACGTCACTGACGCTCGTCATCGCCTTCAACTACGGTTCGCGCGACGAGATCGCCCGCGCCGTCGTCAGCCTCGCCCGCGACGTCGAGGCCGGCCGCCTGAGAGCACAGGATATTACACCGGCACTGATCAACGCCCGTCTCGACACGGCCGGCATTCCCGATCCGGATCTCATTATCCGCACCAGCGGCGAAGAGCGGCTTTCCAACTTCCTTCTCTGGCAGGCCGCCTATTCGGAATTCATCTTCCTTCCGGAATACTGGCCGGATTTCAGCCCCGAGATCTTCCGCTCGGCGCTCGAGACATTCGCCTCTCGTGACCGGCGCTTCGGCGGCCTGTCGTCGCAGGCGGCCGCGGTCGGCACCTGATGCAGCAGGAACTGAAGCTCCGTATCGTTTCAGGACTGATTCTCGCGGCCATCGTTCTTGCCGCCACCTGGTATGGCGGCCTTGCCTTCCGTATCCTGGCGGTCGTGATCGGCCTGCTGATTTACTATGAATGGTCGAAAATGACAGGCATCGCGCGGGATTGGGTCGCCAATGCCGTCGGCTGGATCGGTGAGGCGGCGATTGCCTTTCTCGTGCTTGTCGGCAATTTCGAATTCGCCGCCGGCATGCTGGCCGGCGTCACCGCCGTCGGTATCGCCCTGATCATCCTGCAGGGCACGAGCCGCTGGTTGCCAGTGGGCCTGTTTTATGCCGGCGCCACCGGCCTGGCGCTTGCCGCGATTAGAGGCGATGACCGGCTTGGCCTTTACGCCATGCTCTTCGTCTTTGCCGTCGTCTGGGCAACCGATATCCTTGCTTATTTCGTCGGCAGGGCGCTTGGCGGGCCGAAGCTTGCCCCTTCGATCTCGCCCGGAAAGACCTGGTCGGGTGCAATCGGCGGCGCCGTTTCGGCGGTCGTAGCCGGTGTCGTTCTCGTCCATTTTCTCCTTCCGGGCGCTGAAATCATCGCCGCCGGCGTGGCACTCGTTCTCTCGGTTTGCAGCCAGTCGGGCGATCTTTTCGAATCGTTCATCAAGCGAAAATTCGGCGTCAAGGATTCGAGCCGTCTCATTCCGGGTCATGGCGGCGTCATGGACCGTGTCGACGGACTGATTTTCGCCTGTTTTTCGGCGTTCTTGCTTGCTGGGCTTTTTTCCCTGATAAAGGGCGCCGGAATGACGTCGCTCGGCGCGGCATTGTTCGGACTCTGACAACGCGGCAGTCTGACGGAAGGGACTTATGGAAACGGTGAGCGGCATATACGCATTTCTGATGGGGAACATCGTTACCTTCATCCTCGTGCTGTCACTGCTCGTCTTTGTGCATGAGATGGGCCACTACCTCGTGGGGCGCTGGAGCGGCATTCGCATCCTTGCCTTTTCCGTCGGTTTCGGTCCGGAGATCTTCGGCTTCACCGACCGCCACGGAACGCGCTGGAAGATTTCGGTGATCCCGCTTGGGGGCTACGTCCGATTCTTCGGCGACGAGGATGCCTCGAGCAAGCCCGACACCGACAAGATCGCCGCCATGTCCGAGGAGGACAGGGCTCGCTCCTTTGCCGGCGCCAAGCTGTGGAAACGCGCTGCAACCGTCGCGGCTGGCCCGATCGCCAATTTTCTGCTGGCGATCGCCATCTTCACCATTCTTTTCTCGGTCTATGGCCGCACGATCGCCGATCCTGTCGTTGCCGAGGTCAAGCCCGACGGCGCTGCCGCTGCCGCCGGCATCCTTCCAGGCGACCTTCTCGTCGCCATCGATGGCGGCAAGGTCGAGACCTTCGACGACGTGCGCCGCTATGTCGGCATCCGCCCGAGCCAGAAGATCGTCGTGACGATCGAGCGCGCCGGCCAGAAACTTGATGTGCCGATGGTGCCGCAGCGCGTAGACACGACCGACCAGTTCGGCAACAAGGTCGAGCTCGGCCAGATCGGCATCGTCACTAGCCGGGAGGCCGGCAACTTCCGCCTGAAGACCTATACGCCGCTGCAGTCGCTGCGCGAGGCTGTGATCGAGACCCGCGACATTGTCACCGGCACCTTCAAATATATCGGCAACATCTTCAGCGGAACGATGCGCGCCGATCAATTGGGCGGGCCGATCCGCGTGGCGCAAGCTTCGGGCCAGATGGCGTCGCTTGGAATAGGCGCAGTGTTGCAGCTTGCGGCGGTGCTTTCTGTTTCGATAGGATTGCTTAACCTGATGCCGGTTCCGGTACTTGATGGCGGCCACCTGATGTTCTATGCGGTGGAAGCGGTGAGGGGGAAACCGCTCGGCTCTTCGGCCCAGGAAATTGCATTTCGCATCGGCCTGGCGATGATACTGACATTGATGGTTTTCACGACCTGGAACGACATTGGCTCGTGGATAGGGTAAACGAGCAAGGCGAGGCTAATTACTATTTATTTACGATGTTTCAAGGCTGTAGTGGCGAATGGGTCACGCTTGCAAATGAAGTAAACAGAAATTAACGACCTGCCTTGCTTGTATGTCAAAAGCGGGTAAAACGACACACGTGACCGGAATCGGGGTTTCCTGAGGCCGGGAACGAGGGAAACAAAAGGTAATGGGTGAAATGAAGGCTGGTTCAAAGTTTTTGAACGCAGTATCGGCGGTTGCGCTGTCTGCTGGTGTTGTTGCTTCGGGCGCAGGTGCTGTGACGTTTGTTTCCGCTACGGCCGCTGAGGCCGCGGTCATCCAGCGCATCGATGTGCGCGGCGCAAGCCGTGTCGGCGCGGAAGCCGTCCGGTCGAACCTCACCATCGCTCCTGGAAAGAGTTTTTCGAACAGCGATATCGATGCCTCGGTCAAGCAGCTCTACGGCACGGGTTACTTCTCCGACGTCAAGATCTCGGTCTCCGGCAGCACGCTCGTCGTCAACGTTCAGGAAGCCCAGCTCGTCAATCAGGTCGTCTTCAACGGCAACCGGAAGATCAAGGACGACAAGCTCGCGACGATCGTCCAGACCCACGCTGCCGGTCCCTACAGCGACACCCAGATCCAGGCCGACATCCAGTCGATCAAGGAAGCTTATGCTGCCACCGGCCGCAGCGAGGTCGAGGTCACGACGCAGGTGGTGCCGCTCGGCGAAGGCCGCGTCAACCTTGCCTTCGTCATCAACGAGGGTGACCGCACCAAGATCGATTCGATCAACTTTGTTGGCAACAATGCCTACAGCGCCGGCCGCCTGGCTGCCGTCATCGCCACCAAGCGTTCGAACTTCCTGTCGTTCCTGACCCGCAAGGACGTCTACAACGAAGACAAGCTCCACGCCGACGAAGAAGCGCTGCGCCAGTTCTATTACAATCGCGGCTATGCCGACATGCGCATCGTCTCTTCCGATGCCACCTTCGACGACGCGACCAACAAATACACGCTCACCTTCAACATCGAGGAAGGCCAGCGTTACGACTTCGGACCGGTGACCGTCCAGTCGACCGTCGAAGGCGTCGGCTCAGAGCAGCTGCAGCCGCTGGTGCGCACCCGCGAAGGCCAGGTCTACAACGCCAAGGAAGTGCAGAAGTCGATCGAGGCGATCTCCGATCAGGTGGCGTCAGCCGGTTATCCTTTTGCGCGCGTCACGCCGCGCGGTAACCGCGACCTCAACAACAACACGATCGGTGTCGAATATCTGGTCGACCAGGGCGAGCGCGCCTATGTCGAGCGCATCGAGATCCGCGGCAACAGCCGCACGCGCGACTACGTCATTCGCCGCGAATTCGACATGAGCGAAGGCGACGCCTTCAATCAGCAGATGATCACCAAGGCCAAGCGTCGCCTCGAAGCGCTCGGTTACTTCTCCTCGGTCAACATTTCCACCCAGCCGGGCAGCTCGCCGGACCGCGTCGTGGTGGTCGTCGACGTGCAGGATCAGTCGACCGGTTCGTTCGGTGTCGGCGCGGGTTATGCCGCCGGCGGCGACGGTCTGCTGCTCGAAGCCTCGATCGAGGAAAAGAACTTCCTCGGCCGTGGTCAGTACATCCGCATCTCGGCCGGTGGCGGCCAGGAAGGCTCGCGCGCCTACGGCGTCAGCTTCACCGAACCCTACTTCCTCGGCTACCGTCTGGCGGCAGGCTTCGACGTCAACCGCAGCGAAACGTCGAGCAACGACGACTACGACTACGAGGAAACCAGCGTCGTCCTGCGTGTGACTGCGCCGATCACCGAAGATCTGGCGACGACCTTCCGCTATAACTACAAGCAGATGAAGTATGACGGCGATACCTCTGATCTTTCGGCGACCTACGCTAATCTGGTCGACGAGAGCCCGTGGACACGCTCTTCCGTCTCGCAGACGCTGACCTACAACACGCTTGACGACACCGTCCTGCCGCGTGAAGGCATCTATGCGACGGCGACGCATGAACTTGCCGGCCTCGGCGGCGACTCGCAGTTCTACAAGATCTACGGCAAGGCCCGTTATTACCACTTGCTCGCTGACGATGCCGATATCATCGGCTCGGTCTCCGCTTCGGCTGGTTATGTCGTCCCCTTGGGCGATCATCTGAACGTTTTCGACCAGTTCACGCTGACCAACGGCGATATTCGCGGCTTCGAGAACAAGGGTATCGGCCCGCGCATCCGCGGGGATAATGATGACCCGCTCGGTGGCACGACCTATTTCACGGCGTCTGCAGAAGCGACCTTCCCGATGCCGGGCTTCCCGCGTGACTTCAACCTGCGCGGCGCAGTCTTTGCCGATGCCGGTACGCTGTTCGGCAATGACGTCGAGCTTCTTGGGTCAGACCAGGCCGACGGTACCAGCGCTTCGCTGCGCGCCTCCGTCGGTGTCGGCGTCGTCTGGCAGTCTCCGTTCGGTGCATTGCGTCTGGATTACGCGATCCCGGTCCTCAAGGAAGACTTCGACAAGACGCAGAACTTCAAGTTTGGCATCAACAACCAATTCTGATATCGGCAGTCCGGAACTGTAAGACTCAATTCCGTTCTGGAGCATTGCCGATGGAGCAAAACGTTTTTTTTCTGCCCCATGAAGGTCTGAAGCTCGCTGAGCTGGCAGAGTTTCTTGGGGCGGAACTCGCCAATTCCGACCATGCCGATGTTATCGTCAGGTCCGTTGCCCCCATCAGCCGGGCCCGGGCGGGCGATGTCTGTTATATCCTGTCGCGTCGTAACCGCGATGAACTGGCGACATGCGAAGCCTCGGCAGTGATCTGCGACAAGGCGCTCGTCAATCTCGTACCCCCCCATATCCCGGTCATCCTGTCGTCCAATCCACATGCGGCTTTCGCGATGGCGGGCGGCCTGTTTTATCCCGCGGCATTGCGCCCGGTCGTCTTTTCCGGTGAAAGCGATATCGCGCCAAGTGCGGTGATCGATCCGAGCGCCAAGCTTGAAAAGGGCGTGATCGTCGAGCCGATGGCCGTCATCGGAGCGCATGCCGAGATCGGCGAAGGGACGCGCATCGGCGCCCACAGCATCATCGGTCCGAATGTCAAGATTGGCCGGGATTGTTCGATTGCGGCCGGCGCCAGCATACTCTGCGCGCTGCTCGGCAATGGCGTCATCATCCACAACGGCGCCCGCATCGGCCAGGATGGTTTCGGTTATGCGCCGGGCCCGCGCGGCATGATCAAGATCGTCCAGATCGGCCGAGTGATCATCCAGGATAATGTCGAGATCGGCGCCAACACCTCGATCGACCGTGGCACCATGGACGATACGGTCATCGGCGAAGGCACCAAGATCGACAACCAGGTACAGATCGGCCACAACGTTCAGATCGGCCGCCATTGCGCCATCGTTGCGCAGGTCGGCATCGCCGGCAGCGCGAAGATCGGCAATGGCGTTCAGATCGGCGGCCAGGTCGGTATCAAGGGGCATGTGACGATCGGTGACGGGGTCCAGATCGCCGCCCAAAGCGGTATCATGACCGATCTTGCCGCCGGCGGACAATATGGTGGTACACCTGGGCGTCCGCTGAATGACTATCTGAGAGATGTCGCGCAACAGATGTCAAGGACGAAGCTGCGCGGGACGAAACCTGGAGGCAAGCAAAATGACTGAGGAAGCCACGACAACGCTTTCTTCGGCTGACATCATCGAGATCATGAAACTGCTGCCGCATCGCTACCCGTTTCTCATGGTCGACAAGATCATCGAGATTGACGGCGACAACACGGCGATCGGCATCAAGAACGTCACGGTGAACGAACCGCATTTCACCGGTCATTTTCCGGAATCTCCGATCATGCCCGGCGTTCTCTTGATCGAGGGCATGGCCCAGACCGCGGGTGCGATCTGTGCCAAGAAGGATGGCCAGCCAGGCAACCTCGTCTATTTCATGACCATCGAGAATGCGCGCTTCCGCAAGCCCGTCGTACCCGGCGATCGTGTTGAATTCCATGTCAGGAAGCACAAGCAGCGCGGCAATATCTGGAAATTCCATTGCGACGCCAAGGTCGACGGCGCACTTGTCGCCGAAGCCGATATCGGCGCGATGATCGTTCGTAAGGATCAGGCATGAGCACTATCGCCGAAAGCGCTCGCATTCATCCGATGGCTGTCGTCGAAGACGGCGCGACCATCGGTGAGGGCGTCAAGATCGGTCCCTTCTGCCATGTCGGGTCGCACGTCGTCCTGCATGCGAATGTCGAGCTTTTGTCGCATGCAGTCGTGACCGGCCGCACCGTGGTCGGCAAGGGCACACGCATCTTCCCGATGGCGGTCGTTGGCGGCGATCCGCAGAGCGTGCATCACGGCGGCGAGGAGACGACGCTGACGGTCGGCGCCAACTGCACGATCCGCGAAGGCGTGACGATGAATACCGGCACGGCCGATTTCGGCGGCCAGACGATCGTCGGCGACAACAATCTCTTCCTTGCCAATTCGCATGTCGCGCATGACTGCCGGGTGGGCAACCATGTGATCATGTCGAACAACGTCATGCTCGCCGGCCATGTCGTCATCGAAGATCGCGTCATCCTGGGCGGCGGCTCGGCCGTTCACCAGTTCACCCGCGTCGGCCGTCAGGCCTTCGTCGGCGGGCTCTCGGCAGTCAGTTACGACGTCATTCCCTACGGCATGCTGAACGGCAATCCCGGGCTGCTGAGCGGCCTCAACGTCGTCGGCATGACGCGCGCCGGCGTCGACCGCGCCGTCATTCACAGGGTGCGCCGCGCCTACAAGTCGATCTTCGAAGGACCGGGCTCCGTCCGCGAAAACGCCGCCGCCATCCGCGAAGAATATGCTGATTGCGAGCAGGCGGTCCACATCCTCGACTTCATCGCCGCCGACAGCGACCGCGCCTTGTCCTCGCCAACCCGGGGGCAGAAGGGCTAGTCCGTGACTCTTTCCGGCGATACCGCTGCGGGCCGGCTGGCGATCATCGCCGGCGGCGGCCTTCTGCCTTCCTATGTCGCCGAAGCTGCGCGCGCGGCGGGCGAAAATCCCGTCATCGTCGCGCTGAAGGACGAAAGCGACCGGCGCTGGGAAGGGTATGATCATGCCGTCATCGGCGTCGGCGATTTTGCAGCTCTCGAGGGCCTCTTGAACCGCTACGGCATCGGCCGTGTCGTCATGTCCGGCAGCGTGCGGCGTCGGCCGGAATGGCGCGAGGTGCGCCCGACGCTGCGCACTCTGATGAAGATGCCGGCCACGATCCGCACCTTACTGTCCGGCGGCGACGATAGGGTGCTGCAGATGGTGATCCGGCTGATCGAGGGAAACGGCCGGCGTGTCGTCGGTGCCCATGAGATCGCCCCCGACCTTCTTGCCGCCGTCGGCCCGCTCGGCACGGCGATACCGGGCGAAGAAGACCGGCGCGATATCAACCGCGCGGCGGAAGCCGCCGAAATGCTCGGCCGGCTCGATGTCGGGCAGGGCGCCGTCGCCATCGGCGGGCGTATCGTCGCGCTGGAGGGTCTTGAGGGCACGGACGAGATGCTGGAGCGTGTCGCGGATCTTAGAGCCGCCGGGCGCATCTCGCCGCGCCGCCGTGGCGCACTCGTCAAACTCTGCAAGCCGCAGCAGGATATCCGCGCCGACCTGCCGGCGATCGGCGTTTCCACGGTCCTGAACGCAAGGAAAGCCGGCCTTGCCGGCGTCGCCGTCGAGGCCGGCCGCTCGCTGGTGCTCGATCGCGCCGCCGTCATCAAAGCCGCCGATGAGGCTGGGCTCTTCGTTTGTGGCATCGATCGCGGCCTGCCGGCATGGGGGCTTGAATGAACGGGGCGCCGTTGAAGATCGCCGTCATTGCCGGCGAGGTGTCGGGGGATCTGCTCGGTGCCGATCTCATCGCCGCCTTGAAGCGAATTCATAGCGGACCGGTGGAGCTCGTCGGCGTCGGCGGCGAGGGGCTGCAGGCCGAAGGCTTGCGATCCCTGTTCGATTTCTCCGAGCTGTCGATCATGGGCATCACCCAGGTGCTGAGCCGGCTGCCAAAGCTCTATACCCTGATCCGCCAGACGACGGCTGCCATCATCGCCGCAAGGCCGGATATTCTTCTTATCATCGACAGCCCGGATTTTACCCATCGCGTCGCCAAGCGTGTCCGCGCCGCGCTGCCCGATCTGCCGGTTGTCAATTATGTCTGTCCGAGCGTCTGGGCCTGGAAGGAATATCGCGCCACGCGCATGCTCGCCTATGTCGATCATGTGCTCGCCGTCCTGCCCTTCGAGCCGGCAACAATGCGTGCGCTCGGCGGGCCTGAGACCACCTATGTTGGCCATCGCCTGACCGCCGATCCGGCGCTGCTCGAAGCGCGGCGGCAGCGCGCCATGCGCGCACCCGTCGAGGGAGCGGGCAAGGCGATCCTGATGCTTCCTGGATCAAGATCCTCCGAAATCGCTAAACTGCTTCCGTTCTTCGAGGATGCGGCCAAGGAACTTGTTGCCCGCAACGGCCCGATGCGCTTCCTGCTGCCGACCGTGCCGCACAACGAAGCGCTGGTGAAGGGGCTCGTCGCCGGCTGGGCCACGCCGCCGGAGGTGGCGGTCGGGCCGACGCAGAAATGGAAGGCCTTTGCCGAGGCGGATGCGGCGATGGCAGCTTCCGGCACGGTGATCCTCGAACTCGCCCTTGCCGGCGTGCCGACGGTGTCCGTTTACAAGACGGATTGGATTATCCGCCTGCTCGCCCGGCGCATTAAGGTGTGGACGGGCGCATTGCCCAATATCATCGCCGATTATGCCGTCGTGCCGGAATATCTGAACGAGATCGTCCGCGGCGCCAGCCTGGCGCGCTGGATGGAGCGGCTGTCGGCCGACACGTTCCAATTGAAGGCGATGAACGAGGGCTACGATCTCGTCTGGCAACGCATGCAGACCGAAACACCGCCCGGCGAGCATGCCGCCGAGATCCTTCTCGACGTGCTGAAAAAGAAAAAACCCGGTCGTTTCTGACCGGGTTTTCTTTTGGGTTCTTTGGAAGCGATCAGCGCTTCGAAACCGGGATGTAATCGCGCTTCGGTTCGCCGACATAGAGCTGGCGCGGACGGCCGATGCGCTGTTCCGGATCCTCGATCATCTCGTTCCACTGCGCGATCCAGCCGACGGTGCGGGCAAGCGCGAAGAGCACGGTGAACATGGTCGTGGGGAAGCCCAGCGCCTTCAGCGTGATGCCGGAATAGAAGTCGATGTTCGGATAGAGCTTCTTCTCGATGAAATATTCGTCGGTGAGCGCGATACGCTCCAGCTCCATCGCCACTTCGAGCAACGGATCGTCCTTGATGCCGAGTTCGCCGAGCACTTCATGCGTCGTCTTCTGCATGATCTTGGCGCGCGGATCGTAGTTCTTGTAGACGCGGTGACCGAAGCCCATCAGGCGGAACGGATCGTTCTTGTCCTTGGCGCGGGCGACATATTCCGGAATACGATCGACCGTGCCGATTTCGTTCAGCATGTTGAGCGCCGCTTCGTTGGCGCCGCCATGCGCAGGCCCCCAGAGGCAGGCGATGCCGGCGGCGATGCAGGCGAACGGGTTGGCGCCCGACGAACCGGCGAGACGGACGGTCGAGGTCGAGGCGTTCTGCTCATGATCGGCATGCAGGATGAAGATGCGGTCCATGGCGCGGGCAAGCACCGGATTGACCACATATTCCTCGCAAGGCACGGCAAAGCACATGCGCAGGAAGTTCGAGGCGTAGTCGAGGTCGTTCTTCGGATAAACGAAGGGCTGGCCGATATGGTATTTGTAGGCCATGGCGGCAAGCGTCGGCATCTTGGCGATCATGCGCAGGCTGGCGACCATGCGCTGGTGCGGATCGGTGATGTCGGTGGAGTCGTGATAGAAGGCCGACAGCGCGCCGACGCAGCCGCACATGACGGCCATCGGATGCGCATCGCGGCGGAAGCCGGTGAAGAAGCGGCTCATCTGCTCGTGCACCATGGTGTGGTGCGTGACGCGGTAATCGAAATCCTTCTTCTGCACGGTGGTCGGCAGTTCGCCGTAAAGCAGGAGGTAGCAGACTTCGAGGAAGTCGCCGTGCTCGGCGAGCTGCTCGATCGGATAGCCGCGATGCAGCAGGACACCTTCGTCGCCGTCGATGTAGGTGATTTTCGATTCACAGGATGCGGTCGATGTAAAACCCGGATCGTAGGTGAAGGAAGCCGTGTTCTTGTAGAGGGCACCGATATCGATGACGCTCGGGCCGATCGTGCCGCTTTTGACAGCAAGGTCGACAGACTTGTCACCGATTTTTATTGTAGCGCTTTGATCCGTCATGCTGATCCTCCGAAATGGCGGTGGCGCCATAAAAGCGCCATAGGGGTTAAGCGTCCTCACCGATAGCTATATGATCGCGAAGCTAATGCCAAGTTACCGTGATGGCATTTTGTGCATTGCGGTATCACCTTTTAGGCACTGCAGCGATGAGCCGCACGCATATCGGAAGCTGATGATTCGACTGGTCTTTTGGCGCTCGCGATTTTCCCTCATATTTCAATCGATTATTCTTGCCGGATTTGATTGGAGGTTGCATTCTGGCCGCCTTCGCAGCCGGGCTTGGGCGGTTCATGCAGGAGTTGACGACAGTCGAATTGCGGCCGGAAGCAGGCGAAGGCCTTGCCGACTCCTCCAGTTTTTCACCACCTGTCGTGGTGACGCGACCGACACGGACGCAGTCGGCGACACCATTGCGCCACCGGCTGCCGGCCGCAGCCTCGCAAGTGCTGCGTGCCGGCATGCGCATGCTGGGCGAAGAGGCGGACCATGGCCGCCTGCTGCTGTTTTCGCCGGTCTTCCTCGGCGCTGGGTCAGCCGTCTGGTTTCTCGCGGCATCGGATTTTCCCCTCGTTGCATCACTGCTCTGCCTGTCGGCGGTGACAGTGGCGGTTCTCATCGCCAGCCGCAGCCGGGCGGCAGTGCGGGCAACGCTGCTGGCGCTCTCGCTCGTGGTCTGCGGCATGGTCACGGCGCAGTTCGAGAGCCGGCGGGCTTCGACCGTGATCCTCGATTCATCAGTGACGACCACGGTGACCGGCCGTGTCGAGCGGCGCGAAGGCGATGGTCGCGGGCGGTGGCGCTACATTCTTGCGGTCACCGGCACTAAGGCACCGGAGCTGAAGCGGCGGCCGGAACGCATCACCGCCATCGCCCGCGGCGCGGACGCGGCCTTCGAGATCGGCGATATCATTACCGGCAGGGCGCGGCTGACGCCGCCGGCAGGTCCGGCACTTCCCGAACTCAACGACTTCTCCTTCGGTGCCTATTTCGATGGCATCGGCGCCAACGGCTTCTTCTACGGTGCACCGACGAAGGTCGATGCGCAGGCTGGTCCCCAGGCTGCCAGATCGACGGCTGAAACGCTGCTCGAAGGGCTCTACCGGCTGCGCAGCGGCATTGGTGACCGCATAAGGTCGATCCTGCCCGGCGACACCGGCGCTTTCGCCGCTGCTCTGGTGACGGACGAGCGGCGTGCCATCTCGAATGAAACGACGGAGGCGCTGCGCCAGTCCGGTCTGGCTCATATCATCGCCATCTCCGGCCTCAACATGGCGCTGTCGGCCGGCATCTTCTTCGTCGGCTTCCGGATGCTGCTCAGCCTCTTTCCCGGCATTGCTGAGGCCTACCCGACGAAGAAGATCGCTGCCGCCGGCGCGCTCATCGCTGTCACCGCCTATTTCCTGATTTCGGGCTTTGCGGTCTCTGCCGAACGCGCCTTCATCATGATGGCCATCATGTTGGTTGCCGTCTTCTTCGACCGGCCGTCGATCAGCCTGCGCAATGTCGCTCTCTCCGCGCTCGTCATCATCGTCATTTCGCCGTCCGAGGTTTTGGGTCCGAGCTTCCAGATGTCTTTTGCAGCGACATTGGCGCTGGTCTCGGGCTATCAGCTGTGGAAGGACCGGCGCGTCCGCGAAAACGCCTTCCTGAAGCTGCCGATCATCAGGCCATTCGTTACGGTTGCGGGCTTCTTCGGCGGCATCTTCCTGACCTCGCTGATCGGCGGTTTTTCCACCGCGCTGTTTTCGATCGAGCATTTTCATCGCCTGACCGCCTACGGCCTGCCGGCAAACCTCGCGACAATGCCGATCATCTCCTTCATCATCATGCCGGCCGGCCTGCTGGCGATGCTGCTCATGCCTTTCGGCCTGGACGTTTTGCCTTGGAAGGTGGTGGGATTCGGCCTCGATCTGGTGATCGCGGTCGCAAAGACGGTGTCCGGCTGGGATGGCAATATAGACGTCGGCCGCTTGCCCGCCTGGTATTTCGCCGTCGCCGTGGCAGGCTTTCTGCTGCTGACGCTGCTCCGCACCCGGTTGCGCCATGTCGGCACATCGATCATCGCGGTCGCAACGCTCATCCTGCTGCTTCTGCCGGGTCCCCGTCCGCCGGATTTGGTGATTTCGGAGGATGGCAGTCTCGTCGCAATCGTCGAGGCGGCGGCCATGGCGTCCAACCGTGAAAGACCGCCGGATTTCATCTTCGACCAGTGGCAGAGAGCGCTGGTCCTGCCGAGGCATGATCCGCCGAAGATGCTGGATGGTCCTGCTATCCCGCCGGTAGGAGAAGACCGCCGCGTCAGGCTTTCCCGCGATCAGCAGAACGAAGCAAGGACCGCGATGCGGGCGGCCACAGCGGGCGGTGACGCAAACCGCTTTTCCTGCGTCAAGAAGGCCTGGTGCACATCAAGGCTCGCCAATGGTCAGGTGGTTGCTGTCATCGACAATGCCGCCTATCTCGGTCCGGCATGCGACGCGGCCGATATCGTCGTGACCTCGGTCCGCCTTCGCTTCAACAGCTGCCGCTCGGGTGCGACGCTCTTCACCGGTGAGACGCTGCGCAGGACCGGATCCATCGAGTTGCGCTTCACGGACGCCGGCCTGGAGGTCGCAACCGCATTCGATGCATTGTCGCGGCCATGGATGCGCCATCGCGCCTATGACTGGCGCAGCAACAGCTTTACCGAATCGAGCCTAGCCAATGTCAGTGATAGCGGCGAATGAGGCCGACGAGTTTACCCTGAACCTTGACACGGTCCGGCCCGAAAATCCGGGTCTCGTAAGCCGGGTTGGCGGCCTCCAGCGCGATCGAGGCGCCCTTGCGGCGGAAGCGCTTCAGTGTCGCTTCCTCGTCGTCGACGAGAGCAACGACGATGTCGCCAGGACTTGCAGTGCTGCCGTTGCGGATGATCACGGTGTCGCCGTCGAAGATGCCGGCGTCGATCATCGAATCGCCCTTGACCTCCAGCGCATAATGTTCACCGGAACCGAGCATGTCGGCCGGAACGACGATGTCGTGGGTGTTGTTCTGGATCGCCGAGATCGGCACACCGGCAGCGATTCGGCCCATGACCGGCACGGAGACCGAGTTGCCGTTGTCGGCGACGGGTTTTGCGGGAGCGGGGGCGGCGACCGGCTGAGGTTTGCCGAGGCTGCCCTCGATGACGCTCGGCGAAAAGCCGCGCCGGGGCTGGATGCTGGGGCTGTAGGCCTCCGGAAGCTTGATGACCTCGAGCGCACGGGCGCGGTTCGGTAGGCGGCGAATGAAGCCACGCTCCTCCAGCGCCGTAATCAGCCGGTGAATCCCGGACTTGGAAGCGAGATCCAGGGCATCCTTCATTTCGTCGAAAGATGGCGGAACGCCGGATTCCTTCATGCGCTCATGAATGAAAAGGAGAAGCTCCTGTTGTTTGCGCGTGAGCATCGACGTTGTGACCTCGTGATTGAAACAAATCCAGAACATACACTATATGTTCCATATGTGTTCCGCAAGTAGCTAAATTTCCGTAAAACTTGGCGCCAACTCGTTGAGATTATTATTTTCATTCGCCGGATTGGCACACAAGTCTTGCCTTGGGCGGCACTCTCACACATCTCTGCCGTGTTAGGAGAGGGGATATCATGAACGAGCACTCCGCCAAACCGCACCCGCTGGATCATGTCGTGCTGCCGGTCGTCAATATCGATCTGGCGCGCGAGAGGCTCGGCAAGCTCGGCTTCACCGTTGCCGCCGATGCGCGCCATCCCTTCGGAACGGAGAATGCCTGCGTCTTCTTTGCCGACAAGACTTATCTGGAGCCGCTCGGGATTGCGAGCGTCGAGGAGAGCGAGGCATCAGCGCGGCAAGGCAATGTCTTCACCGCCCGCAACCAGGCCTTCCGCTTCCGCTGCGGCGAGGAGGGGCTTTCGGGGCTGGCTTTCGGCAGCAAGGATGCCGGCATCGATCATCAGAATTTCGTCGGCAACGGATCGAGCGCCGGCGAGATGCTGGAGTTCACCCGGCCGATGACGATGCCGGACGGTTCCGAGGCGATTGCCGGCTTCAAGCTGGCTTTTGCCGGCGACCTGCGCGCGCCGGATCTCCTGCTTTTCAGCGTCGAGCGCGTCAATCCGCTGCCGGCCGACCGCGCCGCGCTGGAGGCGCATGCCAATGGTGTCACCGGCATAGTCGAGATCGCGCTTTGCACGCCGGAGCCGGCCGCCTTCGCTGCCTTCGTCAGCCTTGCGGTGGCGCAATCGGCAGTCGAGAAGACCGGGTTCGGCGTCAATATCGCAGCATCGAATGCGAAAATCAGCCTGATGACGCCGGAAGGGCTGGAGGCCTATTTCGACATCGCCGGCTCATCCGCCGATCGCGGCCTGCGCGGCCGGGCAATCCTCTTCACTGTCGCCGATCTTGCCGTGACAGAAGCGCATTTGGCTGCTAACGGGGTGACCTACACGCGCAAGAACAATCGCATTCTGGTGAAGCCCGCGCCCGGGCAGGGCACGCTCTTCGCCTTCGAGGAAACACGATGAGCACTGATACGAATTCCGAAGTCAGGATCGGCGAAGGCCAAGGCCAGGTCACTTTTTCCAATACCGGCCGCCTGTCGCTGATTGCCGGTCCCTGCCAGATGGAGAGCCGCGACCACGCCTTCATGGTTGCCGGCACGCTGAAAGAGCTTTGCGGAAAGCTCGGTATCGGCCTCGTCTACAAGAGCTCCTTCGACAAAGCGAACCGGACCTCGCTTTCGGCCGAACGCGGCATCGGGATCGAAAAGGGCATGGAGGTCTTTGCCGACCTCAAGAAGGAATTCGGCTTTCCCGTCCTGACCGACGTTCATACCGCCGAGCAATGCGGGGAGGTGGCGAAGGTCGTCGATGTCCTGCAGATCCCGGCCTTCCTTTGCCGCCAGACCGACCTTCTTATCGCCGCCGCCAAGACCGGCCGCGTCGTCAATGTCAAGAAGGGCCAGTTCCTCGCCCCCTGGGATATGAAGAACGTCCTGAAGAAGCTCAATGCCAGCGGCAATCCGAACGTGCTGCTGTGCGAGCGCGGCGTCTCCTTCGGCTACAATACGCTGATTTCCGACATGCGTTCGTTGCCGATCATGGCGGCGATGGGCGCGCCCGTTATCTTCGACGCGACCCATTCCGTGGCGCAGCCGGGCGGCCAGGGCGAATCCTCCGGCGGTCAGCGGGAATTCGTGGAAACCCTGGCGCGCGCCGCAGTGGCTGCCGGTATTGCTGGTGTCTTCGTCGAAACCCATCAGGACCCCGACAATGCCCCTTCGGACGGCCCGAACATGGTCTATCTCAAGGACATGCCGCGGCTTCTCGAAAAGCTGCTTGCCTTCGATGCGGTCGCCAAGGCCTAAGGTTCAGCTTGACGTTCAACAGTCTGACATGATCGTACTATAGGCCGGGAAGGCTGGTCCGAAGGCTGGAAATTGCGGCATTGTAATTTGCACGCCTTCGACTAAGACAGGTTTCGAACCGACTTATCACCCACCGAGCAGGAAGAACCCATGACTGCAATCACCGATATCATCGCCCGCGAGATTCTCGATAGCCGTGGCAATCCCACCGTCGAAGTCGATGTCTATCTCGAAGATGGCAGCATGGGCCGCGCGGCCGTTCCCTCGGGCGCCTCGACGGGCGCGCATGAAGCGGTCGAACTGCGTGACGGCGGCAAGCGCTACCTCGGCAAGGGTGTCGAAAAGGCGGTCGAAGCTGCCAACACCGAGATCTTCGACGCGATCGGCGGCATCGACGCCGAAAACCAGATCCAGATCGACAACATCATGATCGAGCTGGACGGCACGCCGAACAAGTCGCGCCTCGGTGCCAACGCCATCCTCGGCGTATCGCTCGCCGTTGCCAAGGCTGCGGCCCAGGCGTCCGGCCTGCCGCTCTACCGTTATGTCGGCGGCGCTTCCGCCAGCCTTCTGCCGGTGCCGATGATGAACATCATCAATGGTGGTGCTCATGCCGACAACCCGATCGATTTCCAGGAATTCATGATTCTGCCGGTCGGCGCCGATTCGATCGCCGAAGCCGTGCGCATGGGTTCGGAAGTCTTCCATACGCTGCGCAAGGAACTTGCCGCGCAGGGTCATAACACCAATGTCGGCGACGAAGGCGGTTTCGCACCGGGCCTGAAGAGCGCGCCCGAGGCCCTCGACTTCATCATGAAGTCGATCGAGAAAGCCGGCTACAAGCCGGGCGACGACATGTGCCTCGGCCTCGACTGCGCCTCGACCGAATTCTTCAAGGACGGCAAATACGTTCTCGAAGGTGAAGGCCGCACGCTGGAATCGGGCGCCATGGCCGAATATCTGGCCGAGCTCGCCGCCAAGTATCCGATCATCTCGATCGAGGACGGCATGGCCGAAGACGACTGGGATGGCTGGAAGACGCTGACCGACCTGGCCGGTAAGAAGACTCAGCTCGTCGGCGACGATCTCTTCGTCACCAACTCTGCCCGTCTTCGCGACGGCATCCGCATGGGTGTCGCCAACTCGATCCTCGTCAAGGTCAACCAGATCGGCACGCTGACGGAGACGCTCGATGCCGTCAACACGGCGCACAAGGCGGCCTATACCGCCGTCATGTCCCATCGCTCCGGCGAGACCGAAGATTCGACCATCGCCGATCTCGCGGTCGCCACCAACTGCGGTCAGATCAAGACCGGCTCGCTGTCGCGTTCCGACCGTCTTGCCAAGTACAATCAGCTGATCCGCATCGAAGAGGGCCTCGGCCCGCAGGCCCAGTATGCCGGCCGCTCGATCATTCGCGGCTGATCGGATCCTGATTTCCAATGGCTTGACCCGCGCCTCCCGGCGCGGGTTTTTTGTTGCCCGTTTTTTAGAGTCAACGAACGGTTAATCTCTGCGCGTTAGATTGAACGAATTGGTAATGCGTTCAAGAGCATGCGTGTATGTGGACAAGGCATCATAAGAAGAGAAAGATCGGTCGCTTCGTCATTCCGGCCATGACGGTCGCCTTCCTCTCCTATTTCGGTTATCATTGCATTCATGGCGATTACGGCCTGCGCGCGACGGAGACGTTCGAGCATCAGCGTGTCGCGCGTGAAAAAGAGCTTGCGATCTTGAAGGCGAAGCGCGAACATCTGGAAAATCAGGTCGCGCTCTTGAGTGACGGGTCGCTCGACAAGGACATGTTGGACGAAAAAGCGCGTTATCAGCTCAATATGTCGCGCGCGGACGAGATCGTCGTATTCAACCACTATTCCAATTAACCGGAAACAGGTTAATTGGAATTTTAGTAGTTTTTCCAATAATTTAGGACCGAATACGAGCCATGCAATTATGGCATTGCTGTGGTCAATTTTCTTCCCTATGGTACGCGCCACCAAGAAACGACAAACCCATAGGGAGGGTTGAATGGCGCCGCGAAAGACCGCGACCGTTTCCAGCCGCAAAACTGCAGCAAAACCGGCAGCCAAAGCATCGAATGGAGGCCCGGTAGCCGACTTCGATCGCAATGAAGAGCTGAAGGCCTATCGCGAGATGCTGCTGATCCGCCGCTTCGAGGAGAAGGCCGGTCAGCTTTACGGCATGGGCTTCATCGGCGGCTTTTGTCACCTCTACATCGGTCAGGAAGCTGTCGTCGTCGGCATGCAGATGGCGCAGAAGGAAGGCGACCAGGTCATCACCGCCTATCGCGACCACGGCCATATGCTGGCAACCGGCATGGAGGCGCGTGGCGTCATGGCGGAACTGACCGGACGTCGCAGCGGCTATTCCCACGGCAAGGGCGGCTCGATGCACATGTTCTCGAAGGAGAAGCATTTCTACGGCGGTCACGGTATTGTCGGCGCCCAGGTCTCGCTCGGAACGGGTCTTGCCTTCGCAAACCGCTACCGCGGCAACGACAATGTCTCCATCGCCTATTTCGGCGACGGCGCTGCCAACCAGGGCCAGGTCTACGAGAGCTTCAACATGGCTGCTCTCTGGAAGCTGCCGATCGTCTATATCGTCGAGAACAACCGTTACGCCATGGGTACCTCGACCGCCCGCGCCACCGCGCAGTCGAACTACTCGCTTCGCGGATCCGGCTTCGGCATCCCGGGCATTCAGGTCGACGGCATGGACGTTCGCGCCGTCAAGGCGGCGGCCGACGAGGCGCTCGAACATTGCCGCTCCGGCAAAGGCCCGATCATCCTCGAAATGCTGACCTATCGTTATCGTGGTCACTCGATGTCCGATCCGGCGAAGTATCGCTCCAAGGAGGAAGTGCAGAAGATGCGCTCCGAGCAGGATCCGATCGAACAGGTGAAGGCACGTCTCATCGAAAAGGGCTGGGCTTCCGAAGACGATCTGAAGGCGATCGACAAGGATGTCCGCGACATCGTCGCCGACAGCGCCGACTTCGCCCAGGCCGATCCGGAGCCGGATGCATCCGAGCTCTATACCGACATTCTGCTCTAATCGGGGAGGGAACCCATGCCTATCGATATCCTCATGCCCGCCCTCTCTCCGACCATGGAAGAAGGCACACTGTCCAAATGGCTGAAGCAGGAAGGTGACAAGGTCACCTCAGGCGACGTGATTGCCGAAATCGAAACCGACAAGGCGACGATGGAAGTCGAAGCCGTCGATGAAGGGATCATCGGCAAGCTGCTCGTCGATGCCGGCACCGAAGGCGTCAAGGTCAACACCAAGATCGCCGTGCTGCTGCAGGACGGCGAATCGGCCTCGGATCTTTCCGCCGCCAAGCCGGCCGCCGCACCAGCTCCGGAAGTTGCCCAGGAAGAGAAGCCGACCAACACCGGTTCTGCCTCCGCACCGCTTCCGGCCGAGCCGAAGGCCGTCGTTCCGAACGACCCTGAAATCCCGGCCGGCACCGAAATGGTGTCGACGACCGTGCGCGAAGCGCTCCGCGACGCCATGGCCGAGGAAATGCGCGCCGACGAAAACGTCTTCGTCATGGGTGAGGAAGTCGCCGAATATCAGGGCGCCTACAAGGTCACGCAGGGGCTGCTGCAGGAATTCGGGCCCCGCCGCGTCGTCGATACGCCGATTACCGAGCATGGCTTTGCCGGCGTCGGCGTCGGTGCCGCCATGGCCGGCCTTCGCCCGATCGTCGAATTCATGACCTTCAACTTCGCCATGCAGGCGATCGACCAGATCATCAACTCCGCTGCCAAGACGCTTTATATGTCCGGCGGCCAGATGGGTGCTCCGATCGTCTTCCGCGGCCCGAATGGTGCAGCGGCCCGCGTCGGCGCCCAGCACAGCCAGGATTATGCTGCCTGGTATAGCGCCATTCCCGGCCTGAAGGTCGTCATGCCCTATACGGCATCCGACGCCAAGGGCTTGCTGAAGGCCGCGATCCGCGATCCGAACCCAGTCATTTTCCTCGAAAACGAAATTCTCTACGGCCAGCACTTCGATGTGCCGAAGCTCGACAATTTCGTTCTCCCGATCGGCAAGGCCCGCATCCATCGTCCGGGCAAGGACGTCACCGTGGTCTCCTTCGGCATCGGCATGAGCTATGCGACCAAGGCTGTCGCCGAACTCGAGAAGATCGGCATCGACGTCGAACTGATCGACCTTCGCACCATCCGCCCGATGGACCTGCCGACCGTCATCGAATCGGTGAAGAAGACCGGCCGCCTGGTAACGGTCGAGGAAGGCTATCCGCAGTCTTCCGTCGGCACCGAAATCGCTACCCGCGTCATGCAGCAGGCCTTCGACTATCTCGATGCGCCGATCCTGACGATCGCAGGCAAGGACGTTCCGATGCCTTACGCCGCCAATCTCGAAAAGCTCGCCCTTCCGAACGTCGGCGAAGTGGTCGATGCGGTGAAGGCTGTTTGCTACAAATAAGGGGAGGGTGTTTCGATGCCGATCAATATCACGATGCCCGCCCTCTCTCCGACCATGGAGGAAGGCAATCTTTCCAAATGGCTGGTCAAGGAAGGCGACAAGGTCAAGTCTGGCGATGTGATCGCCGAGATCGAGACCGACAAGGCGACGATGGAAGTCGAAGCCGTCGATGAAGGCACGGTCGCCAAGCTCGTCGTTGCCGCCGGCACCGAAGGCGTCAAGGTCAATGCGCTGATTGCGGTTCTCGCCGCCGATGGCGAGGATGTCTCCGCTGCGGCAAGCAGTGCGGGTTCGGCCGCTCCGGCACCGAAAGCTGACGGTGCAGCCGCGCCGAAGGCCGAAGCTGCACCGGCTGCGGCCCAGTCTACTCCGGCTGCGGCTCCTGTAGCCGCCGCCGCAACCGCCTCAGTTTCATCTGATGGCAGCCGCGCCTTCTCTTCGCCGCTTGCCCGCAGGCTGGCCAAGGAAGCCGGTATCGATCTTTCGGCCGTCGCAGGCTCCGGCCCGCACGGCCGCGTCGTCAAGAGCGACATCGAAGCCGCCGTTGCCGGCGGCGGCGCCAAGGCCGCAGCCCCGGCCGCTGCTGCTTCCGCTTCGCAAGCCTCCGCAGCTCCGGCTCCGGCCGCCGCTGCCCCGAAGGGCGCGTCCGAAGAAGCCGTGCTCAAGCTATTCGAACCTGGCTCCTACGAGCTCGTGCCGCATGACGGCATGCGCAAGACGATCGCCAGGCGCCTGGTCGAATCCAAGCAGACGATCCCGCATTTCTACGTCAGCGTCGATTGCGAGCTCGATGCGTTGCTGGCGCTGCGCGCCCAGCTGAACGATGCGGCTCCGCGCAAGGACAACGCTCCGGCCTACAAGCTCTCGGTCAACGACATGGTCATCAAGGCCATGGCGCTGTCGCTGCGCGACGTTCCGGATGCCAATGTCTCCTGGACCGACAGCAACATGGTCAAGCACAAGCACGCCGATGTCGGCGTTGCTGTCTCGATCCCCGGCGGCCTGATCACCCCGATCATCCGCAAGGCCGAGGAAAAGACCCTGTCGACGATCTCCAACGAGATGCGCGATCTCGGCAAGCGGGCCAAGGACCGCAAGCTGAAGCCTGAGGAATATCAGGGCGGCACCAGTTCGGTCTCGAACATGGGCATGATGGGCGTGAAGAACTTCGCAGCCGTCGTCAATCCGCCGCATGCGACGATCCTCGCGGTCGGCGCCGGCGAACAGCGGGTCGTCGTCAAGAAGGGCGAAATGGCGATTGCCACCGTGATGTCAGTCACGCTCTCGACCGACCATCGCTGCGTCGATGGCGCGCTCGGCGCCGAGCTGCTCCAGGCCTTCAAGGGCTACATCGAGAACCCGATGGGCATGCTTGTCTGATAGCGTCGCGGAGGCGGAAATGACCAAGACCGTTCTTTGCTATGGTGACTCGCTGACCTGGGGTTATGACGCCGAGACGATCGGCCGTCATGATTACAAGAATCGCTGGCCGAGCGTGCTTCAGGCAGCGCTCGGCGGTGACGCGCGTATCATCGCCGAAGGCTTGAACGGTCGCACCACCGCTTTCGACGACCATCTCGCCGATTGCGACCGCAACGGTGCGCGCATCCTGCCGACGATCCTGCAGACGCATGCACCGCTCGACCTCGTCATCCTTCTGCTCGGCACCAATGACATGAAGCCGGTCGTGGCAGGCTCGGCCTTTGCCGCATGCCAGGGCATCAGCCGGCTCGTGCGGCTGATCCGCAATCATGCCTGGCCCTTCGAGTTCGATGGGCCGGAGATTTTGATCGTGGCGCCGCCGGCGATCCGCGCGACGGGCAATGTGCCCTTCGCCGCATCGTTTCCCGGCGGCATCGAGGAATCGGCAAAGCTTGCAACGCTTTATCGTGATCTTGCCGACGAACTCGGTTGTGGCTTCTTCGACGGCAATTCGGTCGCCAAGACCACACCGATCGACGGCATTCACCTCGATGCGGAGAATACGCGTGCGCTTGGACGCGGGCTGGAATCGATCGTGCGGATGATGCTGGGGATCTGAGCATGACCTCCTTCATCGCCCTCCGGCAGGCCTCACGGCGGGATGCCTCGGAGTTGGCGATTCTGGCGGATATCGCATCGCGCGGTTTTGCCTCCTGGCTCTGGTTTGCCGGTGTGGAAAACGGCGTGAGCGACACGCCGCTGGAGCAGGGCCGGCTGAAGATGGGCGAGGAGGAGGCTGTCGGCGGCTGGCGGGATGCCGTCATTGCCGAGGCCTATGGCGAGGTCGCGGGTGTGGCGATCGGACATGCGCTGGGTGAGGGGATAGGCGATATCGAGGCGACTATTCCGGCAACCGCACCGATGCTTGTCTTGCAGAAGACGGTGGTCGGAAGCTGGTTCATCGGCAGTCTCGGAGTCTATCGCCATCTGCGCGGCATCGGCATCGGACGCAGGCTGCTGGACGATCAGATCGAAAGGGCCGATCGGCGGCCCGTCAGCCTGATCACCGCCAGCGACAACGAAGCGGCTTTGTCGCTTTATGGAAGAAACGGATTCCTGGAGGCTGCGCGCGCCGATGCCGTGCCGCTCTTCGAAAACAGCAAGAGACATGCGTGGGTGCTCATGACCCGCAGCGCAGCGTAACAAAGGCAGGAAACACATGGCTGAATCCTACGACGTCATCATCATCGGTTCGGGTCCTGGCGGCTATGTCGCTGCCATCCGTGCCAGCCAGCTCGGCCTCAAGACCGCGATCGTCGAGCGCGAGCATATGGGCGGCATCTGCCTGAACTGGGGTTGCATCCCGACCAAGGCGCTGCTGCGCTCGGCCGAGGTGCTCGACCACGCCAATCACTTCAAGGATTTCGGCCTCGTTCTCGAAGGCACGGTCAAGCCGGATGCCAAGGCCGTCGTCGGCCGCTCGCGCGCCGTCTCCGCCCGTCTGAATGCCGGCGTCGGCTTCCTGATGAAGAAGAACAAGATCGACATCATCTGGGGCGAGGCAAAGATCACCAAGCCCGGAGAGGTCGTCGTCGGCAAGTCGTCGAAGCCCGTCGTCGAGCCGCAGCACCCGCTGCCGAAGAACGTCAAGAGCGGCGAGGGTACCTATACCGCCAAGCATATCATCATCGCCACAGGCGCCCGTCCGCGCGCGCTGCCCGGCATCGAGCCGGATGGCAAGCTGATCTGGACCTATTTCGAGGCGCTGAAGCCGGATGTTCTGCCGAAGTCGCTGATCGTCATGGGCTCGGGCGCGATCGGCATCGAATTCGCCAGCTTCTATCGCTCGATGGGCGTCGACGTCACGGTCGTCGAAGTCATGCCGACCATCATGCCGGTAGAGGATGCCGAGATCACGGCGATCGCCCGCAAGCAGCTTGAAAAGCGTGGCCTCAAGATCTTCACCAGCGCCAAGGTTTCGAAGGTTGAGAAGGGTGCCGGCAGCGTCACCGCTCATGTCGAGACGGCCGATGGCAAGGTGCAGCAGATCACTGCCGACCGGTTGATTTCGGCCGTCGGCGTTCAGGGCAATATCGAAAACCTCGGCCTCGAAGCGCTCGGCGTCAAGACCGACCGCGGCTGCGTCGTCATCGATGGCTACGGCAAGACCAATATCGCCGGCATCTATGCGATCGGCGATGTCGCCGGCCCGCCGATGCTGGCGCACAAGGCAGAGCATGAGGGCGTCGTCTGCGTCGAAAAGATCGCCGGCCTTCCCAATGTCCATCCGACCGACAAGGGCAAGGTCCCGGGCTGCACCTATTGCAATCCGCAGGTCGCCTCCGTCGGCATCACCGAAGCGAGGGCCAAGGAACTCGGCCGCGACATCCGCGTCGGCCGCTTCTCCTTCGCAGCGAACGGCAAGGCGATCGCGCTCGGCGAAGACCAGGGCATGGTGAAGGTGATCTTCGACAAGAAGACCGGCGAACTGCTCGGCGCCCATATGGTCGGCGCCGAAGTCACCGAGCTCATTCAGGGCTTCGTCGTCGCGATGAACCTCGAAACGACCGAGGAAGAGCTGATGCACACGATCTTCCCGCATCCGACCGTGTCGGAATCGATGAAGGAAGCGGTGCTCGATGCTTACGGCCGCGTGCTGAACGCTTGATAATTTCCAAATCCGCCCTGTATCACGGGGTGGCAAAGCCATCCCCCCGGCGTGGAAAGCCACTCCGCTGGGGTGGAAAACAAGAAAGGAAATCATCATGTCTATGGAGACGCAGGCGTTGCTGGTGTTTTTGCTGATCGGCCTGGTTGCAGGCTTCCTCGCAAGCCTGGTCGTCGGTGGCGGCGGGTTGATAAGATGCCTGCTGAGCGGCATCATCGGCGCCTTCGTCGGCGGCTATCTGTTCAGCGCGCTCGGCATTTCGCTGGGCATTGAAAACGCGCTGGTCGTGCAGATCATCCACGCCACCGTCGGCGCCATCATCGTGGTTCTGATCGCAAGAGCGGTCGCTTGAGGCGTAACTGAGGGCCAACTTGAGGGTAGGGGCAGGCATGGAAAGCGTCGGCTGGATTTCGGCAATCATCATCGGCGGGCTTGCGGGCTGGCTCGCCGGCAAGCTGATGGAAGCGCGATACGGGATTTTCCTGAATATCGTGCTCGGCATTGTCGGCTCGGTCGTCGCCAGCGCCATCCTCGCGCAGTTTCATCTCGAGGTGGTCGGCGGGCGGCTCGGCTATTTCGTGACGGGTTTCCTCGGCGCCTGCTTGTTGATATTCCTTGCGCGGCTGGTGCGGCGCTAGATCCGAATGAGATTTGCCGCATAGGGGCGGTAGAAGGCTGAAACTGCAATGGTGACGATCCTCGATACGATCAATCCCGACGCCAAGCGCGTGCGGCATCCGGAGAAGGCGCATCGGCCGGACACGGAAGTCATGCGCAAGCCGGACTGGATTCGCGTCAAGGCGCCGACCTCCAAGGGTTATGCCGAGACACGCGCGATCGTGAAGGAGCACAAGCTCGTCACCGTCTGCGAGGAGGCCGGCTGCCCGAATATCGGCGAATGCTGGGACAAGAAGCACGCGACCTTCATGATCATGGGCGAGATCTGTACCCGCGCCTGCGCCTTCTGCAATGTCGCCACCGGCAAGCCGAATGCGCTCGACATGGCCGAGCCGGAGAACGTCGCCAAGGCGGTCAAGGAGATGGGTCTCAGCCACGTCGTCATCACCTCGGTCGACCGTGACGACCTGGAGGACGGCGGCGCCGAGCACTTCGAAAAGGTGATCTGGGCAATCCGTGCGGCTTCGCCGATGACGACGATCGAGATCCTGACGCCCGACTTCCTGAAGAAGCCGGGTGCGCTGGAACGCGTCGTCGCCGCCAAGCCCGACGTATTCAATCACAATATGGAAACGGTGCCCGGCAATTATCTGACGGTTCGCCCCGGCGCCCGATACTTCCATTCCGTCCGTCTGCTGCAGCGGGTGAAGGAACTCGATCCCACCATGTTCACCAAATCGGGCATCATGGTCGGTCTTGGCGAAGAGCGAAACGAAGTCCTCCAGCTGATGGACGATCTGCGCACAGCCGATGTCGACTTCCTGACGATCGGCCAGTACCTGCAGCCGACCCGCAAGCACCACAAGGTCGAAAGCTTCGTCACGCCCGACGAGTTCAAATCCTACGAGACGGTCGCCTACAGCAAGGGCTTCCTGATGGTCGCCTCCAGCCCGCTGACCCGCTCTTCTCACCATGCCGGCGACGATTTTGCCCGGCTGAGAGCGGCGCGCGAGAAGAAGCTGTTGATCGCAGCCGAATAAGATCCATCACTTGCTTTTTGATTGAACCGCGGCGATTTTCGCCGCGGCACGAACCCGTCCTCCTTGGACATTCGGCTGCCGCGCACCAATTTCGTCGTCTGGGTCCGCATGCCCCGGCTTCTCTGCATCTGGGGCGCGATCAGCCGTTGGGCGAAATGGATCGGCCGTACCCGACCGGAAATGGCGCCGGGCTGCATCGAGAAGGTCGATTGGGAATTCCTCCGCTTCATCTGGACCTTCGAGGAGAAATTTGCGCCGCGCCTGGTCGCCGGCATCGCCGCACATGGCCCTGACGTGCCGGTCCTTCAGCTAAAATCCCGTCGCCAGATGCGCGAGCTTCTTGATCTTCTCGGCCGGCCCGATTAATTGCCGCTTATGCCGCAATTCGAAACGCACCGTCCCGTCCCGCACACGCCCGAGCAGATGTTCGATCTCGTCGCCGATGTCGAGCGTTATCCGGAATTCCTGCCGCTCTGCGAAGCGCTCGCCATCAGGAGCCGCAAGGAGCGCGACGGCAAGATCCTGCTCGTCGCCGACATGACGGTCGGCTATAAGGCGATCCGCGAGACCTTCACGACACAGGTGCTGCTCAACCGGGCCGAACACGTCATCGAGGTCAAATATATCGATGGCCCGTTCAAATATCTCGACAATCGCTGGCACTTCGCCGAGATCCCGTCCGGCGGCTGCACCGTCGATTTCTTCATCGACTACGAGTTCAAGAGCCGTATCTTGGGCGCGCTGATGGGCTCGATGTTCGACCGCGCCTTCCGCATGTTCACCGAAGCCTTCGAGACCAGGGCAAACAGGATCTACACGCCGGTTTGATGCGCGAACCCGCGTCAGGCAGCAAGGAGCGAGCGCACCATCTCCAGCGCCGTCCTGATCGTCGCCACCCGGACCTCGCTGCGGCCGATATCGCCATAAAGCATTTTCCGATGGATGAGCGCGCCGGAACGCGATTTGGCGGCAAGATGCACCAGGCCGACCGGCTTTTCCGCCGATCCGCCGCCGGGGCCGGCAATGCCCGTGACGGCAACGGCGATCCCGGCGCGTGAGCGGAAGAGGGCGCCATGCACCATCTGCCGCGCCGTTTCCTCGGAGACCGCCCCGAAGCGCAGCAGCGTTTCCGCCTGCACACCGAGCATCTCGATCTTTGCGCTATTCGTATAGGTGACGAAGCCGCGGTCGACGACGGCTGACGAACCCGAAATCTCCGTCAGCGCCCCGGCGATCAGCCCGCCGGTGCAGGATTCGGCGGTCGAGATCATCAGCCCTGCAGCCGTAAAGTCACGGATGATCGTCTCCGCCGTCGAAAGGATATCGTCGGGAAAAAGGCTCATCATTTCCTCCCGCGATAGACGACGGTCGCCGTGGCGATCGCCGCGATGCCTTCGCGCCGGCCGACGAAGCCGATCGTCTCGTTGGTCGTCGCCTTGACCGAGCAACGCTCGATATCGATGCCGAGATAATCCGACAGTTTCGTCCGCATGGCGTCGCGATGCGGGCCGACCTTCGGTGCCTCGGCGATCAACGAGACGTCGGCATTCATGATCGTGCCGCCGCGCTCGCGCACGATCCGGGCGGCATGCTCGATGAAGATCCGCGAAGGCGCGCCCTTCCATTGCGGGTCGGACGGCGGGAAATGATCGCCGATATCGCCGGCGCCGCAGGTGGCGAGCAGCGCGTCCGTCAGCGCATGCAGCGCAACGTCGGCATCGGAGTGACCTTTCAGCTTCTGGTCATGCGGAATGAACACGCCGCAGAGCGTTACGCCATCGCCCGCGACGAGCTGGTGCACGTCGTAGCCGTTGCCCGTGCGCACGTCTGGAAGCAGCGAAGACGAGAGCTTGTCGTCGGCCATGGCGATATCGTCTTTGACCGTCAGCTTGACGTTGTCGGCCGTGCCCTCGACGATCGTCACCGGAATGCCCAGCCATTCGGCGATCGAGGCATCGTCGGTAAAGTCGCTTCGTCCGCTCGCCGCCGCTTTCTCATGCGCCTCGAGGATCGTTTCGAAGGCGAAGGATTGCGGCGTCTGCGCAGCGTAAAGATGCTCGCGTGAAACCGTCGTCAGCACGGTGCCTGTGTTGTCGGCGCGTTTCAGCGTATCGGTGACCGGGATCGCCGGCAGGACCGCCTGCGCGCCGGCATCAAGGCTCTCGGCGATGCGATCGAGAAGCGCATGATCGAAGAACGGCCGCACGGCATCATGGATCAGCACATGGCTGATTTGCTTGTCCTTGAGGTATCTGAGGCCTGCAAGCACGGATTGCTGCCTGGTCGCACCCCCATGCACCGTTTCGATCGGCGTTGCCGAGATGATGTGGCGGAAGGCTCTCGCAAACAGCGCCTCGTCATCGGGATGGATGACGACGACGATCTCAGTTGCCGCTTCCCATGTCATGAAGTTTTCAAGCGTATGCACGATAACCGGCTTGCCGCCGATCATGCGATATTGCTTCGGGCCTTCCTTGGATGATCCCGCGCGCTCGCCGCGGCCGGCGGCAACAATGACAATTCCAGCCGATATCGGTTGCTTAGAAGGCATTTGCAGCATAAATCCCCTAAATTATGCGGAATTGACCGGAGTGCTCTAACGTCTTGCTTTGGCCTTTTCCAGCATCTGCCCGAAAAATATCAATTCCGGTTCCAGCCCCCTTGGCAAGCCAGGGAATAGTGGCTAAAAATAATGCAGTTCTATTGTGTGCCCGAAAGATAATCATTTGATTTCCAAGGACCTCGCAGCGCCTTTCCAAATCGGACCCGTGTCCGTGCGGAACCGCGTTGTACTGGCGCCGATGTCCGGCGTCACGGATATGCCCTTCCGCGAGCTTGCCTGGCGCTTCGGCGCCGGCCTCGTCGTCACCGAGATGGTGGCGAGCCGCGAGCTGGTCAATGACACGGCCGAATCCTGGTCGCGGCTGAGGGCTGCGGGCTTCCGGCCGCATATGGTGCAGCTTGCCGGGCGCGAGGCGCATTGGATGGCGGAGGCAGCCAAGATCGCCGCCGATCACGGCGCCGATATCATCGACATCAACATGGGTTGCCCGGCAAAGAAGGTGATCGGCGGTTATTCCGGCTCGGCGCTGATGCGCGATCCCGATCACGCGCTCGGTCTCATCGAGGCGACGGTCAAGGCCGTCGACATTCCTGTGACGCTGAAGATGCGCCTCGGCTGGGACGAGAATTCGATCAACGCGCCTGACATTGCGCACCGCGCCGAGGCGGTCGGCATCCAGCTTGTCACCATTCATGGGCGCACCCGCATGCAATTCTATGAAGGCCGGGCCGATTGGGATGCGATCCGCGCCGTCCGCGAGGTGATCTCCATTCCGCTGATCGCCAACGGCGATGTCGAAACCGCAGGCGATGCGCAGGAAATATTGCGCCGCTCCGGCGCCGATGCCGTCATGATCGGCAGGGGCTGCCAGGGCAGGCCGTGGCATGCCGGCGTCATATCAGGTGCGCCCACACCGCAATCCCTGGAAATCGCCGAGATCGCCGTCGAACATTACCGGATGATGCTGGATTTCTACGGCGAAGCGGTGGCGATCCGCCATGCCCGCAAGCATCTTCGCTGGTATCTCCAGCGTTTCGCGCCTGATCTGTCGGGCGACGAAAAGGCGGCGATCATGACCTCGCGCGATCCGCGCGAAGTGGCCGCGCGTCTTTACGATGCATTGGCGGCCAGTGTTGTCGACAGCCGGGAGGCGGCATGACGAAGGATATGACATCTCCGTCCGATCACACCGGCGGGACCGTCGCCATGGCCGTGTTGAACGCCATCCAGAACCCCGTCGTCATGGTCGACGAATCCGGCTTCGTCGTTTTCGCCAATTGGGAGGCGGAGGCCTTTTTCGGCGCCAGCGCCTCGCATCTGGCACGTTACCGCATCTCGACCTTCATTCCCTTCGGCAGCCCGCTGCTTGCCCTGATCGACCAGGTGCGCGAGCGCAAGGCGCCGGTCAACGAATATCGCGTCGACCTGAGTTCGCCCCGCCTCGGCCAGGATAAGCTCGTCGATCTCTACGTCGCCCCGGTGCTCAGCGAGCCCGGCGCCGTCGTCATCGTCTTTCAGGAGCGCTCGATGGCCGACAAGATCGACCGACAACTGACGCATCGCGCCGCCGCCCGCTCGGTGACCGGCCTTGCCTCGATGCTGGCGCACGAGATCAAGAACCCGCTCTCCGGCATCCGCGGCGCCGCCCAGCTGCTCGAACAATCTGCGGACGACGACGATCGGGCGCTGACCCGGCTGATCTGCGACGAGACCGATCGCATCGTCTCGCTGGTCGACCGGATGGAAGTCTTTTCCGACGAACGCCCTGTCGACCGCATGCCGGTCAACATCCATTCCGTGCTCGATCATGTGAAGGCCGTCGCCAAGGCGGGTTTTGCTCGCAACATCCGGGTCACCGAGAGTTACGACCCGTCGCTGCCAGCCGTCTATGCCAATCGCGACCAGCTCGTTCAGGTCTTTCTCAATCTGGTGAAGAACGCCGCCGAAGCGGTCGGCGATCGGTCGGACGGCGAGATCATGCTGACGACGGCCTATCGCCCCGGCATCCGTCTTTCGGTCGCCGGCACGCGCGAAAAGATCTCGCTGCCGCTGGAATTCTGCGTCCACGACAACGGCCCCGGCGTTCCCCTCGATCTGTTGCCGCACCTCTTCGATCCCTTCATCACCACCAAGCCGAACGGCAGCGGCCTCGGCCTGGCGCTGGTCGCCAAGATCATCGGCGATCACGGCGGCATCATCGAATGCGATAGCCAGAACAGCCGCACGACATTCCGCGTTCTCATGCCGGCGTCGAAGGACGCCTCGCTCGAAGACGCCTCTATAGCAAGCTCGACAGGACCTTCTCGATGACAGCCACGATCCTCGTTGCAGATGATGATGCGGCCATCCGGACCGTGCTCAACCAGGCTTTGAGCCGCGCCGGTTATGACGTTCGCATCACCTCCAACGCCGCTACCCTCTGGCGCTGGATTTCGGCAGGCGAGGGCGATCTGGTCGTCACCGATGTGGTGATGCCCGACGAGAACGCCTTCGATCTGCTGCCGCGCATCAAGAAGGCGCGGCCCGACCTGCCTGTCCTCGTCATGAGCGCCCAGAACACCTTCATGACTGCCATCAAGGCCTCGGAGAAAGGCGCTTACGACTATCTGCCGAAGCCCTTCGATCTCACCGAGCTGATCGGCATCATCGGCCGTGCGCTGGCCGAGCCGAAGCGCAAGCCCGCCAAGCTTGAAGACGACATGCAGGACGGCATGCCGCTCGTTGGCCGGTCGGCGGCGATGCAGGAAATCTACCGCGTGCTCGCCCGCCTGATGCAGACGGACCTGACGCTGATGATCACCGGCGAATCCGGCACCGGCAAGGAACTCGTCGCCCGCGCGCTGCATGATTACGGCAAGCGCCGCAACGGCCCGTTCGTCGCAATCAACATGGCGGCGATCCCGCGCGACCTGATCGAATCCGAACTCTTCGGCCATGAGAAGGGCGCCTTCACCGGCGCGCAGACGCGCTCGACCGGCCGCTTCGAGCAGGCCGAAGGCGGCACGCTCTTCCTCGACGAGATCGGCGACATGCCGATGGACGCCCAGACACGGCTCTTACGCGTCCTGCAGCAGGGCGAATACACCACCGTTGGTGGCCGCACGCCGATCCGCACCGATGTGCGCATCGTTGCCGCTACCAATAAGGACCTGAAGCAGGCGATCAACCAGGGCCTCTTCCGCGAGGATCTCTATTACCGCCTCAATGTCGTGCCGCTGCGCCTGCCGCCGCTGCGCGACCGCGCCGAGGACATCCCCGATCTGGTGCGCCATTTCATCCAGCAGGCGGAAAAGGAAGGTCTCGGCTCCAAGCGTTTCGATCAGGAAGCGCTCGAACTGATGAAGGCCTATGCCTGGCCGGGCAACGTCCGCGAGCTGGAAAACCTCATCCGCCGTCTGATGGCGCTTTACCCACAGGATGTGATCACCCGTGAGATCATCGACGCGGAACTGCGTTCCGACGTGCCCGACAGCCCGATCGACAAGGGGCCGATGCGCAGCGGCTCGATGACGATCGCGCAAGCCGTCGAGGAGAACATGCGCAGCTATTTCGCAGGCTTCGGGGACAATCTGCCGCCGCCCGGCCTCTATGATCGTGTGCTGACCGAAATGGAATATCCGCTGATCCTCGCCGCCCTGACGGCGACGCGCGGCAACCAGATCAAGGCGGCCGATCTTCTCGGTCTCAACCGCAACACCTTGCGCAAGAAGATCAGGGAACTTGGCGTCTCGGTCTACAGGAGTTCCCGCACCGCCTGAGCCTGTTCGGGCTTGCACGGTGCTGCAGTGAGGTCTGAGAAGATCGCTCTTTGATCCTCATCCATCAGCGTTCCACGCAATACCGTTCGGCCGAGCGCATCGTCGATCTGCGAATTCACTTTGGAAAGAGGAACGTGAGCGCGAGCCGGAAGCCAAGTCCTTCCGGGCCGTTCTCCGGAGCGTCTGCCCAATAGCGGATACCAGCCGTCAGGCTGATCGGCTGCTTATCGATGGTGATCAGCTTGGCGACTGCGAAGTTGATTGGAACCGACCAATTGTTCGTTTCCCAGTTATAGGTGGACTCCGTATTCAGCGAGAACGTCCAGGCGTCCTTGGTCGTGTAGGAGATGAACGGCTGGAGGAACGTCGAACTCACATCTTCCCGGTCGCTTTGACCAGCGAACGACCAGATGTGGTTCCCAAGAATGCCGTAAGTCCAGGGGCCGTCCTGTTTGAGAACGACTGCTGTCGGTCCAGCGCCCCATTTGCCGCCACCGAGGAGCTCGTCGGTCGCGGTGGGAAGGAGGAACACCGGTCCGGCACCCCAGACGATACCGGTCTCCGTCGGTTTAGCAGGGGAGAGAAAGAAACTCTGCAACGTGTCGCCGAGACCGAACTGCGTTCCTGATGGCCCGGCGATGTCGTTCTGCCATGTGACCGGGAGGATGGTCCTCGATATGAGGTTCCAGTCCTCGTTCAGAGAGAATGGAATGACAGGCTGGATGTTCAGCGTTGCCTTGTCACCATCTTCGGGACCGTAGCCGTGGTCATAGTTGAACTGGAACGGGACGCTGATCAGCGAAGCGATCGGATTCGACAGCTTCTTCGCGAGTTCTTCGCTCGACTGGGCGTTGGCTGCACCTGATGACAGAACCAGCGCCGCGGCAAGCTGCATCAGCCGAAAAATCATGAGCTTCATTGACGTCTCCACCGTACAAAACTCGATCTGCTGTCCCAGACGTCGTTCTCAGAAGTGGATGACGACGCCGAGGATCGGACCCTGCTCGACGACGTCGAAGACGAAGCCGTCGTTGTCGTAGTCGACGCCGAGTGCGCGGTATCCCGCAACGGCTGAGATCGTGTCGGTGAACTTGTAGCCGAGTGCGAGCGCCACATCCCAGTCGAGATCCGCGCCGCCGGCGCCGACGAGACCCCATCCTGTCAGATAGATCTCCGGCGTGAAGAAGTAGTTGCCTCGGACGCCCACCAGACCGTCGACCCAGGTCGCGCTGTCATCTTGCTCGACGCCACCGAGGATCCCGCCATTGAAGGAGATGTTGGTGTCGACCGACCACACCCGGATGCCGCCGACGACATCGAGGTGTCCCGACTGGTCCTCCAGCACCGAGTAGCCGACCCCGAGAAGTCCGGCGAAGGTCTTTGAGGTGACGTCGACGCTGTCGGCGAGGATGCCAAGCGGCGTATTCGCGTCTGCGCCAAGCTTGGTGTAGATGATGTCGCCGAAGATGCTGAACCGGTCGTACCGCGCTTCACCCGCGGCCATGAAGGCGAAATCGAGGTTCTGCAGGATGTCGTCGAAATCGGAGTCGATATGAACCTCCGGCAATCCGAACTGTGCAATGTCTCCGGATATCCCCGCCATCCAGAAATACGGCGCGACGGTGAACGTCCAACCGCTCGGGCTCTCGACCACTTTGGCATCGGGTGTCAGCGGCGTCGGATCGGCTGCCCAGGCGGGCGAGGAGGCTACGAGACCCGCGCAAAGGACTGCCGCGCGTAGAAGAAAAGCCGTCATGAAACTCCCCCTGCGTTGTCGGTCTCCATCGTGGTCGCCGACGAATCGAACATATCATCGATCTCCGCTCAACTCTGGCGCAACACCCGCCTGCGGATAAGTATGTTACAGTAATATCTGTCTGTCTGCGGCATTGCCGTGCTCGTCCTGCCGATGTCGGAGTTAGGGCTTGCAGCTCGGCGTTGGCCGTACCTCGTCGCAGTTTTTCAACATTGCTGGCTGCGGTTTGGCAGTGCCCATCAGGCCACTGACCTGGCCGGCGTAATTGTCCCGCGTGTCCTGATCGACAGCAGCGACGGGAGCGGCAAGGATCAGTCCAGCAACGTTCCCGGCTGCCGCCGCCGTTCCGGATGTCGCCACCAGAATCTGGTCGCCAAGTCCAATCCTGCTGTCGGTGAGCGTCTGCCCCTCCGAGATGCGTGATCCGATGAGCTGAACGATCTGCGGCGATTCCGCGAATTTGCCGTGGTTCATCCGATCGCCAGATTTGATCTTGGTGAGATCGATCACCACGATCTTGTTGGCCTCGAACTCCGCCTTGTAGGGCGCCTGTTCGGGATCGATGGCTCCAAGTCGGGATACGTCACCCCAGACCCGACGCGAGAACGCCAGTGCACGGTCGTCACGGGATACGAACAAGGTGAACTGCGGATGCTGTTTGCCCATCTCGCCGATCTGCTGGCGGAACACGTCGACATCGACGTCCGGAGCCGCGAGCATGACATTCTTGAACTTGGCGGGCAGTCGGCCGTTACGAATGGCCATCTGGCGCAGCGATTCCAACGCCAGCCAGTTCCCCATGGAATGAGCGAGGATGGACACCTCCTTCACTTCCGGATCCTTTGCGAGATACTGGAAGAGTGTCTCCAGAGCATTTCGCGTATAGTTCGTGCTCTCCCGATCATAGCCGTAGGCGAGAAGGCTGCCACGCGACGGCCAGGTCACCAGCACGGGAGCGCTGTGCACACCGGAGTCCTGAACGATCTGGGCGAAGCGGTAGACGGAGTCTTCGAACCGGTTGTTGAAACCATGGATGAACACCAGGACACTGTGGTCGGGGCTCTTGCGGACGCTGGCGCTCAGCCAGCGTTTGGCCTCATCGATATTGAGATCGTCGGCCTTTAGAGTCGCGAAATCTGTCGCCGGATTGGAGGGAAGCCTCTTTGGCCAGGCGACCTCTCCCTCCTTGCGGATCGTGTTCGGTGGGATGGACACGGTGATATCGGCGAATGCCGGGGTCCGCGCCCGTTCTCCGTTGAACATCTCTCCTGGCACCGGAGACCTGCTGCGTGTCGTGGCGATCAGCAAGTTGACCTTGGTCGACTTCGGAGACGTGTCTGCAACAGGCGTCATCACATCCTTCGGATGACCGCCGCACCCAGGCAGAATGACGATCAATGCGCACAGCAGAAGCCACTGAACATACCCGGCAACTATCGACCCTATTCCCGTGTTGTTTTTGCTTCCCACCGATTTCCCTCATGCTGGGCGCTTGTCGAATGCGTTCGCCGGGCCTGTTTTTCTAGCAATAATAGACGCCGACGGCGCAACGCCGGACCGTGCGGCGCGCAACTCCAGCGACACTCACCGGCGTCAGCGGGCGGCCGATCCTGGCCTCTGCCGGCGTGAAGACGCCATTCAGTCCCGGAATCGAAAGTCCGTTTCCAAGTTCGAGGCCGGACACGCCGATCGCCGCAGCAAGCAGCAGGAGTTTCAGTTTTCTGACGACGGTCATTTGGTGCCTCCCATGGCAAAGTGATCAGGAATCTCGTCAATATCGGCAAGCTTCGTCAGGTCGACTTTCTTGGCGTTCGTGGTGTTTTTGAATCCGAAATCGTTGGCAACGACATCGGTGCCTGTCTTCCAGTCACTGATCTGGATGCTGTATTGTGGGCCTTGATCCACCTGGCTTGCGGTAATGACATATCGACAGGGATACGGATGCTCGCCTTGAGCGATCCATATCTGCCAGTCGACTTCCTTGGTGCGGAATGCAAGGTGGTCGCATTCGACACCGCCGATGACACCGCTGCCGAGGTCCTTGACGTCGACCACGTCGCGCATCAGCTCGTCATAGGCATCCGGGAGCAGAAGATCGGCACCCGGTATGGGTCTATGGAGCTTGTCCCGCAATTCGTCGATCAGGTGATTTATGGTGCCTGGGACTTCTGCCTGGGCATAGAGGTTGGCGTTCTTGCCGAGCTGCGAGAGCGTCTTGCCGTCGAATGCGACCTCAACGTTGGCGAACCCACCAAACCGGGTAACCCGGAGTTTATCCGGTCGGCCCATTTCGATCTTGCCGGAACTTGCCAGCAGAAGCTTCTGATGGTCGACGGTGACCACCTCCAGGTTGGTGTCATACGAAAAGGAGATCGCCTTTTCTGCGGCCAGGTAGTCGGACATGGTTTTCACCAGCTTCTTGGCGTCTGCGTCGGCAGCGCTTGCGGCCGATCCACATCCCAAGATGATCATCAAGCCGCGTGCCGCGGACGACACCGCCGCCACGGCAGGGTGCAAGGCTCGCTGCGGTGCTTTGGTCATCGACGAATCCCTTCTAAATGGTTTGGTCGGACGACTGAGGTCGCTCCCTGGGTCTCGGCCATGAAAGAACGATTATCAGCGACCACAGCCTACACGGAGACGACGGCGTGCGCGTGTAACCATCAGGTATGTTCTGTGCTAGTTGTCCTGACAGCAGCGCTACCGCGGCTGAAGGGCCCTGGAACCGTCGATCGGCAGCGACATCGTCGCCTGCACCTCGTCCATCGCAGGAAGCCCGGCCGTTCGCAGATCGGCAATCATCCGTGCCCGATCCTGTGGCTGGAAATTGCGCGCCTTGAGTTCGGCCACGATGCTCGGAATGAAGTCGGGTCTCATTTCGTTGAACCGCGAGGCCTCGTTGCGGGCGTCCTCGATCATTCCGGCGTCGACGTAGATGACGGCAGCCACCGCATGGAATAGCGGGAACTTCTGCAGGTCCGCCTGCCTGATCTCGATGACCGCGGTCTTGTCGTCGTGCAGCATGTAGGCTGCAAGTGCGCGCGTTCCGCGATAGTAGCCGCCGCCGGCAGGGTTGAGAGCAATGGCACGATCCAGCAGCGCTGCCCCGCGCTGCCATTCCCCGCTCATCGCCACCCGGGTACCAAACTCTCCTAGCAATTCGGTGTCGTTCGGATTGGTCGCCAGTGCCCGTTCGCCGATCTGAAGTGCCTCCGGAACCCGCTGGCTGAAAAACAACGCCGTCATCAACGCCTGAAGGGCGCGGGTGTTGTCGGGATCCAGTTGAATGGCACGGCGGGCGGCCTGAAAGCTGCGATCTATCGGCGCGGACGAAATGGGCTTCCGATTGAACCTGAAACGATCCTCGTCGAGATAGAGGATGGACAACATCGCCCAGGCGGTCGCAAAGGATGGATAGCGGGCGACAGTGCTTTCGAGGCAGTTTCGAACCTCTTCGTGCCGCTCGATGCTCAACTCGGCACGGTAAGTGTAAAAGCTCAGCGTGCAGCCGTAGATGCCAAGATCATCAGGCGGCGGGTTGGAGACATCGGCCTGGGCCATGATGCCATAGGGCTGCGCCACGGCGGTCGCAACCTTGTTTGCGACGTCGGACTGGATGGTGAACAGGTCGCGGACGCCGATGTTGTCGTCGTAGGTCTGCGACCAGAGGATCTCATCGGTCTCTGTGTCGAGCAGACGTGCCGTCACACGCACTCGGCTTCCGGAGACGCGAACACCGCCTGCCAGCAGGAAGCGTGCGCCAAGTTCTCCGCGAATCCGCGATGTCTCCACCTCTGGCGGCAACGATCTGGATGTCTCGCGACCGAAGACTTTGATCTCCTTGAAGCGGGGAAGGGCGGTGAGGAGTTCCTCGGTGAGGCCTGTCGTATAGAGTTCCGCCTGAGGACCATCACCGAGATTAGCAAATGGAGCGATCACCAATGTCGGTCCATCAGATCCTGTAATGTCGGCAGCCGCGAAGGGCCAGATCGAGCCAAATCGAATGGAGGTCAAGCCAGCCAGAGCTGCAGTGCCGCCCACGATCACGATCAATCCAAGAGCCACTGCCCATATATGCCGTCTTAAGCCGGGAAAAAGGGAATAGGCGCGCTCCGACGGCAGACTTTGGTCTTCAGCATCGGAATTGTCAGCAATCGGATTATTCCAGGCAAAGGTCGGCACGTAACCGCCTTTCGGAATGTCTATTCGGATCGGATCGCGTTGACCCGCTGTAAAATAATAGCGCTCGAGCACCCGCCTGAGCCTTCCGGCCTCGATCCGAACAACCGGATCATCCTGCGTGAAGCCGTTGGGGCGCTTGAAAACCTCGACGGCGATAGAGTAACCCTTGATCCGGTCTGCGCGGCCTGCAAGCGTCTCCTCCACGGCATAGGTAAGAAATGCAGCACTCCGACCGATATGCGGAAATTGCGGGCTGGTAACGATTCGCTCAAGCTGAGCCCGAACATCATCGTGGGTCGGGGGTGGTCGCGTCGAATCCGGCGCGATATCGCGCCTTGATGGCAATGAATCCTGCACGACTTGCTCCTCACCCGCTCTTGAGGGACGTGACTACCGGAGATTTTATTAACTACCACTTTTGTAACCTACCGCAGAAACTGATCCTCGTCCATCAAAGGCACCGTATCAGGCCCGTTCGACGACTTCGCAGATCGAGGGAAGGGGACTTCAGGCGCGTGAACTGCAGAAGCGGACATCGCGTCTTCGCCGCCTCGTAGCAGCCCGCGACCCAAAGCGGCCAAAGCCGTAAATGACCACCCAAGGAGCCACGACGACTCGGTCTAACGCGCCCGCCAGATAGCGAGCAAGCACCACAGGGAAGTCGCCGCGTGATAGAGGATCGCAGGCCACAACAGGACGCCGATCATCTCCAGAACGAGGGCGGAATAGGTCAAGACGGCCGTGGTCAGGAAATTGTAGAGCGTCACTCCGACGAGGAGCCCCAGGGTGCCTTGCCTGTCTTCGGCGTCACGCGCACCCCAGTTTGCCGCGGCAAGAGCGAGCAGCGCCGCACCGCAGATCCGCCCTATCAGTGGTGCCTCTCAAGCGACCTGCTTTGTCTCAAACAGCAGAAAGAAGAGGATCGACGGCGCCACGACAAGCCCCAGTCCCGTCGCACCTTCTGCGATCGCAAACAGGGTCAGAAGCGTGCGTCGGTGAGCTGTGTTCATGGCGCAGAATCCCCAGGCCCGGTCAACGTCACTTTCGGCACGGGCCGCCTTGACGATGGGGCGCTCTGCGCTGGACCTCTTGCCCCAAGGTCGCGGCTGAAGTTCCGTCTTCAAGCTGCTCAGCTTGCCGTCGAAGGCGAATGGTGCCTGGTAGTCGTTATCGTCGACACCGGTTCCGCGTGATGTGGACCGTTTTATTTGGGGAGGGTATGGCGCATATCGCGTGCGCGCCAGTAACATACAGTATGCACTGTTGATCCGCGTTCGCTCCAACGGTCACATTGGAGACCGCGTTGCGGACCCGATTTCCGACCGACGGCCGAACGGGTGATCGTCCCGCTGCCGCGGCGTCGGACTGACAGATACTACGGTATGATACGCGCAAAGCTCTCTTGGAGCGAATATTGTTGCGGACGGGCGCTGGTCTGGGCCGGACATCGCTTCGCCTGCCGGTCCATGTTTCCGACAGAGGGTTCATCATGAACACCAATCCAAAGCAGGCCTATCTCACGGCGGTGTTGGTCAGCACCACATTTTTCGCGGCCACGATCGTCCAGGCGGCGGAGACGCTGCCATCCTGGAACGATGGCAAGGCCAGACAATCGATCCTCGACTTCGTCGCCAAGGTGACCAAGGAAGGCTCGCCGGAATTCGTCCCGCCCGCAGAGCGCATCGCCACCTTTGACAATGATGGGACGCTCTGGGCCGAGCAGCCGCTCTATTTCCAGCTTTTCTTTGCGCTGGAGCAGGTCAAGGTTCTCGCACCCGAGCATCCGGAATGGAAGACGAAGGAACCTTTCGCGTCCGTATTGAAAGGCGATCTGAAGAGTGCGCTTGCGGGCGGCGCTCCGGCGCTGCTTGCAATCGTCGGAGAGACGCAGGCGGGTCTGACGACCGACGAATACGCAACGGTCGTCAAGGAATGGCTTGCTACAGCCAGGAACCCCAAGACGGACAAGCTGTTCACCGAGATGGCGTATCAGCCGATGGTGGAGCTTCTCGACTATTTGCGTGCCAACGGCTTCAAGACCTTCATCGTTTCCGGTGGCGGCAACGAATTCATGCGCACCTTCGCCGACAAGACCTATGGCATTCCACCCGAACAGGTGATCGGCAGCAGCGGCAAGCTGCAGTTCGAGCTGCGCGACGGAAAGCCCGCCCTTGTGAAGCAGCCCGAACTGTTTTTCTATGACGACAAGGAGGCCAAACCGATCGCCATCCAGACTTTCATCGGTCGCCGACCCATCGCTGCATTTGGCAATTCCGACGGCGACCTGCAGATGCTTCAATGGACGTGTAGCGGTCCTGGTGCACGCTTCTGCCTCTATGTGCATCACACCGACGCCAAGCGCGAATTTGCCTATGACAGGAAGTCCAGCATCGGCCAGCTCGACAAGGGCCTGGACGAAGCACAGGCTCAGGGGTGGACGGTTGTCAACATGAAGGACGACTGGAAGACCATCTATCTGACCGATCAGAAGTAACCGTCTTTGATGCCGGAGTCTGGTCCTCAACGGCGAGGGAGAAGCTTGATCACGATCACACTGGCGCTTTCCAGAGCGGCTTCGATCTCGCTGCGCAGCGTTTCCACGAGTTCGACGCATTCCGCGTGGCGCTCATTTCGCTCTGCGGCGGAGGATGTTTCCCATTTTCTCCGCAATTCATCTGCAACGGAGAAGTCGGCACAGAGTTCACGGAAGTTATCGTCACGGGCGGCCAATGTATCGATGGTTTTGGCGCTGGCTGGAAAGATGCGCTTGGCGAACCGTGTGTCGTAATCCATCCATCCTACCTCCAAGGCGGCCTCTGCAAGTCCGGCGGCCGCATCGCGTTATAAGTGGTGCATGATGATCCGGAATAGGGCGGAAGCAACGTAGTTTACAGTAAGGAACGGGAACGAAAGCGGAATTCGCCGTTCAGAGCATGTCCGACACGCTTGAACTCCAGTTTCGCGCTGCCGCTGCTAACCGCAATCGACGGGAGTACGCCCATAACCTGCGGACCACGAAGGATATGTCATGAAAGGTCTTGTCACAATCGGTGGCTTTTGTTCCGCCGACGCGACATGTGACCATGACGCCGCCTCACACGCGCTTGACACATCTGAAGCCGACATGACTTGTGGACGTGTCCTCAGGCTCTGCATGTCTGGCGGCGGGACGATAGCGCTTGCAGTAGTTCGGCGCGCAGAGGTGGGATCCGCCCTTGAGCACGCGCCGCGGGATCCTGATGTCAGGCAGCCGCGGATCATAGCTGGCGTCGGCGTCGCCTCCGCGGGGATTGCTGGGGATGCAGCATGAATGGCTGGCAGGCTCGGGATGGCGTGTCGACCAGAAGTCAGAGGTCCATTCCCAGACATTGCCGATCATGTCGTAGATGCCGTAGCCGTTTGATGGAAAGGATCCGACCGGGGACGTTCTGTCCGCACCGGCTGGCTTTGTGCTCAGCGTAGGGAAGGTGCCCTGCCAAGTGTTGGCCATGAGCTTTCCTTCCGGGTTCAACTCGTCGCCCCAGGCAAATTCCGCATCATCAAGGCCGCCGCACGCCGCCAGTTCCCACTCTGCCTCGGTCGGCAGATCTTTTTCCGCCCAGAGCGCATAGGCCATGGCGTCGCTATAGGCGACATGGACGACGGGATGATCGAGCTTGCCGCGGATGTCGGTGCGGCCGCCGTAAGGGTGTCGCCAGTCCGCGCCGAACTTGAACGACCACCACTGGGTAATGTCGGGGCCGACTATGGCTTTTGGCGGCGTGAACACCAGAGATCCGGCTCGCAGCATTTTAGGAAGCGCTCCAGGATAGTCGGCGGCACGGGGTGCCCTTTCGGCGACGGTCACATGTCCGGTGGCTTTGACGAACGAAGCGAACTGGCGGTTGGTGACGGGGGTGGCGTCGATCCAGAAGCCGTCGACGGCTACCGGATGAGCAGGCGCTTCCTCCGGATAATGCTCGTTCGATCCCATGGTGAAGGTTCGTCCGGCCACCCAGACCAGGCCTGAAAATCCCGCGTCGTCGGTCGCGCGCACGTCGGATGTCATTTTGTCATTCCCGCAGGTTATTGCCGTTCACATACGGGTGCGTGCCCCGCCCATTCACCTATATAACTACCCCTCGGAGCCGCAGTTCTTATAGTAGGTTACAGTAATATACGCGACGCGTTGGTAGCAATCTGCCACTCTCTGCAATGTCATCGCTAAGCTGATGGCTATGTCAGCCGATCTGACTCTCGCCGGCGCATGCGAGCATCATTGAGAGCGGGAAAGTATTGCTCGCTCTGCCTTTCTACCTTGGGTCCAAAAGGGAGCAATCAACAATGAATACGCGCGTTTATCTAGCCGTTCTCGCCGCCAGTTGTTTTTCAGCATTTCCCGCCGCCGCCCAGGATCTCACCGGAGCAACCGGTTCACCCAGCGCTACGTCGACGATCAACGGCCAGTCGCTGCCGGCAGCACCTCCGGCGTTCGGCGGAACCATCAACCTGGACGCCAAGGACTCGACTCCGTGGTGGCCACCCAAGGTGGTGCCGCCGAAGGGCGCGCCGAATATACTGCTGATCATGACCGACGACGCCGGCTATGGCGTCTCCAGCACCTTCGGCGGCGTTATCCCGACACCGACGCTCGATCAGATCGCAGCCAATGGACTGCGCTTCACGCAGTTCCACTCCACCGCGCTGTGCTCGCCCACGCGCGCCGCTCTCATCACCGGGCGAAACCACCATTCGGCGGGCTTCGGGGTGATCGCCGAGCAATCCACCGGCTATCCCGGCTATGATGCGATTATTGGCCCGAACAACGGCACGATCGGTTCGATACTCAGGGATCACGGTTATGCCACCTCATGGCTCGGCAAGAACCACAATACCCCGACCTACGCGCTATCCGCCTCGGGACCGTTCGACCAGTGGCCCTCCGGCATGGGCTTCGACTATTTCTATGGCTTCCAGGGCGGCGAATCCAACCAGTGGACGCCCTGGCTGTTCCGCAACCACGACCAGATCTACCCGTGGCTCGACAAGCCCGACTACAATCTGGTCACCGGCATGGCCGATGACGCCATCGACTATCTGCGCAAGGTGAATGCCGCGACGCCGGACAAGCCGTTCTTCATGTACTATGTTCCCGGCGCAACCCATGCCCCGCACCATCCGACGAAGGAGTGGATCGAGAAGTTCAAAGGCAAGTTCGATGGCGGCTGGAACGCCATGCGGGACGAGATTCTCGCCAACCAGAAACGGCTCGGCGTGGTTCCGGAGAATACCCAGCTGACGCCGTGGCCGGATGACCTTCCGAAATGGGATACGCTATCGGCAGACGACAAGAAGATGTTCGCCCGTCAGGCGGAGGTCTACGCCGCCTTTGTCGCCTATGCCGACTTCGAGATCGGCCGGGTGGTCGATGAGGTTCGCAAGCAGGGCAAGCTCGACGATACCCTGATCATATATATCGAGGGCGATAACGGCACCAGCGCCGAAGGTACGGCCATCGGCACGGCCTTCGACCTGGCCGCGATCCAGGCCATCAGCATGCCGGTCGCCGACCAGCTGAAATTCTACGACGCCTGGGGCGACCCGACGACGGAGCCACATATGTCAGTCGCCTGGTCCTGGGCTTTCGACACGCCGTTCAAATGGACCAAGCAGGTCGCCTCCCACTTCGGCGGCACCCGACAGGGCATGGCGATGTCTTGGCCGGGTCACATCACCGACAAGGGCGGCATCCGCAGCCAGTTCCACCATGTGATCGACATCGTGCCGACGATCCTCGAAGCCACCGGCATCCAGGCGCCGCTCACGGTGAACGGCATCGCCCAAAAGCCGATCGAAGGCGTCAGCATGGCCTATACCTGGTCCAAGGGCGCCAAGGACGTCCCCTCTGCACGCACGACACAGTATTTCGAGATGTTCGGCAATCGCGCGATCTACCACGAGGGCTGGATCGCCTCCACGACCCCACCCGCCGCGCCCTGGCTGATGGGACTCGGCAAACTGCCCGATGTGGTCGATGGCTATCAGTGGGAACTCTACAACCTGACCGAGGACTACTCGCAGTTCAACGATCTCGCCGCCAAGGAGCCGGACAAACTGCGCGATATGCAGCAGCTCTTCCTCGTGGAGGCCGCGAAATACCAGGTGTTGCCGCTTGATAACTCCGTCATCTCGCGTGCCACCGCGCCGCGGCCAAGCGCCACCGCTGGCCGAACCGAGTTCGTCTACTCAGGCGAACTCTCGGGCCTGCCACCGGCCTCGGCGCCCGATCCGCTGGCCCGCTCCTACACGATCACCGCCGAAGTCGACGTCCCGCAGGGCGGCGGAGACGGAATGCTTGCGACGCTTGGAGGCCGCTTCGGCGGCTACGGCCTCTATCTCCTCAAGGGCAAGCCGGTCTTCACCTATAACCTGCTTGGACTGGAGCGCTTCCGGTGGGCCGGCGAGACCGCGCTGACAGCAGGCAAACACAGCGTCGTCTTCGACTTTACCTACGAGGGACCCGGTTACGGGAAGGGCGGCAAGGGTGTGCTCAGCGTCGATGGCACGATGGTGGCCGAGCAGTCGATCCCGCATACCATCCCGTTTCTGGTGACGGTCGACGAGTCCTTCGACGTGGGGGTGGATACCCGCAGTCCTGTCGACGACAGCGACTACCAGGTGCCGTTCCGGTTCACGGGTACGCTGGACAAACTGACGGTCAAGGTTGGGCCGCCGCAAATCTAGTCAGCGTCAGGCGCGGGCCTCGCAGGGCCTGCGCCATGACTGAGTTCGCCGCGTCGGGGGCGACCCCGACAAGCCAAGCTACCGATTTCCGATATGGGCGATGTCGCCTTCACGCTATCGGTGTTTCTGGACGACTGTCGCCCGGACATTGGTTCCTGCCTATCGGCGGTTTCGCCTGTAGGTTACCGTAAGATACTTGCTCTCCTTATATTTGTTATGCCTTATGTACGCGTCCAGGCAAGCCGACAGGCCCTGTTATTCTCAACGCGGCATGCACTTTCGCTCGGCTATCTCAAGAGCATTCGAGAACCTCGGTCGGACCGTATTCAGCATCCGTTGCAGTGTTGAGCTTTGCTTCGCCTGACCAAAAAAGGGAGAAATGGGCATGACAGAGAACGCGACTCCAACGAGGCGGGATATCTTGCTAACCGGCGGATCTTTGCTCGCCATGTCGGCGATTGGCACGGCTGCGAGCACCACCATGAGCCGGAATGCAATGGCTCAAGCCACGGGCAAAAAACCCAACATAGTAGTCATCATGGCCGATGATGTCGGCATCTGGAATATCGGCGCTTACAATCGCGGCATGATGGCCGGTCGTACCCCACATCTCGACAGGCTTGCGGCAGAGGGGATGCTCTTTACCGACTACTACGCCGAGGCGAGCTGCACCGCAGGGCGAGCGAACTTCATCACCGGCGAGCTTCCGGTTCGAACTGGCATGACCACGGTTGGCCAGGCAGGCTCGCCCATCGGCCTTCCTGCTGCGGCGCCAACCATTGCCACCGTGCTGAGGTCTCTGGGCTACGCCACGGGACAGTTCGGCAAGAACCATCTTGGCGATCTCAACGAGTTTCTGCCAACGGTTCATGGCTTCGATGAGTTTTTCGGCTATCTTTATCATCTTGATGCGATGGAAGACCCCGCGCATCCGGGCTATCCGCAGGAACTGCTGAACGTAGTCGGCCCGCGCAACATGGTCCATTCCTGGGCCACGGAAACCGATGACCCCACGGAAATGCCGCGATGGGGCAAGGTCGGCAAACAAAAGATTGAAGATGCTGGCACGCTCTATCCGGAAAGGATGAAGACGGTCGACGACGAGATTCGCGATCTTTCCTTCAAGTTTATCGACAGGGCCAAGGCCGATGGCAAGCCGTTCTTCCTTTGGCTCAACCCGACACGGATGCACATTGTTACTCATCTATCGGAAAAGTACGAGAAGATGCGTAATTCCGCGAATGGTTGGACCATCCATGAAGCAGGGATGGCGCAGCTTGACGACATTGTTGGCGATACCATGCAGAAACTGAAAGAAATGGGCGACGATGAGAATACGATCGTCGTGTTCACGACTGACAATGGCACCGAAAACTTCACCTGGCCGGATGGTGGTCAGACACCATTTTTCGGCGGAAAAGGCACGACATACGAAGGCGGCTTCCGCGCCCCCGCAATGGTCCGCTGGCCGGGGCACGTTCCTACCGGTTCGATTTGCAATGGGCTGATGTCCGGCCTCGACTGGTTCCCCACCCTTGCGGCCGCCGCTGGAAGCACCAATATCGCCGTCGAGTTGAAAGCGGGGAAGGAACTCAATGGCCAGACCTACAAGGTTCACCTGGACGGCTATGATCAGACCAGCATGATCACCGGAACTGGCCCGTCGAACCGTCATGAAATCTGGTATTTCGCCGAAAGCGTGCTCGGGGCGGCCCGGATTGATGACTATAAATACACGTTCATGGAGCAGCCGGACGGTTGGATAGGCAGCACGGTGAAATTGGACGTGCCGACCGTTGTAAACCTGCGCCTTGATCCGTTCGAGCGTACGGCCTTTTTCAAGGGTAACGTTGGTTCACAAGAATACTTTGAATGGTACAAGTTCGAATTCTGGCGTTTCGTCCTCGTTCAGCAAAAAGTTGAAGAGCTGGCGAAGACTGCCATTGAATTTCCGCCGATGCAGAAGGGCGCAAGCTTCGGAATAGACGCAGTCAAGGCACAAATCGCCGAGGCCATGCGCAAGCAACACGCACAGTAAGCCAAGTTGCACGTCGCGTGGCGCGGCACGTCAATGCGGATGGAGGGCTTTTCTGCCTCCGGCCGCATTGAACCAGCTTTTGTCGAGGCGCGAGCGGATGACGTACGGCCGTTAAGAACCAGATCAAGGCGGCCGATCTTCTCGGTCTCAACCGCAACACCTTGCGCAAGAAGATCAGGGAACTTGGCGTCTCGGTCTACAGGAGTTCCCGCATCGCCTGAGCTTGCTCGGGGCGCGATGAAAAGAAGGCGGCGGGCCCTCATGTTTGCCCACCGCCCACCCCTCCCGGCGTCCGCCGCCACGGTCGGGAGGAGAGGTGAGCCTATCTGAGCGAAGTCGCGGTTTATATCCAAGCAGACAAACAAAAATGCGGTGTCATTCAACAGTCACATAAGCATTTGTGAGGAGTGATTTGACGCCAGGCGAATGTCATTGAAGTTGCTGCGGTCGTCGTCGCCGTGCCTGTGGATAAGCTGTGGATATCCGGTGGACGACAGGATCAATCAGCGGTCGATAATGTCGCAGATTCCAATCGCATGTTGCCTATCCGTTCCGAATCTCATCATTCTGCCGTTGCTGCCGTCGACCTCCGCCGCAAACGTCGTCGATCGCATGCCACGGGCGCTCCGACTGATGTCGTGGAGCGCCCATTTTCTTTACGGTCGGGGGCTGACGGGAACTGCGACATCTTGTTCTATGCCGGTGAACTTGGCGGGCTGAGCCTCGCATATCGTTGCGCATGCCATAGATTACGCGAATCGGTCGTCGATCAATCGGGCGACGCCGACCCCGGTGACAGGCCGGTACATATTCATAATTTGCGGGAGTTGCATGATGGAATATCGACGTTTGGGAAAGTCGGGCCTGAAAGTGAGCGAGTTCTCCTTCGGCTCATGGGTGACGTTCGGCAAGCAGGTCAATGGAGGCGACGCCGTCGACCTCATGAAGCTTGCCTATGACAACGGGGTGAACTTCTTCGACAATGCCGAAGGATATGAAAGCGGCAAATCCGAGATCGTGATGGGCGAGGCGCTCAGCAGGCTCGGCTGGAGTCGTGACAGCTTCGTCGTCTCCAGCAAGGTCTTCTGGGGAGGCCAGAAGCCGACGCAGCGCGGCCTGTCGCGCAAGCATGTGACCGACGCCTGCCACGCAGCACTCAAGCGGCTTCAGGTCGACTACCTCGACCTTTACTTCTGCCACCGCCCGGATATCGACACGCCGATCGAGGAAACGGTCCGGGCGATGCACGATCTCGTCGCCCAGGGCAAGGTGCTCTATTGGGGCACGTCGGAATGGTCGGCGCAGCAGTTGACGGAAGCCTACGCCGTTGCCCGCGACCTGCGCATCACGCCGCCGACCATGGAGCAGCCGCAGTACAACATCTTCGAACGCCAGAAGGTCGAGTCTGACTATCTGCCGCTGTATGACCTGATCGGCCTTGGCACCACGATCTGGTCACCGCTCGCCTCGGGCGTCCTGACCGGCAAATACAATGACGGCGTGCCGGCCGACAGCCGTATGAACCTGCCGGGCTATGAATGGCTGAAGGAAAAATGGTCCAGCGATGCCGGCCGCGCCCAGCTCAAACAAGTCGGCGAGCTTGCAAAGCTGGCGGACGAGATCGGGATATCGATCACGCATCTCGCCCTTTTGTGGTGCCTCGCCAACCGCAACGTCTCGACCGTCATTCTTGGAGCGTCGCGCGCCAGCCAGCTGCAGGACAATCTCGCAGCCCTCTCACACCGAGAGAAGATGACGTCTGACGTGCTGGACCGGATCGACACGATCGTCGGAAATAAACCGGAAGGACCACGTCGCTTCTAAAGCATGTCGCGCGATAACGACATGCGTAAAAACAAAGACCTAAAGCGCGAGGAGCGATCTGAAAGATTGCGACGCGCTTCAGGTGAAACAACTTCCCTCGACGGGTCAGATTAAGGCTCGCCGAGGGAAGCACGGCTTGACAATGTGACGACACGCGTTGCATTTTCGCCACAATGCGTTGCTTAAAGGTCACGCAAGGGTTTTGGACATTCGCTCCCGATCGAGTCGTTACGGCGCTGGCTTTTTTAAGCCGGCGTTGCTTGGTTTTCGATCGGATGGCGAGGGCGGCGGGTGCCGCCTGAAGAGAGGCCGAATGACGCAGGATGGGGTATCGCCGGCGGCGGCGGGCGAGACGGTGACGACGGTGACCGACCGCCGCGCCCTTTTTGCCGTGCCCGGCCTCGTGCTCGCCGGCGGCGCGCTTCTCTGCGCCACGGCGACGTTGTTCGTGCTGCTCGGTCTGACGCCGATCGCCCCGACCTCGCATGTCGTCATCACCTCGGTGATCGTCAATTCCTTCTTTGTCCTGACGCTGCTCGCCTTGATCGGCCGCGAGGTGGCAAGGCTGCTCAAGGCGCGCACCCGCGGCCGTGCGGCAGCCCGCCTGCATATCCGCATCGTCGTGCTCTTTTCGATCGTGGCGATCACGCCGGCGATCCTCGTCGCCATCTTTGCCAGCATCACGCTGAATGCCGGTCTTGACCGCTGGTTTGCCCTGCGCACCCAGTCGATCGTCAGCTCGTCGCGCAATATCGGCCAGGCTTATATGATGGAGAATGCCAGCTACCTGCAGGGGCAGACGGTCTCCATGGCCAACGACCTGGAGCGCAACCGCGCGCTCTACAGCCTCGACAGGACGGGTTTTGCCGACCTGATGACCCGCCAGGCGAGGGGGCGCGGCCTGCTCGGCGCCTTCCTCGTGGAGCGCGACGGCTCGGTGATCGTCCAGGCCGATATCGCCACCGAAAAGCCGCTGCCGGCCATTCCGCAGGACGCATTGGAAAAGGCCGCCGCCGGCCAGCCGACGCTGATCCCGCCCGGCGTTACCAATCTCGTCGGCGCCATCATCAAGCTCGACGCCATCCAGGGCACCTTCCTCTATACGGTGCGCGCCGTTGATCCCAAGGTCATGGGCGCCATGCGGATGATGGAGGAGAACGCCACCGAATACCGCTCGATGGAGGCCAACCGCTTCTCGCTGCAGGTCGCCTTTGCCGTGCTCTATATCGGCTTCGCGCTGATCGTGCTCCTGGCGGCGATCTGGACCGCAATCGCCGTCGCCGACCGCATCGTCCGGCCGATCCGCCTGCTGATCACCGCCGCCGACAGCGTTGCATCGGGCAATATGGATATCGTCGTGCCGGTGCATGCCGTCGATGGCGACGTCGCCAATCTCTCGCGCACCTTCAACAAGATGATCTCGGAAATCCGCACCCAGCGCGACGAGATCCTCGAGGCCAAGGACGAGGTCGATGACCGCCGTCGCTTCATCGAGGCGGTGCTGTCGGGCGTCACCGCCGCCGTCATCGGCGTCGAGCAGGACCGCCGCATCGCCATCGTCAATAGTTCGGCCGAAACGCTGATGTCGCTGTCGGCCGACGAGATGCTCGGAAAGCAGCTGGTCGACATCGCGCCAGAGGTCGATCACGTGCTGACCGAGGCGGCGGTGCGTTATCGCGGCGATTTCCGCAAGCAGATCGCCCTCGTGCGCGGCGGTACGGTGAGGACGCTGAGCGTGCAGGTTACCCGCGAGGAAGTGCGCGACATGAGCGAATCCTACGTGATCACGCTCGACGACATCACCGATCTCGTCATCGCCCAGCGCTCGACCGCCTGGGGCGACGTGGCAAGGCGCATCGCCCATGAGATCAAGAACCCGCTGACGCCGATCCAGCTTTCCGCCGAGCGCATCCAGCGCCGCTACGGCAAGCAGATCGACCCGGGTGACCGGACCGTCTTCGACCAGTGCACGGATACCATCATCCGCCAAGTCGGCGATATCGGCCGCATGGTCGACGAATTCTCCGCCTTTGCCCGCATGCCGAAGCCGACCAAGGAGCCGAGCGACCTGCGCAATATCCTGCGCGACGCGATCTTCCTGCGTGAGATGGGCAACCATCACGTCACCTTCGAGCAGGATTTCGGCGACCAGCCGCTGGAGGGCCTGTTCGACAGCCGCATGCTCGGCCAGGCCTTCGGAAATCTCATCAAGAATGCCGTCGAATCGATCGAGGCCGTTCCGAGCGACGAGCGGGACGAACGCAAGATTCTCGTCCGCGCCGCACTCGATACCGGCCGCGACCGCTTCACCGTCGACGTGATCGACAATGGCCGCGGCCTGCCGGTGGAGAACCGCCACAGCATTCTGGAACCCTATATGACGATGCGCGAGAAGGGCACCGGCCTCGGCCTCGCCATCGTCAAGAAGATCATCGAGGAACATGGCGGGCAGCTCGAGCTGCATGATGCGCCCGCCGATTTTGACCGGGGAAGAGGAGCCATGATCCGCGTGCATCTGCCACGCCTGGATCCGACGTCTTCTGCCCCCGCAGCCAATGACAAGGAAAGCGTTTATGGCCTCTGATATTCTCGTCGTCGACGATGAGCACGATATTCGCGAGATCGTTTCCGGCATTCTCTCGGATGAAGGGCACGAGACGCGCACGGCCCACGACAGCGACAGCGCACTGGCGGCGATTTCCGATCGCGTGCCGCGGCTGATCTTCCTCGATATCTGGATGCAGGGCAGCAAGCTCGATGGTCTGTCACTGCTCGACGAGATCAGGACCCGCCATCCGGAATTGCCCGTCGTGATGATATCAGGCCATGGCAACATCGAGACCGCCGTCTCGGCGATCAAGCGCGGCGCCTTCGATTTCATCGAAAAGCCCTTCAAGGCCGACCGGCTGATCCTGATCGCCGAACGCGCGCTGGAGAATTCGAAGCTGAAGCGCGAGGTCTCAGATCTGAAGCGCCGCACCGGGGACGCGCTGGAGCTGATCGGCACATCGGTTGCCGTTTCGCAGCTGCGCCAGACGATCGAGAAGGTTGCACCGACCAACAGCCGCATCATGATCCTCGGCGCGTCGGGCTCCGGCAAGGAGCTGGTGGCGCGGATGATCCACAAGAAGTCGGCTCGCGCCAACGGCCCCTTCGTTGCGATCAACGCCGCCAACATCACGCCCGAACGCATGGAAGTGGCGCTGTTCGGCACCGAGGGCACGCCCGGCCAGGCGCGCAAGATCGGCGCGCTCGAGGAAGCCCATCGCGGCATCCTCTATCTCGACGAAGTCGGCGAAATGCCGCGCGAGACGCAGAACAAGATCCTCCGCGTCCTGGTCGACCAGCAGTTCGAGCGGGTCGGCGGTTCCAAGCGTGTCAAGGTCGATGTTCGCATCATCTCCTCGACGGCCTATAATCTCGAGAGCCGCATCGCCGAGGGCTGGTTCCGCGAGGATCTCTACCATCGCCTTGCCGTCGTGCCGGTGCGTGTGCCCGCACTTGCCGAACGGCGCGAGGACATTCCCTTCCTTGTCGACCAGCTGATGCGCCAGATTTCCGAGCAGGCCGGCATCCGTCCGCGCCGCATCGGCGACGACGCCATGGCCGTGCTGCAGGCGCATGATTGGCCCGGCAACATCCGTCAGCTGCGCAACAATATCGAGCGGCTGATGATCCTTGCCCGCACCGACGGCCCGGATGCGCCGATCACCGCCGACATGCTGCCGACCGATCTCGGCGACATGCTGCCGAAGGTGTCCGCCAAGAACGACTATCACATCATGACGTTGCCGCTGCGCGAAGCCCGCGAGATGTTCGAGAAGGACTATCTGATCGCCCAGATCAACCGCTTCGGCGGCAATATCTCGCGCACCGCGGAATTCGTCGGCATGGAGCGTTCGGCGCTGCACCGCAAGCTGAAGTCGCTCGGCGTCTGATCGTTTCCGGCGCGGCCGACCCCGCGCCGCCGCCTATATTGCTTCCCGGAAGACCAGGTTTCCCATGCCGAGAATTGCCTATGTGAATGGCCGTTACGTCAAGCATTCCGATGCCAGCGTGCATATCGAGGATCGCGGCTACCAGTTTGCCGATGGCGTCTACGAGGTCTGCGAAGTGCGCCACGGCTATATCGTCGACCTCACGCGCCATCTGAACCGTCTCGACCGTTCGCTTAGTGAGTTGCGCATCGCCTGGCCGATGGGCCGGGCGGCGCTGACGCAGGTCATTCGCGAGACGCTGCGCCGCAACCATGTCCGCAACGGGCTTTTCTACATGCAGGTGACACGCGGCGTCGCCCGCCGCGATCACGTCTTTCCGGCCGAGGGAACGCCGCCCTCACTCGTGATCACCGCCAAGAGCACCGATGCCAGGATCATCGCCGCCAAGAACGCCAACGGCATCAAGGCTATCACCCTTGTCGACAATCGCTGGGACCGCGTCGATATCAAGTCCGTCGGCCTGCTGCCGAATGCCATGGCCCGCCAGCAGGCCAAGGAGGCCGGCGCCCAGGAAGCGATCTATGTCGACGGCGACGGCATGGTGAAGGAAGGGGCGGCGACCAATGTCTGGATCGTTGATCCGGACGGAACGCTGGTCACACGCCCGGCCGAACACGGCATTCTGCGCGGCATTACCCGCACCACTCTGATCGATGTCGGAGCCAAGCTGGGGTTGACGATCGCCGAGCGGAACTTCTCCGTTTCGGAGATGCTCGCAGCCCGCGAGGTCTTCCTCACTGCAGCCACAAGCATTTGTTTTCCGGTCGTTTCCGTCGATGGCCAGGCCATTGCCAACGGCCATCCGGGCAGCGTTTCGCAGAAAGTCCGCGAGGCCTTTTTCGACGTTGCGGAAAAGATTGCGATTTGATACCAAGATTTGCTGGACAGGTGGAATGAGGATGCCACCGGTCTTTGCATGGTGAGGTTGATTGATATTCTACCGGCCAGATCAGGTCGGCAATAAAGAAAGAAGCGGCGCGATGGCGGAACGTTCTCAGAATCTTCAGGACTTATTTCTCAATACTGTTCGCAAGCAAAAGATTTCCCTGACAATCTTTCTGATCAACGGCGTGAAACTCACGGGCGTTGTTACGTCTTTTGACAATTTCTGTGTTCTTCTTCGCCGTGACGGCCATTCGCAGCTCGTGTATAAGCATGCGATCTCGACGATCATGCCGGGCCAGCCCATGCAGATGTTCGAGAGCGAAGAAGCAGCGTCCTAACAGGATCAGCCGTCATTTCGACACGCGATACCAAGAACGATTCGATCATCCCTGAGGCCGCCAAGCACAGGGACGACATGCGCGCGACTGTCGTCGTGCCGGTTCTGAAATCGCGCAGTCGCGGCGGCCAGGGCGAATCGGCCTCGACCCGCACACCGGAAAGCCGGCTCGAAGAGGCGACGGGCCTTGCCCAGGCGATCGACCTCGATGTCGTCAACGGCTCTATCGTCCCGGTCAACGATCCGAGACCGGCCACACTGCTCGGCACCGGCAAGATCGAGGAGATCAAGGCGCTGCTCGACGAGCGCGATTCCGGGCTCGTCATCGTCGATCATCCGTTGACGCCGGTGCAGCAGCGCAACCTCGAAAAGGTATGGAACGCCAAGGTCATCGACCGGACGGGCCTCATCCTCGAAATCTTCGGCCGCCGCGCCTCCACCAAGGAAGGCACGCTGCAGGTCGATCTCGCCCATCTGAATTATCAGAAGGGCCGTCTGGTGCGAAGCTGGACCCACCTTGAACGCCAGCGCGGCGGCGGCGGCTTCATGGGCGGCCCCGGCGAAACCCAGATCGAAGCCGACCGGCGGATGCTGCAGGACCGCATCATCAAGCTTGAACGCGAGCTGGAGCAGGTCGTGCGCACCCGCCAGCTCCACCGCGCCAAGCGCCGCAAGGTGCCGCATCCGATCGTGGCGCTGGTCGGCTACACCAATGCCGGCAAGTCGACGCTGTTCAACCGTATCACCGGCGCCGGCGTGCTGGCTGAAGACATGCTCTTTGCCACGCTCGACCCGACGCTTCGGCGCATGAAACTGCCGCACGGCCGCACCGTCATCCTGTCCGACACCGTCGGCTTCATCTCCGACCTGCCGACCCATCTGGTCGCCGCCTTCCGGGCGACGCTGGAAGAGGTGCTGGAAGCCGATCTCATCCTGCATGTCCGCGATATGTCCGATGCCGACAACCAGGCGCAGAGCTCCGACGTGATGCGCATCCTGAACGATCTCGGCATCGACGAGGCCGAAGCCGAAAAGCGTCTGATCGAGGTCTGGAACAAGATCGACCGGCTGGAGCCCGAGGTGCACGACACCATGGTGCAGAAATCGGCCGGCGCCAGCAACGTGGTGGCGGTTTCCGCCGTCAGCGGCGAGGGCGTCGATACGCTGATGGAAGAGATCAGCCGCAGGCTGTCCGGCGTAATGACCGTGGCAACGATCCGCCTTCCGGTCGACAAGCTGGCGCTGCTGCCTTGGCTTTACGACCACGCGATCGTCGACGGCCGCGAGGACAATGAGGACGGCACAATCACCCTCGATCTGCGCCTCTCCGAAACCGAGGCAACCGAACTCGAACGCCGCATCGGCAACGGCCAGAAGTCTTCAAAGGAAGATTGGGAGCGGTAAGGTCGGCGAGACCAGCCCCTCATCCGGCTGCCGCCACCTTCTCCCCGTAAACGGGGCGAAGGGACAAGCCGCAATGTCTCGGCTCCCGCGCATTTCTGGTATGGCACGTCCCCTCTACCCGTTTACGGGGAGAGGGTTAGGGTGAGGGGCAGCCATCTGCACGAACCGGACAGGCGATAACTCACTCAGCCCCCGACGTCACAGCCCGCTCGATCGCCTTCGCCGCCTGCCAGATTTCCTCCATCCGCTCCAGCGTCGCGTCTTTCAGCGTCTCGCCTTCTGCTTCAAGAACCTGTTCTATATGGCTGAACCGACGACGGAATTTCGTATTCGTACCGCGCACTGCCTGTTCCGGATCCGCCTTGACATGCCGGCCGATATTAACGACCGCGAAGATCAGGTCGCCGAGTTCGTCGCTGACCTTTGCCTGATCGCCTTCGCGAAGGGCTGCCCGCAATTCGCCGATCTCCTCCTCGATCTTGTCGAGGATCGGCTCCGGCGCTGACCAATCGAAGCCGACCTTGGCTGCGCGTTCCTGCAGCTTCAGGGCTTCCGTCAAGGCCGGGAAGCTGCGCTGCACGGAGCCGAGGAAGCCGCTGTTGAAGTCCTCGGTGATGCCGCGCCGTGACCGCCGCTCGGCGCGCTCGCGTTTCTCCGCCTGCTTGATCTCGTCCCATTGTATCTTCACCGCGTCCGGTGTATCCGCCGCCGAGCGGGCAAAGACGTGCGGGTGGCGGCGGATCATCTTGGCGGTGATGGCGTTGACCACGTCGCCGAAGGAAAATTCGCCGGCCTCCTCGGCCATGCGGGCGTGAAAGACCACCTGCAGCAGCAGGTCGCCCAGCTCGTCGCAGAGATCGTCCATATCGCCGCGCTCGATCGCATCGGAGACCTCATAGGCCTCCTCGATCGTATAGGGCTTGATCGTCTCGAAGTTCTGCACGATGTCCCAGGGGCAGCCGGTTTCGGGATGGCGCAGCGCCGCCATGATCTCGATCAGCCGCGAAATGTCTTTGGAAGGTTCCATGTTGCCTCGGTTCAGCGGGCTTCAGTTCGGTGGGCCAGTTCAGCGGCCCTCAATTCAGGGGAATATCGTTGGCGCCCTTCGACGATTGGTAGCTGGACGACAGCGCGTCGTAGCGCGCCTTGATGCCGGCGGTCTGCGTCTTCAGCGCGGTCTTCAGCTGAGCCTCTTCGGTCTCGACAAGATCGGCGATGGCAAAGCTGTTCCAGAAGGCGTTTTGCCTGCGGTAGCCGCCGGGTTCAAGCCCGAAGACCTCCTTCAGGATCTTCAGGTCGTGCGGAATGGCGAAGGCGTCGCGCGAATCCTCATGGCTGAAAAAATAGTAGAAATTGTCGAAGCCGGCCCAGGTGATCGCCGACATGCACATGGTGCAGGGTTCGTGCGTCGACAGGAAGATCAGATCCTTGGTCGGCGGCTTGTCGCCAAGCTCGTAGAAACGCTTCAGCGTATGCACTTCGCCGTGCCAGAGCGGATTTTCCAGCTCGTTATTGGTCTCGGCGACGACGAGCGAAAGATCGGATTTCCTTAAGATCGCCGCACCGAACACCTTGTTGCCAAGCGAAACGCCACGCTCCGTCAGCGGCAGGATATCGTCTTCCATGACCTGAAGCAGGCGGGAGGCAATGGTCTTATCAGGCATGAGGACACTCCAGTTTTCCTCAGTCTATCGCCTTGGCGGCGCGAGTGAAATGCGTCAAGCACCGGTGGACGTCTTTTGTCACAGGCTTTATACTGCACCGCAGCAAGCGGGCTGGGGAATATGCGGCTTTTTGGCCGCACGGGTGACTTTTCTCAAATCACTGACAGCACGAGCAAAAGAATACCTGCTTGCTTGGGCTTTCGAATTTCTGTTCCTTCAATCCCTTGTCGATCAAGGGCATATTCCGGCAACCTCGAAGTGGATTGATGATGCCTTCCAAGACTGAACAGCTTTCGGTATTTCCCGCCTTCTTCCGCGTGGAAGGCCAGAAGACGGCTGTCTTCGGCAATGGTGACGAAGCGTTCGCCAAGGTGCGGCTGCTGCTGAACACAAAGGCGCGGATTGTCGCCTATGCCGACCGGCCGGAAGCCGATTACCACGCTTTCCTGATCGCCAACCGGATCGAGACCGTGCGCGCTGCCTTCTCAGCCGAACAGGCCGAGGGTTCAGCGCTCGTTTTCGCCGCAACCGGCAATGAAGCTGATGACCGCAGCATCGTCGATGCCGCCCGCGCTGCCAGAATTCCGGCCAATGCCGTCGATCAGCCCGATTACTGCGATTTCTTCACGCCGGCGCTGGTCAACCGCGCGCCCGTCGCCGTTGCGATCGGCACCGAAGGGGCAGGGCCGGTTCTGGCGCAGATGATCCGTGCGCAGATCGACCAGCTTCTTTCGCCCTCGCTCGGCCGCCTTGCCGGGCTGGCGACGAGCTACCGCAAGGCTGTCGAACAACTGATTCCCAGAGGCGTCTCCCGCCGGGTCTTCTGGCGCCGCTTCTTTTCCGGTGCCGTTGCCGATGCGGTCGCCAACGGCAACCTGCCGCAGGCCCGCCATGCCGCCGACCGGCTGCTGCACGCGATGGACAAGGTCGCCGGCCACGTCTGGCTGGTCGGCGCCGGTCCGGGTGCCGAGGATCTGCTGACGCTGCGCGCTCAGCGCGTGATGATGGAAGCCGACGTCATCGTCTATGACGCGCTGGTGCCGCAGGCGATCGTCGATATGGGCCGCCGCGATGCCGAGCGGCTTTCTGTCGGCAAGCGCAAGGGCTGCCACTCGAAGTCCCAGGAAGAAATCAACGACCTGCTGGTCGAGCTCGGCCGCCAGGGCAAGCGTGTCGTCCGTCTGAAGTCCGGCGATCCGCTGGTCTACGGCCGGGCAGGGGAAGAGATGGCCGCACTGCGTGCTGCCGGTATCACCTATGAGGTCGTGCCTGGCATCACCTCGGCTTTCGCCGCCGCTGCCGATTTCGAGCTGCCGCTGACGCTGCGCGGCGTCGCCTCCTCGCTGGTCTTCACCACCGGCCATGATCTCACAGGCGACGTGCTGCCCGATTGGGCAAGCCTTGCCGTTTCCGGCGCGACGATCGCCGTCTATATGGGCCGCACGGTTGCCGCCTCCGTCGCCGAGCGGCTGATGCAGGCGGGCATCCCCGCCGAAACCACTGTCGCCGTCATCGAAAATGCCAGCCGCGCCGATCGCCGCCTGCTGCATGGCACGCTTGCCGATCTGCCCGATCTGCAGCACCGCGACGAGTTGACCGGGCCCGTCATGGTCATCATCGGCGATGCGGTCGCCGGCGCCAATTTCGAACTGTCCGAGCCCTTGGTGCGCGCAAACGCCCGGCTCGAGGAACTTGCAAGGAGCTGAATATGGGTGACAAGGTTCTGACCGCCAACCGGCTGACGGACGGCATTGCCGTCTGGCTGGATGCGAACGGCAAGTGGTCCACGTCGTTGCAGGAGGCGCTCGTTGCCCGTCATGCCGAGGCCGTTGCGGCGCTGGAGGCGATCGGCAAGAAATCCTATGCCGACAACGAGGTCGTTGACGTCGCCGTCGTCGACGTTCAGGAAACCAACGGCATTCTCTGGCCGCTTCGCCTTCGTGAGCGCATCCGCGCACAAGGCCCGACCATGGAATATGCCCCGGGCTACGCTCCTGCCGATCCCGAATTCATTGCAGTCTGAGGAAGACGATGTACCGTTACGACGAATTTGACCATGCCTTTGTTACCGAGCGCGTCGAGCAGTTTCGCGATCAGGTCCAGCGCCGCCTTTCCGGCGAGCTCGCCGAGGACGCGTTCAAGCCGCTGCGCCTGATGAACGGCGTCTACCTGCAGCTCCACGCCTACATGCTGCGCATCGCCATTCCCTATGGCACGCTGAGCTCGCGCCAGCTGCGCATGCTCGCCCATATCGCCCGGACCTATGACCGCGGCTATGGCCACTTCACCACGCGCCAGAACCTGCAGTTCAACTGGCCGAAGCTGTCGGATATTCCAGATGCGCTGGCAGACCTCGCGAGCGTCGAAATGCATGCCCTGCAGACCTCGGGCAACTGCATCAGAAACGTCACCGCCGATCATTTCGCCGGTGCTGCCGCCGATGAGATCGCCGATCCGCGTCCTTACGCCGAAATCCTGCGCCAGTGGTCGTCGGTCCACCCGGAATTCTCCTTCCTGCCGCGCAAGTTCAAGATCGCCGTCACCGGCGCCGAGCGTGACCGCGCCGCAATCCAGGTCCATGATATCGGCCTGCATGTGAAGACGAACGACAAGGGCGAGATCGGCTTTGCCGTCTATGTCGGCGGCGGCCAGGGCCGTACGCCGATGATCGCCAAGCTGATCCGCGACTTCCTGCCTGAAGAAGACTTGCTTTCCTACACCACGGCCATCGTGCGCGTGTACAATCTGCACGGCCGCCGCGACAACAAATACAAGGCCCGCATCAAGATCCTGGTGCACGAAACCGGCACCGAGGAGCTGACGCGCCAGGTGGAAGCCGAATTCGCCGCTCTGAAGGATACCGAGCTCAAGCTGCCGGAAAAGGACGTCCAGTCGATCGCTGCCTATTTCGCGCCGCCTGAGCTGCCCCAGCGCGCCGAAGGCTGGGAAAACCTCGCCCGCTGGAAGAAGGCCGATTCCGGTTTCTCCCGCTGGGTCCAGCAGAACGTGCAGCCGCACAAGAACCCCGATTACGGCATGGTGACGATCTCGCTGAAGCCGATCGGCGGCATTCCGGGCGATGCCTCGGATGCGCAGATGGATGCGATCGCCGATCTTGCCGAGGAATATGCCTTCGACGAAATCCGCGTCAGCCATGAGCAGAACCTCATCCTGCCGCATGTGGCGCTTGCCGATCTCGAAGCCGTCTATCGCGGCCTCGTCGCCATCAATCTTGCCGAAGCCAATGCCGGCCTGATCACCGATATCATTGCCTGTCCTGGGCTGGACTACTGTGCGCTCGCCAATGCGCGCTCCATTCCGCTGGCGCAGGAAATCTCCCGCCGCTTCGGCGATGCCGAACGCCAGGCCGAGATCGGCGAGCTGAAGATCAAGATCTCCGGCTGCATCAATGCCTGCGGCCATCACCATGTCGGCCATATCGGCCTGCTCGGTGTCGAGAAGAAGGGCGCCGAACTCTACCAGATCACGCTCGGCGGCTCCGGCGACGAACATACCTCGATCGGCGAAATCATCGGCCGCGGCTTCGAGCCGGACCGGGTGACGGACGCGATCGAGACGATCGTCGACACCTATCTCGGCCTGCGCCTCGATCATTCCGAGAACTTCCTCGCCGCTTATCGCCGTGTCGGACCGCAGCCGTTCAAGACTGCGCTCTACGGCTCGGCCGCCGAAGCGGCATAAGGAGGGGATGATGACGAAGATCTGGAGAGAAACCGGTTTTGTCGAAAACGATCCCTGGGTGATCGAAACCGACGAGGTGAAGGCGACCGAGGAACAGAAGCCGCTGCTCGGTCTCGACGAATTGATCGCCAGGGCCGACGAAAGCAACGATGTCGGCCTCGGCGTGCTGATCAAGCCGGCCGACGACGTGCGCCGGCTGGAGCCCTATCTCGATCGCCTCGAAATCGTCGCCGTCGCCTTTCCGGCGTTCAACGACGGCCGCGCCTTCAGCCACGCCTCGCTGCTGCGCCAGCGCCTCGGCTACATCAATGAGCTGCGTGCCGTCGGCGACGTGCTGATCGATCAGGTGCCGCTGATGCTGCGCGTCGGCATTGACAGCTTTTCCGTCACCAACGCCACGGCGCTGAAGCGGCTTTCCGAAAACCGTCTTCCCGCCATTCCCCATCATTATCAGCCGGCGGTGCGTGACGCCGACGCCGGCAAGGGCTATAGTTGGCGCCGTCAGGCGAAGCCGGCCGCATAAGCGGCTGGTCAGCCGTTTTACCTTGACGGAACGGTAGCATGAAGAGATTCGAAGTGGCGGTGATCGGTGGCGGTCTCGCCGGCATGATCGCCGCAATCGCGCTGGCGCGCGGCGGTCGCAATGTCGCGCTGGTGGCACCCCTCGCTCCGAAGGAGGATCGGCGCACCACGGCGCTGATGGATCAATCGATCCGCTTCCTCGACCGCCTGGCGCTCTGGGAAAAGCTCCGCCCCGCAGCCGCCCCTCTCACCAGCATGCGCATCGTCGACGGTACCGATCGGCTGCTGCGCGCCCCGACCACGACTTTCCGTGCGGCCGAGGTCGGCCTCGATGCCTTTGGCTACAATTTCCCCAACAGGGCGCTGACCGGCATTCTCGAAGAAGCTGCCGCCGGCGAGGGCAATATCACCCGTTTCAGCGATATGGCCGAATCGATCGACATATCGGCCGAGGCTGTCTCGATTACGCTGACCGGCGGCGAGACGCTTTCAGCCGATTTTGCCGTCGGCGCCGATGGCCGCGGCTCGAAGCTGCGCGAGACCTCAGGCATCACCGTGCGCAACTGGTCCTATCCGCAATCGGCCATGGTGCTGAATTTCGCCCATTCGCTGCCGCACCAGAATATCTCGACCGAATTCCACACCAAACACGGCCCCTTCACCCAGGTGCCGCTGTCGGGGAGCCGCTCCAGCCTCGTCTGGGTGCAGGATCCCGCTGAGGCGGCGAGCCGCGCGGAATTGCCGCTTGCTGAGCTGGGCAGCCTTGTCGAGGCGCGAATGCAGTCCATGCTCGGCAAGGTTGATGTCGAGGAGGGCGTCCAGGTCTGGCCGCTCTCCGGCATGATGGCGCATCGTTTCGGCAAGGGACGGATCGCGCTGATCGGCGAGGCCGCCCATGTCTTCCCGCCGATCGGGGCGCAGGGGCTGAACCTCAGCCTGCGCGATATCATGGCGCTTGCCGATATCCTGTGCGACAGGGCGGAATTGCCGGTGCCGGCCGATGCCGGCCAAAGCTTCGACCGCAGGCGCCGCGCCGACATCATGACGCGCACGGCAAGCGTCGATATCCTCAACCGCTCGCTGCTTTCGGATTTCCTGCCCGTCCAGATGCTGCGGGCCGCCGGCCTGCATATCCTCTCGTCCATACACCCGCTGCGCAACATCGTCATGCGCGAGGGCATCGAGCCCGGCCGCGGCTTTCGCGATATTCCGGATGCGCTACGGGAAAAGCTGAAGCGGAAGAAGGCCTGATCGGATCACGATCAGCCAGAGCGAGACAGTCACCACCGAAAACACGGTGGTGATCAGGATCGTCGCCGAGGCGCGCTCCTGCCAGACGCCATATTGCTGGCCGATGACGAAGACATTGGTCGCCGTCGGCAGTGAGGCAAGCAGCACGGCCGCCTGGATCCAGACCGGCTCGAAACCACCAACCGCTGTCAGCGCAATGAAAACCGCGATCGGATGCAGGATCAGCTTCGCCGGCACGATATAGGAGATCTCAGCCGGGATCCGTTTCAGCGGCCGGAGCGCCAGCGTCACGCCCATGGCAAAGAGCGCGCAGGGAGCTGCCGCCTGGGCGAGATAGTCGACCAAGCGCTGAAACGCCGTCGGCTGGTCGATGTGCAAGGCGGCCACAGCAAAGCCCACCGCCGTCGACAGGATGAAGGGATGCAGCGCGACCTTCCGCACGATATCGGCGGCGAGTTGGCCTGTTGAACGCTTGTCGTCGCCGGCCGCGGCCATCAGCGCCGGCGCCACGATGAAATGCAGCGCGTTCTCGAAGCAGATGATCAGCGCCACCGGCACGGCCGCGCCTTCGCCGAGCGCCAAGAGTGCCAAGCCCGGCCCCATATATCCGATATTGCCATAGGCGCCGGCAAAGGACTGGATGGTGCAATCGGCCAGCGAATTGCCGCGCACGACGCGGCCGATGACGAAAAGCAGGATGAAGACCGCATAGGTCGCCGCGATATCGGTGACGATGAAATCGACCCGCGTCAGCTCCTCGATCGGCGTACGCGAGACGAGCTTGAAGAACAGAGCGGGCAGGGCGGCATAGATGATGAAGGTATTCAGCCAGCCGAGCGCTTCGGCCGGCTGCTTCGTCGCCTTGGCGGCGATGTAACCGATCAGGATCAGGCCGAAGAACGGCAATAGCAGGCTGACAATATCGGCCAAGAGGTCTTCCAGGGCGCGGGGATGATGGGCGGGTCAGGATCTGACTTAAGCAATTCCAGCAAAAGTGTGTAGCGGTTTTCGTCCGGAATTGCACAGAAACAAGAGCAATTCCGAGTGAAAATGTGTAGTGGTTTAGCGTTCGGAATTGCTCAAAAAACAAACCAGTAGAGCGTGGACTCATTCACGCGATGAGCACACGCTCTACGACCCCCAACAAGCGATTAATAGTCCCAGAAGGCCGCCACCCAACGAAAGGCATCGCCGTCGACCGCCACCCGGCCGACGGACGGGAACGGCAGGTGAGTGGCCACCAGCTGCTCGCCGGTCTCCGCCAGCTCCCGCAAAAGACGGATCCGAACGCGCGCCGCCTCCTCGGGGTCATGTTCGAAGCCGTTGAACCAGTCGGGGTGCTCAAACCCCACCGCGAACACGGCGTCGCCGGCAAACATCAGCCGGTCGCCGCCGGACGCCAGGCGGATCACGCTGTGCCCGGGGGTGTGGCCGCCGGTGCGATGGACGACCACGCCCGGCGCCACCTCGTACTCGTCATCGAACAACCTGAAATGGCTGCGATACTCTTTGGCGAACCGCTTAGCGGTCGCCCGAAGCGCGTCCGGGAAGCCCGGCGGCATGGAGACCCGGGAGAAATCGGGCGCCTCCCAGAACTTGACCTCGGCGGCCGCCACGTGGATCCGCAGGTCCGGACGCAGCTGGTCCTTCACCCCGTCGACGAGCAGCCCGCCAATGTGGTCCATATGCATGTGGGTCAGCACCACGTCGGTCACCGACGCAAGATGGATGCGGGCGGCCTCCAGTCGCTTGATCAGCTGCCCGGCCTTCGGCAGGTGCAAGTCCGGGTCGAGCCCCAGCCCGGCGTCGAGGAGTATGGTCTGGTCGCCGCTGCGCACCACGACCACGTTCAGCGCCCAATCCAAAGCGTCCGGCGGCAGGAACATGTCTTTCAGCCAGGCCGCTCGGACGGCGGGATCGATGTTGTGTCCCAGCATCGCGGTTGGGAGCGGTAGCACTCCATCGCTGACCACCAGCACCTCAATCTCGCCGATATTCAGCGCATAGCGCGACGGAACCAACTCGTCGAGCGGGGGTCTACCGGGGTGAAATGTGTTTTCCTGGCTCATGCTTGTCTCGAGGCTCATGTCTGTCTCCTTCTGACCGCCGCCTATGCGCGGCATCGACGACGCTACATGGAGGCGTGTTTGCGATCGATTGGGTCGAGGGATAAGGGCGAGTGGGTCGAGGGACAGGCCGAGCCATACCTCGGCATAGGTGCAGGCCTCGCTTTTTGCTGCCGGCGTGGTGCTGATGGCGGCGGCGTCGATCAGATTGGCGAACACGGCAAGCCCTGCTACCGCCATTTCTCGATGAGAAATCCCGATGGTCCTTGAACGGGATCGGTGTGGGGTAAGGGTACTGACGAGATTTTCGTCAGCGTTTCGCTAGAAGCAGCCGAAGTCTGAATGTCGGCATGCTGTCCCTTAGGATAAGCGCCGATGACCTGGAAGTTCGACGTGCAGCCGAGATTCTGATGCCCTGTCCCGGCTGGAAGCACCAGACAGTCTCCGGCCGCCACCGCTATTGCTTGACCGCCGGGACCACCAATCAGCAGCTTGGCGCTACCAAGTGCAATTCCCAGCACTTCATGGGCACCGGAATGGTAGTGCTGATAATCGAAGACACCGTTTGTCCAGATGCCTGTCCAACCGTTTGCTGCGAAGCGACGTTCGAAATCGGTCGGTCCGCCGTCGGCAAACAGCCCTCTGTAAAGCAATACAGGAAGATGCGGGTTGTTCGGGACCCAGTCGCTCGGCCCGAAAATTATCGTCTCGATGTTCATGCTGAATTCCCAAGGTAGTCGTCGATTGCCGCGACGCGACGGCCATCGAGCCGTCGACGTTGTTCGCCCAAGTCTTTCGTTGCGTTTTCCATTGAACTCATCTGCGCTGATGGTCTCGAGGCTAAACCTTGGCGGTCGCCAGCGGTTCCTTGACGTGCCGTGGTTTCGGAGACGACGCATTGAGGTTAAGCTCATGAATGATGTTGGGATCGCCGGCGGCGGCACGAATGTGGGGAACCATTCGAGGCCGGTCATGATCCGCTTTGCAGACTGCCGGGAGGCACCTTGCCGGGCCAACGGAACATGGCGGGCGCGCGAAAGATCGAGGCTACTTCGGGCACCGCCTTTTCGATAGACTACTGGTCTGCGAAAGGGTGAGAATTGGAGGGGTTTGGAAAGGCGGCCAAACAGCCCGCCACCGCAGCGCATCGCGGAGACAACTTCCGACGAAGACGGTGCAGTGGCCGATCGGTGGAGTCCGTCAGAGCGTGTCGATCAGGCCTCCGTCCACGCGCATCGAAGCTCCAGTCGTTGCGGACGCCAAAGGGGAGGCCAGATAGGTGACGAGATTGGCAATTTCCTCGACGCTCGCAGCGCGTTGGATGATCGAACCGGCGCGGTGCTTCTTGACGAAATCCGCCGCCACCTCCTCGATCGGTTTCCCTGTCTTCGCACGTTCCTCGGCGAGCATCGCCTCGACGCCTTCGGACAGCGTGGGGCCGGGAAGGACGGAGTTCACGGTGACGCCCGTGCCGGTCATCCGCTTGGCAAGGCCGCGGGCAACCGCGATGTCCGCGGTCTTGCTGACACCGTAGTGGATCATCTCGACCGGTATGTTAAAGCCGGATTCCGACGCGATGAAGATGACGCGGCCCCAATCGAGCTTCTGCATGCCCGGAAGATATGCGCGCGAGAGCCTGACGGCGGACATGACGTTCACCTGCCAGTGGCGGTCCCATACCTCGTCGTCCGCATCGAAGAAGTCTAGCGGCTGGAAGATGCCCGCGTTGTTGATGAGGATGTCCACGTGAGGAACTTGGGCGACAAGAGCGTCACATCCGCCAGCGGTTGCGAGATCCGCTGCCGCCGCGGTCACGCTTCCCTTGGCGCCTTCGCCTTTCAGCCGGTCGGCGGCCTTCGCGGTCTTTTCCTCGGACCGGCCGTTGACCACCACGTTCGCACCCGCCCTCGCGAGCTGGCGGACGATTGCGTATCCAATGCCTTCGGTGGATCCGGTAACCAGAGCGGTCTTGCCTGTAAGGTCGATCTGCATCTTCTGCTCCTGTGAGGTTGGATGACAGAACGTATGAACTGGCGACCGGTCTCGCAACAGCTCACCATGCGGATAATCCTTTCGCGAGAGGATGATGTCGGCGGCGGCATGCTCCCCCGGTATGGGCGGGCTGCAATCCGACGGACCCGATTTGAAATGGTGCGCCGGGGCGGCGCAAGCCAATGAGCTGGCACAACAACATCCGCGGGGCTGCGCTCCAACCTGAAGACGTGGCTCGCTTGCAAGATTCCGCGTTCACTGGTTGTCCCAATGGGCGCCCTCTCAGACGACGACTGCGTGCGATTTCCTGGCGTATCGTCCAGCCAGGGTCGACGGTCACGATCCCTCGTCCGGTATGTTCAAGACCTCTCCGCACGCCTTGCAATGAACGGCGTCGGCGTCATGGCGCTGAAGGCCGCATCGGTGGCAGGAATAGGTCACCTTGTGAGGGCGGACGACTGCCTGAGCAAGCCTGACGAATAGGGAGATGCCGACGATCATCGTCACAACGGAAGTGAGCTTGCCCAGCGTTCCCGGAAGCGTGATGTCTCCGAATCCCGTCGTCGTCACCGTCGCGACCGTGAAGTATAGCGCATCGACGAATCCTTCGCTTCCCTCCCTGTTGTAGAAGAAGGACGTATAGACGAACCCGGTTGCCATGAAGAGGAACACAAGCAGATTGATCACCGCCCGGACGACGTCGAGAAGGTATAAATAGCCGGCCTTGCGCAGCAAGTCCTTGAGCAGCGGACTCGTGCCGATCGCCCAGAGCCGCATGATCCGCAGGAAAGCGAAATTGAAGAGCAGGTCCGGCAGCAACAGCGTGGCCAACACCACGAAGTCGATCCAGGTCATCGGCCGCCGAATCCACTCGCGCACAGAGTATGCGGCGACCGCCCGGCCGACCATCTCGGCGGCGATCCACACTGCTATCGCATAGTCGATGATCAGATAGGACGGACCGGATCGCAGGTACGGGCCGAGCAGGAAGAAGGCGAGAATGGCGACGTCAATGGCAGCAAATACCAGCCGAAAGGTGACCGCCTGCCTGCCGTCGGCCCTATCGAGCCTTCGCAGCACCTGACGAAGCGAATTCTGCCGAGAGCCGTTGTCGGATTCGAAGGTTTTCATCCAGGGAATGTAGATCCCTCATTGGCGTCCGCAAGTCGCCAAGAGATCGAACTCCTCGGTGACAGTCTTTCTGCTCGACCACTCTTTCGCTCCGGGCCGAATTCGTGGCCAGTTTGCGTGAGAGCTATTGATGCTGGTCGAAATCTTAGATCAGCATCGGCAGCGCCTTTGCCGATGACGTAGGGCGATCCTTGTCCGGCAATTCGTTGTTTTCGTCTGGACAAGACTTGCACTGCAGGGGCGCCTCGATCTCAGGCGACGGACCATCCACCGTCCACCAGCAGGTTCGCGCCGGTGATCAGGCTCGCGGCCGGGGATGCAAGGAAGACCACGGCGCCCACCACATCATCGGTTTCACCGATCCGGCCGAGCGGAATGTGACCGAGCGTCGCTTCGCGATTGTCGGCATCGGATAGAAACGGTGCTGTGCCATCGGTGTGAATGAACGTCGGCGATACGGTATTTACGGTGACATCATAGCGTGCCCATTCGGCTGCGAGGCAGCGCGTAAGGTGATTGATCGCCGCCTTGCTCATGCAATAGATTGCCTCGCCGCGCAGTGCCACGGTACCGGCCTGTGAGCTGATGTTGATGATCCGGCCGCCATTGCGTTTGATCATGTGGCGGCCCACAGCCTGCGTCATCAGAAAGGTACCCTTGATGTTGACATCGAGTATCTCGTCAAGATCCTTCTCCTCAACGAGTTCCGCGAGATTGCCCGGAGCCACGCCGACATTATTGACGAGGATGTCGATCCGACCGAACGTCGCAAGCGCCGCGTCGACGGCTTGCGCGATATGGGCCTTATTGGGAATGGCCAGTTCAACGGGCAGAACCTTTCGTCCCGCGCCCTCCAGTTCGGCAACCAGGCTCGCCGACGCTGCGACATCGCGGACCCCCAAAACAATATCGGAACCTGCTGCGGCACAGGCAAGTGCGCAAGCTCGACCGATGCCACGGCTCGCTCCCGTCACTAAGGTCACCTTGCCCTCAAGGCTGAAGTCCGGCGCATTCTTCTGCATCACGATGCCTCCCTCGATGAAGCTCCATTTATGGCAGCGTCGGCGTGCGGATGCCAGATGTTCTGCGAGCGCTGTCCCTTTGACCAATGGGCGATCCCGCAACGTGGGACGCTTTTCTCGATGGGCCCCGCAAAAAGCCGCATTGCCCGTCGGTTTCAACACACGACGCGACAGCGCGGGAGGAAGCGGAGGAGCCCACGCACCTGCACCATGGCCTGGAAAATCGGCAGCCGGTGGCCTAGCCGATCTGCATCAGGATCGGAAACGTCTGCTGGAACCAGATCGCCACATTGCTGACCCATCCGAACAGGAAGGCGAGACCGGTAAGCACGAGGAACAGACCCATCACCTTTTCCACCGTGCCGAGATGGCGGCGGAAGCGCGACAGGAAGCGCATGAAGGCGCCGGAAAAGCCGGCGGCGATCCAGAAGGGGATGGCAAGGCCGAGCGAATAGATGGCGAGCAGCCCGGCGCCGGAGCCGACCGTCTCGCGCGAGGCGGCAACGCCGAGGATGGCCCCGAGCACCGGGCCGATGCAGGGCGTCCAGCCGAAGGCGAAGGCAAGGCCCATGATATAGGCGCCTGTCAGCGTCGCCGGCTTGCCGCTGCCCTGGAAGCGCGCCTCACGCGCCAGCACCCCGATTCGAAAAAGGCCAAGGAAATTCAACCCCATGACGATGATGATCAGCCCGCCGATCTTCGACAGCAGGTCGAGATGCTGGCGAAGCGCCATGCCGATGCTCGAAGCACCGGCGCCGAGTGCCACGAAGACGGTGGCAAAGCCGAGCGTGAACAGCAGAGCCGAGAAGAAGACGCCGCGCCTGACGTCGGGCGCCACCGCCACCGCACCGCCGCCGCGGAACTGCTCGACGGAAATGCCGGCCATATAGCAGAGATAGGGCGGAACGAGGGGCAGCACGCAGGGCGACAGGAAGGAAAGCGCCCCGGCAATGAGCGCGCTCCACAGGGAAATATCGGCAATCGACACGCATTCTCTCCGGCTGCAATCTGCGTGATGTTCCTAGCTTTGCAGCCAAGCGATTGCCAATCACCTTTTTGCGCGCGCAAGAAATCTGTCTTCGCTCGTGCAGGACATCGGTCTTTGCACGCAAGCCATTTGTCTTTGCGCCCGCAAGAAATGTGCCGGGCGCAGAAAAAGGCAAATTTTTCGGTTGACCGCAATGGGTCGCCTGCCTATGTTCCGCCCACTTCCAGCCGGGGTGGTCACACCCGCGGAGAGGGAGAGCGTAGCTCAGCTGGTAGAGCAACTGACTTTTAATCAGTAGGTCTCGGGTTCGAACCCCGACGCTCTCACCAAAATTTCAAGCAATATCAATACTGTAGTATGTGTAAAGGGCGTCAGTGATTGGGGCCCTTTTACGCACTTTACGGCACATGACGCAGTTTTACGGCACATGACACATGGGCATGTAAAAAACCGCCGGCTGGTGAGGCCGACGGCTACATATCGTACGAAACGCGCCCGCAGTGCAGGTCGCTTGGTGCTTAAGGCTGTCCAGCGGCCTCGACCAGAAATTCACTCATCTTTGCTGCCACGTCCTGCTCGCTGACGTTCTGACCAGCCGCTTGAAGATCCGCCATAGCTTTCGAGAGAACTCCAGCGTCTCCACCCCCTTTAAAGCGGGCATCAGTGATTTCAGCGCCGTAGCCCGCAACATCATCCCGACCAATGAGGCCTGCAATCCATTGCGCCAAAAGCTTGTCCATGCGAGATTTGAGCTTGATGGACCTCTCGGCGTCTTGGAAGTATTGATCCTCCATCGCCTTTTTGCGGTCTCCTAAGTCGGCCATCGTTGTTTCTCCCTGATTTGTGTCATCTCCGCCTACAGAGTATTTTTAGCACATTAAACGCCACACCATCTGATTTAACGTGATGATTGGCGTTCACGACGAAGTCATCATCTCTTTGGACATCGTGTGCACGGGATTCTATCCGCATCTGCCGCAAGCCCGAGCCTCACGAAGCATCGCGTTTCGTAATCATGAACGAGTTGGCAAGCGCCGGTATAAATTTCACGGAAAGAAGCGATCCTAGATCAACAGTCGCAATAACGCGCCCTCATCCTTCACGCCATGCTGGTACAAATGGATAACCCGCCGAGCCAGATCTTCACGCTCGGTGTCTGTTGTGATTCGTCGCACTGAACTGATGTGGTCGAATACTCTCTGGCAGAGGGCAACCTCTTCGTCGCCCAACACTGTTTGTGCTTCGGCTATCTGGGATAGGATCATGATCGCTCTCACTTCCTTCGGATCGATAGGAGGGTGGAACATCTGCTTTTTAAGCGAATGAAGGGAGACACAAGGTCGTGAGGTCTCGCGCCTATTTTCGGGATAGGTCTTTGTCCCAATCTGACAACTAGTTCTCGTTCGGCCCGCTCCACACATAGGCAGACGCCGGCTTTCTCTGGGCATTCCAGATCACTTCGTACCCCATCTTCTCAAGCGACAGTAAAGCGCCAAGCCTGTCGTCATCTGACAGGCTTCGCAGAGAAACGTTAAGTGCGTCCAAGCCACCTAAATTGTAGAGGTTCACGAATACATCGAGTGCCATTGTTGTTCTCCCTGTGAAGAAGTATAACACAAGAGGAGAGGAATGTTTTCTTTATGCATAGATAAGTATTTCATACATCTATTCGTTATTCACGAATTATTTATGGTTTTCTTCATTAGGGTGTGGATGTTTGACATGGGCAGCGCCTTGCGTCTTTACCGCTGGAATTGAGCCTCGCGAAATCCGCTGAGACTCAGGAACCAATTTCCACTGCGATCCGTTTTCTCCTCATCAACAACAGGAGAAATCCACCATGGATTGGAATCGTATCGAAGGAAACTGGAAGCAGGCGAAGGGCAAGGTCAAGGAGCAGTGGGGCAAACTCACCGACGATGATCTCGACCAGATCGCCGGCAAGCGCGACCAGCTGGAAGGCAAGATCCAGGAGCGGTATGGCATCGAAAAGGACCGTATTAAACGTGACATCGATGACTGGTCTGGTCGCCAGACTTGGTAATGCCAGACTTGGTATGACTGAACAAAAACCCGGTGAAAGCCGGGTTTTTGCTGCCGAAGGAGTTAAGCCGGCTGATGACTGTCGGATGTCATGAATATCCGCCAAAAGCCAGGAGAAGGGCGCCGAGTGCGATAACGGCGAGCGCCGGCCAGTTTTGCGATATCCCAAGGAACCTGAGGCCTTGGCGCCGTGGTTCCAGCGTGGTGCCGCCTTGCGGCATTTTATGCGGATCACTCGGTCTTCGACCAAGCACCGAGGTAAAGAGAAAAACAAGTCCGCCGATGATGAGAGCGGCTCCGGTGAGGATTGCCCACATGATGGCCTCCGCTAGCGATGACGATGCGGATTAAACAAAATCCGGACCTGATCGTTCCGTGAATGCTACTCACGTGAACAACCGCCGCGTCGGAACCAAAAGCGCTCGCATTGAATTTGACCGCTGAGCAATCCTGGAGATCCCTCATGGATAAGACACCGAAGACAGCCATCCGCGGAATGATGTTGTACGTGCTCGCTCTTCTCGTCCTGGGGGTGCTGGCAGGCGCCGCCTACACGATCTATGGCCATCCCGCCGATCCGTCCGAGCGACCGGCGGCCGAGACGATTCCGCAAAAAGCTCCGGCTCCGCAGTAAGATACCTCTTTCCGAGGATTGATTGATCCGCTTCGAGAGCAACGACCACGGACGGCGCCTGCCGCATCCAGCGCCCACCCGGTTAGGTCGTATTGAAACGCTTGGGCTCCTCAGCAAGAGACCCGCAAGTGGCAGCCAATAGGGCTTTGGAGAGCAAGCCCGACATCCTGTCGCAAGTCCTTCCAACCAGTATGGAACTCTTATTATAGGAGGAACAACCTGCGACAGAGAAAATCGGCATCTGCGCAGAAGCGATGAGATTGGGGAGAAGCAGTGGGGGCCAGCTCTGTCTGGAATCCTGAAAGAGTGCGTCGGAACAGGGGAGTTTGCGGATGAGGGAACATGAAGTCGTGATATCGGGGGCAGGGCCGACAGGCCTGATGCTGGCAGGCGAGCTGGCCTTGGCGGGCGTCGACGTCGCCATTGTCGAGCGGCGCCCTGACCAGGGGCTTGCCGGCATGCGTGCCGGCGGTCTGAGCGCCCGCACGCTCGAGGTTCTCGATCAGCGCGGTATCGTCGACCGGTTCCTCGTGGAAGGGCAGATAGCCCAGGTCACGGGGTTTGCGGTCACGCGTCTGGATATCAGCGATTTTCCGACCCGGCATAATTACGGGCTGGCGCTGCGGCAGAAGCATATCGAGCGCATTCTGGCCGGCTGGGTCGGCGAGCTGGCGGTGCCGATCTATCGCAGCCTTGAGGTAACGGGTTTCGCCCAGGACGACGGCGGCGTCACCATCGAACTCTCCGATGGCGCCTCGCTCAGGGCGCGCTATCTTGTCGGCTGTGACGGCGGCCGCAGTCTGGTTCGCAAGGCTGCCGGCATTGCGTTTGAAGGATGGGATCCGACGACCGGCAACATTCTCGCCGAGGTGGAGATGGACGAGGAGCCGCCATTGGGCATCCATCGCACGGCCCTTGGCATCTATGCCTTCGGCAGGGAGGAGTATGAAATTCACGACGGCAAGATCGTCTTTGCCAAGGAAGGTCCGATCGGCGTGATGGTGCCGGAGAAGAATGCCGGCGCGACGACCGAACCGACGCTCAGTGATCTCAAGGAAGCGCTCATCTCCGCCTTCGGAACGGATTACGGACTCCATCGTGTCAACTGGATTTCCAGGTTCACCGACATGTCCAGGCAGGCGACGGCCTACCGCAAGGGCCGGGTACTCCTCGCCGGCGATGCCGCCCATGTGCATTCTCCGGTCGGCGGGCAAGGCCTGAATACCGGTGTGCAGGATGCCGTCAATGTCGGTTGGAAATTGGCCCAGGTGGTGAAAGGCACGTCGCCTGACGCCTTGCTCGACACCTATCATGCCGAGCGGCATCCGGTTGCTGCCCGCGTGTTGCGCATGACAATGGCGCAGGTGGCGTTGCAGCGGACCGACGATCGCACCGAAGCCTTGCGTGACGTGGTAACGGAGCTGCTTGGCATGGAGGAGCCGCGCAAACGGATCGCTGCCGAAATGTCCGGATTGGCGATCCATTACGAGTTCGGCGAGGGGCATCCGCTGCTCGGCCGCCGCATGCCTGACCTCGATCTCACCACGCCTGATGGTCCTCTGCCTCTCTTTACGCTGCTCCAGGATGCGCGGCCCGTGTTCTTGAACCTCGGCCCGCCCGGCAGCTTCGACATCGGGCCGTGGTCGGACCGCATCAAGTTGGTCGACGCCGGATATGACGGCGCCTGGGAACTGCCGGCGCTGGGCTTGGTCTCTGCGCCAACGGCAGTGTTGATCCGGCCCGACGGATATGTGGCCTGGGTGGGTGACAGGATGCAGGATGGTTTGCAAGAGGCGATGAATAGCTGGTTCGGACCAATCGGCTAAACGCCGAAAAAGCGCTGACCTAAGCGGCGAGCGAGATCGGATCGCAATCCAATATCGTCGCGGCATCCGGCATCGGTTTGCCGCGGCGTTCCCATGTCCGGCGGCTGATGCCGAAAGCCTCCCAGGGGCGCACTTGGCTGAAAGAATTGACGAGATAATCGGCTCTGGAAAGCGCGCCGGCGGCGCGGCGCTGCTCCTCTTTTCGGCTTCGGTCCCGCTGCCGCCGCTTTTCCTTTTGAAGTTTTGCTCTCTTCCGTTTCGGCACATCGAATGCACCGATGGTGCGGATATCGAGGGCGCTCCGTTCCGCGTAGCTTAAGTGCAGAGCGTGACCGAGCGCGTCGGCGGACAGGTTAGAAAAGCGGACGTTTGTCCGCTCGTAGATCACTTCCTCTATGTCGGCTTTCCCAGCCCAGGGAAGCCATCGCGCCGCCCAGCCGAGGACCACCTCGACAAACTCTTCCTTGAATTCGACAAGGGCGAGGCCGGCGATCACCTCGACGTAAATCAATGCGTCATCGGCCTCGGGCACGATGTCTCCATGGCGATGCCTGATCAATTTTTCGATCTCGCGCATCCGGCCGCGGAAATGGTTCCAACGGCTGGCCCGCATGCGGCGCTGGACGGCTTTGTAACCGAGCAGACAGTCGCCGATCTTGATGGCTGTAACATCCCGCGCCAAGCCCGCCGGCCGATCGCCTTTTGCAGTCTGCTTTTCCGATTGAGCCGCTTCATCCGGACCCACAAGACCAGCCATCGATTGTCCTTTACCATCTGCCTCGAGAGGTCGAAACGGCTGACTGTAATGGAAGACCGAGGGGGTGATCATCCACTTTTTGCGCTGATCACACGCCATTCTGCGGATAGTCGAAGAAGCGGCGGTAGTCTCGATTCGAGCCCGACGCTTTGAGTAATCTGGCGAAAGACATTGCGGCAGCACTCGGCAAAACGCCGCTCGACGTGCAAATGTCAGCCCAGCCCCGCCAAGTAGGACGAGCGCTCTCAATCCCTATGGATCCATCGGCGCAGAGGATTTCATCGTCCCTCTGATCGCCGGCAGGAGAAGGCGCGGTTGAGCCGCCGCACTTTACTTAAGCAACGTCTGTAATCAGCGGAAGCCGAAGAAACTCAAAATCGCGAGCACGATAACGACAGCGCCGACAAGCCAGATCAAATTGTTCATGGGAAACCGTTCTCCTGTTGAGTGTCGGGCCGTTGTGACCCGATCACTTAACGGTGAGGCAGGGCTTGGAGTTCCCAACCGGTCCAATTGCTGTAGCGTGCCGCCCAATTTCCGGCTCTATGCCTTTCAATAGCTGCACGAGCGAGCATTGCTGGGTCTGAACCCATCCGCACATGCCGGGTTTACCGATGTATTCCGCTGATATTGAAAGTCCTGGTGATCCTGCCTTGCAGGCGACGTGCAGGAAGACGTGAACGCGGACACACCGATCAGCACTCCCGCTACCAATGGAAAAAATCGGTTCATCTGAACGTCTCCTCATAAGCTTGTCATGGTCGCAATCTACCATGCCAACGCGAGCCTCTACGAAAACTTCTGGCCCGCTAGATCACGCTCACCTGAGCCGAAACATTCGCACGATTGATCAATCAATCTATAATCGTGATGCGTCGCGCCTCAGTCGATGATTAAAGTCACGTAAGTCTAGCCTGGTCGGGCTATTCTGTCGTTATGGAAGTAGTTTCACGACGTTAATAGTCAAGCGGACGCGATTTCGACTTGAATAGATTGTGGTTTTTGAGTAAAATTACACCATAAAAAAGTAATATAAATGGGAGGATACTATGTCGTCAACTCGGTTCGATCCGATTCTGCTTCATCGTCAACATATCATCGATGAGGTCACGTGCCTCGATGAAATCTTCGATGTTCTGGACGGGTGGCCGGAGGACAAACGGGGTTTGGCATATGACACGCTGTTGAAGGCGTGCAGAGATGCGGCCAACGGGCGTTTCCCGCTGAGCGCTGCGCGCGAGAATTTCCGGCGGTTCCTGAACATGGCTGGCGTCCTTGCGAAGGTCGAGGGTGGCCCCAAATTCGACGGACCGATGAACCATCAAATTGGTAATGCTTAGTCAGATATAGGCCTGTTGGGGGCTGTCTGCATGGCAGGGAGGGCGCGCCGTCACATCAGTTGCGGCGCGTTCTGGTTTCCATATCAACAGATCGTATGATCGCCTATTTCTTGGCCACAAAGCGCCGCGGCAAGCCCTGCCAGGAGGCAGCCGGCTGTTTGGTGGGTGTCGGATCCAACAGATCCTAGTTTACGCCGGCATTGGCCCAGTCGCATCGGAAGACCAGCATGGGCTTCGAGAACCCCTTGAACCGTCGGCGCGTTGCGTGAGCGAAGAGATCGGCGGCGCCGTACTCCCGAAAAATATTCTCCGAGACGAGGATCTGGTCGCTGGAGGCTGCCGAGCATAGTCGCGCGGCAAGTTGCACGGTCGAGCCGAAGAGGTCGTTGCTGTCCTCGACCGGCTCGCCGCAGTCCAGTCCGATGCGGATATGGATAGGCTCGGTGTTTCCGCCGTTGTAACGCTCGAATTCCCGCTGGATCGCCATGGCGCATTCGACGGCTGCCGTTGTCGCGGCGAAGGCGGCCATGATGCCGTCGCCGGTGTGTTTCACCTCCCGACCTGAATTCTGGCTGAGGCGTCGGCGCACGATAGAGTCATGGGCTCGGACCATTTCGGTCGCAATCCGGTCGCCGAGGCGCGATGTCATCGCTGTCGATCCGACGATATCGGTAAAGAGGATTGCCCGGTGGCCGGGATCCACCTGAGCGGAGGATTGGCCGGGCGCCGGCTCAGGGTCATGGATTCGGCCAAGAAAAGCCTCGACCGCTGACAAGGCGACCTCGACGATCTCGCCGGCGACGAAGCCGTGCGCCTCGCGATGCACACATTGCGCAGTTTCGGCATCCGGCGCATCCACGAGGCAGAAGGCGGTCCCGCGCCGCTGATCGAACCAGTAGGTCAGGAACTTGACGCCGTACTTGTCCTGGATATCGAGATCCATGCGATGTGCCTGAGCAACGTCAGCCGCTGACGTTCCTTCAAGAAAGTGTCGATCCATGAAAATAGGCATCGCGCGCTCCTCCCAGATCCGGCGCGTGCAGGATAAATCGCATTGTACGACCCGGATGAAACTCCGTCCACCTCTGGCACAATCCATGAGTGATTAGAGAGGTTCTTGCTTCCAGCAATGCATATGAGTTGCTGTAATCATTATAGAGTATAAAAGGAAAGACTGAGTTTTAATCAGCGGACGTGGGATGTAAGCCCGATATTTACCATAATCAGTCGCTTAATGACTGGTCGGGGGAGCTGTCGGGGTCTTCAGGCGTTCCATGTTCTCAAGCGCGGCTGTTGCCGGATCCGGGAGGGATGGAGAAACACGTCTGTGACGGCCATGATTGACGAGAGCACGATGCCGAAAGTGTGAGCGGTTTTCGGGCGACGTCATGCTCTAACTATATAATGTAGAACAGGATTCAGATTTTAGGCCGACCTAGTCTAAAATCATCCTGTTCTATGATCAAAAGCCACGCTTCGGCCGGTAGGCGGCTTGCCAACGGCACGCAAATTGCATCGTATTCCATGACCTCCACCGAAATTGGGAAAAGCTGTAGCAAAGTGAGACAGACGGCACATTTTCGACCGGTTGGCTTGGCCTCAATGGGGCTCGGCCATTATGCCGTTATTAACTCTGTGTGGGACGCCGCGCGCACGCTCCTGCGCGACTGGCCGGTAGACGACGGCGAAGAGTATTTCGAGGCCGTCAAGTCGTGCCTGGATGCGATTATCGGCGATCTCCCACCGGAACACGTGCGGGCCGCCTTCATCAGGGCGGCACAGGAGGCCGGCATTGCCGTCATAGAAGCGGCGGACTGAATACGCTCCGCGCTTCCCCACCTATCCTCAAAGCCAGATCGTCCCGACGCTTGACTTTTCCTGCCGAAGTTCTAACTTAGAACAAAACAGGAACATTGGAGATGATCATGACGCATACGGAACAGGTGATCGCCAACGCCCTCGCGCTTGTCGAAGCGTCCCGCGCAGCCCGCGAGCGAGATCAACAGCGACGTGCCGCCTGGCAGAGAAAGGTCGAACTCAGCCGGCCGCTGCCGCCCTTGCCGCGGCCGGTTCAATTGCCATTGGCGCTGAACTGATGCAGCCGGCAAAAACCTTGGAACCCCATCGGGCACGCCCCGAACAAGCTGGGCTCGATCAGGCCTGGCCCGATCAAGCTTGGGAAGTCGAAGCCGTGCTTGCCTGGCATGACGATAATGCCAAGGCGGCGATCCGCTCGCTGCTCGATGACTGCAAACATCTCCGCCAGCAATTGGCGCTGGCGGAAAGCGTGATGAGCCGCGGGATGGCCCGCGGATGGGCGCCGCGATACGAGCGGGATGCTCTCTGAAACTGAGGCGATCCGGCCCTGGCAAGAGGCGTCAGCCGCCGGCAGCGCTCGTCTCCGGATCGATCGCGGGGAGCCGGCTGCGGGCGATGGCGGCCCCGACCAGGGCGATCGCCACCACGGCGCCGATCCATGCGCCATACAAGCTCTGCCCGAGAATGACGCCGGCAAGGACCGGCGTGACGATGTCGGTGACGGCGACAAGCGACTGCGTTGCCCCCATGACGATGCCCTGGCGTTGCTGCGGCACATGCACGGAGAGCGCCGCAACGAATGTCGGCCGAGCCAATGCCACGCCCGTGCTGATGCAAAGGACGGCGAAGGCGAGGGTGGCGATGTCGGTGGCGAGGCCAGCAGTGACATAGCCAATCGAGAGAATGGTGAAGACCAGGACTATCAGGCCTCGTTCAGAGAAGGTGCCGCCGAGCCATCTCAGCAGGAAAAGCTGGACCAGGACGTTGATCGCACCGTCGGCGGTCAGGAGGTAACCCAACTCCTTCGGACCGAACGCATGCTCGTTCCAGATGAAAGTATCCGCCAGAAAAACGGCGAGCTGCGAACTGAACATCCCGTATGAGAAATAGTGGCAGAGAAGAACTGCGACGAGGACGCGGATGACCGGTGAGGCGAGCAGGGTTCGGAAGGAAACTTTCTCGCCGACCGTCTCGTCCGCTTCGCTGTCGTCGCCGAACCGGCCGTGCGCATCGGCGCCTTTCAGCCAAAGCCCGGTCACCAGCATGCTGGTTGCCGACAGGGCAAGCGCGACCCAGATCGGCGCCGTCAGGGAAATGTCGGCAAGGTATCCGGAGAGGCTCGGTCCGATCATTCCACCAAGGCCGAGGCCTGCGCTCAGAATGCCGATGGCTTGGCGCCGGGTGGTGGGGCTGCTGTTGTCGGCGGCATAGGCTGCCGCGGCCGAGAAGTTGGCTGCGGTCAGGCCGAGCAGGATCCGCGCCAGCAGCACGAAGACGACGCTGTTGGCAAGCGCCAGCAGCAAAAGGCTGATCAGCGCTCCGGCCTGGCTGGCGAGCAAAACCCTCTTGCGTCCGTAACGGTCGGAAAGTTGACCCAGCCAGGGAGCGGCAACGAACTGGCTGAGCGCTTCCGCACCGAGGACAAGCCCGAGAACGAGCGGCGACGCGCCGAGATTCCGGAGGTAGAATGGCAGGATCGGCAGGATGGCGCCGCTGCTGGCGGCATCGAGGCTGACGATGATGAAAACCGGCAGCATCAGCCGCCAGTCAAGTTTCTGCGACGCAACGCTTGCGGCAGCATCGATCGGACGCAGTTCGTCGCTCATCACATCTCTCTCTCATTGACGATAGGGCGCTGCGACGCGGGCGGCCGCCCCGAGAAACCCGCATCGACGCGCTTCTCCGGCTGGTATTCCCGCGGCCAGGCTCCCAGCAACGCGCCTGTTTTCAGACGCGCCGAGGCGGTGACGCTTTCAGTTGCCGCCTATGCAGCAAGGCCGACATTTGCGAGATAGGCTTCCAGAGCCCAGGCGTGAGCAGACGCAATGATAGCGCCGACATGGCCGTCCGGACGCACGAGCACCCAGTCGCCCGATGTCAGGCCGTAAGCATCATGGAAATGCCCGCCTTCATCGATGACATCTCCGCGCTCGCCGATCCTGTGGATATGCAGGCCGGGGCGCGGCGGCACGGCGGCTTGCTCGGCCTCGTAACCCAGCAGTGTCCAGTGCGGCCCTCTGAACAGTTCGAACAGACGCGTCGGCTGGCCGGTGACACCTTTGAGCGGCGCATCGGGCGCACGGTCGCCCGCAAGCAGGCCGGCGTTCCGCTCCGGCTTTTCCAGAGCGAAGGAGGAGGAGGGATAGCCGATATCGAGTTGATGCACATCGCGGCCGCGCCGCATATCGCCTCGCTTCATGGCGTCGAGAAGATTGGTCGCCAGACCGAGCACGGCGGCGGCGACCGGGCGGCGCTCTTCCTCGTAGCTGTCGAGCAGTGCGTCGGGAGCACCGGCAGTGACCGCAGCCAGTTTCCATCCGAGATTATAGGCGTCCTGAACGCTGGTATTCAGACCTTGTCCGCCGGTCGGCGGATGCGTATGGGCGGCATCGCCGACCAGGAACACGCGGCCGAGCCGGTAGCGATCGGCAAGCCGGGCGTTCATATGGAAGGCTGACGCCCAGGAGACCGATTGGACCTCGATGTCGTCGCGGCCGGTGCGCTCCTTCACCAGGGCGGTCAAGCCTGCCGCGGAGAGGTCGACCTCGCCTTCGAGCGGGATGGGTCCCTGGATCTGGAACAGATCCGTCCCCGCGAGTGGGCAAATGGCGATCTGCTGCTGCATGTCGCCATCGCCGAAGCGATGCCATACCTCTCGGTCCAACCCTGTCAGAATGACATCGGCGACCATGGCGCGCACGCCGAGCGTCTTGCCGGGAAAGCCGATATCCAGAGCATGGCGCACGAAGCTGCGGCCGCCATCGGCGCCGACGAGCCAGCGCACGCGGATGGCCTCTTCACCGGATGTGCCCTTAAGCCGAGCAGTCACGCCCGCCTCATCCTGTTCGAAGCCGATCAGTTCGCATCCAAATTCGGGGCGATGCCCAAGTTCGAGCAGGCGCTCGCGCATCACGCCTTCGGTCAGGAACTGCGGCACCATCAGCGGAAGATGATAGGGCTCTGCCGGTGTCGGCTCCCCACCCACCACGGCGTCAGATTCGCTGACGCTGCCGTCGTCACGATATTCCCGCTGCCTGGGATAGGTGCCGCCTTGGGCGACGATCCGGTCGAGAATGCCGAGATCCTCAAACACTTCCTGGCTCCGCGGCTGAATGCCCTTGCCGCGGGAACCGCGGAACGGGTCGTTCAATTTTTCGATCAGGCGGAAGGATACGCCCCGCCGCGCCAGCTCGATTGCCAGCGTCAGGCCGGCAGCCCCGCCGCCCGATATCAGCACGTCGACTGTGGAATTCTCTGTCATTGATCTCTCCATGTGTGTATTATGCACATAATAGGAGAAACGGCATGACGTCAACAAAGAATGTGCAAAATACACATATAAGCGGAAAACTGCGCGAGTTGCATGGGGCTTTGATCGAGATCGTCAGCGTCATGAACCGCCCGCAGCGCGACGAGCAGATGGTCCGCGAGGCGGGGATTTCGCTCGATCGCGCGCTGTTTCCGCTGCTGGTCACGATCGAACGGCTCGGTCCCATCGGCGTGGTCGAACTCGCCGACCGCGCCGGGCGCGACTACACCACCGTCAGCCGCCAGGTCGCCAAGCTCGAAAGTCTCGATCTGGTGGAGCGCCGCGGCAATGCCGCCGACCGCCGCGTGCGCGAGGCGGTCATCAGCCCGAAGGGCAAGGCAATGACCGATCGCATCGACGTCGCCCGCGAGCGGATGGGCCGGGCCATTTTCGAGAGCTGGGACGAACACGACTTCAATGAACTCGTGCGCCTCATGCGGAAGTTTGCGGAGGATATCAGCGGCGATATCGGCAATGGCGCGGGTAAGACGCAGGGCGAGGACGGACCGCAGGCAGATTAGGCTCTGAATCACTCCGGAATGTGCCTTTTGAATTCACCGGAGCCATTGCGCCGGCGCTTCTGCAATGATCTTGTAGCGTCCTGCAATCGCAACGTTTTCCGGTGATTCCCAATGTTCGATATTCTGTGGCGCGGCCTGGTGATCGGCGCCGGCGCAACCATCCTCATGGACCTCTGGGCGATCCTGCTCACCCAGTTCGGCCAGTCGGCGCCCAACTGGGCTCCTGTGGGACGCTGGTTCTGGCACCTTGGCCGCGGCAAGGTCTTTCACGAGAGCATTGCCGACGCCGAGCCCTATGCTCATGAACTGGCGCTCGGTTGGATCAGCCATTACGCCGTCGGCATGCTCTATGGGGTGATCTTCGCCATCATCATGGGCTCGGCCTGGCTGGCGGCCCCGACATTTCTTCCCGCCTGGATCTTCGGCATCGTCACCGTCGGGGCAGGGTGGTTCCTGCTGCAGCCGGGCCTCGGCATCGGCTGGGCCGCCTCCAAACATCCGACCCCGAACAAGGTCCGCTGCTTCAATCTGCTGGCTCATACGGTTTTTGCGCTGGGGCTCTACGGGACGGCATTGATCATCCGCTGAGCCCGGGGTCGGTTTCGTCCGCCCCAGGGCGAAGGGACATGCCGCAACGTCTCGATTCCCTCTTCTCCCCAGCGGGGAGAGCCCGTAGGGCGGATGAGGGGGCCGGCGAAGCCGGTCGTGTCGTCTCGACCGAGGTCAGGGCGCTGGATCTTGCCGTTGCCGTCGGTGTGGCGGGATAGGTGGATTATGTGCGAGGTGTTCCGTGTGGCCCCCCTCATCCGCCTGCCGGCACCTTCTCCCCGAGGGGAGAAGAGATTATGCCGCGACCTCTCCGTCCCTCGCCACATCTCGCAAGGCACGTCCTTCGCCGCGTTTACAGGGTCTGGAGGGTCGAGACGAGTGGCTCGACCCCGATAAGGTTAGATGAGAGGCAGCCATCCGCACGAACCGGACGGCCTAGCCTACCGCGCAGCCCAGTTGGCGCCGCGGCGGAAGATGGTCTTCATCGGGGGAACGTCGAATTCCTTGGCCTGATGGCCGAGCGAGGAATAGAAGACGCGGCCCTTGCCGTATTTCCGCTTCCAGACGACGGGCATGACGACGCCGTCGATCCAGTAGGCGTGTTCGCCGGTGAACCTGGTCGTCGCCAGAACCTCGTTCGACGGGTCGACATGCATGTAATATTGCTCTGAGGTATAGGGAAAATCGGCAATACCCTCCATGAGCGGATCGTCGGGGCGGGTGATGTTGACGGTATAGTCGATGATGTTGCCGGGATGAGCCACCCACTGGCCGCCGATGATGAACTGGTAGTCGACGGATTCGCGGAAGGCGTCGCCCGCGCCGCCGTGATAGCCGGCGATACCGACGCCGCTTTCGATTGCGGTGGCGAGGTTCTTGACCTCTTCCTTCTCGATCTTCGACATCGTCATGATCGGCACGACGAGGCTGAGGTCATGGACGGAAGGGTCGGCAAGCGCCTCGGTGCCGTGTTCGAGGTAGACCTTGAAGCCGTCCTCCTCGAGCATGGTCTTGATGATTTCGGCGCACTCCTGCGGCTCATGCCCGCTCCAGCCGCCCCAAACGATCAGTGCTTCACGCATAGTCTTTCCTCCTGAAACTTATTTCGCCAGCCGTCCGTCGACGATGGAATCGGACAAGGGGGCAGGGCGCTCCGTTGCCGTGGTGATCGTGACCGTCCGGCCGGTTGCGGCAGCGGTGTGGAACGCTTCCATAACTTCGAGCACATGCAGCGCCAGATCGCCATTGGCGCGATGCGGCCGGTTGGAGCGGATCGCATGCGCCATGTCGGCGACGCCGAGCGAGCGGTAGTTGCCGTCGGCATAGGGTGATGTGACCGGCTGGTCCTCGAACGCACCGCCCTTCTTCAGATATTCCACAGGGCCGGCGAACTTGTTCGGATCGGGAACGATCAGCGTGCCCTCGGTTCCGTAGACTTCCAGCGGCACATGCTTGTGGCCGGCGACATCGAAGCTCATGGCGATCTGGACGACGGCGCCATTGGCAAAGGCCATCATGCCGGTGACATGGGTCGGCACATGCACGGGAATGCGCTCGCCGTTGCGCGGCTCGCTGGTGATCAGCCGTTCCGATCGCGGCGTCGTCGCAAAACCCGCAACTTGAGAAACCGGCCCGAGAAGATTGACGAGATCGGTGATGTAGTAAGGACCCATATCGAGCATCGGCCCGCCGCCAACCTCGTAATAGAAGGCCGGGTTCGGATGCCAGCGCTCATGGCCCGGGCACATGAAGGTTGCCGAGCCGCCGACCGGCTGGCCGATGACGCCTTGGTCGATCAACGCACGGGCCGTCTGGTGGCCGCCGCCGAGGAAGGTGTCGGGGGCAGCGCCGATGCGGAGATTCCTCGCCTTTGCGGCTTCCGCCAATTTTTTCCCTTCCGCGAAATTAATCCCGAGCGGCTTTTCCGAATAGGTATGTTTGCCGGCCTCAAGCGCCTGCAATGCCACGGCAACATGGGCCTTCGGGATCGTCAGATTGACGATGATCTCGACCTTGGGATCGGCGAAAAGCTCCTCGACGGTCTTGACGGGAACATTGAATTCCGCAGCCTTTGCTTCTGCCAGCTCCCGGTTGAGATCGGCGACGCCGCGGATCTCGAGAATGGGAAAGGATGCCATCGCCGTGAGATAGGCGCCCGAAATATTGCCGCATCCGATGATGCCGATACCGACCTTGTCCATGAATTCCTCCATTGAGTCTTGATTGTGACGCCCGTCAGAGCGCCGGCCCTGTCGTGCTCCAGGGCGATTCGTAGAGTTCGTAGAGCGCCACCGCCGCCGCACCTTGCGCCCAGAAATCGTCGGTCGAATCGTCGAAGACGAGTTCGCTCACCCCGCGCAGCGATGGCGGAATGGCGAGCGCATAGGCATCGCGCAGGCTATTGAGAAAGGGTTCGCCGAGCGCTAGGCTCGATCCGACCAGGATGACCCGCGGCGGCGCAAACAGCGTGACGATGTTGGCAATGGTCAAACCTACCGCTTCGCCGGCGCGGATCGCGGCACTGATCAGCCGGTCGTCATCGGCCTTGATCAGCGCCTGGGCATGGTTCATGCCGCGGCCGAGACGGATCGCTTCGGCAAAACGCCCGTCGGCCTGCTGTTCGCCGAGGATCGCGCTTTCGCCGGCCTGGCTGAAAAGCCGGACGACGCCGTTCGGTCCCATGCCGAGCACGAGGTCGCCGAGATTGTGGCTGAGTCCGCCGGCGCCGCGAAACAGGCTGTTGCCGTGCAGGACCCCGAGCCCCAGCGTCTGTTCCAGCGAAATCAGCACCATATCCTCGAGATCGCGGGCCTTTCCGAACCAGTGATGGCCAAGCGTGATGGCGTGGGCGTCGCTTTCGACAATGGTCGGCGTTGCCAGCCGCGTCGACATTTCGGCGGCGAAATCGACATTGGTGTCGCGAAAGATCGGGCTGCTGCGGATATATCCGGTGCGGTGCTCGATGACGCCGGGAAAGCCGAGGCAGACGCTGTCGACATCCTCCAGCGAAAGCCCGGCATCGACGACGCAGCGCCTGACGCCATCCTCGACCAGATCGGCGATGACGCCGATCGGCTGCCGGTCGATGCGGATCGGCAAGGCGAGCTTCGACAGCACATCGCCGCGGAAATTGGTGACGACGAAGACCATCCTGTTGGCGGCGATCTTGGCGCCGACCACGCGGGCGGCATCGGGATTGAGCTCCAGCATCACCCGCGGCCGACCGCGCACCGCCTCGTTGCGGATATCGCCTTCGTGACGCGGGAGGATCAGCCCGTCGTCGAGCAATGAGGCGGTGATGGCCGAAACGGTGGTAGTGGAGAGTTCGGTACGCTCGCTGATCTCTATCCGCGAGATCGGACCATGGCGCCTGATGGTATCGAGCACGTTCAAGCGATTGATCGCGCGCATTAATTCGGGATCTGCGGTCTTCATTGGAACTAGCCAGGCGAGCGTTTCGTTGGGGCGGAACCCAAATATTTTTAACGGGTTACGAAATAAATAGCAGGGAATTCAGCGGTCCTGTCAAGCGCATTTGATAAAAATAGAGGCATTGGGTTGACAATATGCGAAAGCTCCGTTGAATTAATCCGCATAGGGGAAAAATTGTGAGGACAGGACCCCTGGGAGGAAAAATCATGACTTTTAGGTTCAAGAGCGCCGCTTTTGGCGGCAGGCGTATCGCATCCATGGCCGCGGCTGCCGGCATGTTGCTGGCCGGAGCAGGTGCTGCCTCGGCGGCGACAGTCGTCAAGTGGCTGCATCTCGAGCTCGACCCGAAATATGTCGCGGCCTGGGAAGACATCGTCAAGAAATACGAAGCCCAGCATCCCGACGTCGATATCCAGATGCAGTTTCTCGAAAACGAGGCCTTCAAGGCCAAGCTTCCGACATTGCTGCAATCCGACGACGTGCCGGATTTCTTTTTCAGCTGGGGCGGCGGCGTCTTGAAGCAGCAATCCGAGACCGGCGCCCTCCAGGATGTGACGCCGGCGCTGGATGCCGATGGCGGCAAACTGCGCGGCGCCTATAGCCCGGCCTCGGTCAGCGGCCTGACATTCGAGGGCAAGACCTGGGCTGTTCCCTATAAGGTCGGTCTGGTCAGCTTTTTCTACAACAAGGAACTCTTTGCCAAGGCCGGCGTGAAGGCCGAGGACATCAAGAACTGGGCTGATTTTCTCGGCACGGTGAAGAAGATCAAGGCCGCCGGCATCGTGCCGATCGCCGGCGGCGGCGGTGAAAAATGGCCGATCCACTTCTACTGGAGCTATCTCGTTATGCGCGAAGGCGGCCAGAAAGTCTTCGAAGCGGCAAAGACCGGCCAGGGCGAAGGTTTCCTTGATCCTGCGATCATCAAGGCCGGCGACGATCTCGCCGAACTCGGAAAGCTCGAACCGTTCCAGCCCGGCTATCTCGGCTCGACCTGGCCGCAGGCGCTCGGCGTTTTCGGTGACGGCAAGGCTGCGATCATCCTCGGCTTTGAAAATACCGAGGCCAACCAGCGCAAGAATGCCGGTGACGGCAAGGGCCTTGCTCCCGACAATATCGGCCGTTTCGCCTTCCCGGCGGTCGATGGCGGCGCCGGCAAGCCGACGGATACGCTTGGCGGTCTGAACGGCTGGGCCGTCACCAAGAAGGCCTCCAAGGAAGCGCTCGACTTCCTCGCCTTCCTGACGAATGCGGACAATGAGCGGGCGATGGCCAAGGCCGGCATGCTTCTGCCCGTTGCCGTCGGCGCCGGCGACGGCGTCACCAACCCGCTGCTTGCCGAATCGGCAAAACAGCTGGCCGGCTCGACCTGGCATCAGAATTATTTCGACCAGGATCTTGGTGCGGCGGTTGGCCGTGTCGTCAACGACGTGTCGGTGGAAATCGTCTCCGGTCAGATGAATTCCAAGGACGGCGCCCAGATGATCCAGGACGCTTTCGAACTGGAACAATAACCAGCGCCTGCAGACCCTTCCTGGCGCTCCGTTAGAATTCGGAGCGCCAGCATTGCTGCCGACGAGATGCGAAAGCAGGACCCATGGCCAATATTTCAGTCCCATCGATAACCACGGCCGCAAGGCCGGCAAAAAGAGCTGCAAACAGCAAGAGCTCGGTCGCCCATGACCGGCTGGCGGTGCTGTTGATCTTCCTGCCGCCAGCGCTGCTGCTTTTCACGCTCTTCGTCATCATGCCGATGGGCGAGGCGGCCTGGTACAGCCTCTATAAGTGGAACGGCTACGGCACGCCGACCGAGTTCATCGCGCTGCGCAATTTCCAGGTTCTGTTTCGAAATGCGGCCTTCACGCAGGCGCTGGTCAATAACGGCCTGATCATCGTGATCTCGATCTGCATCCAGGTGCCGCTGGCCATCTGGCTGGCCACCATGCTGGCGCACCGCATTCCGGGTGTCGTCGGCTACCGCCTCATCTTCTTCCTGCCCTATGTGCTGGCGGACGTTGCCGCGGGCCTTATCTGGCGCTTCGTCTATGATGGCGACTATGGCCTGTTTGCCGCCGTTTCCAACTTCTTCGGCTTTGCCAACCCTTACGTGCTCGCCGACAAGGACGTGGCGATCTACGCCGTGCTTGGGGTGATCGTCTGGAAATATTTCGGCTTCCACATGATGCTGTTCATCGCCGGCCTGCAATCCGTCGACAAGAGCGTGCTGGAGGCAGCCGAAATCGACGGCGCCACCGGCTGGCAGAAGTTTCGCTACGTCACGCTGCCGCTGCTCGGCTCGACCTTGCGTCTTTCCATCTTCTTTGCCGTCGTCGGCTCGCTGCAGCTCTTCGACATGATCATGCCGCTGACCGGCGGCGGGCCATCCAACTCCACCCAGACGATGGTCACCTTTCTCTACACCTATGGCGTCATGCGCATGCAGGTCGGTCTCGGCAGCGCCGTCGGCGTCGTGCTCTTCATCATCTGCGTGACGCTCGCCTTCGGTTACAAAAGGATATTCATGCGCCATGACTGATATGAGCTCTTCCATCCGCATGAGCACGTCGACACGCGTCTATCTCTATGTGTCGCTGAGCCTGATTGCCGCGATCGTGCTCGTGCCGCTGCTGACGACGGCGCTCGGCGGCTTCAAGACGCTGGGCGACCTGCGCACGAATCCCTTCGGCCTGCCGACGGAGTGGCAATGGGCGAACTACACCGATATCCTCTTCGGCGAGCGCTACTGGCTGCAGATCGGAAATTCTCTGGTGATCGCCTCGCTCACCGTCCTCCTGACGCTGATCGTCTCGTCGATGGCGGCTTTCGCCTTTGCCCATGTCCGGTTTTTCGGATCGTCGTTCCTGCTCAATTATTTCCTGCTCGGCCTGATGTTTCCGGCAGCGACCGCGATCCTGCCGCTGTTCATCCGCATCCGTGATCTCGGCTTGCTCGATACCTATTGGGGCGTGGTGCTGCCGCAGGTAGCCTTCGGCCTCGGCATGAGCATCCTGCTGTTTCGAAACTATTTCCGCAATCTTCCGGAAGAATTGTTTCAGGCGGCCTTCGTCGACGGCTGCGGTTATCTCCGCTTCTTCTGGCACATCTCGCTGCCGCTTTCGCGGCCGATCGTCGCCACCGTCAGCATCATTTCCTTCGTCGGCAGCTGGAACAGCTACATCCTGCCGCTGATCATGCTGAACTCGGAATCGAAATATCCCTGGCCGCTCGGCATCATGGTCTATCGCGGCGAGTACGGCACGGAGTGGCAGCTGGTGCTGGCCTTCATTACGCTGACCATCCTTCCCACCATCATCGTCTTTTTCGTCGCCCAGAGACACATCATCGCCGGTCTGACCGCCGGTGCCGTGAAGTCCTGAGCCGAACCGTTGGAGTACCATCATGGCATCCGTTGAACTGACCGATATTCGCAAGACCTATGGCGCCGTCGATGTCATCCACGGCATCTCGCTTCATATTGAGGATGGGGAATTCGTCGCTCTCGTCGGCCCGTCCGGTTGCGGAAAGTCGACGCTGCTGCGGATGATCGCCGGCCTTGAGGAGATCACCGATGGCGAGATCGCCATCGGCGGCAAAGTCGTCAACAGCATGACGCCGCGCGAACGCAACATCGCCATGGTCTTCCAATCCTACGCGCTTTACCCGCACATGACGGTTGCTGAAAACATGGGCTTCAATCTGAAGCTCGCCGGCGTTGCCAAACCCCAGATCGAGGCCCGGGTGGCCGAAGCCGCCCGCATGCTGGATCTCGCCAACCTCCTCGACCGCAAGCCGGCCCAGCTTTCCGGCGGCCAGCGCCAGCGCGTCGCCATGGGTCGCGCCGTCGTGCGCAATCCCGCCGTCTTCCTGTTCGACGAGCCGCTGTCCAACCTCGATGCCAAACTGCGCGTGCAGATGCGCTCGGAAATCAAGACGCTGCACCAGAAGGTCAGGACGACCTCGATCTACGTCACCCACGACCAGATCGAAGCGATGACGCTTGCCGACCGCATCGTCGTGCTCAATCAGGGCAGGGTGGAGCAAGAGGGGACGCCGCTCGAACTCTACAGGAAACCCGCCAATCTCTTCGTCGCCGCCTTCATCGGATCGCCGGCGATGAACATGCTCGAAGGCACGGTCGACGGCGAAAATGGTGGGCCTGCTGCTCGTCTCAGCGACGGCACGGCGATCCGCATCGCGCCCGACCGCAAGGTCAAGGCCGGCCAGGCCATCACCATCGGCCTGCGCCCCGAACATCTCGTTCCCGGCATATCAGGCGGCACGCCGCTTGCCGGCCGGACGATGCTGGTGGAACCCACAGGCGCCCAGACCCATGTCGTCTTCGATCTTGCCGGACAGCAGGTAACCGCCATCGTCGACGGCGAATATCCCGCCCGTTACGGCGCCGTGTTCGAGGCAAGTATTACGAGTGATCAGGTGCACGTCTTCGACCGCGGCACCGGCGTGGCGCTGTAGGCGGGGCAGTTTGTCCGACGGCTGTCCGATTTGCGGCGACGAGCGGGGGCCGAGGAGGGTGCGGCATATCCTCTTCTCACCTCGGGGAGAAGAGGGAGTCGAGAGATCGCGCGATGCCCTTTGCGCGCAAGCCGAGTTAGAATGAGGAGGGGCGAGACACATGGCTCCAGCTAATCAATGCTGTGATTTGTCTTGCCATTTCGCGAGCCGTTCTCGGCGCGTTTTCGAAAATTGAATAGTATCGAATATAAAACTGTCTTCTTCCGGAAAGTCTTTCTTGATCTGTTCGATTTCCTTGCCGTCGCGGATGCTACGAATGATATCTAGCCCTCGAACTGCGCGTTTTAGAATGGAGGCATTCCAGAAATCATTGCTCAGAGGGTTGGGGAACCGAAACTCAGGCCAACCGGCTCCAGCTTCAACCAATTGGGAAAAGTTTTCAAATCTCTCATCGGATATATGGACCGCCCAATTAATTACCTCCACCCTCACATATAGGTTCAAGTCCAATAGGCATTTAGCCAAGGCGTTGGAAATCGTTTGATCATAGCGTCCGGAATTCATTGTGTATTCGACAAACGCCCTACGACAATCTGACAGGGCGTCATCGGCGAGTTGTGTCGCAGCGACATTCAAACCTTCTACCTCCTGCCCCAACTCCGCAAGGTATTGTGCACCACGGAGGCGGTCCCGCGAACTCTCCGAAAGAAGGAGATCGATGAGGAATTTTAGATCAACTCCTTGTCGCCATCTTCTTAAAACGGATTGTGTTGCGGCATACCTATTTTCATTACCGGCATCCTTGTCTTGGATGATATTCATAAGTGCGGAAGTTGATCGTTCATCAAAATGATCACTATTCATCTGTGGCCTTTATTGTGCTGTCGCTTCCGGAATTTCGATCAAGAGACCGAAACGGACGGATGAGCGGCTAAGCCATTTGGTTTCTCAACCATATCCGCCGTCACCGGACGTTGCCAATGCCACAAGTTGCACTATTGTCTGTCCGGCACGCAAAAACCTGATGGTGGTTATGCCGGTAGTAACTCGACATCTCATTGACCGGGGTGACGGAGCCACGGTCGAGCTTTTTCAGGCTCAAGCCGCAAGCGAAACGCCCGCAGGAGCAATCCTATTTGTCCACGGCAATCAGGGTGGCTGTCTGCTTGGAGGGATAGAGGCGGTCAACAGCGGCGCGTTGCTTCGGTTCTGTTCTGGTTTGAATATCACTGCGGCGGCAGTCTCGCAGCCTGGTTTTGGGGCGTCAGATGGCCCTCCAGATTTCTGCGGTCCCAAAACCCAGCAAGCGATCATAGCTGCTCTCGCTTTCCTGCGGGCCCAACCTTCCGTCGATCCTGATAGAATTGTTCTCTATGGAAACAGTCGTGGTGCCGTTGCATCGGCCATGGTCGCCACCCAGGTTCCTGATCTGCGAGCAGTCATTCTAGCCAGCGGCGTCTATGATCTTGAAGTCGCTTATCGCGAGAGTTCAGACGGTTTGCGGTGGGCTATCGAGAAAGAGGCGGGCCTATCGAGAGAGGCCTTTCTGGCTCGCTCTGCATTGCATTATGCGCCCGAAGTTCGGTCTGAGACGTTGTTGCTGCATGGAAAGCATGACGATCGTGCTCCTGTTGCCCAAGCCGAACTCTTCTCAAAAGCTCTGTCCAATGCCGGAGTCCTGGCGACGCTTCACGTCTTTGAGTGTGGACATCAAATTCCAAGGAACCACATGCAGGGAGCTCTCAGGCCCTTCCTGCAAAGGGTGTTCAATCCCGTCGTGACCTACCACTAAGGCAGCATGACAGCTTCGGGCAGCGGGAAAGTGACGAAAACCCTAAAGAGATTAAGCCCAAACCCGCCTCTTGAAGGAGGAGAAAAAATGAAACGCATCGAGATGGGGGTGAGCGGCGGCTGCCAGTGCGGTGCCGTGCGCTACCACGCAACCGCCATGCTTGACAATTCGCATCTCTGCCATTGCCGCATGTGCCAGAAAGCCTCGGGCAACATCTTTGCCGCGCTCGTCGCCGCGCCCGATGATGCGCTCAGCTGGACACGCGGCAAGCCGAGCATCTGGAATAGCTCGGAGCTTGTCGAGCGCGGCTTCTGCGCCAATTGCGGCACGCCATTGTTCTTCCACCACCTCGAAAACGGTCGCACCAACCTGATGATCGGTTCGCTTGACGATCCGCATGCCTTCTCGCCGCTTGCCAATACCTGCACCGAGAACATGGTGACATGGTTCGATACGATCACGGGCATAGAAAATACCGGTGCGACCGAAAACAACGGCGCCGACTGGGCCGCGGCGATCAAGGAGAGCAGCAACCAGCACCCCGATCACGACACCGCCTCATGGGCGGCGAGGGGGCCTGATGGCTAAGTCCTAATCCGGCGGTTTCCGGTGCGGCGCTGTCCGAGGCCATGGCGCATGGGTAGTGGCGGGGGCTTTGCTCTGCGACTGGGATCGTTGCACATCGATGCTACCGACCACCGCTAGGCGGGCGATAGCATCGGTTGACGAGGGCTACTTTGCTCCTGCGGCCGCTTCTATGACCGCAGCCACTTCCTTGGCGTGCGAGGCCAGCGAGGCGTGGCTACCCTCGACCGTCGTCACCTTGGCCTTCATCCGTTCGGCAAAGAAAGCCTGCGCGTGGGGATCAAGGACGAGGTCCTTGGAGCTCAGGACGTACCAGCTTGGCTTGTCGTGCCATGCCGCGACTTGAGCAGGCGCATCGAAGGCAGTGTGGTTGATCGGCATCTGGTGCGCTGCCAGATGTTCACCGATCTTCTTGGGCAGGTCGCCCGCCACTGCACTGGGGAATACTGCAGGATCGATGCTCAAGTAACCCTTTGCGTCGGGCCGAATAGCCGCCGCTCCGGGGGTTGCCGGACCGCTGGCTGCCAATGCAGTGATGGTTTCACCTTTCTCGGGCGCAAAGGCCGAGACATAGACGAGTGATGCCACCTTGGCGTTGTCGCCCGCCTCGCCGATCACCACGCCACCCCAGGAATGGCCCACCAGAACAACCGGGCCATTTTGCGCATCCAGCACCGCATTGGTGGCAGCGACGTCGTCAGCAAGCGAGGTCAGTGGGTTCTTTACCGCAGTCACCTTGTAGCCCTTGGCGGTCAGGATTGCAGCGACGCCGTCCCAACTGGTTTCGTCGACGAAGGCGCCGTGGACAAGAACGATATTCTTAATTGTCTGATCCGGGAGAGCCGGCTGGGCCCTTGCGGGTGCAGCACCAAGCATCGCGGTCGTCAGCATTAGGGCGGACATAAGAAGAGATTTCATTTGGAGCTCCTATAGAGCGCATCAGCGCGATTGCTTAATTCGGATAATCTGCAATGCTATCGGCTACACGACGGCAGGAAGACCGGGATGGCCTTGCCTTCACGGAAACACTTGAACTGCCAGATAATTCCTCGTTTAAGACAAAACCAAACTAGGGCTTGCCGAGATGGATCACCATGACCAGAGCCCCGCAATGCATGCTCCGTCGTCCAAAAATGCGATCATGCTCGCCTCTCGGGTGGATCTGCTCTCCCAGATTTTGGCCATGGTCAGCCTGCATGGTGAAATCGTCTTTACAGTCGAGCTCAGCCAACCATGGGCGCTACGCTTTCATCCAGGAGCGGCTTATTTCTTCATCGTGCTCGAAGGGGGCCTGACGGTTGTGAACGATCAGGGCCATGCCTTGCAGTTGGCAACCGGCGATCTGATCATGCTGCCGCGGGGCCTTGGACACGGCTTGAGCGATGGCGAGTGTGCAACTGAGGCTGACTTGGCAGCCCTGATGGCGGCGCAGGTTACCGCAGAAAAACTCAATGTCTCCCACGGCGGAGGCGGCCAACAGACCAAGCTTATCGCTGGAGCCTTTCGGTTCGAAAGCGCTTCCGTGCCCTGGCTCGTATCGGCATTGCCGTCGGTCATTCACATTCCAAAAGCCAGCGGCGAGACCGCCGGATGGGCCGAGGGGCTTGGCTACTTCATGATGAAGGAAGCCCAGGAGGTGTATCCCGGCGCGTCCATCATGATTTCACGGCTGATCGACGTGCTGGTGATCAGTATCCTGCGTAGCTGGGTGCGGATCGAGCGGGGCGGCAATGTCGGCTGGCTTGGAGCGCTCGGGGATGCGCGCATCAGCCGCGCGCTCAAGGCCATCCACGACGAACCTTATCGGCGCTGGACCGTGCTCGATCTGGCTCGGGTGGCGGGCCTGTCCCGGTCCGGCTTCGCGGCGCGATTTACAGCATTGGTGAAAGAAGCGCCACTTTCCTACCACAGCCGCTGGCGGCTGACGCTCGCCTTGGGCTTGATGCGCCAGCCTGATGCCAAGGTTGGGTCGGTCGCCAGACAAGTGGGCTATGACTCCGAAGCAGCCTTCAGCCGAGCCTTCAAGGCGCAGTTTGGTTTTGCGCCCATGAATGCCAAATCGACAACTATTCAGGATCGATGATGGTGTAGATCCGGCGTAATGCATACCAGATTATAACGCGCGAATGTCCGACGTGTGGTCGAATGCCGAATGGCAGCTTCTGCTGAACTCGCCCCGATAACAGATGCGCCGCTTCCGGCCCCATAGCGGTCGTCTATCCAAGCCGAGCCGATGTCCGTTGTTGGTGCGAATCGGACAGCCGCCGGGCCACCCCGGCGGCCTACTGCCGCGATATATTACTCGGCCGCGATCCGTGTGATGCCGTTGGCCTGGACGATCTTTTCGAGCAGCGCGAGCTCTTCCTGGGAAAGATCCGTCAGAGGCGGGCGCACGGGGCCTGGGTTCTGTCCGAGGACGCGAAGGCCGGCCTTGATGATCGAGACGGCGTATCCCTTCTTGCGGTTGCGCAAGGCGACGAAGGGGAAGAAGAAGCCCTTCAGGATCTCATCGACGGTTGCCTGATCGCCGGTACGCAAGGCGCTGTAAAAGCGCTGGGCAAGGGCGGGAACGAAGTTGAAGACGGCCGATGAATAGGTCGTCACGCCTGCAGCGAAATAGGCCTGGGCATAAACCTCGTGGGTCGGCATGCCGCCGACATAGACGAGACGATCGCCAAGCAGGGTGGTGATCTCGATCACCTTGTCGACATCGCCGACGCCGTCCTTGAAGCCGATCAGGTTCGGGCATTCCTCCGCCAGGCGCGCGATGCTGTCGGCGGTCAGGACGGCGTTGTCGCGGTTATAGACGATGACGCCGATGCCGACCGATTGGCAGACCGCCTTGACGTGGGCGATGAGACCCGCCTGTTCGGCAAACATCAGATAGGGCGGCAGCAGCAGCAGCCCGTCCGCGCCGGCCTTCTCGGCCGCGACTGCGATCTCGATGGCGAGCGACGTGCCGTAGCCGGTTCCCGAAATGATCGGCGTCTTGCCGGCCGACGCCTTGGCGGCCCAGACCACCTGCGGAATCTCGGCCGGATTAAGCGAGAAGAATTCACCGGTGCCGCCGGCGGCAAACAGTGCAGCGGCGTCATAACCTGCAAGCCACTCGACATGGCGGCGGTACTTCGCCTCGTCAAATTTCAGTTGATCGTCGAAGTGCGTAACCGGAAACGACAGGAGACCACTACCGACGGCCTTCTTCAATTCAATCGGGTTCATCATGAAGTCCTATTTCTTACGTGTTGAAAACCGGGTCACTCGCTGTCGAGCACTTGCAGAAGTGCGGCGATATAGCCGTAGCAGAAGGCAAATGCGGTGGCGGTTGGATCCTTGCCGCTGACGGTCGGCACATGGTCGGGCATCAGCATGTATTTGAAGCCCACCTCCTTGTAGATCCTGGCGGAGCGGACCATGTCCATGTCGCCTTCTTCGGGGAAGGTCTCCATGAAGGACAGCTTGCCGCCGCGAATGTTGCGGAAGTGAACATTGAAGATCTTGCCGCGCTGGCCGAACCAGCGGATGACATCGTCGATTTCCTTGCCGGGATTTTCCAGCATCTCGCCGATCGAACCCTGGCAGAAATTGAGGCCGTGATACGGGTTTTCGTGCATCAGCACGAATTTCTTCAGGCCTTCCACCGTGCCCAGCACCCGCGTGACGCCGCGATAACCCGGCGGCGTATAGGGATCGTGCGGATGGCAGGCGAGCCGGACGCGGTTGCTTGCAGCAACGGGAACGACGCGTTCCAGGAAATAGTCGATCCGCTCCCAGTTTTCGTCCTCGGAAAGCACGCCGGCAAGACCGGGCTCGGCCTGCTGGTCCGTCTTGTCCCAGCGGAAGCTGGCATTCAGCGATCCGCCGCGTCCCGGTTCATCCGGCGTGCGGGGAATGCCGATCAGGTTGAGATTGTACTTCACCGCAGGAATGCCTGCGGCTGCGGCATTCTCGATCAGCTTGCAGACGGCGTCGATCTGTCTGTCGCGCTCGGGGCCGGCAAGCAGGATATCGGGATAGGAAGCCTTCTCGATCGGCTGCGAGGGCAGGGGCAACTGGATCATATCGAGGATCAGGCCGAAGCTTTCGACCTTGTCGCGATGCCGCTCGAGATCGGAGAGCGTCCAGTTGCTCGGCTTTCCCGGAGGGTCGGCGTTGATATGCTTCACACCCAGTTGCGCGAAGATACGATAATCGTCGTCATCCCGCGCTGCGACCTGCGTTCCCAGATACATTTGAGTCTCTTTCGAAATTACACAATGTCATATGACATAATATGAATTTCGAAGGGTGTCGAGCCCTATTGCTGCTCGGCAAGCATGCGGTAGCGGCGTTGGCTGGCCAGCATATGGGCGCGCATTGCCTGGCGGGCGCGTTCGGGATCCTGATCGGCGATTGCCGCGAGGATTTCGACATGTTCGGCATAGACCTTCTGAAGATAGCTGCGGTCATTGGCCTCAGGCAGTGTCGGAAACTGGCCGCGGGGGATGGCTCTGGGGCCGAAATGGCGCAGGACATCGACATAGAATCGGTTGTTCGTGGCGGCGGCAATCGCCATGTGGAAGGCATAATCCGCCTCCACCGTTTGCTGTCCGGTTTCGATCAGGTGCGCCATTCTGCGGTTGGCCTCACGGATTGCCGCCTCCTGCTCGGCTGTGCGGCGATAGGCGGCAATTGCCGCCGCTTCACCCTCTGCCGCCATGCGAAACTCCAGCAATTCCAGGGTTTCTGGAATGCTCTTGATTTCCACCGGCGTCAGCGACAGGACCGAATGCGCCTTCGGATCCGCGACGAAGACGCCTTTGCCCTGGATCGGCTTGACGAAGCCTGCAGACCGCAGATCGGCAATGGCCTCGCGCACCACGGTGCGGCTGACGCCGAATGTCGCTTCAAGCTGCGGCTCGGTCGGCAGCTGGTCGCCGACCCGTAGCTTCCCCGTCTCGATCTGCGCCCGCAACTGATCGATGACCTGCTGCGCCAGTCTCTGCCGGCCACCGCCGAGTGTCGTCATTGTCCGCTCCCCATCCCTTTGCATCAAGTCTCCCACTCGGGTCTTGCAAATCATATCAGACTTCGATAAATCATAATACGACATACGGGCGACATAATATGTCTTTTATAGTAGTCTAGGGAGGACTGACAATGAAGCATTTTTCTAAGGGCTTGTTCGTCGGCGCCGTGATCGGCGCCCTGACGATCGCTGCACCGCTCTCGCAGGCCGCCACACCGCAGGACCAACTGGTGGTCGGCACATCGCTGGCGCAGGTTCTGTCGCTGGATCCGCAGCAGGCGACCGAAGGCAAGGCGGTCGAGATCATGTCGAATCTGTATGATCGGCTGGTCGCCAGCACGGCTGACGGCAAGATCCTTCCGCAGCTGGCGGAAAGCTGGAAGGTTGACGACAAGGGCATCACCTTTACGCTGCGAAAGGCCAATTTCGCCTCCGGCAACCCGGTCACCTCGAAGGATGTCGTCTACTCGCTGGCGCGGCTCCTGAAGATGGACCAGGCCGCCGCCGCCAACCTCAAGCGCGTCGGCTACGACAAGGACAATGTCGAAAAGCTCGTCAAGGCCGTCGACGACCAGACGGTGCGGATCGATCTCTCCGATCAGGTGACGGCGGAGCTTCTGCTCTACCGGCTGACGACGACGACCACCAGCGTCGTCGACAGCGTCGAGGTCGAGAGCCACGCCGTCGATAACGACTACGGAAACGCCTGGATGCGAACCCATTCGGCTGGCTCCGGTCCGTTCACCCTCAATCGCTGGTCTCCGAACGAACTGGTGATCCTCGATGCGAATAAGGACTATATGGCCGGCGCGCCGAAAATGCGCCGTGTCATCGTCCGGCATGTGCCTGAAAGCCAGGTCGAACGGCTGATGCTCGAACGCGGCGATATCGATATTGCCAGCGCGCTGACCGCCTCGGATCTCGCGACGTTCCAGGACAAGAAGGGCTTTGCCATCCAGCGTATTCCGACGGGCGGTTTCTACGTGCTGTCGATGAATGCCGGCAACAAATACCTCGCCAACCCGAAGGTTCGCGAAGCCATTGCCTACGGCATCGACTACAAGGGCATCGAAAAGACGATCATGGGCCCTTATGGCCGGGCCAGAAACGTTCCCGTTCCGGAGAATTTCGAATATGCCATCCCGAACCCCGATTGGCATCTCGACGTCGAAAAGTCCAAGCAGCTGCTGAGCGAGGCAGGTTTCAAGGACGGCTTCTCGCTGTCGCTGAAGACCATCGCGCAAACGCCGCGCATCGATCTGGCCACCGCCATCCAGGCATCGCTTGCCCAGATCGGCATCAAGGTCGACATCCAGCAGGGCAACGGCTCGGAAATCATCGCCGCCCATCGCGCCAGGGATTTCGATCTGCTGATCCCGCAGACCAGCGCCTATATGCCGAACGTCCTCGGCTCGATGGAGCAGTTCTCCTCCAATCCCGACAACTCGAAGGAAGCCAACAATGCCGGCAATTTCGTCTGGCGCTCGGCCTGGGACATCCCGGAACTCACGGCCCTGACGGCCAAGGCATCGATGGAGCCGGACGCCAAGAAGCGTGGCGAAATCTACGTTCAGATGCAGAAGATGTTCGTCGAACAGAAGCCGGCGGTGCTTCCGCTCTTCGAGCGCTTTGAGCCGATCGTCCTGTCAAGCAAGGTCGAGGGATATGTGGGACATCCGTCTCAGCTGACGCGTCTCGAGAACGTGACCAAGGTCGAAACCCAGTAATACTTCCCAGGACAGCCGATCATGAAGGAACTCTCCGTAGCCGAATTTGGCCGACGCCTGGCGCATTTGCTGGTCAGCCTGTTCATCCTCTTATGTGTGACCTTCGTGATCGGCCGTATCCTGCCCACCGATCCGGTCGGCGCGATTGTCGGCGAGCTCGCCGATCCCGCTGCCTATGCGGCGATGCGGGCGCGTCTGGGGCTCGATCTGCCGATCAACCAGCAGTTTTTCCTCTATCTGAACGGCCTGGCGCATGGTGATTTCGGCACGGCCGTCCTCACCGGCAATCCGGTTTCTTCGGATCTTGCCCAGGCGTTTCCGGCGACGTTCGAACTCGCGACGCTGGCGGTGATCATTTCGACCTTCGTCGGAGTTCCGCTCGGGCTGGTCGCGGCGCTGTTTCGCGACAGCTTCATTGACAAGACGGCCCGAGTGGTCGCGCTCGTCGGTCATTCGATCCCGGTTTTCTGGTTCGGCATCGTCGGGCTTGTCATCTTCTATGCCGGCCTCAACTGGGTCGGTGGGCCGGGTCGAATCGATGTCTTTTACGAAGGCCTCGTCACGCCGAAAACCGGGCTGTTGTTGATCGACAGCCTGCTGCAGGGCGAGACGGAAATCTTCTGGAATGCACTCGGCCATATCATTCTGCCGGCCGTCATCCTCGCCTACGCGGCGATGGCCTACATCACCCGCATGACACGTAGCTTCACCCTGGAGCAGTTGAGCCAGGATTATGTCATCGCAGCCCGAGCCAAGGGTGTGAGCCCGCTCGGCACGATCTGGCACCACGTCCTGCCGAACATTGCGGTGCAGCTGATCACCATCCTTGCCATTTCCTACGGCGGTCTGCTCGAAGGCGCTGTCGTGACCGAGATCGTTTTCTCCTGGCCGGGCATTGGCCAGTACATGACAAACGCCCTGATGATCGGCGACATGAACGCCATCGTCGCCGGTACCATCATTGTGGGATTCATTTTCATGTTGTTGAACTTCCTGGCCGACGTCGCTTACGCCGTCTTTGATCCGCGTATGCGGGAGGCCGCCCGATGAGCGATGTTATCCGCAGCGAGATTCATATCCGCCCGCCAAGTGTGTCGACCCGTATCGCGGCGTCGTTTGCGCGCGCCGGCCGCAAATTGGCCCACGAGCCGCTCGGTCTTGCCGGTTTCGTCATCCTCGGTCTACTTTGCATTGTCGCGATCTTCGCGCCGCTCCTGGCGCCCTACGATCCGGCCATACAGTCGCTTGGCGAGGCCTTGCAGCCGCCGAGCCTCGCGCATCTGGCGGGCACGGACGAATTCGGTCGGGACATCTTGAGCCGGCTCATCTTCGGCACGCGCATCACCATCCAGACCGTGCTGTCGATCTCCTTGATCGTCGGGCCGATCGGCCTGCTGATCGGCGTCGTTGCCGGCTTCTTCGGCGGGCGCACCGATGCGCTGCTGATGCGCGCCACAGATATCGTTCTGTCGTTCCCGTCGCTGATCCTGGCTCTGGCTTTTGCTGCGGCACTCGGGGCCGGCTTGACCACGGCCATCATCGCGATCTCGCTGACTGCATGGCCGCCGATTGCGAGACTCGCGCGCGCCGAGGCCCTTGTCGTCAGAAACGCCGACTATGTGGTTGCCGCCCGCCTTTATGGCGCCTCGCCGATGCGCATCCTTCTTCTCTATATCGCGCCGATGTGCGTTCCCTCCGTCATTGTTCGCCTGACGCTCAACATGGCGGGTATCATTCTAACGGCGGCTTCGCTTGGCTTCCTCGGCCTTGGCGCCCAGCCGCCGGCGCCGGAATGGGGCGCGATGATCTCCAGCGGCCGCAAGTTCATGCTGGATTATTGGTGGGTTGCCGTCATGCCGGGTATCGCCATCCTCCTCACCAGCCTTGCCTTCAACATCGCCGGAGATGCTCTGCGCGACCTATTGGATCCTCGCCATGCCAGATCGTGAAATGCAAGATCGTGATCTGCAGCCCGTTCTTTCCGTCGAAGGATTGACCGTCCGTTTCGGCCGAGGCGCCGTGCCCGCCGTTTCCAACGTCAGTTTCGACGTCGGGCGCGAACGCGTCGGGATCGTCGGAGAATCCGGTTCCGGCAAATCGACGACGGGTCGCGCCATCATGCGCCTTTTGCCGCCGGCCGCGGTGGTCTCGGCCGAACGCATGGATCTCGGCGGCGATCCGTTGCTTTCAAAGAGCGAGCGTCAGATGGGAGCGCTACGCGGCAAGGACATCGCGCTGATCATGCAGGATCCGCGCTATTCGCTGAATCCGGTGCTCTCGATCGGCAAGCAGATCGCCGAAGCCGCGCGCCTTCACCTCGGTCTTCACAAGAAACAGGCGCATGAGGCTGCCCGCGCCATGCTGGAGCGCGTGCGCATCAGCGATGCGGAGCGGGTCATGGCGCTTTATCCGCACCAGATATCGGGCGGCATGGGCCAGCGCGTGATGATCGCCATGATGCTGTTGGCGCGGCCGAAGCTTGTCATCGCCGACGAGCCGACCTCGGCGCTTGATGTCAGCGTCCGAAAGGACGTGCTGCTGCTGCTCGATGAGTTGGTGCGCGAGAATAATTCCGGACTGCTGTTGATCAGCCACGACATTCGCATGGTGGCAGCCTTTTGTGAGCGCATCATCGTCATGTATGCCGGCCGGATCGTCGAGACCCTGACCCGTCTCGAGGATGCTCGCCATCCCTATACCCGCGGGCTGATCGCTGCGCTGCCCGACCCCAGGAACCCGGTTCGCCGGCTTGCTGTTCTCGACAGGACGAAACTCGATCTGGAGACGGCGCAATGATCAATGTGCGTGACCTCGATGTCGTCTTTGCCTCCGGCAAATCAAGCAACCATGTCGTCAGAGGCATCAGTTTTCAGGTTGGCCAGGGGGAGACGCTGGGTATTGTCGGTGAATCCGGATGCGGTAAATCGACGGTGCTGCGTTGCCTCGCCGGCATGGAGTCTGGTTGGACCGGTCACATCGAGCTTGGCGGCAAACCGATCGGCAAGAAGCGCTCCCGCGAGGAGCTGAAATTCGCTCAGATGGTGTTTCAGGACCCTTACGGATCCCTGCATCCGCGCCATCGCATCGGCACCGCCTTGGCCGAGCCGCTACGCGCCATGGGCCATTCGGACATCTGGTCGAAGGTCGAGAGGGCGTTAATCCAGGTGGGTTTGCCGGCGAGCTTCGCAAACCGTTTTCCGCACGAGCTTTCCGGTGGCCAGCGGCAGAGGGTGGCAATCGCCCGGGCACTGATCCTGTCACCGCCCATCCTGTTGCTCGACGAGCCGACATCGGCGCTCGACGTCTCGGTCCAGGCCGAAATCCTCAACCTGCTGGCCGATCAGCGCGAGGAAAAGGGCCTGACCTATCTGCTTGTCAGCCACGACCTCGCGGTCATCGGCCATATGTGCGACCGGGTGTTGATCATGAAGAATGGTTGCTTCGTCGACGAACTCACCAAAGCGGATCTGCAAGCCGGCACCACGCATGATGCCTATGCGCGAGAACTGTTCGAAGCGAGTTTTATCGAGGCTTGATATTCTCGATCGCGGTGTGGGTTCAGCGATCCTCTGTTGCGACATGGACGCGGTTGACCGCTGCGACGCTGCCCCTTTCGACGAGATGGCAGGCAAGCTCGACCCGCCGCCGCGGGGCCGCAAGGCCGAGCATCATGTCGCGCAGCAGATCGAGCGCGGTGGCACCGAGTTCGCGCATCGGAATATGCACCGTCGACAGCGGCGGATTGAGAAAAGCCGACTGTGGCAGGTCGTCTATGCCCATGACCGAGATGTCCTGCGGTACGGCATACCCCATCGCCTGCAAGCCGCGCACCGCGCCATTGGCAAGACTGTCGCCCGCCGTCAGGATGGCGGTGAAGGAGAGGCCTTTCTCGCGGACAAGACGGGTAACCGCCTCGGCGCCGAGTTCCGGCAGCCAGTCGTCGACCTCGAGCACCAGATCGGCATCCGCGGTCAGCCCATGATGCTGCAGGGCATCGCGCCAACCCTCAAGGCGCCGCTCGATCGTCCGCCGACCCGGCCTCAGCATGAACAGGATGCGTTGATGCCCGGCCTTGATCAGCCGCTCGGCGGCGATGAAGGCGGCCGAGCGGTTGCAGGGCGTCACACTCGAAAGCCGCATATAGGGATCGTCGCTGTTGACCAGCACGACGGGCTTTCCGAGATCGGCCGCCGCCGCCAGCATCTCCTCTTCGTCGACGGTCAGGATCAGCATGCCGCCGAAGCTCGGATCATCACGCATCTCGGCGACGACGCGGGCTTCATCTCCCTTGTCGGCGACCGGGCGCATCGCCAGTTCGATGCCGAGGGCGGCGGCACGCGCATTCAATCCTTCGAGCACATAGAGTGTAAACTGGTTGCGGACATAGTCGATCATCGCTGCGCCGGAGGCGACGAGCATGACCTTCTTGCCGGCAACGCTGGCCGGCAGGGCGTAGCTGACCGCACTTGCCGTTTCCAGCACCAGCTTGCGAATCTCCGGCCTGACGCCCTTTTCACCGGCCAGCGCACGCGACACCGTGCTGATCGAGACGCCGCATCGGGCGGCAATGTCGTCGAGGCGCGTGCGCCTGCCCTTTTTCTCTTCCGCCGCCATGTTGTCTCCTCGCTTCCAGCCACTATGCAAAAATCTTTCAGATTGCGCAAATGGAATGCCTATGCACAATTGTTGCCTGAGGAGTCCGCGACAAGCGGCAGAGCAGGGAGGCTTTGAAGATGCGGCTAGACGGCCAGTCCATGCGTCGGCGTTTTACCCGGGGTCTCAAGGATCGAGCATGATGCCGAAAAGTGTGAGCGGTTTTCGGACGACATCATGCTCTAGCTGTTCTGGGGCGGGCTGAAGCATGACCGCTGAGCAGCAATCCCATCTCCTCCGTGCAACGGCGAAGGACAGCCCGATCGTCTACTGGCAGCTCGCCAATCTGTGGCAGGAGCGCTATGACGTCGCCGACCGTCCGATGGAAGGCAGCATGGATCCGTTTTTCTTCGTCACCAAGACGAAGAATTTCATCCCGCATGAATATCCCTGCCGCACCGAATTCAAGAAGGCCTTTTCGGACAGGCGACCGCAGCCGGCTGCCGAATTCGAGGCCGTTCGCTGGTGGCTTCCCTTTGCTTCCCCGCGTGTCGATCTCTCCGGCTTCTGGTTTCGCCCGACACGCATCGGCTGCTCGGCGCGCACCTTCCTCGATGCTCGCTCAGCGGGGCGTGCCACGCTTCGCCTTTCGACCTGCGGCGGCGCGATTCTCTTCGTTAATGGCCGCGAGCAGGGCTTCATGGCGCCTTATGAGCGCAATCTCGAAGCCCAGCAGCTCTTCGAGGTCGAGCTGGCCGCCGGCCTCAACGATATCCGCGTCTATTTCGACGATCTCGCCGAGCGCGACGCCCGTTTCTATTTCCAGCTGGATTATGTCGAAGGACCTGATGTCGAAACATCAGTTCCCGTTTCCATCGCCGCCAGTGATGCAGATGCGCTGGAGACGATCCTCGAAGGCATGCGCTTCGACCGCACCGCCTATCTTGGCGAAGACGTGACGATCCTTTTCCCCGCGCCGCTGCCGGTGGCGCTGAGCTGCCATGTCGAGATCGAAGGCGACTTCATGTCGATCGAGCGCTTCGATTATGATTTCGATCTGGAAGCCGGAGCAACCAAGCTGGAACTCGGCACCTCGGCGGATATGCCCGCCGATTTCCGCCATTTCCGCATCACCTTCAAAACAGGCTCGCTTTCGCTCGGTCGCACGCTCGGCGTCGAGATCTGTCATCCTGAGCGACAGGGGGAGGCACCCGCCACCCTTGAGGACCGCGTCGCCGAGGCGCTGGCCGAGGTCGCTGCCCATTCGGAGCCCGACACGGTCTGCGCTTTCGCGCGTCTTGCGCTGGGGCAGGGTGGCGAGGAAACCGAAGCGATGATCTCGGCCATGCTGCCGGTCATCGAGGATTGCCACGATTGCGCCGATTTCGTGCTGGTGCCGCTGCTCTTTGCCTATACGCGCTGGAGCGATCTGCTGTCGCCTGCGCTGCGCGACAGGATCGAGCACGCTGTCCTCAATTACCGCTTCTGGATGGATGAGCCCGGCAACGACGTTCAGTGGTATTTTTCGGAAAACCACGCGCTTCTCTTCCATACCGCCGCCTATCTCGGCGGCAGGCTGTTCCCGGATGCCGTCTTCGTCCGTTCCGGCCGCACCGGCGCCGAGCAGATGCAGGTCGGCGAGCAGCGTGTCCGCGCCTGGCTCGATCATTTCGAGCGCTGGGAAATGGCCGAGTGGAATTCCGTCCCCTATTTCCCGATCGATCTCAAGGGGCTGACGGCGCTCGCCGCCTGCGCGCCGGATGAGACGATCCGCAACCGGGCGGCCGCCAGCATCGTCCGCCTGATGGAGATCGTCGCCCGCTCGGCCCATCACGGCATGCTGACCGGTAGCCAGGGCCGCTCCTACGAACATACGCTGCGCCCAGGCCGCTCGGTCGAACTGTCAGCTATCGCCCGGCTGCTCTGGGGCCGCGGCTGGTACGGCCGGCGCGTTCACGCTTTGCCGCAGCTTGCCGTCTGCATTCGCGATCACGGCCTGCGTTTTCCAGAAACGCTGGCTGCGATCGCCGCGCACCAGTCCGACGACGCGCAGGAATGGACCTTTTCCCAGGGCGAGAACCGTTTCGCCGCCCTCTATCACTATAAGACCCGTGACACTGCACTCGGCACCATCGCCCATTATCGTCCCGGCGCCTGGGGCTACCAGGAGACAGTGCTGCACCTGCGTCTGGGCAGCCGGCCGGAAGCGCAGATCTGGATCAACCATCCCGGCGAAACCATCCAGTTCGGTTATGGCCGGCCGAGCTTCTGGGGCGGCTGCGGAACGCTGCCGCGCGTGCATCAGTATCGCGATCTGGCGATCCTCGATTTCGAGATCCATGAGGGCCAGCCGGATTTCACTCATGCCTGGTTCCCGCTCGAGGCCTTCGACGACACGGTGGTCGACGGCAATCTGGCGCTCGCCCGCTCCGGCAACGGTATTGCGATGGTGATCGGCAACGGAGCATTGGAGCCGGTAAAGCAAGGCCCGACGACGGATATCGAGTTGCGTCTGGCCGGCCGCAACGGCCGCTGGATCGTCCGTCTCTCCGATCTCGGGCGCGAGAGTAGCGTTGACGAAATGCAGGCGCGTTTCGCCACGCTTTCGGCCCGCCGCGACGACGAGGGCGCGTTGATCGTCGTCGATCCGGATTATGGCCGGGTCGTCTTCGAAGAGGACGGCACCGTGCGTGCCGAAGGCCGTATTCTTCGCCCGACGGACTGGTCGGTGCGGGGAGACGCGGTACATCTGAAGATACCGGCCAGGCAGCCCCGGCGCGCGGCCTCGTAGACGACGTGTCCGGCAGGTGGAGGACCGGCCGGACGCAGGAATTGATCGGTCAAGAGGAGGAGAAAATGACCAGAATGAAATCGATCGGCGCGGCTTTTGCTGCAGTTCTCTTGAGTTCCGTTGCCGCCCATGCCGGTGACGTGCGCATTATGTGGTATTCCGACGGCGGCGAAGGCGAGGTGATCAAGGACCTGCTCTCGCGCTTCTCGAAGGCCAATCCCGACGTCAACGTCATCCTCGACGAGGTCTCCTACGACGTCGTCAAGGAACAGCTGCCGGTGCAGCTCGAAGCCGGGCAGGGGCCGGATATCGCCCGCCTCACCAATCTGAAGGCGCCGGCCCAGCACTGGCTCGATCTTCGCCCCTATCTCACCGACGCGAAATATTGGGAGGATAATTTCGGCGCCCAGGCCGACTGGATGCGCCCGGACGGCTCGAACGCCATCACCGGCTTCATGACGCAGCTGACGCTGACCGGTGGCTTCGTCAACAAGACGCTGTTCGAGCAGGCCGGCGTCGAGATCCCCGGCCCGAAAGCCACCTGGGACGACTGGGCGGCGGCCGCCAAGAAGGTTGCCGACAGCCAGAAGGTCTTCGCCATGGCGATCGACCGCTCCGGCCACCGTGTCTCCGGCCCGAACATCTCCTACGGCGCCAACTACATCGCCGCCGACGGCAAGCCGGCGCCGATCGATCAGGGCGCCAAGGACTTCCTCAGCCGCTTCGTCAAGTGGAACGAGGACGGCACCATCAACAAGGATGTCTGGGTCAGTGCTGCCGGCACCACCTACCGCTCCGCCGCCGAGGACTTCATCAATGGCGGCCTTGCCTATCTTTATTCGGGCAGCTGGCAGGTTTCGGGCTTCGCCCAGAAGATTGGCGACAATTTCGACTGGGTGATGGCGGGCAGTCCCTGCGGTTCGGCCGCATGCTCCGGCATGCAGGGCGGCGCCGGTCTGGTTGCCGTCAAATACACCAAGAACCCGAAGGACGTCGCCAAGGTGATGGATTACCTGGCAGGTGCCGACGTGCAGAAGGAATTTGCCGAACGCAGCCTGTTCATTCCCGCGCATAAGGGTGTTGCCGCCGGCCAGATGGACTTCAAGACCGACAATCCGCATGTGCAGGCGGCGCTGAAGGCCTTTGTCGAAGCGGCCGGCCAGACGGCGGCACCCGCCATGAAACTGCCCGGCTGGAAGTGGTCGGATGCCTATTACAGCGCCATCGTCGCCCGCATCAGCCAGGTGATCGCCGGCGAAATGAAGCTCGACGACGCCTATGCCCGCATCGACGAGGACATCAAGGCCAAGGTCGCCGGCAACTGACGGAAGAACAGATGACGGCGAAGACGGCTTCTTCTGAACCACCGGCGAGAACCGGTCTGCGGCAGGCGCTCTTGGCGCCTGTCCGGCTTGCCATGGGGATCGTCGACATTCCCATGCGTGGCTGGCAGAAACTGACCGGGCTGAACGGCATGGCGGGCGTCTTCCTGGCGCCCAACATGCTGATCTTCACCGTCTTCGTGCTGCTGCCGCTGGTCATCAACTTCATCTATTCGACGACGAGCGGCAGCGCCATCTTCCTGCAGAACAGGACCTATGTCGGCGCCGATCAGTACCGCATCCTCTTCGATTGCCGCAGCTATCTCGATCCCTCGACCTGTGCCGCCGACACCTTCTGGGCGGCGGTGCGCAATACCGCCGTCTTCGTCGTCTTCCAGGTGACTGTGATGCTGATCGCGGCGCTCGCAACGGCGCTGATCCTCAACCGCGAGCTTTCCAATCGCGGCTTCTGGCGCGCCGTCTTCTTCTTCCCGGTGCTGCTGTCGCCCGTCGTCGTCGGCCTGATCTGGAAATGGATCCTGCAGCGCGAAGGCCTGTTGAATTATGCGCTGAGCCCCTTCGGCTTCGAGCCCTTCTCCTGGCTCAGCGATCGTTTCTGGGCCTTCTTCTTCGCTGTCTTCGTCTCGGTCTGGGCGCATATGGGCTTTTATGCGCTGATCCTGCTCGCCGGCCTGCAGGCAATCCCGCGCGATCTCTACGAGGCGGCGGCGATGGACAGCGCCCGTCCGATCCGCATCTTCCGGCGCATCACCCTGCCGCTGCTGATGCCGAACCTCATCGTCGTGCTGGTCTTGGCGCTGATCCGCGCCGTGCAGATCTTCGACGAGGTCTTCGTTTTGACCGGCGGGGGACCCGGCACCAGCACCATGTACATCACCCAATATATCTACGAGACCGGCTTTGCGAGTTCGCTGCGCAATCCGGGACTGGCGTCGGCCGCCTCGATCCTGATGGGCATCGTGCTCGTCATCCTGACGCTGGTCCAGCTCGGCGTCAGTAGCCGCAACGAGAAGAAGGGAGCACGCCAATGAGCGCTGTCTCTGCCTTTCTGCTCCGCCGCCGCGGCCGAGGCTGGCACTGGACGGATGTGGTCACCTGGATCTGGCTGATATCAGGCGTCTTCCTGATGTTCGGCCCGGCCGTCTGGCTGGTCTTCTCCTCGTTCAAGACGCCGGCGGCCCTTGCCGAATTCCCGCCGTCCTTCCTGCCCTATGTCACCGAACAGGCAGTGGTGCCGGGTTACGACAAGCCGTTGCCGCTCTACAATGTCACGATGCCCGATGGCAGCACCCGGGTGCTCGCCGAAGTCCGCCGCATCGGCATCATCGGCCAGATGGTCGATCCGAAACAGCCGGGCGAAATCGTCAAGGCGAATATCAAGGACCGCACGCCGGTGCGCCAGGTCGAATTCGCCGGCGGCAACTACACCGAACCGTTCCAGCGCTTCGATTTCTTCCTGTTTCTGCGCAACTCCGTCTTCGTCACCGTCGTGGCGACGGCGATTACGCTGCTCGTCAATTCCATGGCCGCCTTCGCGCTGTCGAAATATCAGTTCCCCGGCCGCACCGCCGTCATGCTGATGATCCTGGCGACGCTGATGGTGCCGCTCTCGGTCATCGTCGTGCCGCTCTATTCCGTCATCGGCACGCTGAACCTCTTCGACAGTCTCTGGGGCGTCATCCTGCCGACGGTCGCCACCCCGACGGGGGTCTTCCTGCTCAGGCAATACATGCTGACGATCCCCGACGAATTGCTCGACGCAGCGCGCATGGACAAGGCCAGCGAATGGCAGATCTACTGGCGCATCATCCTGCCGCTGTCGGCGCCCGCTCTCGCAGTGCTGGCGATCTTCTCGGTCGTCTGGCGCTGGAACGACTTCCTCTGGCCGCTGATCGTGCTCTCGCGCAAGGAACTCTATACGCTGCAGGTCGGCCTCAACGTCTATGCCGGCGAGCTCAATGTGCAATGGCACTACATCCTCGCCATGACCGTCGTCTCGATGATCCCGGTCGTGCTGATCTTCGTCTTCCTGCAGCGCTTCATCACCACGGGCATTGCCGGCTCGGGGCTCAAATAGGCCACCTTAAAAGAAGAAAACAGGAGAGTGCATGAGCGGGCTCGAGCTCAGGAACATCGTCAAGAATTTCGGCGCCGTCGAGGTCATTCGCGATGTCTCGCTTCATGTCAATGACGGCGAGTTCGTCGCTTTCGTCGGCCCTTCCGGTTGCGGGAAATCGACGCTGCTGCGCCTGATCGCCGGCCTCGATAAGCCGACTGGCGGCAGCATTGCCATCGACGGCAAGGATGTTACCGCTATCAGTGCCGCCGATCGCGGCCTGGCCATGGTCTTCCAGTCCTATGCGCTCTATCCGCATATGAGCGTCAGGGAAAACCTCGCCTTCGGTCTCGAGAACACCAAGGTGGCGAAAGCCGAGATCGAAGCGCGCATCACCGACGCCGCGCGCATGCTGGAGATTGAGCCTTTCCTGCAGCGCCGTCCGGGCCAGCTCTCCGGCGGCCAGCGCCAGCGCGTTGCGATCGGCCGCGCCATCGTGCGGCGGCCGGATGCCTTCCTGCTCGACGAGCCGCTATCCAATCTCGACGCCGAACTCAGGGTCAGCATGCGGGCCGAACTGGCGGCCCTTCACGCTCGCCTGAAGGCGACGATGATCTATGTCACCCACGATCAGGTCGAGGCAATGACGCTGGCCGACCGCATCGTCGTGTTGAGAGGCGGCAGGATCGAGCAGGTGGGAACACCGCTGGAACTCTACAACAAGCCGGCCAACCGCTTCGTCGCCGGCTTCATCGGCGCGCCACACATGAATTTCCTCGAAGGTGCGATTGTCGGTCACGAGGGCGGGTTCGCTGAGGTCGAAACCGTCGGCGGCCATCGTCTTTCCGTGTTTGCCAAGGAGGCACGCCCAGCGGGCGAAAGGGTCAGCATCGGCATCCGGCCGCAGCATATCACCCTTGCCGACGCGGGCTCAGCGGGCAGGCTGGATACAAGCGTCACCCTTGTCGAGGAACTGGGCTCGGAGACCGTCGTCCACGCCGAGGCGGCCGGGAAGAAGCTGATCGCGGTTTTTGCCGGCCAGCAGCGGCTGAAATCAGGCGACAGCCTGCCGCTGCATCTCGACCCCGACGTGCTGCATCTCTTCGGCGAGGATGGCCGGCGCCTGTCTTAACGAATGTCTCGCAAAAGTGAGCAGCGGTTTTCCATTCGAACAGAGCGGGATGAGGGAGCGGACCGGGCGGGTAGGGAGTCGCCTGCCATTTCGTTGGCCACCGGGAGAAAGCGGAAAAATCCCGATGTTCTCCAGCACCGCCGCGTCCGCTTGGCGCGGCCCGCAACCTCGGTCCGACAACCCACATATCGGCGAAAAGGTTCCAGGAAAACAACCGCATTCCCCCATGCCGGAAGCCTCGATGCGGCGCGCCGGCTCTTTCCAAATCGACGGGTCGCACTAGCTTAAAGGGGACGTGACGAAAAGGAGAAGACCATGACCGACGCACCGAATACGGCGACCCCGGCGCGGAGAGTGCTGCGTGGCCGCCCCTACAGCATTGGTGAATTTGCCAGGAAATACCGGTTGGACGACAAGGAGGCAAAGCGCCTCTACGACAAGTTCGGCCCGTCGGCCACCGAACTCGACCTGTTGATGGCAGCAAAGCGGCGCCCGCCGGGCCTGCCGACCAATCTCGACGCCTGACGGGCGCCATGGGGATCCAAACCGGAAGTTGCCTTTGCGGGGCGGTGGCATACAGGGTGGAAGGGGAGCCGCTTCGCACCGGCCTCTGCCACTGCGCCGATTGCCGCAAATCGAGCGGCTCCGCCTTCACCTTCTTCGCGGTCTGGCAGCGCCGGGCTTTCTCCCACAGCGGCGAGATCGCCACCTTCGCCGGCCGCAGCTTCTGCCCCGCCTGCGGCGGCAGGCTTTTCTGCCTTAGGGATGACGAGGCGGAAATCCGCCTTGGGTCCCTGGACACTCCGCCGACCGACCTTGCACCTGGTCATGAAGTCTGGATCAAGCGGCGCGAGCCTTGGTTGCATTCGTTGCCCGGCGCGGACCAATATGCCGAGGATGCGGATTGACGGACGCTTTCGGCGCCTGAACCAACCCTTCCTTACCAAGATTTCATTTCACCCATCCGCAATTCCGTGCCAGTTCGGCGGCACGCTAATCGCCGGTTCATCTGCACTGTGATTATTTCACCGCAGAGGCCGCAGGCGGCCACTGACGGATTGAGGACGACATGAACAAAATCGTAAGCGGCAGCGAGACCGGAGCAAAGACAGGCGCAGCGTCCGATCTCGCAGCGGTCCTGGCCGCATCGGGACGGCAGGGCAAGCGTGGCCGCTGGCGCGGACGCCTGCTCATCCTGCTGATCCTCGTCGCTGCCGCAGCCGTCGCCGCTTATTTCTATATGGGCCGTGGGCAAAGTGAATTGAGCTATGACACCCAGGCGGTAAAACGCGGTGACCTGACGGTGCTCGTCACCGCCACCGGCTCCGTGCAGCCGACCGAGCAGGTGGATATATCGAGCGAACTGTCAGGCACGGTTCGCGACGTCAATGTTGATTACAACAGCACGGTCAAATCAGGCGAAGTGCTCGCCCTCCTCGATACGAACAAGCTCGAGGCGGATGTGAAGAGCTCGCGCGCCAAGCTCAATTCGGCCAAGGCGAACGTCGTCAAGGCCAATGCCGATATGCAATCGGCAGGCACCTCGCTCGAGCGGCTAAAAAGTCTGGTCAAGAGCAACGTTTCCACCCAGCAGAGCCTCGACGACGCCAGCTACAAATATGATTCCGCCGTCGCCGCCAAACAGATCAATGAGGCCGAGGTCCTGGCCTCCGAGGCCGACCTGCAGCTCGCCGAAGTCAATCTCGCCAAGGCGAAGATCATATCGCCGATCGACGGCGTCATCCTCACCCGCTCCGTCAATCCGGGCGCCACGGTCGCTGCCTCGCTTTCGGCGCCGATCCTTTTCACCATCGCCGGCGACCTGAAGAAGATGGAGCTGCAGGTTGATGTCGATGAGGCCGATGTCGGCCAAATCGCCGTCGGCCAGAAGGCGAAGTTCACGGTCGATGCCTATCCCGACCAGACCTTTCCCGCTGAGATCGAGCAGATCCGCTTCGCCTCCGAAGTGGTCAACAATGTCGTGACTTATAAGGCGGTCCTGTCGGTCGACAATGCCGACCTGCTGCTGCGCCCCGGCATGACGGCGACGGCCGATGTCACCGTCGAGGCCGTCAAGGACACGCTGATGGTGTCGAACGCCGCGCTGCGCTACGCTCCGGCGCAGGCGGAAAGGCGCGGCCGCGGCATTTTCGGTATCTTCGGCCCGCCACGCCAGCGCAACAACAATGCCGGTCCGGCGCTGACGGGCACGCAACGCCGCGTCTGGGTGCTGCGCAACGGCCGCCCGGTGCCTGTCGTCATCCAGGTCGGTTCGTCCGACGGCCAGTTCACCCAGGTCGTCTCCGGCGAACTCAAGGAAAACGACGCACTGGTGACCGACGCCACGACGCGTGCGAACTAGGCGGAGAGACGGATGGCAAGCCCGCCGCTCATCGAATTCAGACAGGTCTCGAAAATCTACGGCGAGGGCGAGGCGGCGATCCGCGCGCTCGACCACGTCGACCTTGCGATCAACGCCCATGAATTCGTCGCGATCATGGGGCCGTCTGGCTCCGGCAAATCGACGGCGATGAACATTCTCGGCTGCCTCGATGTGCCGAGTGCCGGCGACTACATCTTCGAAGGCATTCCGACCAGCGGCTTCGACCGCAGCCAACTGACGCTGCTGCGCCGCCACATGCTCGGCTTCGTCTTCCAGGGCTTCAACCTCCTGTCGCGCACCTCGGCCGTCGAAAATGTCGAACTGCCGCTGATCTATCGCGGCATGGCGGTGCGCGAGCGGCGCGAGCGGGCCCGCGAAGCGCTGGCGCTGGTCGGTCTCACCGGGCGCGAACATCACAAAACACAGGAACTGTCAGGCGGTCAGCAGCAGCGTGTCGCCATCGCCCGCGCCATCGTCACCGAGCCGGCGCTGCTGCTGGCCGACGAACCCACCGGCAATCTCGACACGAAGACCAGCGTCGAGATCATGGATCTGATGACGCGGCTGAACCGCGAGCAAGGCATCACCATCGTCATGGTCACCCACGAGCCCGATATTGCCGCCTATGCCCAGCGGCTGCTGCGGTTTGTCGACGGCAAGCTGGAGACGGAAGTCGAGCACCGCAGGAGGGCGGATCATGTTCTTTGAGACGCTGAAGCTGGCGCTGCGGGCCATCAGCCGCAATATGCTGCGCTCTTTCCTGACCGTGCTCGGCGTCGTCATCGGCGTTGCCGCCGTCATCGCGCTGGTAACGATCGGCAACGGCACCACCGCACAGGTCTCGACCGAGCTGTCGCGGCTCGGCACCAACATGCTGTTCGTCCGTCCCGGCCAGTTCGGCCCCGGCCGGGCGAGTTCCGAGGCCAAGCGCTTCAGCGTCAAGGACGTCGCGGCCATCCGTGACCAGATCGGCGGCCTCAGGGCCGTGGCCCCGCTCAACCAGTCCACAGCGACGGTGATTTTCGGCGGCCAGAATCATTCGACCAGCGTGTCGGGCACCACCAACGATTATTTCATCGCACAGGACTGGAACCTGGCGCTCGGCCGCAATTTCCTGCCCGCCGAGGAACGCGGCCAGGCACGCTGCATTATTGGCGAGACGGTGCGCTCGCAGCTCTTCGGCAGCGCCGACCCCACAGGCCAGCAGATCCGCGTCGGCAAGGTCTCATGCCCCGTCATCGGCGTGCTTGCCAAGCGCGGCCAGTCCGGCATGGGCAACGACCAGGACGATGTCGTCATCATGCCGGTCAAGGTGTTTCAGCGGCGCATCAGCGGCAGCAGCAACGTGCCGCAGATCATCATCTCGGCGCGCGACGGCGTCTCCACGGCCAAGGTGCAGTCCGATGTCGAAAATCTCCTGCGCGAGCGCCGCAAGATCGTGCCCGGCCGCCAGGACGATTTCAACGTCAACGATATGACCCAGATCGCCGAGGCGATGACCGGCACGACGACGCTGCTGACCGGCCTGCTCGGCGCCGTCGCGGCGATCAGCCTGCTCGTCGGCGGCATCGGCATCATGAACATCATGCTGGTCTCCGTTACCGAACGCACCCGCGAAATCGGCATTCGCCTGGCGATCGGCGCGCTGGAAAACCAGGTCCTCACCCAGTTCCTGGTCGAAGCCGTGGCACTGTCGCTGTTCGGCGGCATCACCGGCATCGTGCTCGGCTTGAGCCTCGGCTTCGGTGCCGTAACGCTCCTGAAGGTGCCCTTCGTCTTCAGCCCGCTGATGGTCGCCGTCGCCTTCCTCTTCTCTGCCGCGATCGGCATGATCTTCGGCTATTTCCCAGCGAGAAGGGCAGCGCAACTCAATCCCATCGAGGCGCTACGGCACGAATAATGCGCCGTGGCAAAACGCATGATGTCTCTCTACTCTTGTCAATCGAACGCAACCGCTATCGGAGGCCAAGCATCATGCCGCTCAACAGGCTGGTGATCTATGCTGGAAATGTCGAGGAAACGGCGCGCTTTTATGAGAAGCACTTCGGTTTCAAGGCGACCAGCCTGCCGGGCGACAGGATCATTGAACTGGTCGCTCAGGACGGTGGTGCGAATATCATGTTGCACCAGGCCGCCAAGGGGCAGCGGAGCGGTCAATCCATCGTCAAGCTGGTCTTCGACGTGGAGGAAGTTGAGGCTTTTTGCAGGCGATGCGCGGAGAATGGCCTGGAGTTCGGTGCCATCCATAAAGCCGACGGTTATTTGTTCGCCAATGCCAAAGACCCGTGCCTAAATTCGATCTCGGTTTCCAGTCGGGCGTTCCGCAAGGGGTGACCGAGGGAAGGTGCCGGCCTGATGAAGCAGCCAACGTGGTTTGTCTCTGTAGGCGAGGGCGAGTTTGGCGAGAAAGCCAACCGCACTCTGCGTCCTCCTCGGCCTTGAGCCGAGGATCCATGCCGCGGTTGCTGATCGGTGCTCGGCTCAAGGTCGAGCGTGAAGGAGGCGGAAGGAGCCATTCAGGATACGATCGAGTTCTTTATTCTCGCCAATGGCACCACGATCTCGGGCGGCGACATCTCATAAGGAAAGCTCTGCGCAAGGTGTCTCCTCGATAACGGGGACACCTTATGATTGTGAAAGGCTAAAAGAGGTCTGATATGACGACAGTAATTGGAGCAGCCGATCTTTTGAAGTTTCATTCCGGTCTCAAAATTTCAGATGTAAAGAATTGGGAGCAAGTTCCTGCGTCCGCTGTGGTTCAGCCGACGGCTCTGATGAAAGCCGAGATGGCGGCGGGCGAGGCACGCGTTCAGCAGCAAAAGACCGAATACGAGGCGCGGAAGGCTGCCAATCCGGAACTCTACAGTCCCGTGACCGAGAGTAACGTAATGTACGAGGCCAACGTGGCTACGTTGGCGAATTCTGAAATCAGGCCACGCATCGATTACATCACCAATCTGATTCAAAGTGGTGAGGCTGCAAAATACTCGTTTCGTGCCGCCAATGGCGACCAGACAACGACGTCGATCCATCAGTTTCTATTTTGGCTGCAGCAGCGTTCCCAGGAGCTTGATGATGACGGAACCTACTCGCCGGATATAGTTCTAAGTAGGTAAAAGCAGCATAGGGTTGAGGAATATCAAGAAGGCCGGCCGTGAACTGATCTTGTTGTCACCGCATCGAGATGGATAACAACAGCGCCGCTGCACTCGGGGAAGAGCGCCCCTTCGTCGGAGAGACAACCTTGTGACTCCGATTCTCGGCCTAGCGCCACTATGATATATCAGCATAGATTGTCCCATAGTTTAGGGCGTGCACAATTTGATATATCAGGTTCGGGCAACGGGTTTCAGCATGCAGACTTCTCAGAGCCATCTTGCCTATCTCGCGCTGGAGCATCTGATCGTGACGCTGGCGTTGAAGCCCGGCGCGCTTGTCACTGAAAAGCAGCTGATCGATATGGCGGGCCATGGGCGTACGCCGGTGCGCGAGGCGATCCAGAAGCTTGCCTGGCAGAGGCTGATCCTGGTCAAGCCGCGTGTCGGGCTGCAGGTCACCGAGATCGCGCCTGCGGATCATGGCAATGTCATGCAGGTGCGCCGCGAGTTGGAGCCGATCGCGGCAGGCCTCGTCGCCGAACATGCGAGCGACGAGCAGCGCGCGCGCCTCATCGATTGCGCCCGCGCGATGGAGGAATGTGCCGTGACCGGCGATCTCGCCGGCTTCTTCGCCGCCGACAAGGCCTTCGATGAAATCCTTGAAGATGCCTGCCCGAACGGCTTCATCACGGCAGCACTCGGCCCGGTGCAGACGCATTCGCGCCGCCTCTGGTACTCCAAGGCAAGCCCCGAGCGCATGGATCGCGCCATCGCGTTGCACGTCGCCGTCATCCGCGCCATCCATCAGGGCAGGCCGGATGAGGCGCGCGCCACCATGGCGGTGCTGATCGACTACCTCAGCCAGACATAGAAACGGCCCCGTTTCCGGAGCCGCCACAGGCCTGATTGTCAGAAAAACCTCAGCCGACGAAAGCGCGCTCGATGACGAATTCGGCGGGCTTGCTGTTGGCGCCTTCATCAAGGCCGGCCTTCTCGAGCAGTTCCTTGGTATCCTTCAGCATCGCCGAGGAACCGCAGATCATGCCGCGGTCGATTGCCGGGTCGAGCGGCGGTACGCCGAGATCGGTGAACAGCTTGCCGGAGGAGATCAGGTCGGTGATGCGGCCGCGATATTCGAAATCCTCGCGCGTGACTGTCGGATAGTGGCGCAGCTTGTCGCCGACGACCTCCTTCAGCAGCTCGTCGTTCTGGATCTCGTGCACGAGGTCGAAGCCGTATTTCAGCTCGGCGACATCGCGTGTCGTATGGGTGAGGATGACTTCCTCGAACTTCTCATAGGTCTCGGGATCACGGATCAGGCTGGCGAAAGGCGCAATGCCCGTTCCCGTCGAGAACATGTAGAGACGACGGCCGGGCGTTAGCGCATCGAGCACCAGCGTGCCCGTCGGCTTCTTGCGCATCAGCACCTGGTCGCCTGGCTTGATCGCCTGCAAATGGGAGGTGAGTGGACCGTCCGGCACCTTGATCGAGAAGAATTCAAGTTCTTCGGCCCAGGCAGGGCTGGCGATCGAATAGGCGCGGAAGACCGGTTTACCCTCGACCATCAGGCCGATCATCGCGAATTCGCCGGAACGGAAACGGAAGCCCTGCGGCCGGGTCATCGTGAAGCGGAAGAGCCGGTCGGTATAGTGCGTGACATCGAGCACCGTCTCGGCGTAGACGCCGGCGGGGATGGACGAGGCGAAGTCTTCGGTCTTTGCAGGCGCGTTCATTGCGGTAGAGGATCCCGTTTCGTCGGATGAACTGTCGGATGCGAGCGAGATATTACATATCGGGCCGGAATTAAAGGCATTCCATTCCACGCGACGCTTCTAAAGGGAAATATGCATGTCATTGTCAGGATTCAATGGGGAGCAGGGAGCAGGCGGGGAATGTCGTATTTCCCGCTGGCGAAGCCCGGCAAAGGATGCATATTAGAGCAGCACGCCGGAAACGGATGCCGGTTTTCGGCAAAAATGGTGCGACAACAAAGACCTACGGCGTCGAACCCGATTCAGTAACAGGTTCGGCGATGGTGGCGAAAAAAAGATGCTTGCCGGGGCGAGCGCGATAGGGCGGTCGGGGGAATATGAAGATTTTCAACTACAAGCGTGTTCCTTACGCGGAGATGCGCGCCTTTTCCGTCCATATCCTGACGGCATCCGGCTCCTTCCTTGCCTTTCTCGGTGTCGTTGCCGCCGCCGAGCACCGCTTCATCGACATGTTCTGGTGGCTGGGACTTGCGCTTCTCGTCGACGGCATAGACGGGCCGATTGCCCGCAAGGTGCGTGTCAAGGAAGTGCTGCCGAACTGGTCGGGCGATACGCTCGACAATATCATCGATTACGTCACCTATGTGCTTCTGCCGGCTTTCGCGCTTTATCAGAGCGGCATGATCGGCGAGCCCTGGTCCTTCGTCGCCGCAGGCATGATCGTCGTCTCCAGCGCCATCTACTATGCCGATATGGGCATGAAGACGGACGAGTATTTCTTCTCCGGTTTCCCCGTCGTCTGGAACATGATCGTCTTCACGCTGTTCGTCATCGATGCCAGCGCCACGACGGCGCTCACTGTTGTCATCGTTTCGGTGGTACTGACCTTCCTGCCGATCAATTTCCTCCACCCGGTCCGGGTCAAAAGGCTGCGCCCGCTCAATCTCGGCGTCTTTTTCTTGTGGTCGGCGCTCGGCATTTTTTCGCTGCTGATGCATTTCGACACACCCGAATGGGCGCTCATTCTCTTCATCGTGACCGGCGCCTACCTTTACGTCATCGGCGCGGTGCTGCAATTCTTCCCCGCCCTTGGACGCGAAGCATAGGACAGGCAAGATGACTAAAACGCAGGCGGTTTCATTTTCGAGGACGGGTGGGCCGGAGGTTTTCGACTATGTCGAGATCGATCTTCCCTCACCCTCGGCGGGCGAAGTGCAGATCAGGCAGGCGGCGGTCGGGCTTAATTTCATCGATGTCTATTTCCGCAACGGCACCTACAAGACGCCGCATCTGCCCTTCGTCACCGGCAAGGAGGGCGCCGGCACCGTGACATCGGTCGGCCCCGGCGTCGAGGGTTTCAAGGTCGGCGACCGTGTCGCCTATGCCAGTGCCGACGGCGCCTATAGCGCCGAACGCAATATCGAGACGCGGCATCTGGTGCATGTGCCGGACGGCATAGAGATCGAGACCGCAGCGGCGATGATGCTGAAGGGCATGACCGCCGAATATCTCTTGAACCGCACCTTCCAGGTCGGCCCGCAGACGGTCCTGCTGTTCCACGCCGCTGCCGGCGGCGTCGGCTTGATCGCTGGGCAGTGGGCAAAGGCGCTCGGCGCCACCGTTATCGGCACGGCGGGGTCGCAAGACAAGATCGAGCTGGCGCTCGCCCATGGCTACGACCATGTGATCAACTACAAGAGTGACAGCTTCGTCGACCGTGTCCGCGACATCACCGGCGGCAAGGGCGTGGATGTCGTCTACGATTCGATCGGCCGCGATACTTTTCCACAGTCGCTTGACTGCTTGAAACCGCGCGGCCTTTTTGCCTCCTTCGGCCAATCTTCCGGTCCGATCGAGAATTTCACCCTTGCGGCGCTGGCCCAGAGGGGCTCGCTCTTTGCGACGCGGCCGACGCTCTTCACCTACATCGCGGCGCGCCAGGAACTGATCGACAGTGCGAAAGCGCTATTTGATATTGTGCAAAGCAACAAAGTGCGTATCAATATCAATCAAACCTATCCGCTGCGTGAGGTTGGGCAGGCTCACGCGGATCTGGAAACAAGAAAAACAACAGGAACGACGCTGCTGATTCCATGAGATCCGAACGGACCGGTTGGCAGAAGAAATGAGGGGAACGTGTCGCCATTGAATGTGCCGGATTCCGGCGCGTTATTATCGGTCCAGAAGCTGACGAAGTTCTTCGGTGGCTTTGCAGCCTGCAATGAAATCGATCTCGATATCGCGCCGGGCGAAATTCATGCGCTTCTCGGCGAAAATGGTGCAGGCAAATCCACCCTGGTGAAGATGCTGTTCGGCGTTCTCGAACCGACGGGCGGGCATATCCTCTGGCAGGGCCAGCCGGTTGCGATCGCGTCGCCCGGTGAAGCCCGCAAGCTCGGCATCGGCATGGTCTTCCAGCATTTTTCGCTGTTCGAGGCGCTGACGGTTGCCGAAAACATCGCCCTGTCGCTCGATCACGCCATCCCGATCGACAAAATCGCCGAGGAGGCGAGGGCGCTGTCGATCGCCTACGGCCTGCCGCTCGATCCGCATGCCCATGTCGCCGATCTCTCGGTCGGCGAGCGCCAGCGCATCGAGATCGTCCGCGCGCTGCTGCAGAACCCGAAGCTGATCATCCTCGACGAGCCGACCTCTGTACTGACCCCGCAGGAGGCGGACAGGCTGTTCGAGACGCTGTTCAAGCTGCGCGCCGAAGGGCGTTCGGTTCTCTATATCAGCCACCGTCTGGAAGAGGTGCAGCGCATCTGCGATCGCGCCACCGTGCTGCGCCATGGTCGCGTGACCGGCGCCTGCGATCCGAAGCAGGAAACGCCAGCCTCGCTCGCCCGCATGATGGTTGGCAGCGAAGTGGCGAGCGTCACGCATCCGGAGCGTAGTGACAGAGGCGAGGTGCAGCTTGCCGTCGCCAGTCTTTCCGTCGCTGCCCGCACCCCTTTTGCCATGCCGCTGCGCGATGTGTCGATGGCGGTGCGCTCCGGCGAGATCCTCGCCATTGCCGGTGTCGCGGGCAACGGCCAGAGCGAGCTCTTCGATGCTCTCTCCGGCGAATATCCGGTCGCCTTGGCCGAGGCGATCGTCATCCGCAAAAAGCCGGTCGGCAATCAGGGCATTACCGCCCGCCGTCTTCTCGGCGCCGGCTTCGTGCCGGAGGAGCGCCATGGCCATGCCGCCGTCTCCGCCATGAAACTGTCGGACAATCTCGTCCTTGCCCGCAATCAATCGGATCGCAAGGCGTTTCTGGGCCTGCTCGGCATCATCCGCCACGCGGCAGTGAAATCCGCCGCAAGGCGCATTTCCGAGGCCATGGATGTGCGCAAGAGCGGCGATGACCCGGCCGCTGGCTCGCTGTCGGGCGGCAACTTGCAGAAATTTATCGTCGGCCGCGAGCTCGACCGCCAGCCGGCGGTGCTCGTCGTCAACCAGCCGACCTGGGGCGTCGATGCCGGGGCGGCGAGCCGCATCCGCCAGGCGCTCGTTGATCTCGCAAGAAGCGGTTCGGCCGTCGTCGTCATCAGCCAGGATCTCGACGAGATCTTCGAAGTGGCGACCGATATTGCCGTCATCTGCGAAGGCCGTCTTTCCCGCCCGTTTCCAGCGGGCGAACTGACGCGGGAAAGGATCGGCTTGCTGATGGGCGGACTGCACGAGAGCAGCTCTCCCCCGGAGGCGCCCCATGCGCATTGAACTTGAAAAACGCCCCGACGTCTCGAAGCTCTTTGCCTTCGTCTCGCCGCTCTTGGCCCTTGTCCTGACGCTGGTATTCGGCGCCATCATGTTCGCCATGCTCGGCAAGGATTCGGTCGAAGCACTCGACGCCTTCTTCGTCGAGCCGCTGCTCGAGGTCTGGTCGCTGCACGAACTGGCGATCAAGGCCGCGCCGCTGATCCTGATCGCCGTCGGCCTGGCCGTCTGTTATCGCTCGAACAACTGGAATATCGGCGCCGAAGGCCAGTTCACCATCGGCGCCATCACCGGCTCCTATCTGCCGATCATCTTCTACGACTGGCATTCGCCGCTGGTGCTGCCGCTGATGCTGATATTGGGCGCGCTCGGCGGTGCGCTCTTCGCCGCCATTCCGGCGCTGTTGAAAGCGCATTTCAACACCAATGAGATCCTGACATCGCTGATGCTGGTCTATATCGCCCAGCTCTTCCTCGACTGGCTGATTCGTGGCGCCTGGCGCGATCCGCAGGGCTTCAACTTTCCAGTCTCGCGTGATTTCGCGCCGGAAGCGGTGCTGCCGGCGATCTGGGAAGAGTCGGGCCGCGCCCATTGGGCCTTCATCTTCGCCATCATTGCGGCGGTCGGCGCCTGGTTCATGCTGCGTTATACGCTGAAAGGCTTCGAGATCGTCGTTCTCGGCCAATCGGAGCGGGCAGGGCGCTTTGCCGGCTTCTCGTCGAAGAAGATGATCTGGTTCAGCTTTCTCTTTTCGGGCGCTCTTGCCGGCCTTGCTGGCATCAGCGAGGTTTCCGGCTCGATCGGCCACCTGCAGCCGGCGATCTCGCCGGGCTACGGCTTCACCGCCATCATCGTCGCCTTCCTCGGCCGCCTCAATCCGCTCGGCATCATCGCATCGGGCCTGGTGCTGGCGCTGACTTATCTCGGCGGCGAGGCAGCTCAGCTTTCGCTCGGCGTTTCCGACAAGGTCACCCGCGTCTTCCAGGGGCTGCTGCTCTTCTTCGTGCTCTCCTGCGATACGCTGATCTATTACAAAATCCGCCTGGTCTGGTCGCGGGTAAGGGGCGGGGCGGCATGAGCATCTTCGAAGCGATTCTGCTGACCGTCATCACCGCCTCCACACCGCTCGTCATCGCCGCACTTGGCGAACTCGTGACCGAGCGCTCCGGCGTTCTCAATCTCGGTGTCGAGGGCATGATGATCATGGGCGCGGTCGGTGCCTTTGCCACGGCACAGCTCACCGGCTCGGCCTATATCGGCATTGTCGGCGGCGTCGTCAGCGGCGCGCTGTTTTCGCTGCTCTTCGCCTTCCTGACGTTGACGCTCGTCGCCAATCAAGTGGCGACAGGCCTTGCGCTGACGATCCTTGGCCTCGGCGCCTCCGGCATGCTCGGCGAGGCTTTCGTCGGCGCGCCCGGCGTCCGTTTGCTGCCAATCGAAATCCCGGTGCTTTCGGCCATTCCCTATGTCGGAACGGTCCTCTTCAAGCAGGATCTGATCTTCTACCTGTCGATCCTGCTGGTTATCGCCGTCAACTGGTTCCTCTTCAAGAGTCGCACCGGCCTGAAGATTCGTGCCATTGGCGATAATCACGCCTCGGCGCATGCGCTCGGTATCGACGTCATCCGCATGCGCTACCTCGCCGTAATGTTCGGCGGCGCCTGCGCCGGCCTTGCCGGCGCGCAGCTGTCGCTGATCTATACGCCGCAATGGACAGAGAACATGTCCGGCGGGCGCGGCTGGATCGCGCTGGCGCTCGTCGTCTTCTCCTCCTGGCGGCCTTGGCGCCTGCTGGCCGGCGGTTATCTCTTTGGGGCGGTAACGATCCTGCAACTGCACGCGCAGGCCTTCGGCATCGGCATTCCCTCGCAGTTCCTCTCGATGCTGCCCTATGCGGCGACAGTTGTGGTCCTCATCATCATCTCGCATAATCGGCGCACGACGTTGATCAATACGCCGGCCTCGCTCGGCAAAGCTTTCGTGCCGGACCGGTGAACAACAACAAGCAGACGGGTTTCGAAACTTCCAACCAACAGGGATCAATATGAAAAAACTTGCACTTGCTCTCGCAGCGACAGCTGCTCTCGTCCTGAGCATCGGTTCGGCCGCCGAGGCGGCTGACAAGACCAAGGTCTGCTTCGTTTATGTCGGCACCCGCACCGACGGCGGCTGGACGCAGGCCCATGAGAACGGCCGCCTCCAGGTCGAGAAGGAATTCGGCGACAAGATCGAGACGCCCTACCTCGAAAGCGTCCCGGAAGGCCCGGATGCCGAACGCGCCATCGAGCGCATGGCCCGCTCCGGTTGCTCGCTGATTTTCACCACGTCCTTCGGTTTCATGGACCCGACTATTGCCGTCGCCAAGAAGTTCCCGAAAGTGAAGTTCGAGCATGCGACAGGCTTCAAGGCCGCCGACAACGTCGCGACCTACAATTCGCGCTTTTATGAAGGCCGCTACATCAGTGGCATTATCGCCGGCAAGCTCTCTAAAACCGGCACGGCCGGCTATATCGCCTCCTTCCCGATCCCCGAGGTGGTGATGGGCATCAATGCCTTCGAAACTGGCGCCAAGTCGGTCAATCCGAACTTCAAGATGAAGGTTATCTGGGTCAACACGTGGTTCGACCCGGGCAAGGAAGCCGATGCCGCCAAGGCGCTGATCGACCAGGGCGTCGATATCCTCACCCAGCACACGGACACGACCGCTCCAATGCAGGTCGCCGAGCAGCGCGGCGTCAAGGCCTTCGGCCAGGCTTCCGACATGATCAAGGCTGGTCCGAACGTCCAGCTGACCGCGATCATCGACACCTGGGGCAATTATTACGTCAAGCGCGTAAAGGCGCTTCTCGACGGCACCTGGAAGTCAGAGCAGAGCTGGGATGGCCTCAAGGACGGCATCCTAACGATGGCGCCCTATACCAACATGCCCGACGACGTGAAGAAGATGGCCGAGGAAACCGAAGCCAAGATCAAGTCCGGAGAACTGCATCCCTTCACCGGGCCGATCAACAAGCAGGACGGAACGCCCTGGTTGAAGGCCGGCGAGAAGGCCGATGACGGAACGCTGCTTGGCATGAACTTCTATGTCGAAGGCATCGACGACAAGCTGCCTGGTAAATAATCTCGCAAGCCATCTCGCGGATGCGAAGAGCGCCCTTTTGGGCGCTCTTTTTTTGCTGCAATGCATCCCAAGATTCCGATTTACAAAAGTAATACTATATGATTTTTTGACCCTGCGCCGCGAGATGCGGCATTGGGAGGAAATCATGAAATTGAAGACTGCACTTTTGAGTGCCACGATTCTGGCTGCCTGCATGTTCGGTTCGGCTTCGGCCGCCGGCCTCACTGTCGGCTTCTCGCAGATCGGCTCGGAATCGGGCTGGCGTGCGGCTGAAACGACCGTGACCAAGGAACAGGCCAAGAAGCGCGGCATCGATCTGAAGTTTGCCGATGCGCAGCAGAAGCAGGAAAACCAGATCAAGGCTCTGCGCTCCTTCATTGCTCAGGGCGTCGATGCCATTCTCATTGCTCCGGTCGTCGAAACCGGCTGGGACGACGTTCTCAAGGAAGCCAAGGAAGCCGAAATCCCGGTCATCCTTCTCGACCGTACCATCAAGGCTCCCGACGATCTCTACCTGACGGCGGTGACGTCGGACCTGGTCCATGAAGGCAAGGTCGCAGGCGACTTCCTGGTCAAGACCGTCGGCGACAAGAAGTGCAATGTCGTCGAGCTTCAGGGCACCACCGGTTCGTCGCCGGCCATCGCCCGCAAGAAGGGCTTCGAAGAAGCTCTTGCCGGCCACGACAACCTCAAGATCGTTCGCAGCCAGACCGGTGACTTCACCCGCACCAAGGGCAAGGAAGTCATGGAAAGCTTCCTGAAGGCCGAGAATGGCGGCAAGGATATCTGCGCTCTCTACGCCCATAACGACGACATGGCAGTCGGCGCCATCCAGGCGATCAAGGAAGCCGGCCTGAAGCCTGGCAAGGATATCCTCGTCGTCTCCATCGACGCCGTGCCGGATATCTTCAAGGCGATGTCCGAAGGCGAGGCCAATGCCACGGTCGAGCTGACGCCGAATATGGCAGGTCCGGCCTTCGATGCGCTCGAAGCCTATCTGAAGGACAAGAAGGCTCCGGCCAAGTGGATCCAGACCGAATCGAAGCTCTACACGCCGGCCGACGAACCGATGAAGGTCTACGAAGAGAAGAAGGGTCAGGGCTACTGATCTGATGTGACGCCGCTGCATAATTCCTGAAATCGGAATTCGATTTCCGGACAAAATCATGCAGCAATTCAAAGCGCTACAGCGTCCTCTACGCGTCTGAAAAGACCAGGCGGCGCTGTAGAACCGCACCGGCCCGTCATGGACCGGTGCGGAACTGCCTTTGCCGCCTTGGGACCTCATGTCCGGCCGCGGCGCGGCTTTTGCCGTCAATATCAGGAAAACAGACCCTTATGATTCACGATTTCGAGAACGTTCTCGCGGCCTCCGGAATATCGAAATTCTTTCCCGGCGCAGTGGCGCTGGATAAGGTCGATTTCACGCTCCGCAGAGGCGAGGTGCACGCATTGCTGGGCGAAAACGGCGCCGGCAAGTCGACGCTGATCAAGTGCATCACTGGCGCCTATCATCGTGACGAGGGCAGCCTGACGCTGAACGACCAGGAAATCAACCCGGCCAATACGCTCGCCGCCCAGAAGCTCGGCATCGGCACGGTCTACCAGGAGGTCAACCTGCTGGCCAATCTGAGCGTTGCCGAAAATCTCTTTCTCGGCCGCCAGCCACGGCGCTTCGGCATGACCGACGTGCGTGCGATGAACCGCAAGGCGCGCGACCTGCTCACCGGCTACGGCGTCGATATCGACGTCACCGCCGAGCTCGGCCGTTTCTCCGTCGCCGTCCAGCAGGTGGTTGCCATCGCCCGTGCCGTCGATCTCTCCGGCAAGGTGCTGATCCTCGACGAGCCCACCGCAAGTCTCGACAATCAAGAAGTGGCGCTGCTCTTCCGCATCATCGAAGACCTGAAGAAGCGCGGCCTGGGCATCGTCTTCATCACCCATTTTCTCGAACAGGTCTATGCGATTAGCGACCGCATTACCGTGCTGCGCAACGGCAAGCTCGTCGGCACCCGCGACGTCGCCGATCTGCCGCGCCAGGGCCTGATCGCCATGATGCTCGGCCGCGAACTGGCGCATGTTGAGGAGACGGTGAGGGAACGCAGCCTTGCGGCCGGCGATGTCCGATACCGTTTCTCAGGCTATGGCAAACGCGGCAGGGTAAAACCGTTCGACCTTGAGGTGCGCGCCGGAGAGGTGGTCGGCGTCGCCGGTCTGCTTGGCTCCGGCCGCACCGAAACCGCCGAACTGCTCTTCGGCATCGAGCATGCCGACAGCGGCAGCGCCACGATCGACGGCCAGCCGGTGACGATTTCGAGCCCGCGCGCGGCGATCGGAAAGGGCTTCGGCTTCTGCCCCGAGGACCGCAAGACCGATGGCATTATCGGCGACCTGTCGATCAGGGAGAACATAGCGCTGGCGCTGCAGGCCCGCCGCGGCTGGACGCGGCCGCTGTCGCGCGCCGAGCAGAATACGCTTGCCGACCGCTACATCAAGGCGCTCGATATCCGCACCACCGATCGCGAAAAACCGATCCGGCTGCTCTCCGGCGGCAATCAGCAGAAGGCGATCCTCGCCCGCTGGCTGGCGACCAATCCGAAGTTTCTGATCCTCGACGAGCCGACCCGCGGCATCGATGTCGGTGCCCATGCCGAGATCATCCGGCTCATCGAAGAGCTCTGTGCCGGCGGTATGTCGCTGATCGTGATTTCCTCGGAACTTGAAGAGCTTGTCGCCTATAGTTCACGTGTCATCGTACTGCGCGACAGGCAGCATATCGCCGAACTGACAGGCGAGCGTATCACCGCTGCCGGCATCGTCGAAGCCATCGCTGCGGCCGAACACAAGATGGAGGATGCATGAGGTCCTCGCTGAAAGCGCTGGCATATCGCCTGGCGCCACAATTGATCGCGCTCGTTGTCATTCTTTTGTTGAATTTCATCACGTCACCGCAGTTTTTTAATGTCGTGGTTCAGAATGACCGGCTTTACGGCAGCCTGATCGATGTGCTGAATCGCGGTGCGCCGGTGGCGCTGCTGGCGATCGGCATGACGCTGGTCATTGCCACCAAGGGCATCGACCTGTCCGTCGGCGCGGTCATCGCCATCTGCGGCGCCATCGCTGCATCGTCGATTGTTTCAGGAAATTCAGTTACATACACCATTATCTTAACGCTTGTTATCGGGCTTGCCTGCGGCGTCTGGAACGGGTTCCTGGTGGCAGTCCTCAATATCCAGCCGATCATTGCGACGCTGGTGCTGATGGTGGCCGGCCGCGGCATCGCCCAGCTGATCACCGAAGGCGCCATCCTGACCTTCAACGATGACGGGCTGACGTTCTTCGGCAGCGGCTCCATGCTGCTTCTGCCGATGCCTGTCATCATCTGGCTTGTCGTCGGCCTGCTCGTCATCCTGCTCGTCCGCCGCACGGCGCTCGGCATGCTGATCGAGGCCGTCGGCATCAATCGCCGCGCCAGCACGCTCTCCGGCATTCAAACGCCGGTGCTGCTGATGGCGGTCTATATGCTGAGTGGGATCTGCGCCTCGATTGCAGGCATCATCGTCGCAGCCGACATCAAGGGCGCCGATGCCAACAACGCCGGCCTATGGCTGGAACTGGACGCGATCCTCGCCGTCGTCGTCGGCGGCAATTCGCTGCTCGGCGGCCGCTTCAGCATTCTCGGATCGCTGATCGGCGCGATGATCATCCAGGCGGTGAACACAGGCATCCTGTCTGCCGGCTTCCCACCTGAATTCAACCTGATCATCAAGGCCGTCATCATTATCGTCATCCTCGTCATCCAGTCGCCGGCGGTGCAATCGCTCGCCATCTTCGCCAGCCGCCGGCAGGGCGGTAGGGAGCAGCCGAAATGAACTCCAAATACCTGCCGCTGCTTGCGACCATCGTCATCTTCGTGCTCGCCTATGCCGGCTGCGCGCTGCAATATCCGAACATTCTGTCGACGCGCGTCATCGGCAATCTTCTGACCGACAATGCCTTTCTCGGCATCGCCGCCGTCGGCATGACCTTCGTCATCATTTCGGGCGGCATCGATCTGTCGATCGGCTCGGTCATCGCCTTTACCGGCGTCTTCCTTGCGGTGATCCTGCAGAACACCTCGATCCATCCGCTGCTCGCCTTCGCGATCGTGCTCGTCATCACCACTGCCTTTGGCGGTATCATGGGCGCGATCATCCACTATCTCGAAATGCCGGCCTTCATCGTCACCCTTGCAGGCATGTTCCTGGCGCGCGGCATGGCTTTCGTGCTCTCGATCGACAGCATCCCGATCAACCATGAATATTATTCGACGCTGACAAGCCTCTATTATCGTCTGCCGGGCGGCGGGCGGCTGACGTTGATCGGCGGCATCATGCTTCTGGTCTTTGCCGTCGGCATCTTCATCGCCCAGCGCACCCGCTTCGGCACCAACGTCTATGCACTCGGGGGCGGCACGCAGACGGCGCGGCTGATGGGCGTGCCGGTCGGCCGCACGACAATCCAGATCTATGCGCTGTCGGGCTTTCTGGCGGGCCTATCCGGGATCGTTTTTTCGCTGTACACCTCTGCCGGATATTCTCTTGCAGCAGTCGGCGTCGAACTCGATGCCATCGCGGCGGTGGTCATTGGGGGGACGCTGCTGACCGGAGGAGCGGGATTCGTGGCGGGAACCTTGATCGGTATCCTGATCCAGGGGCTCATTCAGACCTACATCACCTTCGACGGCACGCTGTCGAGCTGGTGGACCAAGATCCTGATTGGCCTTCTGCTATTTGCATTCATCCTGATGCAGAAAGCCATCCTGTTCGTTTCCAGTCTGAACAAGAGGTACGCCTGAGGGGGAGACGGATCGCTTGCGCTACAAATTGGACGAGACACGCAAGACGGGGCGCAGAACCCGTACGAGCCATGCCCAGGTCGTCGACGAACTCGGCAAGGCGATCGTCGCCGGCACCTATCCCGTTGGCTCGATCCTGCCAGGCGATACGGAACTGGCGCAGCGTTTCAAAGTGTCCCGAACCGTTTTGCGCGAGACGATGAAGACGCTCGCCGCCAAGGGCATGGTCGTCGCCAAGGCGCGGGTCGGCACGCGTGTGACCGAAAAGAACCTCTGGAACATGTTCGACAGCGAGATCATCGCCTGGCACTTCGACAACGGTGTGACGGAAGAGTTTCTGCTGCAGCTCTACGATATTCGCCTCGCCTTCGAACCCTTCGCCGCCGGTCTCGTCACCGAGCGGGCGAATGCCGAGGATATCGAGATGCTGCGTGGGCTGGCGCTCGAAATGGCAGCGGCTGGTCATACGGCCGACAGCCTCGCACTCGCCGACCTTCGTTTTCACCTGGCGATCGCCGAAGCCTCGCACAATCCCTTCATGCGGACGCTGGGCAGCCTCATCGAAGCGGCTCTCGTCGGCATGTTCCGCATCAGCACGCCGCCATCCGAAAACGGCTTCGCCAATATCGCCGACACCCATATGCGCATCGTCGACGCGATCGTTTCCGGCGATAGCAGTGCTGCGCGCCGCGCGATGGAGGACGTCATCCTGGACGGCCGCCATCATGTGCACGAAGCCTTCGTGGCCCGCGGTTCCGAGGCGGTAATAGGATCGATTTCGGCCGCAATTTCACCTTTGTGAAGGCTTTGCTTATCGACAGCGCCACGCGTCTTTTCGGAGCCGCAAAGGACGCTGCAGCACTTTGAATGGCTGTATAATTTATCCTCAAATCGATTCCGATTTAGGGAATTTTGCAGTATGAGGCGATAAAGCCGCCTCGTGGCGCGGATTCGCGGAGCAAATCATGGAACGCACTTGTCTTGCCGTCATCCTTGCCGCCGGTGACAGCACGCGGATGAAATCCTCGAAATCGAAGGTGCTGCATCCTGTCGCCGGACGGCCGATGATCGCCCATGTGGTCGAGGCGGTTGCCTCCGCCGGCATCTCGTCCGTCGCCCTTGTCGTCGGCCGCGATGCTGAGGATGTGGCAAAGGCGGCGAGCATCGGCGGCGTCAGCATCGAATCCTATCTGCAGAAGGAACGCCTCGGCACCGGCCACGCAGTGTTGGCGGCCCGCGACGCGATCGCCAAGGGTTATGACGATATCCTCGTCACCTATGGCGACGTGCCGCTCCAGACCGACGGGCCGCTCAAAGCCGCCCGCCAGGGCCTTGCCGATGGCAGCGATGTCGTCGTCATCGGCTTCCACACCGACCGTCCGACCGGCTATGGCCGCCTGCTCGTCAAGGACGGCGAACTCATCGCCATCCGCGAGGAGAAAGATGCGACCGATGCCGAGCGCACCGTCACCTGGTGCAACAGCGGGCTGATGGCGATCAATGGCCGCAAGGCGCTCGATCTTCTCACGCGCATCGGCAATGCCAATGCCAAGGGTGAATTCTATCTGACCGATCTCGTCGAGATCGCCCGTTCGCTCGGCGGACGCGTTACCGCGGTCGATGCTCCTGAGATCGAGATGACCGGCTGCAACACCCGTGCCGAACTCGCCGTCATCGAGCGCTTCTGGCAGGAGCGTCGCCGTCACCAGATGATGCTTTCAGGCGTCACTATGATCGCGCCGGAAACGGTATTTCTTTCCTACGATACCACCATCGGCCAGGATGCGCTGATCGAGCCGAACGTCGTCTTCGGTCCCGGCGCGGTGATCGACAGCGGCGCCGTCATTCATGCCTTCTCGCATATCGAAGGCGCGCATGTCAGCCAGGGCGCGACGGTCGGCCCCTTTGCGCGGCTGCGGCCGGGTGCGGATCTCGGTACCGGTTCGAAGGTCGGCAATTTCTGCGAGGTCAAGAACGGCCGGCTGGGCGAAGGCGCCAAGGTCAATCACCTCACCTATATCGGCGATGCCGTCATCGGCGCCGGCAGCAATGTTGGCGCCGGCACGATCACCTGCAACTATGACGGCGTCAACAAGAGCGAGACGGTGATCGGCGAAAACGCCTTCATCGGTTCCAATTCCTCGCTGGTCGCGCCGGTGACGATCGGCGACGGCGCCTATATCGCCTCCGGCAGCGTCATCACCGTCGATGTGCCGGCCGACGCGCTGGCGCTCGGCCGTGCCCGGCAGGAGATCAAGCCCGGCCGCGCGACGCTGCTGCGCGAGCGTGCGCTCGCCATCAAGGCGGCGAAGAAGGCGAAAGCCTGACCGGCCGTGCGTAACCGGCGGAAATTGAAAGTGACCGCCGAGGTGATTGAGAAATAAGCAGGAATCGTTAGGACTGGCCTCATTGTTGAGGCCTAGTGGGGATGTTGCATGTGTGGAATTGTGGGGATCGTCGGGACTGCGCCTGTTGCCGGGCGCCTGGTCGATGCGCTGAAGCGTCTCGAATATCGCGGTTACGATTCCGCCGGTGTCGCCACCATTCATGACGGCGTGATGGATCGCCGCCGCGCCGAGGGCAAGCTGTTCAATCTGGAAAAGCGCCTCGACAGCGAACCGCTGCCCGGCACCGTCGGCATCGCCCACACGCGCTGGGCGACCCATGGCGTTCCGAACGAGACCAATGCCCATCCGCATTTCGTCGAAGGCGTCGCCGTCGTCCATAACGGCATCATCGAGAACTTCTCCGAGCTTCGCGACGAGTTGACCGAAGAGGGTTCGGTCTTCCAAACCCAGACCGACACCGAGGTGGTCGCCCATCTGATGGCGAAATACCTGCGCGAAGGCCTGGAGCCGCGCGCCGCCATGCTGAAGATGCTGAACCGCGTGACCGGCGCCTATGCGCTGGCCATCATGCTCAAGGCCGATCCCGGCACGATCATGGCCGCCCGTTCCGGCCCGCCGCTCGCCGTCGGCTACGGCCGCGGCGAGATGTTCCTCGGCTCGGACGCGATCGCGCTCTCGCCCTTCACCAACGAGATCACCTATCTCGTTGACGGCGATTGCGCCATCCTCACCCGCGACAGCGTCGCGGTGCTCGATTTCGCCGGCAAGCCGGTCAAACGCGCCCGGCAGATCTCGCAGGCGACCGCCTATGTCGTCGACAAGGGCAACCACCGCCACTTCATGGAAAAGGAAATCTACGAGCAGCCGGAGGTGATCTCTCACGCGCTCAGCCACTATGTCGATTTCGCCGAGAATACGATTGGTGCCAATGCCGCCGCGATCGACTTCAAGGCGGCGACCGGCCTTGCGATCTCGGCCTGCGGCACCGCCTATCTCGCCGGTCTCGTCGGCAAATACTGGTTCGAGCGTTATGCCCGCCTGCCGGTCGAGATCGACGTCGCCTCCGAATTCCGCTACCGCGAAATGCCGCTGTCGCCGTCGCAGGCCGCACTCTTCATCTCGCAGTCCGGTGAGACCGCCGATACTCTGGCATGCTTGCGCTATTGCCGCGACAACGGGTTGAAGATCGGCGCCGTCGTCAATGTCCGCGAATCGACGATCGCGCGCGAATCCGATGCCGTCTTCCCGATCATGGCCGGGCCTGAAATCGGCGTCGCCTCGACCAAGGCCTTCACCTGCCAGCTTGCCGTGCTGGCAGCGCTGGCGATCGGCGCCGGCAAGGCGCGCGGCACGGTGAGTGCTGACGAGGAGAGGGCGCTGGTGCGCCATCTCGCCGAAATGCCGCGCATCATGAGCCGGGTGCTGAACCTCATCCAGCCGCAGATGGAAAGCCTGTCGCGCGAGCTGTCGAAGTGCAAGGACGTGCTCTATCTCGGCCGCGGCACCAGTTTCCCGCTCGCCATGGAAGGCGCGCTGAAGCTCAAGGAAATCTCCTATATTCATGCCGAAGGTTATGCCGCCGGCGAATTGAAGCACGGGCCGATCGCGCTGATCGATGAGAACATGCCTGTCATCGTCATCGCCCCCTACGACCGGTTCTTCGAAAAGACCATCTCGAACATGCAGGAAGTCGCAGCCCGCGGCGGCCGCATCATCTTCATCACCGACGAGGCCGGCGCGGCGGCCTCGAAACTGCCGACCATGGCGACGATCACCCTGCCTGTGGTCGACGAAATCATCGCGCCGATGATCTTCTCGCTGCCGATCCAGCTGCTTGCCTATCACACCGCCGTCTTCATGGGCACCGATGTCGACCAGCCGCGCAACCTGGCGAAATCCGTGACCGTGGAATAAGCCTGTAACGCTGCGACCTTCGCTTCGAAACATATTGTGCGGGACCCCGAATTCTGGCAATTTTGGTCTGCGGACAAGGGGGAAGGGCCGGCGTTCCGGCCTGTCCAGGACTGAGATGGAGATCATCAGGAAACGATGACCGACAACATCCCCAGAATGCCGGTCGCGACCCGGCTGAGAAATAATTTTCTCGCAGGGCTGATCATCTGCGCGCCGATCGCGATTACCATCTGGCTGACCTGGACCTTCATCCATTGGTCGGACAGCTGGGTCCGGCCCTATATTCCGGCGCGCTGGAATCCGGAAAGTTACCTCAATTTCGCCATTCCCGGTTTCGGCCTGCTGATCGCCGTCGTTCTGATCACCGTCGTCGGCTTTCTTGGCAAGAACCTCATTGGCCAGAGCATCGTCCGTTTCGGCGAATCGATCGTCCAGCGCATGCCGCTGGTGCGCACGATCTACAGAAGCGTGAAGCAGATTTTCGAAACCGTGCTGAAGGAACAGGCGAACTCCTTCAAGAAGGTCGGCCTCATCGAATATCCGGGTCCCGGCCTCTGGGCACTGATCTTCATCGCCACCGACGCCAAGGGCGAAATCGCTTCGAAGTTCAATGCCATGGGCCAGGACATGGTCGCCGTCTTCCTGCCGCCGACGCCGGTGCCGACAGCCGGCTTCCTCATCTTCGTGCCGCGCGAGAAGATCGTCATGCTCGATATGTCGCCGGAAGACGCCGCCAAGTTCCTGATTTCAGGCGGGCTCGTGGCGCCCGAACACAAGCCGGCCGATCCGAAGCAGAAGCATTTGCCGCGGCCGAAGCCGGTGGCGGTTTCCAAGGCTGAATGATGCATGTCGCCCAAAAGTGTTCAGCGGTTTTGGGGTAACGACATGCATAGAACAAAGACTTAAAGCGCGCCTCGGTGCGCTTTAACCCGCTCTAAGAAAACGGATCGCCTCGTCGCGGCGGAAGAGATAGAGCAGGGTGCGGATCGCCGCTCCCCTTTCGCTGGTCAGCTCCGGATCCCGCTCGATGAGGTAAGCGGCATCCTTGCGGGCGATCTCCAGCAGGTCGGCATGCGCCTCGAGGCTGGCGATGCGAAAGCCCGGCGTGCCGGATTGCCTTGTGCCGAGCAATTCGCCTTCGCCGCGCAGCTTCAGATCCTCCTCGGCAATGCGGAAACCGTCTTCCGTCTCCCGCATGATCGAAAGCCTGGCATGGCCGGTCTCGCCGAGCGGCCCCTTATAGAGCAGGATGCAGGTCGATGCCTCGTCGCCACGCCCGACGCGGCCGCGCAGCTGATGCAATTGCGCCAGGCCGAAGCGTTCGGCATGTTCGATCACCATGATCGTCGCATCCGGCACGTCGACGCCGACCTCGACGACGGTCGTGGCGACGAGCAGCCGGGTCTCGCCGTTCTTGAACGCCATCATCGCCGCGTCCTTCTCCGGTCCGCTCATGCGGCCGTGGATGAGGCCGATGCCCGGACCGAGTGCTGAGACCAGCGTCGCATGCCGCTCCTCGGCCGACATCAGGTCGAGTTCCTCGGACTCCTCGACCAGCGGGCAGATCCAGTAGGCCTTCTTGCCCTCGGCGATTGCGCTTTGCAGCCGGCCGACGATTTCGCCGGTCCGTTCCATCGGCACGGTGATCGTCTGGATCGGTTTGCGGCCGGCCGGTTTCTCGGTGAGCTTGGAGACGTCCATGTCGCCGAAGGCGGCGAGCACCAGGGTGCGCGGGATCGGCGTCGCCGTCATGACCAGCATATGCGGCGAGAGGCCCTTGGCGGTCAGCCGCAGGCGCTGATGCACACCGAAACGGTGCTGCTCGTCGACGACGGCAAGCATCAGATTGGCGTAGGCGACGCTGTCCTGGAACAGCGCATGCGTGCCGATGATAATCTGGGCAGCACCCGAGGCGATGCGCTCCAGGATCTCCTCCCTTTCGCGCCCCTTTGTGCGCCCGGTCAGCACCTCGCTGCTGAGCCCGGCGGAAGCAGCGAATTTCGAAATCGTCGCGTGGTGCTGCCGCGCCAGGATTTCGGTCGGCGCCATCAGCACGGCCTGGCCGCCGCTCTCGATCACCGCCGCCATCGCCATCAGTGCCACCAGCGTCTTGCCGGAACCGACATCGCCTTGCAGCAGCCGCAGCATGCGCTCGTTGCCGGCCATATCCTTCAAAACCTCGGCGATCGCCTCGTTCTGGCTGCCGGTAAGCGAGAAGGGCAAGGTCTTCAGGATCTTGCCGCTGATGGCGCCGGTGGCATGCACCGGCTGGCCCGCCACCTTGCGTAGCCGCTGCCGCACCAGGCTCAGCGACAGCTGGCCGGCGAGGAACTCGTCATAGGCAAGCCGCCGCCGGGCAGGGGCCTGCGGGTCGATATCGCTGGGATCGCGCGGCTCGTGCAGCATGTGGAAACTGTCGCGGATCGACGGCAGGCCTTGCTTCTCCGTCAGCGCCAGGTCGATCCATTCCGGCAGCTCGGGAAAACGCGGCAGGCCGGCGTCGATGATCTTGCGGAGCGTCTTCGGCGAAAGCCCCGCCGTCAGCGGATAGATTGGCTCGACGAGCGGCAGGCTCTCCGCCTCGTCGGCCCTGACGATATAGTCGGGATGCACCATCGAGGCACGGCCGTTGAACCAGTCGATCTTGCCGCTGACCGTCACCTCCGCGTCAACAGGCAGCTGCTTTTCCAGCCACGCCGCCTGTCCGCGGAAGAAGACCAGCGTCAGTTCGCCGGTCTCGTCATGCAGGAAGACGCGGTAGGGGATATTGCTTTTGCCGCCCGGCGGCACCTGATGGCGGTTGACGCGCGCCGTGATCGTCACGATCGCGCCTTGCGGCGCGCGGGCGATGCCTGGCTGGTTGCGCCGGTCGATCAGCGAGAAGGGCGCGTGGAAGAGCAGGTCGATGACCCGGCAATCTTCCAGCGTCTCGCGCCCGAGCAGCTTGACCAGCAGGTCGGCGATCTTCGGGCCGACGCCCGGAAGGCCCGAAATAGGGGAAAACAGAGGATCGAGAATGGCGGGGCGCATGCGGCCAAAATGCGATGAACAATGCGGCCTTGGCAAGGCTGACAAGCCGCTTTCCAGGGTCTATAGAGGCGCATCAACAGGAAGGTATGCCATGACAGGTGTCACGCTCACCAGTGCCGGTCTCGACCCGCGCCGCCGCCGGATCCTTTTCCGCTGCTGGCATCGCGGCATCCGCGAAATGGATCTGGTCTTCGGCCAGTTCGCCGAAGCTGAGATCGCCAGGCTGTCGGAAGCCGAGCTCGACGAGTTCGAGACGATCATGGCGGAAGAGGACAATGATCTCGTTCGCTGGGTCATGGGAACATGGCCGGTGCCTGAGCGTTTCCAGACACCGATGTTTGCCCGCATCGCCGCCTACAAGCCCGATTTTGACAAGCCCCTCAGGACGCCGGAATGATCCCTGGTTTCGATGCGAAGAAGCTTGCGGCCATCACCGAGCCGCTGACGATCGGCAATGTGCCGGCAGGTCTTGAAACGCTGCTGCTCGCCGAGCTCGCCCGAACGGGAGAGCCGGTCGCCTATGTCATGTCCGACGGCCACCGCATGGCCGATCTCGAACAGATGCTGAGCTTTGTCGCCCCCGACATTCCGGTTCTCACCCTGCCGGCCTGGGACTGTCTGCCCTATGACCGCGTCTCGCCGAGCGCCGACACCTCGGCCCGCCGGCTGGCGGCACTCGGCGGCCTCATCGCCCATCGCAAGAAGCCGCATGCGGCAATCGTGCTCGTCACGGCCAATGCCATGCTGCAGAAGGTGGCGCCGCAGGATGTCATCGAAAGCCTGACTTTTTCGGCCCGTCCCGGCAACCAGCTGCGCATGGACGATCTTGCCGGTCGCCTGGAGCGCAATGGCTTCGAGCGGGTCGCGACCGTTCGCGAGGTCGGCGAATATGCCGTGCGCGGCGGCATTCTCGACGTCTTCGTGCCGGGTTCCGAAGAGCCGGTCCGCCTGGATTTCTTCGGCGACACGCTGGAGAGCATCCGCAGCTTCGATCCGGCCAGCCAGCGCACGACAGGGCAGGTGCGATCCCTCGATCTCAACCCGATGAGCGAAGTGACCCTGACGCCGGATACGATCAGCCGCTTCCGCAAGAATTACCTCTCCGCTTTCGGCGCGACCACACGCGACGACGCGCTCTACCTCGCCGTCTCCGAAGGCCGCCGTTACCCCGGCATGGAGCACTGGCTGCCGCTTTTCTACGAGAAGCTCGATACCGTCTTCGATTATTTGAGCGGCTTCCGTATTGTCATCGACCATACTGTGCGTGAAGCAGCCGAAGAGCGCTCCAAGCTCGTTTTCGACTATTACGACGCCCGCCTGAATTCCGGCCAGCCGGCCAAGGGGATGACGCAGGGCACGCCCTACAAGCCGGTGACACCGGGCCAGCTCTATCTCGACAGCAAGCTTTTCGTCAAAACCCTCGACGCACTCGGCGCGATCCGTATCAGCCCCTTCAACGAGCATGAGGGCGAGGCGCGCCGGGTCGTCAATGTCGACGCCCGCCAGGGCCAGCGCTGGGCCCGTTCGAACGCCGAAGGTGGCGGCGATGCCGAACGCATCAACATCTTCGACGTCGTCGTCAAGCATATTGCCGACCGCCGCGCCGCCGGCGCGAAAGTGCTCGTCACAGCCTGGACCGAAGGTTCGCTGGAACGCCTGCTGCAGGTGCTGAACGAGCATGGCCTGGAAAAGGTCAAGTCGATCGAGGCGCTGAAGGATGTCGGTTCGCTGGCGAGAGGCGAGGCGGCGGCTGCCGTGCTCAGTCTCGAAGCCGGCTTCGAGGCCGGTGACCTCGTCGTCATCGGCGAGCAGGACATCCTCGGCGACCGCATGGTGCGCCGCTCCAAGCGTCGCAAGCGCGCAGCCGATTTCATCTCGGAAGTCGCGGGCCTCGACGAGGGCTCGATCGTCGTCCACGCTGAACACGGCATCGGGCGCTTCATCGGGCTGAGGACCATCGAGGCGGCAGGCGCCCCGCATGCCTGCCTCGAACTGCAATATGCCGACGAGGCCAAGCTGTTCCTGCCGGTCGAAAACATCGATCTGCTTTCGCGCTATGGCGGCGAGGGGACCGAAGCGCAGCTCGACAAGCTCGGCGGCGGCGCCTGGCAGATGCGCAAGGCCAAGCTCAAGAAGCGCCTGCTCGACATGGCCGATGCGCTGATCCGCATCGCCGCCGAGCGCCTGACGCGCCATGCGCCGATGCTGACGACGCCGGAAGGTCTCTACGACGAATTCGCCGCCCGCTTCCCCTATGACGAGACCGAGGACCAGGAAAACGCCATCGAGGCGGTGCGCTCCGACCTCGGCGCCGGCCGGCCGATGGACCGCCTCGTCTGCGGCGACGTCGGTTTCGGCAAGACGGAAGTGGCGCTGCGCGCCGCCTTCGTCGCCGCGATGAACGGCGCCCAGGTCGCCATCGTCGTGCCGACGACACTGCTTTCCCGCCAGCATTTCAAGACCTTTTCCGATCGCTTCCGTGGTTTGCCGGTGCGCATCCAGCAGGCCTCGCGCCTCGTGGGCGCCAAGGAGCTGGCGCTGACCAAGAAGGAAGTGGCGGAAGGCAAGACCGATATCGTCGTCGGCACCCATGCGCTGCTCGGCGCCGGCATCAAATTCGCCAATCTCGGCCTGCTCGTCATCGACGAGGAACAGCATTTCGGCGTCAAGCACAAGGAGCGGCTGAAGGAGCTGAAAAGCGACGTGCACGTGCTGACGCTGTCGGCGACACCGATCCCGCGCACCCTGCAGCTTGCCATGACCGGTGTGCGCGAACTGTCGCTGATCACCACCCCGCCGGTTGACCGCATGGCGGTGCGCACCTTCATCTCGCCCTTCGACAGCCTGGTCATCCGCGAGACGCTGATGCGCGAGCATTATCGCGGCGGCCAGAGCTTCTATGTCTGCCCCAGGCTTGCCGATCTCGAGGATGTGCATGCCTTCCTGCAATCGGATGTGCCGGAGCTGAAGGTCGCCATCGCCCATGGCCAGATGCCGGCCGGCGAACTCGAAGACATTATGAACGCCTTTTATGAAGGCCGTTACGACGTGCTTCTCTCGACCACCATCGTCGAATCCGGCCTCGACGTTCCCACAGCCAACACGCTGATCGTCCACCGCGCCGACATGTTCGGCCTTGCCCAGCTCTATCAGCTGCGCGGCCGCGTCGGCCGCTCGAAGGTGCGCGCCTTCGCGCTCTTCACCCTGCCGGTCAACAAGGTGCTGACGGCAACCGCCGAACGCCGGTTGAAGGTGCTGCAGTCGCTGGATACGCTCGGCGCCGGCTTCCAGTTGGCAAGCCACGACCTCGACATTCGCGGCGCCGGCAACCTCCTCGGCGAGGAGCAGTCCGGCCATATTAAGGAGGTCGGCTTCGAACTCTACCAGCAGATGCTGGAAGAGGCGGTCGCCGAGGTCAAGGGTGTCGACGAGATCCACGATACCGGCTGGTCACCGCAGATCTCCGTCGGCACGACGGTAATGATCCCGGAAGGCTACGTGCCCGATCTGCACCTGCGCATGGCCCTCTACCGCCGCCTTGGCGAAATCACCGAGCTCAAGGAGATCGACGGCTTCGGTGCCGAGATGATCGACCGCTTCGGGCCGATGCCGATCGAAGTCCAGCACCTGCTGAAGATTGTCTACATAAAATCGCTCTGCCGCACCGCCAATGTCGAAAAGCTCGATGCCGGCCCGAAGGGTGTCGTCGTGCAGTTCCGCAACAAGGAATTCCCCAATCCGGCCAACCTCGTCGGTTATATCGGCAAGCAGGGCACGATGGCGAAGATCCGCCCCGACCACAGCCTGTTCCTGACCCGCGACCTGCCGACGCCGGAAAAACGCCTGCAGGGCGCTGCCGTCATCATGACGCAGCTGGCCGAATTCGCGAAATAGAGCAATTCCAGCAAAACTGTGCCGCAGTTTTGCGTCCGGAATTGCGTGGAAAAGGGAGATGGAGATGGCGACATACGGCGCAACGATCGCCTGGCAGCGCAACGGCGAGACCTTCACCGACAACCGCTATAGCCGCGTCCACCGCTGGAGCTTCGACGGCGGCATCGAGGTGAGGGCATCTTCCTCCTCGCATGTCGTTCCGCTGCCCTATTCGGCCGAAGATGCCGTCGATCCGGAGGAAGCTTTCGTCGCCTCGCTCTCCAGTTGCCACATGCTCTGGTTCCTGTCGATCGCCGCCAAACAGGGCTTTAGCGTCGACCGCTATACTGATGCCGCCGAAGGTGTGATGGAGAAGAATGCCGAGGGCCGTCTTGCCATTACCGTCGTGACGCTCCATCCGCATGTCGTCTTCAACGGTGAGAAACAGCCGTCGTTAAGCGAGCTCGAAGCCCTGCATCATCGCGCTCACGACGAATGCTTCATTGCCAATTCGGTGAAGACTGATGTGCGCTGCGTTCCGGTTCTGGGCTGAGCGGGGCCGTTGTCAGGTAGGAAACCTTCCAACTTCGTTTTACAGCGACTCAGATTATGCTCTTCACCGAAGCGTCTCCGCTATTTTTGGTAAAAGCCAACTTGTTGGAAAGCAGCACCTTTAATACCTCTGTCTTTGCATATATTCTTGAATGGTTGGTCGCAAAAAAATGGGCCAGCATATTCAACCAAACGAAACACGTGCGCGCTGTTGAGGACACTCGGCAGAAAACACCAGACAGCTCCGCCCGATATCATATAGCCGCCCCATCTAGTGACGCGAATTAAAGGGGAATTCTCGACATCCACTGCCTTGCGGTATGAATCAACAACGCTGCACTGCCAGATTCTCGGACCGGTTTTTCCGTTCGAAAACTCGGTCTCGCAAAGCAGGTATTCACATGACTTTGGAGCGAACTCCTCAAGCAAGCTCTTCATTTTGTCGGAGATGAAAAGGAAATACTCCACAGCATAAATATCTTGCACCTTCCGCTTTGGATCAAAGATCAGCTTTGGCGTTTCAGCATAGTCGGGTATTTGCCACGGGCCGCGCGGCAAATCGAGCATGCTATCCGGCCATGGAGTTCGGCTGTAATTCAGGCCGAGGTAGCCGCTATCTGGCAGCAGCCTGTCCCGGTTTGCGAACTCCCAGCCATAATTTCCATTTGAATCAAGTATATAAATTCCGTGAGGTTTCGCTCTGGCGCCACTCATGCTTCTTTCCAAGTCGTGCTTGAAAATATAAACGGTATAGCTGGCTCTCTCGGACAGCTTTACCGCGGCTGTACGATCTCGATTCGTATAGGTAGCCTCAGTTCAGCCCCGATCGCGCCTCGGCCTTCGCCTTGGCGATGTCGCGCAGTGCGTTTGCCAGCACGTCAGGCGTCTGTGCGCCGCTGACGGCGTATTGCTGGTCGAAGATGAAGAACGGCACGCCGTTGACGCCCATCTCCTGGGCTGCTTTGATCTCGGCGACGATCAGATCGCGGTCGGCATCGGAGGCAAGCAGCGAGGCGATGACCGAGCGGTCGAGGCCGGACTTTTCGGCGATATCGAGCAACACCGCATGGTCGCCGACATTGCGGCCTTCCTCGAAATTCGCCTTGAACAACGCGGCAACGACCTTGTCCTGCTTCTCGCGGCCTTCGATCATCGCCCAGTGGATCAATCGATGCGCATCGAGCGTGTTCGGACCGATCTTGATCGCCTCGAAATCGAAGGCGATGCCGACCTCGCGGCCATAATCGGTGAGCATCTTGTGCGCCTGCGCCACGCGCTCCTCGCCGCCGAGCTTCTCCGCCAGCGCCTTCTTCTGGTCGACGCCTTCCTTGGGGTAGTCGGGATTGAGCCGGTACGGCCGCCAGTTGATGTCGACGCCGATTTCGTCCTGCACCTCGGCGATGGCGAGCTCCAGCCGCGCCTTGCCGAGATAGCACCAGGGGCAGACGACATCCGAGACAACGTCGATGGTGATACGCTCCATGATGATCTTCCTTATTCTGTGCGTCTCCCAAGAGAGACATTCAAAGCCGGGGCGGTTCGGCTGCTTGTTATTGGGCGCTCGTATCCCACCATAGCGGCAGCTGATAGCCATAGAGCGGCACCGCGTCAGGATGGCCGATGCGCTTGCTGCGAGCCACCCATTGCTGACCCATATGATAGAGCGGCAGCACGTAATGGCTGGACAGCAGCAGCCGGTCGTAGGAGCGCACCGCCGCGGTGAAATCCTCGGCCGAGCGCGCCCGGAGCAGGTGATCGATCAAGGCATCGAGATCGGGGTCGGCAGCGCCCGCGAAACTGTCGCTGCCTTCGCGGGTCTTGGCGGCCGAAGACCAGCGGCCGAGCTGTTCGTTTCCAGGCGATAGCGAGGACGTGTAGGACTTCATGATCATATCGTAGTCGAAGCTGTTCGTCCGGCTCTGATACTGCGAATCGTCGACGGTGCGAATCGAAGCGGCGATGCCGATCGTCTGCAGCGAACGCTGAAAGGCGACCGCGAGCTTCTCCTGGTCGGCATTCTGCGTCATGATCTCGAAGGCGAGCTGGCGGCCGGAGGCATCGAGCATCTTGCCGCCCTGGATGGTATAGCCGCCCTGTTTCAGTTGCTCGACGGCCTGTTTCAGCACATTGCGGTCGCGGCCGGAACCGTCGGTGACCGGCAGCTTGTAGGTGCCGTCGAGAATCTCCGGCGCAATTTTGCCCTTGATCGGCCCGAGCACGGCAAGCTCGGCCGCATTGGCGGGAACGCCGAAACTCGACAGCTCGGAATTCTGCCAGAAGCTCTGCGTGCGTTTATAGGCGCCGGAATAAAGGTTCTTGTTCGCCCATTCGAAGTCGAACACCAGTGACAGGCCTTCGCGCACCTTGGGATCGGCAAAGATCGGCCGGCGCGTGTTGAACACGAAGCCGAGCATGCCGCTCGGCAGTTTCGGCGTGAACACGTCCTTGACCACGGCCCCCGAGGTGACGGCGGGGAAATTATAGGCATTGGCCCAATGACCGGGATTGCCGTCGGGATAGATGTCGACATCGCCCTTCTTGAAGGCCTCGAACAGCGTCGTGTCCTGCAGGAAATACTGGACGGTGATCTGGTCGTAATTGTCGGTGCCGACCTTGGCGGGAATGTCCTTGCCCCAGTAATTCGGATCGCGCTCATAGGTGATGCTCTCGCCGGGCTTCACCGTCTTCACCTTGTAGGGACCGGAACCGACCGGCGGCGTCAGCGACGAACGGTCGAAGGTTGCCGGATCGATCGCATGTTTCGGCAGCACCGGGAACAGGCCAAAGATCAGCGGCGTCTCGCGGTCGGCCTTGTCGTTGAAGGTGAAGCGCACGCTGCGATCGCCGACCTTCTCCATCTTGGCGACGACGTTGAGGCGGTTGGCGAAGGGCACGCGGCCCTTGTCGCGCATCAGCTCGAAGGTGAACATCACGTCCTCGGGCGTTACCGGCTGGCCATCGGCCCATTTCGCCTTCGGATTGAGGTTGAACTGGACGAAGCTCCTGTCGTCGTCCCATTCCACCGTTTCGGCGAGCAGGCCGTAGAGTGTGAAGGGCTCGTCCCTGGAGCGCTGCATCAGCGATTCGTAGACGAGATTGCCATAATCCGGATCCCACATGCCGCGCGCCGTCGTGCGCATGCTCTTCAGGATGAACGGGTTGAGGTTGTCGAAGGTGCCGACGACGCCGTAGGTGATCTTGCCGCCCTTTTTCACGTCGGGATTGACGTAAGGGAAGTGTTTGTAGTCTGGCGGCAAAGCCGGCTCGCCATGCATCGCGATGCCGTGCAGCGGCTCGGCAGCGACAGTGCCGCACAGCAGCGAGAGGACGAGGGGGACGACAATCCGGAGCATTCGGCAATCCTTGATCCGTGAAAACGGGGCATGATTCACGCCCAAGATTATCATGGGGTCGACCGATTCCAACACGGAACGGCGATTTCTTTGGCATCGCGACGAAATGCACCTCAAATTGCCAAAGAAATGCTGGATATCTTGAACGCTGCGATGTAACAGGTGAACCCGAAGTTTCGGGGTCATGCATTTGCCTTATTTTTTTAAGAGGTGGAGTGCCGAACGACCCGATGGTTGGGGCGGCAAGACGCTGCCCCGAACGGATATCAGGAGACGGAATTCGTTATGATGTTCAAGTCTGAAAAGAAAATGCGGGCAGCGCTGTCCGTTCTGGCAGTGGTGTTCGGCGCTTCGGCTCCGGTCTCCGCCTTCGCACAGGATGCGGCGGCACAGGCTCCGGCCGATGCCCCGGCACAGGCCGCAGGAGCGCCGAAGCTCGGCTGGTACAAGACCTGCAGCAAGCAGGAAGACAACGACATCTGTGTTGTCCAGAACCTGATCCTCGCCAATGGCGGTCAGCTCGTCACGGCCGTCGGCCTGATCTCGGTTTCCGGCAAGATCAACCGCAAGCTCCTGCAGGTCTCGGTTCCCACGGCACGCCTCGTTCCTCCCGGCGTCATCATGCAGATCGATGGCGGCAAGGGCCAGAAGCTCGACTACGCCGTCTGCCTGCCGGACAAGTGCACCGCCGAAATTCCGCTGACCGACGCGATGATCGCAAGCCTCAAGAAGGGCAGCGACGTGATCTTCACGTCGATCAACTTCCGCCGCGCCCCGAACCCGATCAAGATTTCGCTTGAAGGCTTCACCGGTGCTTATGACGGCGAACCGGTTTCCGAATCCAAGCTCGCTGAAAGCCAGCGCAGCCTGCAGGACAGCATGCAGAAGAAGGCCGAGGAAGCCCGCAAGAAGCTGGAAGATGCCCAGAAGGCAGCCAAGGCGCAGTAATCCTGCTACCTTCTTTGAAACAAAACCCGGCTTCGCGCCGGGTTTTTTGTTGCACAAAGAAAAGGCCTCGCCGGGAGAAGCGAGGCCTTGATTCAACGATCGGCACGAGTGACTTAGTGGGCGAAGCTCATCTTGGGTTTGAACTGTCCTGACGGGGCCTGATCGAAAATCTGGTAGATCTGTGGGTTGCGAAGCGGCGTGCCGCTTTCGTCGTTCATCAGGTTCTGCTCGGAAACGTAGGCGACATATTCGCTTTCGTCATTCTCGGCGAGCAGGTGATAGAAGGGCTGGTCCCTGCTCGGGCGCACCTCGGCGGGAATGGAATTCCACCATTCCTCCGTATTCGCGAACTCCGGATCAACGTCGAAGATGACGCCGCGAAACGGAAAAACCTTGTGCCGAACCACTTCGCCGATACTGAACTTTGCTACTCTTTCTTTCATGGTACGACTTCCTTTCATCACCAAATTTGGTGATTGGTGCCGCGCAAATCAAGATTTTGCACGCCGTTCGTCACATGAACGTCATATCCTCGCCATTTGCCGTTCATGACCTGGGAGGCGAAAGCCCCGGCGGGCCGGGACTTTCTGTGTTCTGAGCCCGATCAGGCCGAATAGTACATGTCGTATTCGACCGGATGTGGCGTCATTTCGAAACGCATCACCTCAGCCATCTTCAGCTCGATGAAGGCATCGATCTGATCGTCGTCGAAGACGCCGCCGGCTGTCAGGAACTTGCGGTCCTTGTCGAGGCTTTCGAGCGCTTCGCGCAAGCTGCCGCAGACGGTCGGGATCTTCTTCAGTTCCTTCGGCGGCAGGTCGTAGAGATCCTTGTCCATGGCCTTGCCGGGATGGATCTTGTTCTTGATGCCATCGAGACCGGCCATCAGCATGGCAGCAAAGGCGAGATAGGGATTGGCGGTCGGATCCGGGAAGCGGACTTCGACGCGCTTGGCCTTCGGGTTGGAGCCGAACGGAATGCGGCAGGAAGCCGAGCGGTTGCGGGCCGAATAGGCAAGCAGCACAGGGGCTTCGTAACCCGGGACGAGACGTTTGTAGGAGTTCGTCGACGGATTGGTGAAGGCGTTGATCGCCTTGGCATGCTTGATGATGCCGCCGATGTAGAACAGGCAGCTCTCGGAAAGGCCGGCATATTCGTCGCCGGCAAAGGTCGGCTTGCCACCCTTCCAGATCGATTGGTGCACATGCATGCCCGAGCCATTGTCGCCGAAGATCGGCTTCGGCATGAAGGTCGCCGTCTTGCCGTAGGCGTTGGCCACCTGGTGCACGACGTATTTGTAGATCTGCATCTTGTCGGCGTTGCGCACCAGCGTATCGAACTTGATGCCGAGTTCGTGCTGGGCGGCAGCGACTTCATGGTGATGCTTTTCCACGACGACGCCCATTTCGGAGAGCACCGTCAGCATTTCCGAACGCATGTCCTGGGCGCTGTCGACGGGGGGAACCGGGAAATAGCCGCCCTTGACGCGCGGGCGATGGCCGAGGTTGCCGGTCTCGTAATCGGTATCGTCGTTCGACGGCAATTCGGTCGAATCGAGCTTGAAGCCGGTATTGTAGGGATCGGCCTTGTACTTGACGTCGTCGAAGACGAAGAATTCGGCTTCAGGGCCGACGAAGACTGTATCGCCGATGCCGGATGCCTTGAGGTAGGCTTCGGCCTTCTTGGCGGTGCCGCGCGGATCGCGGTTATAGGCCTCGCCGGAGACTGGATCGAGGATGTCGCAGACGATGACCATGGTCGACTGGGCGAAAAACGGGTCCATATGCACCGTTTCGGTATCGGGCATCAGCACCATGTCGGACTCGTTGATGGCCTTCCAGCCGCCGATCGAGGAGCCGTCGAACATCACGCCGTCAGCGAACATGTCTTCGTCGACGCAGACAACGTCCATCGTCACATGCTGCAGCTTGCCCTTCGGGTCGGTGAAACGCAGATCGACGAACTTTACGTCGTTCTCCTTGATCTGCTTCAGAATTTCGCTTGCGGTCGCCATTAATGAGTTTCCTCCGATTTGCGATGACGGTGTAGGTCGGCGGTGACGGTAACGGACTTTGCGCGATTGGCAAAGTGGTCAGATGGCATCGATGCCGGTCTCGCCGGTGCGGATGCGGATAACCTCTTCGACGTTGGAGACGAAGATCTTTCCATCGCCGATGCGGCCGGTCTGCGCCGCCTTGCGGATCGCATCGATAACGGCCTCCGCGTTCTCGTCGGCCAGTACGACCTCGACTTTGACCTTCGGCAGGAAATCGACGACGTATTCAGCTCCGCGGTAGAGTTCCGTGTGGCCCTTCTGACGGCCGAAACCCTTGGCTTCCGTGACCGTGATACCCTGCAGGCCAACTTCCTGAAGGGCTTCCTTCACTTCGTCCAGCTTGAAAGGCTTAATGATCGCTTCGATCTTTTTCATGAGAAAATGTCTCTCCGCTTCTCTTGTTATGGCAGGAATTTTCCCGCTCGCCGGATATGATGCAGATATCGTGCCAGTTTGAAATCCATCTTATCGAAAAAAGGCGCCGATTCTGTCAAAACCGGCGCGTTTGCGGGGAATTATATGTGGTTTTGGTGGCGGAACAGCTGGAAAAACATTGTCTCCGATCAAAATCCCATCCGAAACCGAAAAACTCATGTATTTTCGCAAGTGCGAATACACATCTCGGGATGATTAAAATATAGGCAAATGCCTAAATTTCATCCTTCTCTTTGGTGTTTCCGGCGGTTGTTTTTTAGGCGTTTTTTGATTGAATAGGATGATGAACAAACATCTGTCCAACCTTCTTCTCACGCCTGCCGAAATGGCCGCCGTCGACGCGGCTGCGGCCGCATCCGGCATCGACTCCTTCGGTCTGATGGAGAGGGCAGGTGCCGCGGTCGCGGCCGCTGCGCTGCGCCTTCATCCCGGAGCGTTCCGCTTCGTCCTCGCCTGCGGACCCGGCAACAATGGCGGCGATGCCTATGTCGCAGCACGTCATCTGCAGCAGAGCGGGGCGAGGGTGGCGCTCTTCCACCTCGGCGATCCCGCGGCGCTGAAGGGTGATGCCGCCCGTGCCAGCATGGGCTGCGCGCTCAAGGGACAGGAACTTGATTTCTATCGGCCGGAACCCGGCGACGTCGTCATCGATGGCTTGTTCGGGGCGGGGCTTGGCCGCGCGGTGTCGGCCGATGTGCACGCGCTGATCGAGCGCGTCACCGAGGCCGGTATCCCCGTGCTTGCCATCGATCTGCCCTCCGGTCTTGATGGTCGCACCGGCAAGGTGCTGGGTGCCGCCTTCCGGGCCTGCAACACCATCACCTTCATGACCCGCAAGCCCGGCCATCTGCTGATGCCGGGCAGGGAGCTTTGCGGTGAATTGGAGGTCTTCGACATCGGTATCCCCGCCCGCATCGTCAGGGCTGAGGCAAGCGGCGTCATCGCCGAGAACACGCCGGATGCCTGGAAGGGTGCGCTGCCGGCCGAGCAACTGGAAACCCACAAATACAAGCGCGGTCATCTGGTCGTCTTCTCAGGTGAGGCCGACAAGACGGGTGCGGCGCGCATGTCGGCGATCTCGGGCCTTAAGGCCGGCGCCGGCCTAGTGACGATCGCCGCCCCCCGCGCGGCGATGGCCGCCAATGCCGCGCATCTGACCGCCGTCATGCTGCATGCCATCGACGACGAGGCCGACCTCGGCGACTGGCTATCCGACAAGCGGCTGCAGACCTTCGTCCTCGGCCCCGGTTTCGGCATTAGCGCCAAAGCGCGCAGCTTCGTCTCGGCCCTTGCCGATCGCCATCTGGTGCTCGATGCCGACGGCATCTCCTCGTTCAAGGACGATCCGCAACAGCTGTTTGATCTTTTCCGGGGGGAGCCGCGTCTGGTGCTGACACCGCACGAGGGCGAATTCGCGCGGCTCTTTCCCGATATCGGCGGCGACGATGGGCTCGGCAAGGTGGACAAGGCTGTGGCCGCCGCCCGCCGCGCCAATGCCGCGATTATCTACAAGGGCGCCGATACCGTCATCGCCGCGCCTGATGGGCGTGCGCTCATCAATACCAACGCTCCCGTCTGGCTTGCCACCGCCGGTTCCGGCGACGTGCTTGCCGGCATCATCGGCGGCTTGCTCGCCCAAGGCCTGCCAGCCTTCGAGGCCGCGGCTGCCGGCGTCTGGCTGCACGGAGAGGCCGGCCAACGCGCCGGCAAAGGGCTGACGGCGGAGGAACTCGCAGCCGAGGTATTGCCGCTTTAGCGCCGCCGCATCCTCTTTCACCTCGAACGCAGAAGCAATCCGCACCGTCGGTCTGGCCGTGGCGCGCGCTGCGTTGTTTTACCATTGTAAATGCTGCCGATGTGTCAGTTGAGTGACGGTTTTATTTGGAATTTTTAGAGCGACATCGATCAACCAAAGAATGTCCTGCGGCGAGAATCAGAAACCCGCAAAACTAAACTGTCATTAAAATGTTAATGAATGGAAATACTTAGTGGTGGCAGGAATTCCTGTCGGCTGGACCACGGGTTCGTACAGCGGGTCCTGAGCCGATCTGGTTTGAATTCTGATCGAAGTGCGCAGTCAACGGTTGCGAGGGGAAGCGCCGATGGAACGTTTTTTTCGGCAAGTCCACAGAGTGACGACCGCCGCCGCCGGCTTTGCCGGACTTGCGGCAGTTGTGGCATCACTCTTCATCGCTCCTGCAGCCAGGGCCGAGCCCATTCGCGGCGCCGGCTCCACTTTCGCGGCACCCATCATCGCGAAGTGGGCGGAAATCTACGAGAAGGCGCGGATGGATGACGGCGACTTCAGCTCACCCGACTGGACGGTAGACTACGAGCTCGTTGGTTCGCTCGCAGGTCTGATGCGCCTTGATCAGCCGGAGCTGGATTTCGCTGCGACCGATGTGCCTGTCTCCCACGACGAGCTTTTAAAGCATGGCCGCCAGCAGTTTCCGATCGTGCTCGGCAGCGTGGCGATTGCCGTCAACCTTGACGGTATCGACAAGGGCCGTATCAACCTGACTGGCCCGCTGCTTGCGAATATCTATCTTGGCAAGATCCAGTCATGGGCCGATCCTGCCATCAAGGCGATCAACCCGGAGATCAGCCTTCCCGATCAGAAAATCAGCCCGGTTACCCGCAAGGACGGATCAGGCACCACCTTCATGTTCACCGAATTCCTGTCCTCGGCAAGCCCGGAATGGAAGGCGACACATGGAGCGGATACGTTGATCGCCTGGCCGGTGGGGACCAGTGTCGAGGGAACCGGGGATCTCATTCGCGCGGTGCAGGCAACGAAGGGGGCGATCGCCTATGCCGATTTTGGCCAGGTCGAGCGTGCAAACCTGCCCTATGCCGCTGTTCAGAACAAATCCGGCCAGTTCGTAAAACCGGGACCGGATGGCGTGCGGGCTGCGGCCAGCACCGCCTCATGGGATGAAGCGAAAGATTTTTCGGTGTCGCTCACGGATCAACCGGGAGAGGCGGCCTATCCGATCAGCGGGGCGACATATGCTGTCGTTCCAATGACGGGACAGGCGCCCAATCGCTATCGCCGCGTGCATGATTTTTTCCGTCTGGCGTTCGAGACAGGCAGTAAGGAGGCCGAAGCGCTGGGTTATGTGCCTTTGCCGCCGCAGCTCGTCAGTCAGATCGTCAAATACTGGCTGAAGCAGGATGCATCCGCGAGCCAGTAATTCCTTCGCGCGCATACGCGGTCGGGACATCCCCGACCGTATGAAATCGGACATGTGAGACGCGGGGGCGTCGTTGAAAGCGCGCCATTTTGGCGCCAAGGGGGTAAGGCGTAATGAACATCGACATTTTCAAGGATATTCTTGTGCCTGTTATTGGCGGGCTGGGGATATTCATGCTCGGTCTGGAGTTCATGTCGAACGGCATCCAGGCACTCTCCGTCAACAAGATGCGCGCATTTCTCGCGAGAGCCGCAGGCACGCCGATCAAGGGCGTCATCGCGGGAACGCTCATCACCGGTGTCATCCAGTCATCGACGGCAATGACGGTCATGGTCGTCGGCCTCGTCAATGCCGGCGTTGTCGGATTGCGTCCGGCAATCAGCGTCATCATGGGTGCCAACATCGGGACGACGCTCGGAAACGGCCTGATCGCCTTGCCGCTTGGTCCTCTTGGCCTGATCTTTGCGGGCGTTTTTTCGCTGGTCTACTGCTTTGCCAAGAGCGAGCGAATCCGCAACGTCGCACTTGCCTGCATGGGCTTCGCGCTGATTTTCTACGGTCTCAATTTGATGACCGGCGGCCTTCGGCCGCTGCGCAACATACCGGAGGTCATGGACGTTCTGTCGACGCTGACCGCCGACTCCTATTACAACCTGATCAAATGCGTGCTGATTGCCGCCGGCGTCACCGCGATGATCCACTCCTCGTCGGCGACGATCGGTATCGTCATGGGGCTCGGCGCGGCCGGTGTCCTTGACTGGACGACGGCGGTTGCCTTCTCGCTGGGTGCGGATCTCGGAACCACGATCACCTCCTGGATTGCCTCGCTCAATCTGTCGAAGAACGCCAAACGCGCTGCCTATGCCCATATGTCCTTCAATATTATCGGCGTCTGCATCACTGTGCCCTTGTTCTTCGTCTCGATCGACGTTCTGGCATGGGCGATGCAGTGGTTCGGCGGCGATCCCGGCGTTCCGGTCGTGGTCGAGGGCAAGGAGACATTTCCGCTGGTTCCGGTCGCTGTCGGTCTCTATTCGACCTTCTTCAACGTCTTCAACACGGCGCTGCTGTTTCCCTTCGTCAGCGTCTTCGAACGTGTCTTGTCGCGCATCGGCCGTATCGACGCCGAGGATGTGGAAGATTATTCGACGCCGAAATTCCTCGACCGCAGGCTCACAAGCGACTTCGCGCGGGCCGTTCCGGCCGTCCAGCAGGAGACCGCGCGTCATCTGCAGGCCGGTGCGATGTTCCTGGATATTGCCCGATCCGCCAAGTCGGCTCCATCAGATCCGGGCGAACATTATCTTGCCACCGATATCCTCAGCCGTGATATTCGCGATTATACCGCATCGCTGATGAAAGAGGATCTGCCTTACGAGCAACTCGATCTGGTCGCCAGCCTGATCGAGGAAGCGGATTTCACCGCTGCATTGACGGAATCGATGCATCAGGTCGCGCGGCGGGTGAAGCGTGAAAAATTCAGCGAACCCGCTTTGGCGATCGTCAATCTGGCACTGAGCAAGCTCGATGCCTCTTTGCAGGATATCATGCCCGACTATGGCGTGGTTCGTCCGTCCATGCCGGCCGGCCATGTCAGCCTTCCCAATGTCACCGAACTGCGGGAACAGACACTGGCACTTGGCCCGAATGCCGGCGCGGCCGAACGCGGCACGATCCTGGCGCTTCTCGGCTCGGTAGAGCGCGCGGAGATCCTGATCCGCCGCATCGACGAGGAGCGCAAATCCGTGAACCGGCAGAGCGTTCTGTCGCGGGTTTCGCAGAAACGCGAACGGCAGGCACGTCCTCCGCTGGACGAGGGCGGCTTGAGCCCGATGCCGGCTGAATAACGGCCATTGTCGTCGCGATCCTTGCGTGGCATCTTCCCGCCGGAGGATGCCACGTTTCGTTGACGGGTTTTCCGTTTTTCACTGCGTAAGTCTGTCTTCCCGACGGAGGCTCGAATGAGTGTTGGCCTGATCGCCCTTCTTGATGATATCGCGGCATTGGCCAAGGTGGCTGCGGCGTCGCTCGACGATATTGCCGGCCAGGCTGCCAAGGCAGGCGCGAAAGCGGCCGGCGTCGTCATTGATGATGCGGCAGTCACACCCCGCTACGTCACCGGATTTTCGGCAGCGCGCGAATTGCCGATCATCGGCAAGATCGCGCTCGGCTCGCTGAAGAACAAGCTTCTGATCCTGCTTCCCGCGGCGCTGATCCTGAGCCTTGTCGCACCGCAGGCGATCACACCGCTGCTGATGATCGGCGGACTTTATCTCTGCTACGAGGGTGTGGAAAAAGTCTACGCACTGGTGTTGCCGCATGCAGCTCACGCCCATGAAACGGCACTCGAGACGACAAGCCTCGATGCCAAATCGGTAGAAGACCAAAAGGTCGCCGGTGCCATCAAGACGGATTTCATCCTGTCGGCCGAAATCATGGCGATTACGCTCGCCGCGGTGCCGTCTGGCAGCGTGTTCACGCAGGCCCTCATCCTAGCCGTTGTTGGACTGGGCATCACAGTCTTGGTCTATGGCGGCGTGGCGCTTATCGTGAAGGCTGATGATCTCGGTCTGATGCTGGCACGTGTGCGGACGGCATCTGCGATGGGCGGCTTCTTCCGTGCGATCGGAAAGGGGCTTGTCACAGGCATGCCTTATTTTCTGAAAGTGCTCGGCATCGTCGGAACGGCCGCCATGATCTGGGTCGGCGGCGGCATCATCGTTCATGGCCTCGAAGCCTATGGTATCGGCGGCCCTGCGCATCTGATCCATGATGCCGGCGAGGCGACGGCGCATGCCATTCCCGTTCTGCCATCCGTGCTGCGCTGGATCGTCGAGGCCGCAGGAGCGGGCATCGTCGGTATCGTCGCCGGCTTGATCGCAATTCCGGTCGCAGGCTACGCTGTCTCGCCGATATGGCGGTACCTCAAATCGCTTCTGCCGCGCCGCCGGAAAGAGGCGTTGGCGGACGGGAAGAAATGAAGCCCATCGACGAGCAAGGCGTCATATCCAGCGGGCGCGCTTGAAACGGATGAAAAGTGCGATGCACATGACAGTGATGACTGCCAAAACGACAAAATAGCCGTAGCTGGTTTTCAGCTCGGGCATATTGTCGAAATTCATGCCGTAAATGCCGGCGATCGCCGTCGGAACGGCGAGAATGGCAGCCCAGGCCGCCAACTGCCTTGTGATTGTGCCCTGTCTTTGCTGTTCAATCAGATTGCTCGCTTCGAAAACCGATGTGATCACGTCGCGCAAGCTTGCAACCATCGTCTCGACGCGGTGCATGTGCTGAAGCGCATCGCGGAAATAGGGCTTCGCTTCCTTGTCAAGCGACGGCAGGTCGAGATGGTAGAGCTTGCCGCAAAGGTCCAGCATCGCATCCAGCACCCTCTGAAACAGAATGACTTCCCGGCGCAACTTGAAAATGCGGGCGATCTGGTTGCGGTCGAGAAACGCGTCGAGCATCTTTCGTTCCATCTCGAGAACGGAATCCTCGATCGTGCGCACGATGGGAAGATAGCCGTCGATAATGAAATCAAGAATGGCATGCAGAATGTAGTCGGTGCCATGGCAGAGCGTCTGCGGCGATGTCTCCAGCCGGCCGCGCAGCTCTCCGTGCCCGCGCTCCGACCCATTGCGGACGGTGATGATATAGCGCTTGCCGACGAAAATTGCGGTTTCCCCGTAGGTGATATGGTCCCCCTCGAGCTGTGCCGTCTTTGCGATGACGAACAACTGGTCGTCATAAACGCTGAGCTTCGGCATCTGCAAAGAGCTGAGCGCATCGGCGATCGAGAGTTCGTGAAGGCCAAAACGGCCTTGCAGCAGCAGGAGCTCGTCCCGGCTAGGCTTGTGCAGCCCGATCCAGATGAATTCGTTGTCCGTCGCCGGAATGGAGGCCGCCTCGAAAGCTATGGCCTCGACCCGCCGTCCGTTGCGATAGAGATAGGATGCGGCAACGCTCATGCGGGCTCCCAGGTTACCACGATCATGATGCCCTCATGGAGTGCGTGACCGACGATGTGATACCCACAATGTTGCGATCCTTTTGTGACTATCCAGCCCGGCCTATTTCGCCAGCGCCTGCTGCAGGGCGATCGCCCCGTGCGGCGCATTGACCTTGCCCTCATGGATCATGAAGGCGAAGACGTCGCGCGGCTCGGTCTTTACCTTGCGATCTCCATCGATCAGCGGCAGGTCATCAGGAACCTTGCCCTCGGCCCATGTCTCCAGCCGGTTTGCCCAGGCCCTCAGGTCCTTTTCCGGGTAGCAGGTCGGAATATCGTCCGAGCCCTTCTGCAGCCGCGCATAGACGAAATCGGCCGTCACGTCGGCGATCATCGGATATTCGAAATGTTCAGCGCAGACCGGCGCTACGCCGTATTTCGAAAGCAGCGCCACGAACTCCGGCACCTTGAAGGAATCGTGCCGCACCTCGACCACGTGGCGGAGCGCCAACCCATCCTGTTTTGCCGGCAGCAGCTTCAGGAAGGCTTCGAAATCATCCGAATCGAACCTCTTCGTCGGTGCGAACTGCCACAGCAGCGGCCCGAGATGATCGCCGAGTTCGCTGATGCCTGATGACAGGAACCGTTCCATCGATTCACCGGCTTCGGCAAGCACCCGCCGATTGGTGACGAAACGTGTCGCCTTCAGCGAAAAGATGAAACCGTCGGGCACGTCAGCCGCCCATTTGGCGAAGACCGCAGGCTTCTGCGTGCTGTAATAGGTGCCGTTGACCTCGATGACCTTCAACTGGCGGCTGGCATAATTCAGCTCGTCCTTCTGTTTCAGGCTCTCGGGAAAGAAATGCCCGCGCCAGGGCTCGAAGGTCCAGCCGCCGATGCCGGTGCGGATAGTGCCGGATTTCGTCATGTCGTCCTCCCCATTCGCAGCCGCTCAGGCCGCATTGATCTCTTTCGTCATGTCGACGAGCGTCCATCCTGGCCGATAAGGGCTCGGTCGGCGACCCGTTTCCCGAAACCCGAAGGCGCTATAGAGCGCGATGTTCCGCTCCATCCGCGCATTGGTGTAGAGCCGAATCTCCTGCACGGCTCGTTCCCGCGCCTTGCCTTCCAGCCAACGCAGCATCGCCAGCCCATGCCCGGCACCCTGAAAGGCCGGCGAGACCGCGATGCTGAACAGCATGAGGTGATCGGAATGTTGCTCGACGACCACCAGGCCGGCCGTTTGCCCGCCGATCTCGCAGAGCCAGACCTCGCCGCGTTCGATCCGCGGCGCATAATCCTCCGTCACCGGCATCGGCGGAGCGCCGAAGAGCTCGCTATAGGGCCGGTAGGCGGCTGTTGTCAGCGTCGCGATCGTTTCCAGATCATCGGGCGACGCTGGCCTCATTGTCATTCCGCCGCAACCGCCTTCTTCACCGGCCGCCGTTCCAGCAATTCCTTCAGGAAGTGTCCGGTATAGGACCGCTTCTCCTTGACGATCGCTTCCGGCGTGCCGGTCGCGACGATCTCGCCGCCGCCATCGCCGCCTTCAGGACCGAAATCAAGCACCCAGTCGGCGGTCTTGATGACTTCGAGGTTGTGCTCGATCACCACCACCGAATTGCCCTGGTTGACCAGTTCGTGCAGCATTTCGAGCAGCTTGGCGACGTCGTGAAAATGCAGGCCGGTCGTGGGTTCATCGAGAATGTAGAGCGTGCGCCCCGTCGAGCGTTTCGACAGCTCCTTGGCAAGCTTGACGCGCTGCGCCTCGCCGCCCGAGAGCGTATTCGCCTGCTGGCCGACCTTGATATAGCCGAGACCGACATCCTTCAGCGCTTGCAGCTTGTCGCGCACGGCAGGCACCGCCGCGAAGAAATCGACGCCTTCCTCCACCGTCATGTCGAGCACGTCGGCGATCGACCTCTGTTTGAAGGTGACGTTGAGTGTCTCGCGATTGTAGCGCTTGCCGTGGCAGACGTCGCAGGTGACGTAGACATCGGGCAGGAAGTGCATCTCGATCTTGATGACGCCGTCGCCCTGGCAGGCCTCGCAGCGTCCGCCCTTGACGTTGAAGGAGAAACGGCCCGGCTGGTAGCCGCGTGCCTTTGCCTCCGGCAGGCCGGCGAACCAGTCGCGGATCGGCGTGAAGGCGCCGGTATAGGTCGCCGGGTTCGAGCGCGGCGTGCGGCCGATCGGCGATTGGTCGATGTCGATCACCTTGTCGATATGCTCGAAGCCGTCGATGCGGTCGTGATCGGCCGGGTTTTCACGCGCACCCATGACGCGGCGTGCTGCCGATTTATAGAGCGTCTCGATCAGGAAGGTGGATTTGCCGCCACCGGAAACGCCGGTCACCGCCGTGAACACGCCGAGCGGGATTGACGCCGTGACGTTCTTCAGATTGTTGCCGCGCGCGCCGACCACCTTGATCTCGCGACCTTTCTTCGGCTTGCGGCGTTCGTCGGGAACGGGAACGCCGAGTTCGCCGGAGAGATATTTGCCGGTCAGCGACTTCGGATTGTCCATGATATCCTGCGGCGTACCATGGGCGATCACCTGGCCGCCGTGAATGCCGGCGGCCGGGCCGATATCGACCACATCGTCGGCCGACAGGATCGCATCCTCGTCATGTTCGACGACGATGACGGTGTTGCCGATGTCGCGCAGGTGCTTCAGCGTGTCGAGCAGCCGGGCATTGTCGCGCTGATGCAGGCCGATCGACGGTTCGTCGAGCACATAAAGCACGCCCGTCAGCCCCGAACCGATCTGCGAGGCGAGCCGGATGCGCTGGCTCTCGCCGCCCGAAAGCGTGCCGGAATTGCGCGAAAGGCTGAGATATTCCAGGCCGACATCGTTGAGGAAACGCAGCCGGTCGCGGATTTCCTTGAGGATGCGCACGGCGATCTCGTTCTGCTTGGCATTGAAGCTTGCCGGCAGCGTCTCGAACCAGTCGCGGGCGACGCGGATCGACATACCGGTCACTTCGCCGATATGCAGCGTGTCGATCTTCACCGCTAAGGCCTCGGGCTTCAGGCGGAAGCCGTTGCAGGAAGGGCAGGGGGCAGCCGACATGAAGCGCTCGATGTCTTCGCGCGCCCAGGCGGAATCGGTCTCCTTCCACCGCCGCTCGAGATTGGTGATGATACCCTCGAAATTCTTCTGCGTCGTGTAGGAGCGGGCGCCGTCGGCGTAGTGGAATTCGATCTTGTCGTTGGTGCCGTTGAGGATGACGTCCTTGGCCTCGTCGGAGAGATCGTTCCAGCGGGTGCCGAGCTTGAAGCCGTAATGTTTGCCGAGCGCTTCCAGCGTCTGGTTGTAATAAGGCGAGGTCGACTTGGCCCAGGGCGCGATCGCCCCGTCGCGCAGCGTCCGCTCGGGCTCGGGCACGATCAGATCCGGATCGATCTTCTGCTGAGCGCCGAGGCCGTCGCAGGTCGGGCAGGCGCCGAACGGGTTGTTGAAGGAGAACAGCCTGGGTTCGATCTCCGGAATGGTGAAGCCGGAGACCGGGCAGGCGAACTTCTCCGAAAACAGCACACGTTCATGCGTCTCGTTCAGCGACTTGTTGGCCGAGCCGCCGGCCGACGTCTCTTCCGGCGGCAGCGGCTTGTCGGCGAATTCGGCGACCGCTAGCCCGTCGGCGAGCTTCAGGCAGGTCTCCAGACTGTCGGCCAGGCGCGCCGAGACATCCGAGCGCACGACGATGCGGTCGACCACCACGTCGATGTCGTGCTTGTATTTCTTGTCGAGCACCGGCGCCTCGGCAATCTCGTAGAACTGCCCGTCGACCTTGACGCGCTGGAAGCCCTTCTTCATCAGCTCCGCCAGTTCTTTCTTGTATTCGCCCTTGCGCCCGCGCACGAGCGGCGCAAGGATATAAAGACGGGTGCCCTCGCCGAAATCGAGGATGCGGTCGACCATCTGGCTGACGGTCTGGCTCTCAATCGGCAGGCCGGTGGCCGGCGAATAGGGAACGCCGACGCGGGCAAAGAGCAGGCGCATATAGTCGTATATCTCGGTAACGGTGCCGACCGTCGAGCGCGGATTGCGCGAGGTGGTCTTCTGCTCGATCGAGATCGCCGGCGACAGCCCGTCGATCTGGTCGACGTCGGGCTTCTGCATCATTTCGAGGAATTGCCGGGCATAGGCCGACAGGCTCTCGACATAGCGCCGCTGGCCCTCGGCATAGATCGTGTCGAAGGCGAGCGAGGATTTGCCGGAACCCGAAAGCCCGGTCATGACGATCAGCTTGTTACGCGGCAGATCGAGATCGATGCTCTTGAGATTATGCTCGCGCGCGCCGCGGATGGAGATCGTCTTCAGTTCGCTCATCGTCTCTGCTTTGGTTTTCTGGATGACAGCCCTTATTTAGTGATGCCGACGGGCGAGTCGAGGCTGAATGTCCACTACGGTCAAGGTTTTCGATTCTGTTGACAGGATCATACGGATAAACTAGAACAAATAAAGAACAAAATTCCTGATGAATGCATGCGGCTTTCTGATGGATAAACATGTGGATTAAATGCCGCCCATGCGCATCGGCGGTCCGTGATGGTTTAAGGTGCGCCGATCGATTAAACGCCGCCGGGCAGGGCGGCAGGCAGGGTGAGAAGTATGGCTGGTAGTGTGAATAAGGTAATTCTGATTGGAAACGTCGGTGCGGACCCCGAAATCCGTCGCACTCAGGATGGCCGGCCGATCGCCAATCTTCGTATCGCGACCTCGGAGACCTGGCGCGACCGCAATTCCGGCGAGCGCCGTGAGAAGACCGAATGGCACACCGTCGTCGTCTTCAACGAGGGCCTCTGCAAGGTCGTCGAACAATATGTGAAGAAGGGCGCCAAGCTCTATATCGAAGGCCAGCTGCAGACCCGCAAGTGGCAGGACCAGCAGGGCCAGGATCGCTACAGCACGGAAGTGGTGCTGCAGGGTTTCGGTTCGACGCTGACGATGCTCGACGGCCGTGGTGAAGGCGGCGGCGCGAGCGGCGGCCGTGGCAGTGCCGGTGGCGGCAACGATTATGGCGACGATTACGGCGCCCCGGCTCCCGCTTCATCGCCGAGCCGCGGCGGTGGCAGCGGCGGCGGCAACTTCTCGCGGGATCTCGACGACGACATCCCGTTCTGATCGGTAGCCTTTTCTGGCTTGGTGAGAGACGTGAGAGAGCATGATGCCTTGGATGGCGTCATGCTCTTTTTCTTTGATCTCGCAGCCGATCATTCAGATCGCATCGGCCTCAATCATCTGCCGCCGTTTTCAGTGCGGTGTCGCGCTGATGAGGTTGAACGCCGACTTCGCCCCGTCGACGACGAACTGTGCGGCGAGCGCTGCGAGGATGACGCCGAGGAGCCGCGTCAGGATGGCCCGGCCGGTGACGCCGAGGAAACGGTCCAGCCTTTCGGCGATGAGCAGCATGAGGAAGGTCAGCAGCAGATTGGCGGCAATGACGCCGATCAGCTGCGCTTTCCCGATCGAGGTGGCCAGCGTGCCGGCCAGCAGGATCGTCGCCGAGATCGCACCCGGGCCGGCAATCAGCGGCAAGGCGAGGGGGAAGACGGCGATATTCTCGATGTGATCCTTGGTGATCGCCGCCTCGGTCGCCTTCTCCTTGCGCTCCTGCCGTCTCTCGAACACCATCTCGAAGGCGATCCAGAACAGCAGCAGCCCGCCGGCGATGCGGAAGGCGCCGATCGAAATCCCGAGCACGCCGAGCACGCCGGCGCCAAACAGCGCGAAGACGGCGAGGATGATGAAAGCGATGACCGAGCCGCGTAGCGCCACCTGCTTGCGCTCGGTTCGGCTCATGCCTGTCGTCAACCCCAGAAAGATCGGCGCAAGCCCCGGTGGATCGATGGTGACGAGCAGCGTCGTGAAGGCGTTGATCAATTGGTCGGCGCTTGCCATCGGCTCTCCGGAACCCCATATGGGTGCGTGGTTTTTATGATTGTGAAGCGGGGATTTCGATTTGGCAAATATCCCGCGGCGGCTCGCGGCGGATTTGTCCGGTCCGGCCGCGCAACTTGCATGTTTTACCCTCTTTAAGCCGCAAAAGCCTGTTCAAAACGCGCTGTGAAATTGGCGCGGCAACAGGCTTTCCGCTATAAATCTTCAAGTGATTCTAGAAGAGATCGTGATCTGTTTTGACTGAGCAAACACCCCCCGGCGGCGGGAAGCTCCCGCCAGGCATCGAGCCCATCTCCATCATGGAGGAAATGCAGCGGTCGTATCTCGATTACGCCATGAGCGTCATCGTCAGCCGCGCGCTGCCCGACGTGCGCGACGGCCTGAAGCCCGTGCACCGGCGCATCCTCTACGGCATGTCCGAGCTCGGCATCGACTGGAACAAGAAATACGTCAAATGCGCCCGCGTCACCGGTGACGTGATGGGTAAATTCCATCCGCACGGCAATTCCGCGATCTATGATGCGCTCGCCCGCATGGCGCAACCATGGTCGCTGCGGCTGCCGCTGATCGATGGTCAGGGCAATTTCGGCTCGGTCGATGGTGATCCGCCGGCGGCCGAACGTTACACCGAATGCCGCCTCGAAAAGGCTGCCCACTCGTTGCTCGACGATCTCGACAAGGAAACCGTCGATTTCCGCGACAACTACGACGGCACGCTCTCCGAGCCGGTCGTGGTGCCCGCCAAATTCCCGAACCTGCTTGTTAACGGCGCCGGCGGCATTGCCGTCGGCATGGCGACCAACATCCCGCCGCACAATCTCTCCGAAGTCATCGACGGCTGCATCGCGCTGATCGACGACCCGGCCATCGAGCTGCCGGAACTGATCCAGATCATTCCCGGCCCCGATTTCCCGACGGGTGCGAAGATCCTTGGCCGTGCCGGCATCCGCTCTGCCTATGAGACCGGTCGCGGCTCCGTCATCATGCGCGGCGTCGCTGCCATCGAGCCGATGCGCGGTGACCGCGAGCAGATCATCATTACCGAGATTCCCTACCAGGTGAACAAGGCGACGATGATCGAGAAGATGGCCGAGCTGGTGCGCGACAAGCGCATCGAAGGCATCTCCGACCTGCGCGACGAATCCGACCGCCAGGGGTATCGCGTCGTCGTCGAGCTGAAGCGCGATGCCAACGCCGAGGTCATCCTGAACCAGCTTTATCGCTATACGCCGCTGCAGACCTCCTTCGGCTGCAACATGGTGGCGCTGAACGGCGGCAAGCCTGAACAGCTGACCTTGCTCGACATGCTGCGCGCTTTCGTCTCCTTCCGCGAGGAAGTCGTTAGCCGGAGAACGAAATTCCTGCTGCGCAAGGCGCGTGACCGTGCCCATGTGTTGGTCGGTCTCGCCATTGCCGTCGCCAATATCGACGAAGTCATTCGCGTCATCCGCCAGGCGCCCGATCCGCAGTCGGCCCGCGAAGAACTGATGACCCGCCGCTGGCCGGCGGAAGATGTCGAAAGCCTGATCCGTCTGATCGACGATCCGCGCCATCGCATCAATGACGACCTCACCTACAATCTCTCCGAAGAGCAGGCCCGCGCCATCCTCGAACTGCGCCTTGCCCGCCTGACGGCGCTTGGCCGCGACGAAATCGGCGACGAACTCAACAAGATCGGCGAGGAAATCAAGGATTATCTCGATATTCTTTCCTCGCGCGTCCGCATCCAGACCATCGTCAAGGACGAACTTCTCGCCGTCCGCGACGAGTTCGGCACGCCGCGCCGCACCGAGATCATCGATGGCGGCCTCGAAATGGACGATGAGGATCTGATCGCCCGCGAAGACATGGTCGTCACCGTCTCGCATCTCGGTTATATCAAGCGCGTACCGCTCACCACCTACCGCGCCCAGCGGCGCGGTGGCAAAGGTCGCTCCGGCATGACCACCCGCGACGAAGATTTCGTTAGCCGGCTATTCGTCGTCAATACCCATACGCCGGTGCTGTTCTTCTCCTCGCGTGGCATCGTCTACAAGGAGAAGGTCTGGCGCCTGCCGATCGGCACGCCGACCTCGCGCGGCAAGGCGCTGATCAATATGCTGCCGCTCGCACCGGGCGAGCGCATCACCACCATCCTGCCATTGCCCGAGGACGAGACGAGCTGGGACAATCTCGACGTTATGTTCTCGACGACGCGCGGCACGGTTCGCCGCAACAAGCTGTCTGACTTCGTCCAGGTCAACCGCAACGGCAAGATCGCCATGAAGCTCGAGGAGGAGGGCGACGAAATCCTCTCCGTCGAGACCTGCACGGAAGATGACGACGTGCTTTTGACGACGGCGCTCGGCCAGTGCATCCGCTTCTCCGTCGACGATGTCCGCGTCTTTGCCGGCCGCAACTCGATCGGCGTGCGCGGCATCAATCTCGGCGATAGCGACCGCATCATCTCCATGACGATCGTTGGTCATGTCGATGCCGAGCCGTGGGAGCGTGCTGCCTATCTCAAGCGTTCCGCCACCGAACGCCGGGCGACGGGCGTGGATGAAGAGGATATTGCGCTGGTCGGTGAAGAAGTCACCGAGGAGGGACAGCTCTCCGACGAGCGCTATGACGAGTTGAGAGCACGCGAACAATTCGTGCTCACCGTCTCCCAAAAGGGCTTCGGCAAGCGTTCGTCCTCCTATGACTTCCGTATCTCCGGTCGCGGCGGCAAGGGCATCCGCGCCACCGATACGTCGAAAACAGGCGAGATCGGCGAGTTGGTCGCTGCCTTCCCGGTCGATGACGGCGACCAGATCATGCTGGTCTCCGATGGCGGTCAGCTGATCCGCGTGCCGGTCGGCGGCATCCGTATCGCCAGCCGCGCCACCAAGGGCGTCACCATCTTCTCGACGGCCAAGGACGAGAAAGTCGTCTCGGTCGAGCGCATCAGCGAGCCGGAAGAGGATGAGACGGAAGAGGCTGTCGAGGTCGCCGAAGGCGCCCCTGTCACCGACGAAGGTTCTGCCGATGAAGGTGGCGGCGACGAGGCGCCGATTGCCGATGGCGATCCGGCCGGGCCGGCCGAGGAATGATCAAATGAACGGGGCGGCTTCGAGCCGCCCTTTTCTTTTCAAGCCGCCCTTTTTCTTTTCAAACCGGATGATGGTTGAGGACTGCACCCAAAGAAAAAAGCCGGACGCTGGGTGCATCCGGCTTTGAATAGCCCTGGCGACGGAAGGGTGCCGCTCAAGGGTGGGAAGAGGAGAGAAAGGAACGTCAGAATGCTCTATGTTTTTCGTTCAGCGCCTTCACCTCTTCGCCTTCGCGCCGGAGCGCTGAAATCGTCGAGGCCACAGACACGATGAACATCACGCTGATGAGGGCGGTGAGCACTGTCAAGATCGTGAACATAGGCATTCCTTTCCTGGGGAGTTGCGTTCTCGCCCCTCAGTACTGGCCCAGTACGGCCGTCCGGGCCGAAGCATAGGGTCCATAAACCTTGGACGTATCAACCTTCTGATCATAGAGAGCGACAGTTGCGGTCAGCATGCCCGTGACCATTACCATCCAGAGCACGTTAATCATCGTAATCTTGCCGGGCATTTTTAATCCTTCCGCGCCGCTCTATGTATCGGTTGAATGAACGCATCCGTCTGTAAATGGTTCCGCCGGATGTTGATCGGGTGTTTACCAATGCCGATCTGAAGCGACCTTGAATGTCTCGTTCATCTGGCATTCAGATTCGAAGCTCGTTTTTCGCGCAGCCGGCCCTGGGCGCGCACGATCGCCGCATGCTCGGCAAGCTCCGGCCGCACCCAGCTCATCTCGTATCGATCGGCGAAATAGCCATAGGCCATCTCGGCGGCGAGGGAGGAAATGACGGCAAGTGCAACGAGCACGATCAGCATGGACCTGGTCTTTCGGGGGAGCGCCGGATGCCGGAATGGCATCGGCTGCTTTGATGATCGGAGTTAAGCAGATCCAGTCTGAAACGGTCTTGAACGGCCCATTCATCCGCCGTTTAACCGCCCGGCGCATAACTTCCTTTACGCGTCTGAAAAGACGCGCGGCGGTCTAGCCGGAGCTGGGCAAATCACTTGCGAGAAGGCGTCATCCGTGACAAAAGGCGTCAAACCAACGGTCGGGCCACATGACGACAGCTTTCTATCCGGGGTCCTTCGACCCGATCACCAATGGGCATGTGGATGTTCTGGTCCAGGCGCTCAACGTCGCCGAAAAGGTGATCGTCGCGATCGGCATCCATCCCGGCAAGGCGCCGCTCTTTTCCTTCGAGGAGAGAGCTGAGCTGATCCGCCGTTCTCTGGCTGAAGCGCTGCCTGGCAAGGCCGGCGACATCACCGTCGTCTCCTTCGACAATCTGGTCGTCGATGCCGCCCGCATCCATGGCGCCACGCTGTTGATCCGCGGTCTGCGCGACGGAACCGACCTCGATTACGAAATGCAGATGGCCGGCATGAACCGGACGATGGCGCCCGATATCCAGACCATCTTTTTGCCGGCGGGCACGGCCTCGCGGCCCATTACCGCCACATTGGTCCGCCAGATCGCCGCCATGGGCGGCGATGTCAGCGCTTTCGTGCCGGCCGCTGTCTTGCAAGCCCTCACATCCAAGCGCCCAAACTAGCAAGCGCAAAGACTAGGCGGAACCCGCCGCAATGGAGCTCATATGAAACTCTTTTATCTCGCATTTGCCGGCGTGTTGTATCTCGCCTCCTTCGCGGGGGATGCCTTCGCCCAGTCGGCCGACCATTATCTCACCATCCAGCTGAAGGATGGCCCTGTTGTCATCCAGCTCATGCCTGAAGTGGCGCCGAAGCATGTCGCCCAGATCGAGGCGCTGGCCAAGAAGGGCGAATACGATAACGTCGCCTTCCATCGCGTCATCGATGGCTTCATGGCTCAGACCGGCGACGTCAAATACGGCAACATGGAAAAGGGCTTCGATGCGAGCCTCGCCGGCACCGGCTCCTCGGATATGCCTGACATCCCGGCTGAATTCTCCAAGACCCCGTTCGTGCGCGGTACGGTCGGCATGGCCCGCTCGCAGGATCCGAATTCCGCCAATTCGCAGTTCTTCATCATGTTCGCCGAAGGCTCCTTCCTGAACGGCCAGTACACCGTCGTCGGCAAGGTCGTCTCCGGCATGGAGAACGTCGACAAGATCAAGAAGGGCGAAGGCCAGAACGGCGAAGTCAAAAGTCCCGACCGGATGATCAAGGTCACCCTGGGCAAGAAGTAAGTTACGATAGAAACAAGAGGAGAAGGCAAATGGCCGAGATCAAGGATCCCGAAAACACCGTCATTCTGGAAACCACCAAGGGCAAGGTTGTCATTCAGCTTTTGCCGCAGGTCGCCCCGGAACATGTCGCCCGCATCAAGGAACTCGCTCGCGAGAAGGCCTATGACGGTGTCGTCTTCCACCGCGTCATCCAGGACTTTATGGCCCAGACGGGCGATGTCGAATTCGGCAAGAAGGGCTCGGAAACCTTCAATCCCAGCCGCGCCGGCATGGGCGGCTCCTCGAAGCCGGATCTGAAGGCCGAATTCTCGGCGACCACGCATACGCGCGGCACCTGCTCGATGGCCCGTTCGCAGAACCCGAACTCGGCCAATTCGCAGTTCTTCATCTGCTTCACCGACGCGCCCTGGCTGAACAAGCAGTATTCGGTCTGGGGCCAGGTCATCGAAGGCATGGACAACGTCGACAAGATCAAGCGCGGCGAGCCGGTTTCCGATCCGGACTCGATCGTCTCCATGCGGGTTGCCGCCGACGTCTGATTATGATTTCTGCTGAAACCCGCCCTTGCGCATAGCTGCGTGGGGCGGGTTTCGCTTTGCCTGAAAGTGCCCTGATGCGCGTAGACCTTTTCGATTTCGATCTGCCCGACGAACGCATAGCGTTGCGGCCCGCCGAGCCGCGTGACAGCGCGCGCCTGCTCGTCATCGATCCGAATGCGGAAAACAGCCTGTCGGATCACCGCGTCGGCGATCTCACATCCTTCTTGCGGGCTGGCGACGCACTGGTCTTCAACGATACCAAGGTCATTCCCGCCCAGCTCGAGGGCATCCGCCATCGCGACGGCGCCGGCGGCCAACAGGTGTCTGCCACGCTGCACATGCGCACCGGCCCCAGCCGCTGGAAGGCCTTCGCCAAGCCCGGCAAGCGCATCAAGCAGGGCGATCGCATCGGCTTCGGCCATTCCGGCGAAAGCTGTTTCCTCGGTTCGCTCGATGCCACCGTCGAGGAAAAGGGCGAGGCCGGCGAGGTGACGCTGCTGTTTGATCTCTCGGGCCCGGCGCTCGACGAGGCGATCGCCGCCGTCGGCCATATCCCGCTGCCGCCCTATATCGCCGCCAAGCGCCCTGACGACGAGCGCGACCGCGCCGATTACCAGACGATCTACGCTCGCGAGGAGGGCGCCGTTGCCGCCCCCACCGCCGGCCTGCATTTCACACCTGCGCTGTTCGAAGCGCTCGACAAGGCCGGCATCGAACGCCATTTCGTCACGCTGCATGTCGGCGCCGGCACCTTCCTGCCGGTCAAGGCCGACGATACTGCCGATCACAAGATGCATCTCGAAAGCGGCTATGTCAGCGCCGAGATCGCCGCCCGGCTGAATGCCGTGCGAGAAAGAGGCGGGCGCATCGTCTGCGTCGGCACGACCTCGCTGCGGCTCATCGAGAGTGCAGCCGAGGAAAGCGGAGAGGTCATGCCCTGGGCCGGCGCTACCGGCATTTTCATCACGCCCGGTTACCGCTTCAAGGCGGTCGACATGCTGATGACCAATTTCCACCTGCCGCGCTCGACGCTGTTCATGCTGGTCTCGGCCTTCGCCGGCTTCGAGACCATGCACGCGGCTTATAAACACGCCATTTCGACGGGCTACCGCTTCTACTCTTACGGCGACGCGAGCCTTCTTTTCCGGAAAGACAGATGACAGATAACTTCCAATTCACCCTTGACAAGACCGACGCCGGCGCACGCCTTGGCCAAATCTCCATGCCGCGCGGCGAGATCCGCACGCCGGCCTTCATGCCGGTCGGCACCGTCGGTACGGTCAAGGCGATGTATCTCGACCAGGTGCGCGAGACCGGCGCCGACATCATCCTCGGCAATACCTATCACCTGATGCTGCGCCCGACGGCCGAGCGCGTCGCCCGGCTCGGCGGCTTGCATAAGCTCATTCGCTGGGAACATCCGATCCTGACGGACTCGGGCGGCTTCCAGGTCATGTCGCTGTCCGGCCTGCGCAAGCTCGACGAGCAGGGCGTCACCTTCAAGTCGCATGTCGATGGCAGCCTGCACCATATGTCGCCGGAGCGCTCCATTGAAATCCAGGGGCTGCTCGGCTCCGACATCCAGATGCAGCTCGACGAATGCGTGGCGCTGCCGGCCGAGCCGAAGGAGATCGAGCGCGCCATGGAAATGTCGCTGCGCTGGGCCGAGCGCTGCAGGGTCGCCTTCGGCGAGCAGCCCGGCAAGGCGATGTTCGGCATCGTCCAGGGCGGCGATATCCCGGCGCTACGCATCCGCTCGGCCGAGGCGCTGAGCCAGCTCGACCTCAAGGGCTATGCGATCGGCGGCCTTGCCGTCGGCGAGCCGCAGGACGTCATGCTGCAGATGCTGGAAACGACGCTGCCGGTCCTTCCTCTGGAAAAGCCGCGTTACCTCATGGGCGTCGGCACGCCTGATGATATTCTGAAATCGGTCGCCCGCGGCATCGACATGTTTGACTGCGTCATGCCGACCCGCTCCGGCCGCCACGGCCTGGCCTTCACTCGCCGCGGCAAGGTCAATATCCGCAATGCCCGCCATGCCGAGGATATGCGCCCGCTCGACGAACAGTCGAACTGCCCGGCCTCGCGTGATTATTCGCGCGCCTATCTGCACCATCTCGTCCGCGCCAACGAAGCGCTCGGCGGCATGCTGCTCTCCTGGCACAATCTCGCCTATTACCAGGAGCTGATGCAGGGCATCCGCAAGGCGATCGCCGAAGGCCGCTTCGCCGATTTCATGGCGAAAACGCAGGAGGAATGGGCGAGGGGCGATCTTCAACCCGTTTGATTCAATCAGACGAAGTTCGATCAGATTGGGATCAAATGCCCTTGCTGTCTGCGTCCGGCATGATCTGCACGCCGTTGATCCTGTAGCTGCCGTCCGGTTGACGCATGATCTGGTAGATCGCTGTCCAGTCCTTGCCGTCCCGGCCTGAAATCAGCACCTCGTGATAGATCAGCGCGCCGTTGTCGATCGAGCGGCTGCGCCCGAAGGCGTAGTTGCCGGGGTGATAGACCGGCTCGTAGCTCTTCTTCACCATGGCGAAGAACAGGTTCTTGTCGGGATACATCGCCTTAATGCCGGGGGCGGCGAAGGAATAGGCGGTCTCGGCATCGTCCTTGAGAAAGGCGTTGATTTGGTCCTCGATCATCGTCCGCGTCGTGTCGATCGGATCTTCGGCGCGGGCCGAGACAGGGGAGAGGAAGGACGCGGCACACAGAATAAGAACTGCGAAGAAGGCGCGCATGGGGTATCTCCGGCTCTATCGGGGAAGGATCGCCGATAGAGCAGAAGTGTAGGCGATTTTCAGCGCAAGGAAAGTGGACTTTAGGACCAGCGGCGGAACAGGGCGCTGGCATTCACTCCGCCGAAGCCGAAACCGTTGGTAATGGCGTAGTCCATCGCCAGCGGCCGCGCCGTCTTGCCGACGATATCGATGCCGTCGGCATCAGGATCGGCCTCATCGAGGTTGCGGGTCGGCGGTGCGATTTGGTCCCGCAGCGCAAGGATGGTGAAGATCGCCTCCAGGCCGCCGGCGGCGCCAAGCAGGTGGCCGGTCGCCGATTTCGTCGCGCTGACGGCAATACCGCCATTGCGGCCGAAAACCGTGCCTATCGCCGCGATCTCGCCTCTGTCACCGACCGGTGTCGAGGTCGCATGCGCGTTCAGATGCCTGACCTCGGAGGCCGGGATCTTCGCCTGCCTGAGTGCCGCCTCCATCGCTCGCCGGGCGCCATCGCCGTCTTCTGGGCCTGATGTCATGTGGTAGGCGTCCGCCGCCGTGCCGTAGCCGACGAGTTCGGCGAGCGGTGTGGCGCCGCGGGCAAGCGCGTGCTCCAGCGTCTCGATGACCAGGATGCCTGCGCCTTCGCCCATGACGAAACCGTCGCGCGCCGTGTCGAAGGGGCGAGACGCCAGTTCCGGCGTCTCGTTGAAACCGGTGGAAAGCGCACGCGCAGCGGCAAAGCCGCCGAGGCTCACCTTGTCGATACAGGCCTCGGCACCGCCGCAAATCGCCACATCCGCTTCGCCGGAGCGGATCAGCCGTGCCGCATCGCCGATCGCCTGGACGCTGGCGGCACAGGCCGTCACCGGAGCACCCAGCGGCCCTTTGAAGCCGTAACGGATGCTGACCTGGCCGGCGGCGAGGTTGACGAGGAAGGAGGGCACGGTGAAGGGCGACAGCCGCCGCACGCCGCGCGTTTCGCCGATCCGCACCGCTTCAGCGATGGCAGGAAAGCCGCCGACGCCCGACGCGATGATCGTTGCCGTGCGCTCCCGCTCGCCTTCATCAACGGGCATCCAGCCGGCCTGCCTCACCGCTTCTTCCGTCGCTGCCATGGCGAAGTGGATGAAGCGGTCCATCTTCTTCTGGTCCTTCGGCGTGATGTAACGGTCTGGATCAAAACCAGCCTCCGCATCCTCAGCGATACCAGGAACGATGCCACCGACCTTGGCCGAGAGCTCGCCGACAATATCCTCCGCCAGCACCCGCAGCCCCGAACCGCCATCGAGAAGACGCTTCCAGGTGGGCTCGACGCCGGTGCCGAGTGGCGAGACAAGTCCCATACCGGTGACAACGATGCGATCCATTCTTTTGTCCTTTCTATGCGTCGATGCCGAGATACCAGGCGCGCATGCGGGCGATCCGCTGGTGCACCTCGTCATCGGCGGCTGGACCTGCAAGCAGGCTGGTGTTTTCAGGTGTCACTTCTTCGCCGGTCCGCGCATCGACCAGCATCGTCTGGCGCTCTTTGCCGGAAGCGGTATCGCCCAAGAGAAAGGCGAGGTCCTCTTCGGGAATGTGCTGGCTTCCCCAGGAAAACAGCGTCATCAGAACAGGAAAGAAGTCACGGCCCTTGTCCGTCAGCCGATATTCGTAGCGGGCAGGGTGCTGATGGTAGAGACGCCGTTCGAACAGCCCCTTTTCCGTCAGATGTTTCAGCCGCCGCGTCAGGATGTTCGGCGCCACGCCGAGGCTTTTCTGGAATTCGTCGAAGCGTGAAAGCCCCTGGAAGGCATCGCGCAGGATCAGCATGCTCCACCAGTCGCCGACGCTGTCGAGCGCGCGCGCCGCCGGGCATTTGAAATCGCTGAAACTCGTTCGCTGCATGGCTGATGTCACTACAGCAGTGACTATCATCATGCAAGTTAGTTATCTCAAACGTCACCCTCGAAAATACGGGCAAGCAGGATGCCGGCAACGAGCATGCCCGCTGCCACGAAGATCGTGTCACCCGGCGTGCCGATATAGAGCGGCCCGATATTGGCAAAGAGCAGGAAGGCGATGAGGAAATTCGCCCAGCCCCACACGACATTCGCCGTCGGTGAGCCGAGCTTTGCCCCTTGCGCGAAGGGGATGCGGAAGCGCCGGCCGCTGACCCCGGCGACGAAATGCGGGATGCCGTTGGTCAGAAATGCCGCGGCGATGAAATGGACGATATAGGCGATCCAGGGCAAAGGCTTCTCCGTTGCGGCACGAGTGGCGTCAACGGAGAATGTGGCCGGGATTTAGGCTCCGGCAAGAGGGGGGATGCGACCGCCCGTGACGCTGCAGGCCGGCCCCCGCAATGAGACGAGCCGACCGGCTCAGACAAGCAGGAGATCTTTGAAGTGAAGTGCGGCGGAATTGTCGAGATCGGCGACATGGATTGCCCCGCCTGCTGCGCTTCCATCCGCATCATAGGATAAAATGCCGCTGGCCTGATCGTAGATCAGCTTGTCATCAGCCTCGAGCGCCTTCGTTCCCAGAACGAAATTCTCGGCCGAAAAGCTCGATGGCTTGAGCCCGGTGAAGACAGCGTCGTCGAACACCAGCTTATCGCCTGCGGCTGAAGAGAAATCGACGATCTTGTCAACGCTGGTATTGCTGGGCTTCACATCGAAGACGAAGGAATCGCCTCCGCCTCCGCCCGTGAGAACGTCAGCACCGGTCTTGCCGATCAGCTTGTCATTGCCAAGCCCGCCGATCAATCGGTCGTTCCCTTTCCCGCCGTTGAGAAAATTGTTTCCGTCGTTGCCCGTGAGAATGTTGGCCGTATTGTTGCCTGTCGCGCTGAGATTGGCCGTCCCGGTCAAGGTGAGGTTTTCGATCATTCCGACCGTATGCTTCTGATCGGCCAGGCTGAAGCTGATCGAAGCCTTTACGGTATCCGTTCCGCCGCCCCGGCTTTCGTCGACGATCTGGTTCGCATTGGTCACGGTGAAGGTGTCGTTGCCGGCGCCGCCATAGAGATGGTTGGTGGCCGGCGGCGTGCTGGCGCCGCTGCCTGCTACCTCGATGATCAAGGGATGATCGGTGACATCGAGCGTCAGCGACGACACGTTGCTGAGGCTTTTGATCGCCGTCGTCCCGGTCACCGGGTCGAAGACCTTCACAGAGCCGAACGAGGCCCCGAGATTGACTTTGACGGCTGTTGTCGCGGCCTGAATGGCTGTGTCGGAGGACTGGTTCCAGATATCTGGCTCGTTCCAGACGATGATCTGGTAGCTTCCTTCCGATTTTTCCGTCAGCAGGCTGCGGGCCGACGACGGCAGACCGTCGATCGAATAATTGAGTGTTCCCGCGCTGAAGCTCGCCTTCGTTGCGCCGTCGTCTTCAAGGATGGCGGTCAGATTGTGGATCGCCGTTGCAGCCGGTTTGGCTGAATAGTCGAGATGAAAGAGACCGAAATGCCGCTCCTGGTTGGTGCCCTGCGGATCGGAATAGGCGTCCAGCAGCTCGTAGATGAATGTCTTTTTCGATCCGAGGGCCGCACCGTCCATCAGCGTATTGAGCAGGAGCTTTGCCTGCGTCGCTTCGCTGACGCCTTCCCAACCGCCATTGGTGTCGGCGGTGAGCGAGGTGTGGTAACCGGTTTCGGTGATCGCCAGTGGCTTGCCCGGATCGGCAGCGCGCTGAACGCCGGATTCTCGGGAAAGCCACGAGAATGGCTGGTCGCCATCCTTCGCATAGGTGTGGATCGTCGTGTAGTCGGAGGCCGAAGCGACCGTATATCCGGTAAAGCCGAGGACTGGGATATTCTTCAGCAAGGGATCGGCGTTGACCGCGGCAGACAGGTCCTTCTGATAGGCGACTGCTGCTGCCTGGCCGCTCAGCCCATGATAGCTGACCGGCCAGTTATTGACTTCGTTCGGACCTTCGATGCCGACGACCGATCCGGGATGGGCTTGCACGAAGGCATGCAGCCGCTGGGCGACAGTGGCGGGGTCGACTTCGCGCTGGGCGCTGAAAACGAATTGTACGCCGGCTTCCGCGGCATCGCCGAGATGCGTTTGGCCGTTGGGATCGGAGGCGGAGTTGGGGGCGTGATCGCGAACGGTATCAAGGCCAAGATAGTCGAGAGCCTTAACAACTTCTCCGACATTGGAATATTTTCCGTCGGTGTAGTCGATATGCGTGTCAATTCCAAAGGAACGAATAATATCGTTTATTCTAACGGCTTGAGCCAAAGTTTTTCTCCCAGTTTATGAGGGAATTGGCGATGGGAATTTATTCTTCACATTTCTGATGCCAATTCGATTTAATACACGAGGAGGGCCGTGCAGTACTGCCCGTTAACCATGATAAATTGTCCTGAATGTGGCCCGCGCCGGATCGGTTTTAATACAGAATCTGCGCTTGCATTTTTGCATCCAGCCGGCCGATCATGACCCCGTGAAACAGACGCATAGGCAGAATCTGGCGAAGTCCAACGTGGCCCGGAGGATCCGATGACCGTTAATGTTCAATTCCGGTTTCGCAGCGGCTTGCCGTCGACGGCGTTCGATAATGTCCGTCTCCGCGGCAGTTGGGACGAGCAGGGCCGTCCCTCGAACGAGTGGACATCTGTTCCGATGCAGCGCTCTCGCGACGAGGATGGTTATGATGTCTTCGTCGCCAGGGTTTCTTTTCCCGATGACGAGATCGACACGCATTTTCGCTGGGGGATCGAACTCGATCGCCCCGGCGCTTCAAGCCTGTGGGCGATCGCCGCCGAATTGGACGACGAGGCCTCGACGCGTCGTGAACGCTCCTTCGATCTCCAGCAGGGGATAGCGCCGCAGACCTACTATCTGACATGGATCGGCCGTCTGGGGGCCAACCGCGTTGAAAGGCGCAACAGTGCCGACGGCATTCGCTTTTCGGTCTGGGCGCCGAATGCGCGAGATGTCTTGCTCGTCCTGGCCGATCCCGCCATTGGCTATATCGCCGACGACGGCACCGGAACGGTTGCAACCATCAGGATGCGCAGGTCCATTGATGGCTTCTGGAGCATTGAAACCGGCGAGGATCACGGCCTTTCCGATTTCGACAGCATGGTCGGGACGCCCTATATGTACCGCATCACCAGGGATGATGGATCGCTCGCCTACCGCACCGATATCTGGTCCCTCATGCAGATCGGCGCGGGAGACTTCGATCCGGATGGAGCGATCTATCACGGATCGCCGGCCGCATTGGACGGACCGCAAAGCTGCTCGGTCGTCTGCGATCCGAAGCGGGTCGTACTTCCATCCGGGCAGGAGGTTGCCGCCGAGACGTTCTGGGCTGACGAATTCGTTGGAGGTCGAACACTTCCGGAGCGGCTTGAGGATCTGGTGATCTATGAACTGCACGTCGGCGCGCTCGGTTTCGGCAAGGCCGCGCCCGGCACGCTTGATGATGCCATCGCCTTCATCGAGCATCTTTCGGCACTCGGCGTCAACGCAGTGGAACTGCTGCCGATTGCGGAATTCGAAATGCGGGCCAACTGGGGTTACGGCACGTCGCATTTCTTTGCCGCCGACCAGGGGGCTGGCGGCACCGACCGGCTGAAGATGTTCGTCAAGATCTGCCACCAGCGTGGCATCGCCGTCATCCTCGATGTTTGTTACAATCACTTCGATCCGGACGGCGAGCGGGCGCAATGGGCCTATGATTCCAACGATCACACCCGCAATATCTATTATTGGTATGAGGGAACTCCCGGCGATTACGCCGATCCCACAGGCGGCTACATCGACAACGTCTCCACGGGATGGGCGCCCCGCTTCGATGAGGAAGCCGTGCGCCAGCTTTTTATCTCCAGCGCAGCATTTCTCGTCTCCGTCTGCCATATCGATGGTTTCCGGCTCGATCAGACAAGTTCGATCCACCAATATCCGGTCCTGCATGCCGATGGCCGGCGCGCCGATCGGGCCGCTGCCTTCGGGGCCAAGTTTCTGAAGCAGTGGACCCGCACGATGCGGCTGATCAAACCGCAGCTTTTCCTGACGGCCGAGGATTATTCGGACTGGTCGGCGATGACCGAGCCGAGCCTGACCGGCGACGGGCTCGGCTTCGATGCGACCTGGTACGGCGATTTTCATCACAACCTCGTCGAATATCACGGCGGCGCACAGGCGCAGCTGTTGAAGAATGCCGGTTTCGGGGACAAGCGGGCGCTGACCATGTCGTCTCTTGCCGGCGCGCTGCAAACGAGCGCGCGATCCAAGGTGGTCTACAACCAGTCGCATGACGATTGCGGCAATCGTGAGGGATCGGCGCGAACCGCTGTTATCGCCGTCAATTTCGCGCCGATCGTCGGCGAGACCAGGGCATGGGCGGAGGCGAGATCGAGGTTCGCGGCGGCGATGACGCTGCTATCGCCGGGCACGCCGATGTTTTTCATGGGCGAGGAAATCGGCGCCCAGAAGCCCTATCGCTACAATGATTTCCTCGACAACCGGGAGAATATTCTCGGCGAAGCTGATGGTAGCGGCGCAGGGATGCTCAGCTGTTATCGCGATCTGATCGCGCTCAGCGTCCATCAGGATGCCATTCGCTCCCGCAACATCGACATTCCCCTGGTTCACGACGAAAATCGGGTGATCGCGTTTCATCGATGGAATGACGGCGAGGATTTCCTCGTCGTGGGGTCGCTGAACGATGCTCCCTTCGAACACGGCTATCGGCTGCACAGCGAACGTCTGGGCGATGATCTCTGGGAGGAGATCTTCAATACCGATGCTGACAAATATGGCGGCTGGAACGTTGGTAATGGCGGCGGAAGGATCAGAGCCACTGCGGGAGTGCTGAATGCCGTGTTGCCGGCATCAGGCGTTCTGGTCTTTCGTAGGTTGTGACGCGCCACGCCCGGAACGGTCAGACAAAGCCGAGCGGCAGATTTTCCACTTTCCTGTCATTGGCGTAGTCGCGCTCATGCGGCGAGCGACGGCGGCCGTCGCGGCGAGCGGAAAGATCGATCCGGTTTTCGGCGAAAATTCCGTCGGGCCAGGTGCCGGTGTCATGGCAATCGGCGTCGATCTTGGGGGCAAGGATTTTCAGGATCATCGGGGGTTCCTCCAGGCGGAGCATCAACATTTGGAAAGGGCGTCCGGTTCCTTTTATAAATCCAGAATTATTAATAAATTAACCATAAAACTCAGGAGCGAGGGGCGCGGCGGCATTTGATCCGGTCACTCGCGAAAGGGATGACTAATGACGAGGACATCGACGCCAGCATCCCCTCGGTCGCCCGGATCAGCCGCGCCGTGCGCGCCATCACCTCGGTTCCGGCCTCCGTCTCGGCAATCGCGGTTGCCAGACCGTCCAGTCCGTCCGCCACCTGGATCAGTTTCGGCAGCATATCGGCCCGTCCGACCGCCTCAGTCGATCTGGCAAGCTTACGTAGCGCTTCTGAATAGCTCGATATCAAAGCGAGTTTCTGATCTGCGGGAATAGTGGAGAACGAGCGTTTCTCGGAAGGCGACAGCGGCAATTTCGGCATGGATGCGACCTGTTGAACTGCGTATGAACTCGCATAGCCGCTTTTTGTTCCGAGCTGGCCCATTGCTCGATGACCCATCGCTTTGCCCGGAAATGGCGTTGCCGTGGAACTCCGGACCTGGATGGGCCGTTGAGGTGCATGAAACACAGGAGGTTTCCATGCAGCTGATCGATACGCGAGTTACACAGGCCGGCGACATCTTTACCGTCGAATTCCTGGGCGAGGGAGGAGAATCGATTTCCGTCAAAATCGACAACTCCCATGGCGAACTCGATGATACGAAGGCGGTCGACCACGCCAAGGTCATGATGGTTCAGCTGACCTCTTTTGCCGGCGTGGAAGCAGATGGCAGCATCAACCGTTACGATGCCTTGAGCAACGGCAATTTCGACGAAGGCAGCAAGGGCTTGATCGGCCAGCCGAGTGCGCGCTCGGCCGGCGACAGGCAAACGTTGGAAGAGGAACTCGATGAAGGCCTCGAGGACAGCTTTCCTGCAAGCGACCCAGTTTCGGCAACGGTATCGTCCATTCCCGCCAACGCACCACGGCACTGATTGCAACGCAATTGCGTATTCTTAATTCCAAATACAGGTGAAGGCTGTCCCGGTTCCGGCAGGCGGTCTTCACCAGCATGACAGATTGATGTCAGAACTGAGAAACAGCTGAAAACTTCAGCTGTGTGATTGACATGGGAGCCTTCTAGAGAGGGCACGAGAAGGGAGCGCCGGTGAGGCGCTGCCGACGTTTCGGAGACGCGCCCCCATGAAAATCATTCAGATCACCGACACTCATTTCAGCCCCGATAAGCCGCATTTCAACGGCAATTGGGCGCCGCTTCTGAGCTGGATCGAAGAGACCGGCGCGGACCTGATCGTCCATACCGGCGATCTCACCGTCGATGGCGCCGACAAGGACGCGGATATCACCTTCTCGATGGACCTGATGCGTCAGGTGTCTATCCCGATGCTGATCGTCCCCGGCAATCACGATGTCGGCCATCTCAAAGGATCGGACCAGCCGGTCAATGCCGAGCGGCTGTCGCGCTGGCGCAGCCTAGCCGGCCCCGACCGCTGGCTGGAGGATGCGGCCGGCTGGCGCTTCATCGGATTGAACGCGCTGCTTCTCGGCCATGAGGATGACGAAGAGGAGGCGCAGTTCGAATGGCTCGATCAGTCGCTGTCCGGCAGGGCAGGGCGGCGCGTAGCGTTGTTCGCGCACAAGCCGCTGTTCGTCGATGCACCCGACGAAGGTGATACCGGATATTGGAGCGTTCGCCCGACTCAGCGCCGCCGGCTCTATGATCTGATTGCTGCCCATGACGTGGCGCTGTTTGCGAGCGGCCATCTCCACTGGGCCTGGCAGGGGCGCTTTGACAATACCCAGCTGACATGGGGTCCCTCGGCCGCCTTCATCATCGACAAGATGGAGCGCGAGATGCCGGGCGAGCGCCTGATCGGCGCGGTCGTCCACGAATTCGATACGACAGTCGAAAGCACCATCGTCTCCGTTCCCGGCATGACCGCGCATGTGCTCGACCATGTCGTGCACGAAGTCTACCCCCAGGCGGTCAAGCAGCGGGAACCCGTCGAATGAGCGCGCTCTCGCTTCGCGGCATCACCAAGGCGTTCGGCGGCAACCAGATCCTTAGTGGTGTCAGCCTGGATGTCGCCGCCGGCGAATTCATCGCGCTGGTCGGCCCTTCCGGCTGCGGCAAGAGCACGCTGTTGCGCGTTCTCGCCGGCCTCGACCACGCCGACCAAGGCGAGATCCTGATCGGCGGGCTGGATATGTCGGGCGTTGCCGCTGCCGACCGCAACATCGCCATGGTCTTTCAGTCCTACGCGCTCTATCCGCATCTGACGGCCTCTGAGAATATCGCCGTGCCCTTGGCCATGCGCCGGCTGTCGAGGTTGCAGCGACTGCCCTTCATCGGGTCGTTGATACGGGGCCAGCGCGCCACCCGCAGGGCGATCGCCCGCGACGTCAGGGATATGGCGACATCGCTTAAGATCGACCATCTGCTCGACCGCAAGCCCGGCCAGATGTCGGGCGGCCAGCGCCAGCGCGTGGCGCTGGCCCGCGCCATGGTGCGCCAGCCGAGCATCTTCCTGATGGACGAACCGCTCTCCAATCTCGATGCCAATCTGCGCGTCCACGCCCGCGGCGAGATCGTCGACCTGCATCGCCGCGCCGGCGTGCCGACGCTCTATGTCACCCACGACCAGGCGGAAGCGCTGTCCATGGCCGACCGGGTCGCCGTGATGATGGGCGGAAAGTTGCTGCAGATCGCGAGCCCCGAGGTCATCTATGACGATCCCGCCCATATCGAGGTCGCCCGCTTCATCGGCCAGCCGCGCATCAATCTGCTGCCGGCCTATGCCGAAGGCGGCGTCATTCTCTGCGGCGGCCTGCGTCTGACGCTTGAAAATGCGCACGACGGGAAGATGCCGGTCACGCTCGCCATTCGCCCTGAATTCGTCTTTCTGTCCAAGAACCGGCATGACGGCCTTGCCGCCCGGATCGAACGCGTCGAATTCCTGGGCTCCGAAGTCATCCTCCATTGCCGGCTCGAGGCGATCGGCGAGACTATCGTTGCCAAGGTTCAACCGTCGGAAGCCTCCGGCCTTGTGGCCGGCGATCCGGTCGGGCTGCGGCTTTCGCCCGGCCGCACGCTGATCTTTGCCGAGGACGGCAGCCGGCTGGCCGGCGGCGTTGCAACGGGTGATGCCGGGCTCGCAATAGGCGATGCCGGGCTCGCTGCAAGCGATGCCGGGCTCGCAATAAGCGATGCCCAGCGGGAGAGGGCGCATGGCTAGCATCGTCTCCATGGGCGTGCCACACGATGCCGCCGTTGCGCATCGGCGCAGCGAGGCCCGCATCGCCTGGATGCTGGTGATGCCGGCTATGATCCTGCTGTTCCTCTTCGTGCTTTTGCCGGTTGTATCAGTCATCGTGCTCGGCTTCACCGATTTCGAACTCGGCTACGGTAAGTTCCGTTTCGTCGGCTTCGAGAATTACGCGCACCTGATCACCGACCGGACGTTTCGCAAGTCGCTGTGGAATACGACGGTGTACACGGCGCTCGTCGCACCGGTCTCGATCCTTCTCGGCCTCGGCATCGCCATGCTGATCGAGAGTGAGACTAAGGCGCGCAGCTTCTTCCGCACCGCCTATTTTCTGCCGGTCGCTTCGCTGATCGTCGCCATGGCGACCGTCTGGCAATATATGTTCCACCCCACAATCGGCCCGCTCAATGCGCTGCTCGCCCTCGTCGGGCTTCCAGGCCCGAACTGGGTCGGCAGCTCCGGCACGGTGCTCTACAGCCTCTCGATCATCGGCGTCTGGCAATCGGCCGGCTTCAACATGGTGCTGTTCCTCGCCGGGCTGACGGCGATCCCGCGCGAGCTTTACGCGGCAGCCGAGGTGGATGGCGCCAGATCCTCCCTCGACCGTTTTCTGCTCGTCACCTGGCCGATGCTCGGGCCGACGACGCTCTTCGTCATCACCATCAGTATCACCAATTCAGTCAAGGTCTTCGAAACGGTGAAGACTCTGACCGAGGGCGGCCCGAACAAGGCGTCGGAGGTGCTGCTCTTTACGATCTACCAGGAGGGCTTCGTCTACCTGCGCGTCGGTTATGCCTCGGCGATGACGGTGGTTTTCCTCCTGATACTGGTGGTGCTGATGTTCCTGCAGTACCGCATTCTCGACCGCCGGGTGCATTACACATGACTACGAGCGCTTTTTCCCTCGGCAGGATCATCCGTCTCACCTTGCTTTCCTTAGGCGCGATCATCTTCCTCTCGCCCTATGTCTTCATGATCTCGACGGCAGGCAAAGCCCAAAGCGACATCTTCACCTCGTCGCTGTCGTTGATCCCGGCGCACTTCACCTATGCCGAGAATTTCGCCAAGGCCTTGAGCCGAGTGCCGATGGCGCAGCTGTTGTGGAACGGCGTCGTCGTCTGCGGGCTGATCTTTTTCTTCCAGGTGCTGGTGGCGATCCCTTGCGCCTATGCCATGGCAAAGCTGCGCTTCGGCGCCGCCCGCGCCATGATGGTGCTTGTCATGCTCGGCCTGCTGGTGCCGATCCACGCGACCGCGCTCCCGCTCTATGTCGCTTTCGACCGCGCCTCGCTGCTCAACAGCTATGCCGCCCTTGTCGCGCCCTTCACCATTTCGGTCTTTGCGATCTTCATGTTCCTGCAGTTCTTCCGCGCCATGCCGGATGATCTCATCCATGCCGCGCGTCTCGACGGCATGTCGGAACTCGGCATTGTCGCCCGCGTCATCGTGCCGAATGCCTGGCCGGCGGTCACCGCCTTCGCCATCTTTTCGGTCGTCGCCCATTGGAACGATCTCTACTGGCCGCTGATTGTCATCAGCAAGCAGGACTACGCTACGCCGCCGCTCGGTCTGATGTATTTCCGCGCCGCCGAGGCCGGCGACGACTACGGCGCGCTGATGGCGGCGACCCTCATCATTACCCTTCCCCTCGTCATCGCCTTCCTGCTTGCGCAGAAGCGCTTCGTCGAGGGCATCACCATGACCGGTCTCAAAGGCTGACCGGTTTCAACCCAGGAGAACGAGCGATGAAACATATCACCCAGCTTCTCGCCGCAGCGGCCGTCTCGATGGCAATCGCGCTTCCCGCGCATGCCGAGACGACGCTGACGGTTCATTACCCGATGCCGGGCTTCTTCAAGGACGTGATGGATACGATCTCGAAGAAGTTCATGGAAGAAAATCCCGATATCAAGATCCAGTTCGCCAGCCCGTCGGCGACCTATGAAGAAGGCATCCAGACGATCCTTCGCCAGGTCGGCACCAGCGCAATGCCCGATATCACCTTCATCGGCCTCAACCGCCTGCGCATGCTCGACGAACGCGACGTCGCCGTCGACCTCGGCCCGCTCGTCCAGAAGGACGGCAATATGGCCGAGCAGGGCTTCTCCGACACGATCCTCAAGCTTGCCCAGGTCAAGGGCAAGCAGGTGGGCCTGGCTTTCGCGACTTCCAACCCGATCATGTATTACAACGCCGATCTCGTGAAGGCGGCCGGTGGCGACCCAGAAAATCCGCCGAAGACCTGGGATGAGGTCATCGCGCTCGGCGGCAAGATCAAGGCGCTCGGCGATGGCGTCGACGGCATCGATTTCCGTTGGCAGGGTGATGACTGGATGTTTTCGGCACTGCTCTTCGGCGCCGGCGGCAAGATGCTGAGCGACGACGAAAGCAAGGTCGCCTTCAACGGCCCGGAAGGTCAGAAGGCCGTCGAGGTCCTGCATCGCCTGGTCACCGAGGGCGGCATGCCTGTGTTCACCAAGGCCGCTGGCGAACAGGCTTTCGCAGCCGGCAAGGTCGGTTTCGAATTCCAGACCACAGGCGCGCTGCGCAACACGATCAAGAATGTCGGCAACAAATTCGATCTGCGCACCGCCAAGATCCCATTGATCGATCCGGTGAATGGCCGCCTGCCGACCGGCGGCAACGCCGTCGTCATCCTGACGCATGACGCCGCCAAGCAGGATGCCGCCTGGAAGTTCGCCAAATTCGCCGCCGGCCCTTATGGCGCTTCCGTCGTCGTGCCCGGCACCGGTTATGTCCCGAACAACGAACTCGCCGCGAAGTCGGCCGATTATCTCGGCGATTTCTACAAGCAGAACCCGCTGTTCCAGGCAGGCCTCAGCCAGATGCCGGTGATGATCCCCTGGTATGCCTTCCCAGGCTCGAACGGCGTCAAGGTCACGCAGACGATCGTCGACAATCTCTCGCGCATCGTCGACCAATCGGCCGAGCCGAAGGAAGCGCTCGATGACGCAGCCGCCGATGTCGAGGGCATGCTGCCGCGCAGCTGATCGGCTTCCCGATCGGGAACAGGGCAAGGCCGCCACGCCGAGCGCGTGGCGGCCTTCTTGTTTCGCAAGCGTCAGATGGCGCGCACGGTGCCGCCGCGGCGAAGCGTATAGGCGACATCGAGATGACGGGCAGGGGCGGCATTCTCCGCCATGTCGAGAAGCAGCGAGGCGGCCGTTGCCCCCATGCTGGCATCCGGCATTTCGATGGTCGTCAGGGGTGGATCGATCAGCCGGCCGATGGCGATGCCGTCGAAGCCGGCGACCGAAACATCCCCAGGCACCGACAGTCCCTCGCGCTTCAGCGCGCCGATGACGCCGAGCGCCAGCAGATCGTTGGAGGCGATGATCGCCGTCGGCGCAAGCGAAGTCATCGCGACGCCAAGATCGAGCTGGTCATAGCCGCTGACGAACGGGATCTGCACGGCATCGAGGGGTGTCAGCCCGCTCACGGCCATGGCGTCGAGGTAACCGCGGTAGCGAAGGTGGGCGCGGTCGGAGGCGGCAAAATTACCGGAGAGAAACAGAATGCGGCGATGGCCCATGCCGATCAGGAAGGTCGTGATCTCGCGGCCGGCGCCGCGATTGTCGGCGGTAACAGCCGCCGGAAACTGCGCCGTCGGCAGGTTGTTGAGCAGCACGGTCGGCGGGAGCTTCGCAAGCAGCGCCTTGCTGGTGGATGGATCGCAGACGGTGAGGATCAGCCCGGTCGGCCGGTCGTTCAAGAGTGCTGCGACGGCATCGGCCTCGCGCGCCGGATCGTAATTCGACTGGGCGATCAAGACACCATGCCCGGCCACCAGCATGCGGTTCTGGATGCTCGACAGCGACGAGGCAAAGACGGGATTGGTGATGCTCGGGATCAGCACGCCGATGACGGGCCTGCGTCCGAGCCGCCCAGCAGACAGACCGGCCGGGCGATAGCCGAGTTCGGCGGCCGCACGGCGCACCTTGCGCACCATCAGGTCGCTGGCCGGTCCGTTGCGGTTGAGAACCCTGCTTGCGGTCGCCAGCGAGCATCCTGCTCGGAACGCGACCTGCTCCAATGTCGCCATCGAAAAACGCCTCCTGGTGACTGCATCGAGGCGCAATCCCTTAGGCGGGTTCGATGACATTGGTCTGACACCTAGAGCATGATGCCGAAAAGTGTGAGCGGTTTTCGGACGACATCATGCTCTAACTCTTTAATTGAGAACAGGATTCAGATTTTAGGCCGACCGGGCCTAAAATCATCCTGTTCTCAGGCAGAGTTATCTACTTCTTATTCATTACACACATGGAAGTTGATGGGAAATGCAACCTGTGGAATAGTCAGATTGACGCCATCTACCCTCTTCATTCTCATCACCTGGACAAGAATGTCTCACAAAATGGAATGCTCCACGGTGTGCTGGTTTCTCGCGACGGTCTCCCTCGTCGCAAGCTTCACATCGCCAGCCTATGCGAACAGCCTGTCCGTGCCCTGGCCACAAACGCAAAGCGACATCAAAGCCGACCCTCATGTGCGTTTCGGCATGCTCGCCAACGGCATGCGGTTTGCGATCATGCGCAATGTCACGCCGCCCGGACAGGCAGCGATCCGCTTTCGCATTGGCTCAGGTTCGCTCGACGAAAACGACAACCAGCAGGGTCTGGCGCATTTTCTTGAGCACATGGCCTTCAAGGGTTCGACACATGTCGCCGAAGGGGAGATGATCCGTATCTTGCAGCGCAAGGGTTTGGCTTTCGGGCCGGACACCAACGCCCATACCTCTTATGACGAGACTGTCTATGCACTCGATCTGCCCGAGGTTGATGCAGACACGGTTTCGACGGGCCTGATGCTGATGCGAGAAACGGCGAGCGAGCTGACCCTCGACGCCGGCGCCTTCGATCGCGAACGCGGCGTCATCCTGTCGGAGGAGCGGCTGCGCGACACGCCGCAGTATCGCGCGGCGCTCGAAATCATGAATTCGTTGCTCGCCGGCAAGCGCGCGACCATGCGGGCACCGATCGGTAAAGCCGACATCATCAGCAATGCGCCTGTGGCCCTTGTCCGTGATTATTACCGGGCCAATTACCGACCCGATCGGGCAACGCTGGTGGTGGTGGGCGATGTCGACCCCGTCGCCATGGAAACGGAAATCCGGCAGCGCTTCGGCGACTGGAAGGCTGTGGATCCGACGCCGACAAAACCGGATCTCGGCACGCTGGTGACGAAAGGCGAAAGCGCCAACCTCATCGTTGTTCCCGGCGGCATGACGAGCGTACAGGTCGCCTGGACACGTCTCTATGACGCCGCGCCTGACACCTTCGCCAAGCGCTGCGCTGAGCTTATTGAAAATCTCGGTCTCATCGTGCTCAATCGCCGGGTTAGCACCATCGCCGGCAAGGCGGATGCTCCATTCATCAGTGCGGGCATCGGCTCTCAAGATCTCCTCGATTCCGCTCATGTCGTCCTGATCGCGGCGAACTCCGAGCCGGACAAATGGCAGGCGGCGCTCACGGCCATTGACCAGGAACAGCGTCGTATCCAGGAGTTCGGCGCTACGCAGGCGGAAATCGATCGCGAAATTCTCGACTATCGCTCGGCCCTGCAGGCTGCTGCGGCCGGAGCCGCGACGCGCACGACCACCGACGTCGCTTCCATGTTGGCGAGCAGCATCGATGACGATCAAGTCTTCACCTCGCCTACCGAAGAACTCTCGCTGTTCGAGACGATGACGAACGGCGTCACGGCGGCCGAGGTCAATCAGGCGCTGCAGCGTGCTTTCTCCGGCAACGGTCCACAGGTCGTGCTGCAGACGGCCCAATCACCTGAGGGCGGAGCCGACGCGGTTCGGCAAGTCTACGATGCGTCGAATGCCGTTGCCCTCTCGGCACTATCCAGTGCAACTGACGTCGCCTGGCCCTACGCCCATTTCGGCGCGCCGGGCGCTGTGGTCGAACGCCGCGCCATCGACGATCTCGGCTTGACCATGGTGCGCTTTTCCAACGGCGTGCGGCTTACCGTCAAGCCAACCAAGCTGCGTGCCAACGAAGTGCTGGTGCGTGAAGATATCGGCGGCGGTCGGCTGCACCTGCCGCACGACCGTTCCGCTCCGATCTGGGCATCTCCGGCCGTCGTGCTGTCCGGCGTGCAGGCCATGGATTACCAGGATATCCAGAAAGCGCTGACGGCCAACATCGTCAGCATCGATTTTTCGGTAGGCGACAGCTCCTTCAGGTTCGACGGTCATACAAGGACTGAAGATCTTGCGACGCAACTGCAGCTCATGACCGCATACACCTCCGATCCTGCCTATCGCCCCGCGGCGTTCAAGCGCGTGCAGCAAGCCTATTTGAGCGGTCTCGATCAGTATGAGGCGACGCCCGGCGGCATTGTCAGCCGCGATTTCCCAGGTCTCGTGCATTCGGGCGACCCGCGCTGGACCTTCCCCGATCGCGCGCAGTTGTCGGCCGCTCATCCAGACGATTTCGAGGCGCTATTCCAACCTATGATCTCCAACGGCCCGATCGATATCACCATTGTCGGCGACGTGGCGGTGGATGACGCGATCCGGCTGACGGCTGAAACCTTTGGCGCCCTGCCGCCGCGCCCGGAGATGATGTCGAGCGACGATCGGAACGAGGTGCGTTTTCCGGTGACGAACGAGAAGCCCGTTGTGGAGACCCATAACGGCAGGGCAGATAACGCCGCCGCCGCGGTAGGGGCTCCGATTGGTGATTTGCTTTCCGACCTGCCGCGGTCCTTCGCCGCCAATCTCGCCACCCAGATTTTCCAAAACAGGTTGATCGACCAGTTTCGCATCGCAGAAGGAGCAGGTTATGTGCTGGAGGGCGATGCTGACCTGTCAAGTGAAGTCCCTGGCTACGGCTACGCATATTTCTACGCCGAGACAGACCCGGCAAAGGTCGCGCGCTTCTACGCACTCGTCGACGAGATCGCCGAGGATCTGCGGTCGCATGATGTCTCCCCGGACGAACTTGCGCGCGCCCGGGAACCCATCATCGAGACACTGAAGCATCAGCAGCAGGGTAACGAATATTGGATTGAATATTTGCGCGGCGCTCAGACGGATTCGCGCGGCTTAGACCGGATACGCGACAATCTCAGCGGCTACGACAAGGTCGCCGCCGCAGATATCCGCGCGTTTGCCGCGACTTATTTCAGCCCGGAAAAATTCTGGAAATTCGAAGTGCTGCCGCCGCCGGTGCGATAGGTCGTGGGCACGGCTCAGGAACGGCGTTTGACCACGCGCATGTTCATCTCCGCGCGAAGCGCAAAACCATGTGTCTTGTAGAGCGAAATGGCCGACGTGTTCGCCGCATAGGCGTGCAGATAGGCGGTGTCGCCGCTCGATGCGATTTCGCCGGCAACGAAGCGAAAGAGCAGGGTGCCGAGGCCGCGTCCCTGGAAATCGGGATGGGTGCAAAGCCCGCTGAGCTCGATGAAGCCTGTCTGCCGCATCCGTTGCCCGGCCATCGCCACTAGGCGGCCTTCGCTCTTGATCCCCCAGAAGCTGCCGAGGCTTTGGGCTCGCAACGTGAACGGCCCAGGTTTGGTCAGTGTCGCCAAATCAAGCATGTCGGCGGCATCGGACTCCGTCAGCGGCTGGATGCGAGAATCCGAAATCCTCTCATGGGGCCGCTCGGCAACCATCTGGACCACCGATGCTTCCGCGGCGACGGCAAGACCCGGTGGAATGGCGATCGGCCCGGATTCGACGAGAATCATGCTCTCCTCCGGCGAAAGCAGGTTCTTCAGGGCGTCGAGGCTCTCCGGCGTATCGTCGGCTGATGCCGCGAAAGGAACGATGGAGGGTGGGTATCGCCGCGCGGACATGCCACCTTCGGCAAGATCGGCATGCGCGGTCTCCAACGCGCTCCAAATCGGTCGGTCGAGAATATGTTTCATTGTGTTTCCTCCTTGGCGGCGTTGCGGCGCGCAAGCGGCACCGCCGCAAGCCCGTCCTCGATGGCCGCGAGCTGTTCGAGGATCGGCCCGTCGAGATCGCCGCAGAGATCCGCAACGGCGGCGGCGATGCGCGGCCAGATCACCTTTTTCGAATGATCGACGAGGTCCTGTCCCTTGTCGGTCAGCGAGACCAGTCTCCGGCGCTGATCATCCGGGGCCGGCTGCATGTCGACGTAACCGAGTTCGAGAAGCTGGCCGATGGTGCGGGTTGCGCCGGGCTGGGTGATGCCCACCGCCTGTGCGAGCTCGCCGATCGTCAGCGGCCCTGACCGATCGATCGCTGCAAGGAATGGATATTGGCCCGCCTGAATGCCGAGACCGGCCTCGTCGATGACCTGCTGGGTATCGGCCTGCAGCCTTTCTCCGATGCGCCGCAGCCGGCTGCCCATGCACAGAAACCCGAGCGTTCGGACCACATCCTCGACCATGCCGATCTCCATTTGTATGGGATGTTATATAACATGTTATGCATTAAATGGCAATTCTTCTGAGCAAAGGGCCGGCAGGTGAAGCCGGGGCAGGGCGGCACGAGCAAGTGCCTCGATCAGCCCCGCCATCTCCTGGCCACCAGAAACACCGCCAGCACACAGCTGAGCAGGCCAAGGGACAATGGCAAACCCTGATGTCCGATCAGTTGCATCGCCAGTCCTGTCGCGGGCGATCCGACGATGCCGCCGATGCCCCATACCAAGGCGAAGGTCGCATTTCCGGCGATTAGGGCCTGGCCGGTGAAACGCTCGCCGAGCTGGATCAGCGACAAGGTGTAGATCCCGAACGAGACCCCGCCCCAGACGAAAACGAGCGGCCAGATAAGCCACGAATTGAAGGCCGACGGCAGCAGCAGGCAACTGGCGAGGCAAGCCAGGACACAGAAGAGCATCATCCGCGTCGAGCTGAACCGTTCGGCCAAGCGCCCGAGCAAAATCTGCAGCACGGCATTGCCGGCGATGAAACAGGTGATCAGCGAAGCGATACGCCCCTCGGCGCTGCCGAGGGCTGCGCCATAGACCGCGAAGAGGGAAAGCAGGGTCTGCTCGAAGGCGGCAGCCGTGAAAACCGCGAACAACAGCAGCGGCGCCAGTGCGAAGAAGCCGCCGACCGATGTTGCCTCGCCTTCGTCAGGCATCTCAGGCAGGCGTGGGACGACCGCAAGCACGATCAGGCCGCAGAGGAGGAGGGCCGCAATACCGATCAGGAAGGGCGGCCAACCCTCAGTGCCGGTGAGCCAGAGCGACAGCGGGCCGATGGCGAAGCCGCCCGAAACGATCGACGAATAGAGACCCATGATCCGGCCCCGGCGCGGCGCTGGCGTGATCGTGACCAGCCAGGTTTCGCTGATCACGTAAAGCGGATTGGCGAAGACGCCGAGCAGGAAGCGCAATGGCATCCAGGCCCACACGTCCTCAGCCCAGGCGATCGCAATCAGGGCGAGGGCGGCCAGGATCGAACACAGGATCGCCAGCCGCGCCCCACCCACGCGCCGCGAAAGTGCCGGAATGAAGAGTGCGGATAGAATGAAACCGAGCGGCGTCATCGCCGCCGACAAGCCGATCAGGCCCGATGTCGTTCCCTGCCGCTCCAGGATGAAGCTGAGCAGCGGATAGGTCAGCCCCTGCGCCACGGCGAACACCGTGACCGTCGCGATGATGCCCGCCATCGCGGCCCATGGGATATGATCCGCTCGCAGCGATGTCGTGCCGTGCAAGCGCCGATGCGACAGGTCAGCCGGTTCCACGCAGGAAATATCGTTCACAGTGACCTCCATAGGGTTTGAAGGACCGAGGGCCTTCTACCTGAAAGAGGATGAATTCTGCAGGATAGGGTGAGCGTCGTACTTAAGCTTTCCCAAAAAGTTCTCAAAAACGTCCAAACCGATTATAGATGCGCCCATGCAGGGATCGCGCTTTGCCTTTGGTCCGTTCGTGCTTGATCCGGGGGCTGGAACGCTCCTTCGGAACGATGATCCCGTTGCTGTTGGCCACCGCGGGGTCAAGCTGCTCGCTGCACTCGTTGAACGACCCGGCGAAATCTTGGGGAAGGCCGAGTTGATGGACGCGGCGTGGCCGGGGATATCAGTCGAGGAAGGCAACCTCACTGTCCAGATTGCCCAGCTGCGCAAGCTGCTTGGTCCGCCCGCCGACGGCGGTGAATGGATCTCCACGGTTCCGCGCATCGGCTACCGCTTCATAGGCGCCGTCAACCAGTTGGGTGGCGTGAAACGAAAACCTTTGCCGCTGCCTGACAAACCATCGATAGCAGTGCTGCCCTTCGTGAATATCAGCAACGATCCCCAGCAGGAATCCTTCGCGGACGGGCTGACCGAAGACCTGATCACCGACCTCTCCAGGATGCCGGGCCTGTTCGTCATCGCCCGCAACTCGGCCTTTGCCTACAAGGGCAAGGCGAGGGATGTGCGCGAGATCGCCGAGGAGCTCGGCGTGCGCTACCTGCTGCAGGGCAGCGCAAGACGCGCAGGGGGACAGGTGCGCATCAACGCCCAACTGGTCGATGCGGCAAGTGGCGATCATCTATGGGCGGAACGCTTCGATCGCAGCCTGGACGATATCTTTGCCGTTCAGGATGAGGTGGCGGCCAAGATCGTCGAGGCGCTGCTCGGCCGGCTGCGCGTACCGCCGCCGCGCAACCGGCCCAAAAATCTCGAGGCTTACGATCTCTGCGTGCGGGCGCGCAGGCTGATGGACGATACGCCGCAGACGGCGCGGGAAGCGCATCTGATGCTGACGCGCGCGATTGTCCTCGATCCTAATTATGCCGAGGCCTACCGCTGGCTTGCCATGAACCACTGGATGGGAGAGGTGCATAGCGGCGGACCAACGCAACCCACCCGTGACCTTGCTTTGGGGCTGGCGCGCAAGGCTGTCGCGATCGATCCCAACGATGCCGGCTGCCGCTGGATACTGGCTTACCTACTTGCCTATGAGCGCAGCTTCGACGAGGCGGAAGCGGAATTTGCCAAGGCGATCGAACTCGACCCGAACGAGGCCGACACCTTCGCGGCGCTATCCGACATCGCGGTCCTGGCCGGGCGGGTCGGGGAGGGCCTCGAGCATATCGCCAAGGCCTTCCGGTTGAACCCGTTTCCGGCAAGCTGGTACTATCTGGCGCTCGGCCAGGCGCAATATGCCGCCGGCCAATACGCAACCGCCGTCGAGACGCTGCGCAACGACGAGACCTATCGCACGAGCTCACGCCGTTTCCTGGCGGCAAGTCTTGCCCAACTCGGCCGGCTCGACGAGGCACGCGCCGAGGCCGAACTGTTTCTCGTCGCCAACCCGGATTTTTCAACCCGCCACTGGGCGGCGACCGAGCCATTCCGCGACGCTCGGACGCTTGAGCATTTCGTTGACGGCTACCGCAAGGCGGGACTTCCGGAGTGACGCGTGCCTCAAGACGGCCCGTGATTAGATGGTGCCGGGCCGCGTGGAGGTGGTGAACTGGCTCGCGGAAGACAAAAAATCCTCTTCGGCGGTGGGCAGTTTTCCGTTTGGTGTCAGGTCGTCGACCGCTTTGGGAAGATCGCGCTTCAGCCGCTCAAGAATCTCTTGATGCGAAAGGCCGGTATTGGCAGCGATCTCGTTGAGAACCTCCGGCCCCAGTGCTTCCGCGAGCTGGCCGTCATCGATGTCGGCATTTGGACCGGGCTGTACCCACGACTCCGCCTTGTCACCGTGACCATTCTGCTGAAACGTCTTCAGCAGATCGCCGAGACCGCCGCTGACGATGCTGCCTGATGTCAACCCGCCCAGAAGGCCGCCGAGACCACCCGAACCGGTCAGTCCGCCAAGAAGGCCGCCAAGCCCGCCGGGCTGCTGGTTTCCCGCGCCAGCCTGCTGGGGGTTCTGGATGCCCCGTAGGAGCTCTCCGATCTTGTCTCTGTTTTGGTAGCCGGCAACGGCAAGGACGGCGAGAAGCGCCTTCAATTGACCGCTCATCATGATGAATCCTCCTATGGTGCTCCAAGGTGCACGCGACCCAAAGTAGGGCGCTGCATGGGCAGCAATGTCCAGAGGGGCCAAAGGTTCCGCCGCTTTGAAAACAAGGGCTCACGGCTGACCGTTCGACGATCTCGAAGGCCAGCTGTCCCACTTCATTTGCTCACGCCGCGGTCAGATTTCCGGGCAGCCTCGGCGGTTTGCAAAGGTCATTCGTTCCGGTCCACGGCGAGTCATCCCCTGCACGACGATACTGCGGGGAGACATGCGTACGATCTGCGCTCTGCGAAGTCCTTCGCTACGTGCGATGTCGAGAGCATCATCCGGGTCGCATCCGCGCCGTCCGCGCCGATCATATCCGTCATATCTGTCACGATCGCGATTACGATCGTAAACCCCGACGCCACCGGGGCCGACCCGCAACTCCAAGTCCTGCGCTGCCGCGATCGTCGGCGAGATCGTCAAGCCGCTTATCGCAGCCAAGCCGACCAGTACGAACTGAAGAGATTTCCGCATGAGTTCCTCCCATGATCCTATGTTTATCGTAATGACAACATCGCCATGCGAGATTTGTTCCTTGAGGTAAGAGGGCTCGGTGAGGGCGCCGAACGTGTCGTTCGTCTCATCGAAAGCGCGTCGCATGAATCCAATTCGATGCGGCGCGCTTTAAAGATCATTCGTTTCAACAGCCATGTTCGACGCCGTCGACGCGGCAACCGGTCGATCAGTCTCAGTCTGGCGCAGCGCGATTCCGCTCCGGTTCCCTGATCGGCCGCCGGCTCTGGCCTGATCGATCGCGACGTCAGCCCTTCCGGGGACGGACCTCCAGGAATACGTATGGCGCGCCGGTTCCCGAGGGGATCGCATATACATCATAGGACGCCTGCGGGTCGTCGCCCATCCCCAACGAGCCGGACGGCATGCCCGGCACGGCCAGCCCTCGGACCGGCGGTCGCTCCTGCAACAGGCGCTGGACGGCATCGAGCGGCACGTGTCCCTCGACGTAATATTCCTCGACGACGGCGGTGTGGCACCCCTGCATGTCGGCCGGCACGCCCAACCGCGCCTTGACCGCTGCAAGGTCGTCGGTGTCGCGAGCGTCGAGGGAAAATCCTGCCGCTGCCATCGCCTTCGACCATTCATGACAGCAGCCGCAGTTTGGATCCTTGTAGACGGTCATCTTCGCCGGCGCGGCGGCGCGTGTCCCTCCGCCAAGGAACGCCAGGGCGGATGCCGCCATTGTAATAAAGCTTCTCCTGTGCATCGTCTCCACTCCTTGATGTTCTGCCGCCCGGATCGAGACCGGGCGGCAGGAGCCCCCTATTTTACTTCGGTGACGGTCAGCTTGCCATTCACGCGTTCGGCGACGAACTCGATCTTCGAACCTTCCTTCAGCCTTTCGAGCAGAGCCGGGTCTTCGACCCGGAAAACCATCGTCATCGCAGGCATGTCGAGGTTCTTCAGCTCCTCATGCTTGATGGTCACCTTGTTCGCTTTGGCGTCGACCTTGTTGACGACACCCTTGGTGAATTCCTGGGCGAACGCACCAAAGGCCGCGCTGGCAGAGAGCAGGACGGCCACGCTGATTTTGATCATGGCAGTTTTCATGTTCGTAGCTCCTTTTTTGCGGATTTTCCCAGCGACGGTGACGTCGCCGTGCATGCCGGCTTCGTAATGGCCGGGGATCAGGCAGGCGAACTTGAATTCGCCGTCGGTAGTGAACTTCCAGACGATCTCGCCGGATTGACCAGCCGGAAGGCGGATGGAATTGGCGTCGGCGTGTTCCATTTCCGGGAACTTCTCCATGATCTTCTTGTGCTCCAGAATCTTGTCTTCCTGATCGAGCACGAATTCGTGGTCGATCGTTCCGGCATTCTTGATCGCGATCTTGACCGTCTGCCCCTTGCGGACGTTGAAGGCTGCGGGAGTAAACAGCATCTTTCCGTCGTCGGTTTCCTTCATCGTGACGCGGATGGTCTGTGTCGCCTTGGCCTTGTCGCCGGGTTCTCCGATAGCCATCTTCTCGCCGTGGCCGCCGGCATGATTGCCGGAGGCAAGTGCTGGCGACGCGAGTGCTGCGAGGGCCAATGCCATAAGATAATTTTTCATCCGTAATTCCTTTTCGATGTTGAGATCGGATCTCAGCCGTTTGTCGGCTTCGGCGTGATTTGCGTTTTTGCATCTTTGGCCTTGGTCACGTCCGGAAGTTCTCCGGTCCACTCGAAGGCCTGCGTTCCGGGCGGGTTTTCGTACCAGCCAGGATCTGAGTAATCGTCCGCCGAAATCCCCTCGCGGACCTTCACGACCGAGAACATGCCGCCCATTTCGATCGGACCATGCGGCCCCCAGCCGGTCATCATCGGAACGGTGTTTTCGGGGATGGGCATTTCCATTTCGCCCATGTCGGCCATGCCCTTGGTGCCCATGGGCATGTATTCCGGCTGCAGCTTCCTGATCTTTTCGGCGACCTTCGATTTGTCCGCACCGATGAAGGTTGGAATGTCGTGACCCATGGCGTTCATCGTGTGGTGCGACTTGTGGCAGTGGATCGCCCAGTCGCCGAGATACTTGGCGTCGAACTCGTAGGCACGCATCGCGCCGACAGGGATGTCGATGCTCACCTCCGGCCACCGCGCTTCCGGCCGCACCCAGCCGCCGTCGGTACAGGTCACCTCGAAATCGTAGCCATGCATGTGGACCGGATGGTTGGTCATCGTCAGGTTGCCGACGCGGACCCGCACCCTGTCGTTCTTCGACATGACCAGCGGGCTGATGTCCGGAAACACGCGGCTGTTCCAGCACCACATGTTGAAGTCGGTCATCTCCATGATCCGCGGCACGTAGGAGCCGGGGTCGATGTCGTAGGCGTTGAGCAGGAAGACGAAGTCTCGGTCGACGCGCATGAACTTGGGATCTTTCGGATGGATCACGAAGAAACCCATCATGCCCATGGCCATCTGCACCATCTCGTCGGAATGCGGGTGGTACATGAAGGTGCCGGATTTCACGAGGTCGAACTCGTACACATAGGTCTTGCCAACTGGAATATGCGGCTGTGTCAGTCCGCCGACGCCGTCCATGCCTGACGGCAGGATCATGCCGTGCCAGTGGATCGTCGTGTGCTCCGGCAGCTTGTTGGTGACGAAGATGCGGACGCGATCTCCCTCGACCGCCTCGATCGTCGGTCCCGGTGACTGTCCGTTGTAGCCCCACAGATAGGCGGTCATGCCGTCTGCCATCTCGCGTTCGACCGGTTCGGCGACCAGGTGGAACTCCTTGACGCCATTGTTCATCCTGTGCGGCAGGGTCCAGCCGTTGAGGGTGACCACGGGCTGATAGTCTGGACCTGAGGCAGGGTGGAGTGGCGGCTGCATGTCCGCCGATTCCATGGTCGGTGCGTCGGGCAGGCCCATCGCCGCCGTCTTCGTCCAGGCGGCTGCGGTGAGCAGAGCGGCGCTGGCTCCTAAGAGTTGTCGTCTGTTGAACATGGAGTGTCCTTTCTCAATGACCGCCGCCAGCGCTGCTTTCGGAAGCAGCGGCGACCTCGGTCTCTGCCGACGCCTTCGTCGCGCCGCCGCCGTAGATCGCAGGCGCCAGATCGGCTTCGGCCAGCCAGAAATCTCGCTTCGCGTTGACGGAGAGCAGGATGGAGTTGATCTTGTCGCGGGTGTCTGTCAGCAGCTCGAAGGTGTTCGAGATCATGCCGTTGTAGGTCAGCAGGGATTCTTCCTCGACCTTGGTGCGCAGCGGCGCGACGCTATTGCGGTAGTGCCGCGCGATATCGTAGTTCGAGCGGTAAGCCTCGTAGGCGGAGCGTGCTTCCGAGCGGACGTTGACGGCTTTCTCCGCCAAGAGGTTCGCCGCCCGCATGTAGGCCAGCTCGGACTTGCGCATCCGGGCCTTGCCGGTGTCGAAGATCGGAATGGCGAATTCAAGCTCGACCTGCGCAGTGGTTCGCGTTTTCGTCTCGTCGTCCTCGATTTCGCGTTCCGTTTCGAAACCGGTCAGGACTTCGAGGTCGGTCACATAGCGTGTCGCCTCGGTGAGGCCGTGGGACTTGGCCGTGGCCTCAAGGTCGAGCTTTGCGATCTGCAGATCGATGCGGTTCCTGAGAGCCTCGGCCTCGATGGTATTGCGTCTGACGACGGAGTTGGGGAGCGGTGGCAGGCTGTTCGGGACCTGATAGTCCAGATCGGAGCCCCAGAGACCCATCAGCCGCGTCAACTCCTCCTTGGCAAGACGGGCGGACAGGCGGGCCTTCGCCGTTTCTCCGGCGAGTTCGGCGACGAAGACATGTTCACGGGCTTGAGCGCCCTTGGTCATTGCGCCGGTCTCGCCAAGCTTCTCCGCGAGTTCTGAGGCTGCGTCGGCGGTCGCCTGGGCACGCTGGAGCTGCCCGACGGTCTCCCATGACGCCACCGCGCCGATCCAGGCGCGCCGGGTGTCGGCGGCGACCTGAAGTGTCTTCACCGCCGAGGTCAATTGCGCTTGCCGGAAGCGGGTGTCGGCGATCGCCATGTCCCTGTTCTTCGTGGCGAGCGCCAGGATGTTCGTCGTGATCATCCCTTCGATCGTTTTGAACGCCTGCAGTTCCGGAGTTCCGAGCCCGGTCGTGCCGATGGAGACGGTCGGGTTGATGAACATCGTCGACTGCCAAGCGTCGGCGGCGCTGTCGCCAAGGTCGGCATAGGCGGCTTGGAGGCCCTTGTTGTTGAGCAACGCGATCTGGACGGCCGTCTCGACGTCGAGAGGCTTCGTCCGAGCAAGCAGACTTTTGACCTGCGCGGCCGCCGATCGGGCCTGGTTCTGGTTCTGGATCCAGACGGTCTCTTTCGCCGTGACAATGGCGGTTTTGTTGGCAACGGAGGTGAAACCCGCCTCTTTGCGGGAATAGTCGGCGCCTGTAACGCAGCCGCTCAAGGCGAGCGGGAGTGCCAGCGCCGCGATCAGTCTTGTGGTGCCGATCATGAGTCGTCTCCATTCATGGGAGACTGCAGATCGTTCTGTCTGCGCCAGGGTTTGGGATCGACCGGCTGCCGGGCGACATAGCCTGCGATCGGCGACCTGTATGCCGCCGGAAGTGCGGACGGCTGGTCGACCGCGGTGGGAGACGCCACCACGTCGGGAGGAAGTGTGGATGCGCAGCCACCGACGATAAGCGGCAGCCCCACCACGAAAAGCGAGGGTTTCATTATGAAATTTCCGAATAGGAGATAGCCTACGGGCCGCTCGCCCCGAAGCAGGCAAGCGTCCGACTAGACCCGATCAAACGGGTACGTCTCTATTCAGATATTCGGGGGACGGTGGAGGGGCGGCAGCTCGCCAACGGTTGTTCGATCGTCGATGAACTGCCGGATCGAGGTTACGACGGGTCCGCCGACATCCTGGCCTTCACAAATGATGCCGAGCCCGCCACAGAAATCCTTGCAGCATTCTTGCTTGACAGGCTTCGATGCGCCATCTGCGTCGTCACTGACGTCGCCCTGGGAGTGGTCATGAACAGCCATCTTCGTCATGTCATGGCTATCGTGATGCTGCACAGCATCGGTTTCGGACACGACCGCTGCCATTTCGGGGAACGAGGAGCCATGCATGGCGGCGCTGGCGTTCGACAGCGAGTACCCCGCCAGTGATACGATGATCACCAGCCGCATCATCACGAGCAGCCTGCTCATTGCGATTCGGTACATCTTGCCCATGCTCCTCGAACTACATTCAAAGCAGCTCGATTTCAATTGCGACTCATCTGTCGTCGATGTTCGAGTCCTTTATGTGGCACGGAGCCGCTCATCCCGTTCACGATCCTGGTGTTCGTCGCCAAGACCGGCCGCTATGTCGTGCTGACGCTGGCAACTCTAGAAATTCTCGGCTGATCGTTTCCGGCGCGAGAACACCATCCGGTCGACCGTCTCGTCACGGGCGACCGGCGTGTGCCAGGCCGCCGCGGCAATGCCGGCAGAACACGCGTTCCATCTCATGCTTCAGACCTGTACGACCTGCCACGCCAAGTTCAGGATGGAATAAGGGCGATCACGCGGGACCGGGAATTGCTCGCCTTGTTCAAGCGGCCGACCTTTCAAGCACGGCCTCATTCGCTTCAAACAGCCATGTTCGACGCTGCCGACATCACTTCCCGAGGGGCGGGACCGCCGAACATATGGCGGCCATCCTCCTCGACTTCCGTGAAACACCAGCGCACGACGCCATCCCGATCGAGCAGGAATTCGCCAACGAGCTGGCCGTGGCCGGTGGCGATCATCTGCTTGTCATCCTCGGTGATTTCATAGCCGTCCGCCTTGTCGAGGAATTCCGACGCCGCCATCGGGTCCATAGGCTCTGGAAGCTCGCCCGGCATGTCGATGCGCATCGACATCACCGTGTTCATGCTGACTTTGCGCGGCCACTCATTCTCATCTTCGGTGAATTGAAGATTCGGCAGGCCGAAGGCCCTGTGCGATACCCGTTCCGGGTCCGAGGCCGCCAGCAGATTGGGAAGCGGATGGTAGCGGAAATAGAGGCGAGCGCGCTCGATCGGCGTGTTGACGATGGTCAGGCTATCGATGCCTTTCTCCTGCAATGCGTCGGTGAGTTCGGCCATGGCGGCGATCTGCCGGCGACAGAAGGGGCAATGCAATCCGCGGAACAACCCGACGAACACCGGCTTCTGGCCGCGAAAATCGTCGATGGCAACCTTGCCCTGGCGGGTGATCGCATCCAGCACCACGTTCGGCGCGCGATCTCCCGGCTGCAATGGTCTTGCGGCGTGGTTCTCCTGCATGTTTCGTTCCTCCCTTTATGCTTTTGAATCGATTTGCCTAATCGATCTCCTGCGGTTGTTGAACGGGGACAGTCAGTCGAGAAACGGCAGGACGACGAGCGTGCCTGGATCGAGGTTGTGGCGGATGCACACATCCTGTGCCAGCGTGAAATACCGTTCTGCCTCGTCCATGTCGTCATGCTCGAGGCTGAGTGTCGCCAAGCCATCATAGCACGGAAACAGCAGTTGCGGCTCGTCAATTTCCTTCGCAACCTCAAGGGCTTCCTCGTAATACTTACGGGCTAGCTTCGGCTGCCCGTGGCATTGATGAATTTGGCCCAGCACGATCAGCGGCACGGAGAGATGGTCGCGCTGATCGAGCGCCCGGTCGATTTCGACGGCTTTTTCCGCGGCCGGTACACCCTCGGCGGCGCAGCGATCGGTAAAGGTGCAGCAGGCAACGGCGAGGTTGGCGAGAAGCCGCGCCTGGAAGCCGAGATCGCCGATACGGGTCGCAAGCTCCAGCCCGCGCCGGCAGATCTTGATGGCGTTGGCCGGGTCGACAATCGTGTAGAGAACGCCGAGATTGGAATAGGCGCGACAGGCGGCACTTTGCAGATCGGCTTTTTCAGCGACCGAGAGGCTGCGCTCCACTTCCTGCACGGCCTCGCGGCGACGCCCGAGCCGCGCAAAGGCCGCCCCCTTGGTGTTCAGCGCCTCCGCCATCGCTCGCGCTGTCTCCCGTCCGGTCTCGGTCGTCCCGTCGATCGGCAGCGTTTGCAGGCATTGCAATGCCTGCGTCGCCCACTCGGCGGCAGCGGCCTGATCCCCCATGCGGAAGGCCAGATGGCCGCGCTCCTGCAGGACATGTGCACGTTCGACCGGCGCATCGATTGTTGCGATTATTGCTTCGGCTTCGGCCAAATGTGTCTCCGCTTGATCGCGGCGTCCTGCATCAAGATGCAAACGGCCGACCTTGCGCAATATCCGCGCTGCCGCAATAGGGTTGTCTTTGGTCCGGTGAATCGCAAGCGCTCGTTGATAATGGTTTACGGCGGCGTCGCGGAGGCCGGCAGGGCCACAGAGATCGGCAAGACGCTCGAGAAGCGCGAGTTGCTCTGGTGTAACCTCTGCCTCGTTTGCGAAGGCCGCAAGGGCCTGACGGTAGAGGCGCATCGCATCGTCATTGGCGTAGGTTTTGCGCGCCAGATCGCCCGCCGCCATCAGATAGCTGGCCCCCTTGGCCTTTTCAGTGGTCAGGCTGAAGTGATGGCCGAGCTGCGCCAGATGCTCGGGCCGGTCGGGCGCTACGCCATATTGACGTTCCAGAACCCGGCCGATCCGTTGATGAAGCTCCATGCGCCGTTGCAGCAGGAGATTGTGGTAGATGACGTCGTGCATCAGCGTTTGGCTGAAGCGATAGCCAGGCGAGCTGCCGGCATCGGGCCCGCGCAATTCCTCGATGATATTGGCATCGCAGAGATGATCCAATGCAGCATCGATGGCGGCCGGGTCGGTGGCGATAGTGCGGAGCAGGGCGGTATCGAACTTCGGGCCGACCACCGCCGCCTCTTGCGCCAGCCGTCTGATGTCCTGTGGTAGACGATCGACGCGGGCAAGCAACAGGGCTTGCAGGTTCACCGGGATATCGACATCCGTGTCTTCTGCTGCGACATGCCAGCGTTGGCCGTCATTGTGCAACGTGCCCATGTCGATCAGTGCCCGAAGGATTTCTTCGATGAAAAGCGGATTGCCGCCAGCGCGGTCGAGGATGCGCTTGCGCATCGTTACCGGCAACTTGCCATGATCCACGCCAAAAAACGCAGCAAGCAGCTTCTGCCCGTCGGCGGCAAAGAGTGGGGCAAGACGCTGCACGGTGACACTGACACGATTGGAGTCCAGTGGGTCGGTCTGCGATGTCGGCCGGTAGATCGCCAGCAGCATCAACCGGCTGCGCTCCAGCCGGTCCATCATGAAGCGAAGCACTTCCAGCGAGGCGGCGTCGGCCCAGTGCAGATCCTCGATGACAAGCAGCAGGGGACCTTGCGCCAGCCGCCGCTCGAAGACGGTGCGGATGCCATAGAAGATCTGCCGCCGCAACTGCTCTGGCTCGATGTGCCGCAACGCGCCATCGGGATCGCCGAGGCCCAGGACATGCAGAAAGAGCGGCAGAAGCCCCTCGACCTCCTCCTGCGCCAGATCGAGCGCGCGGAACCCCGTTGCCAGCAATTGCCGCGCCCTGTCGAGATCGTCCCGCTCGCCGATGCCGTAGGCGATGCGTACGACCGCGCCGAGCGTACCATAGGATTGTTCGCCGAGCGGAGAGCAGGTCGCTTTGCGGATGGCGAGGCCCTGGAAACGGGCGGCATTGCCGGCGGTTGCGACGAATTCGTTGACCAGCCGCGACTTGCCGATACCGGCTTCGCCGATCAGCCGGACAAGCTGCGCTGCGCCGCCGCAGGCAAGGTCGAGGCATGTCAGCAACCCCGACAACTCCGTATCCCGTCCGATCATCGGCGCCCGAAGGCCGAAACTTTCAAGCCCGCGCGCCGTATGCGGCGCTTCCGACAGCCCTGTCAGCCGATGGACAAGGACGTTTCCGCTTTTGCCGCGCAACGTCTGCGCGCCGAGACTGTCGAAGGCAAAGGCATGGCGGGTGAGGCGATAGGTCAGCGGCCCGACAAGGATATCGTTTTCGCCGGCCATGGATTGCAGGCGTTGGGCGGTGTTTACCGTGTCGCCGGTCACGGAATAGGATTTTGTACTGACCGCACCAAAGCCGCCGGTAACGACAGGGCCGCTATTGATGCCGATATGCAGACGCAGCGGCACGCCGGCGCGGGCGTGCCAGCGCTCGCCGACCTGCGTCGCCCGACCGATCATATCGAGTGCAGCACCAAGCGCCCGGACCGGATCGTCCTCATGGGCGACCGGCGCGCCGAACAGCGCCAGCAGTGCATCGCCGACGAACTTGTCGACGAAGCCGCCATAGGCTTCGACCGCCTGGGTCATCTCTTCGAACAATTCGTTCTGCAGCACCCGCATGACTTCAGGATCGATCTGCTCGCTCAGGGTCGTGAAGCCGCAGAGATCGGCAAAGAGCACGGTCACCGGCCGCCGGTCGGCATCGCCCTCCGATTGAGGTAGCGCCTCAATCTTCGGCTTCGTTGCGGGTTGGACTTTACCGGATATCGGCGCGCCACATTGGGGGCAGAAGGCAAAATCGGGCTGACAAGGATAGCCGCAGGCGGCGCACGATATCGGTTGCCTTGCGCCGCATCGCGGACAGAAAGCAAAACCGCTCTGAACATCGAACCCGCAGCCGCTGCACTCCATCGGACGCATCTCACGAAACCCCGATGTACGGCTATTTCAGCCGCAACCAGCAGGCCTCAGACAGGGGACAAGCATGAACCTGCTGCCCCAGGCCCGCAAGCACTAAACACAAGCGGCGGAACGACTATGATGATCCTGGTCAGAAGATCTTAAGACAGCCAGGTCGCAGAGTGAGGTTCGAGAAACCATGTCACGATCAAATTCTTTGTGATGAATATTGACAATATATGCTACGCTGCCCCACGTTAGAGGAAGAACGAAAGGGTAGGCCGATGGCATCGGGCAGCATTCATGTGAAGGTCAGCGGCGTGCTGCAAGATCACATTCAGCAGCAGATCGGTGACGACGGCCTCTATGAGAATGCGAGCGAGTACATTCGCGCACTGATCCGACGCGACTTGCAAACGCGCGACGAGGCATGGGATGCCCTGCAAAAGGAACTTGCACCCGCGATGCGTGCCGACGACAGCGAGTTTGTCGTCGTTTCCGCTGAAGACGTTATCCGCCGCAACAAGCGCCGCTGAGCATGGTAGCCTATCGGTTTTATCCACGCGCTGACGTCGCGCAGGACAAGATTTGGCGTGACACGTTCGAGGCGTGGGGAGAAAAACAGGCAGATGCGTACATTCTCGGGCTGCATGTTTATTTGCAGCGCTTATGCGAGGATCGCCTGATCTGGCGACAGCTTCCGCAACGGTTGGCAGTTCCCGCTGACATCAGGCGTCGGGCCTATTTCAGCCGCTATGAGCATCACTACCTGTTCTTTCGTGAACTTGAGAACGGTGATCTTGGCGTCATGAGCATTCTTCACGAACGGATGGATTTACCGGTGCGGCTTAAAGAGGACCTGGCCGCTCTTTCAAACAAAGAGTCGTGACATACTATCTTTGGTCGGAACGGCGCGTACCTGGAATTCCTCGGACCGCATCCGGCTTCTCTGCGGCCTGAAGAAAATCGATCTCATAGAGCGGCATAAATACATGATCGAGACGCCAGCCTCGATCATGAGGTCCTGGGCTAGCATAGACGATGACTGCGGGCCGCAGGATCGCACGGCTTGCTTTTGGGGTGCCGGCCGTTACTGCCGAAGGGTGTCGGCGAGCCTTGCAACCCGGCAGTGAAGGAGCACCGGCCGGTCCACGTCGATCATCTCCTCGATCCTGGAATCGAGTTCGCTCGGGCTCTCGCAGCGAAGGCCGACGGCGCCATAGGCTTCCGCGAGCTTGGTAAAATCGGGCAGCGAGGCCGAATAAGCGCGCGATCGACCATTGCCATCCGGTACCTGACCCCATTCTCGCGCCATGCCCGGATGCTCATCGCTCAAGATGAAGATCTTGATCGGGGCTTGATGCTGTATCGCCGTCGACAGCTCCTTCATCGTCGTCTGCACCGACGCGTCGCCGGCAATGTCGATGACAAGACGGCCGGGATTTGCGAGCTGCGCCCCCAGCGCGGCAGGAAGACCGAAGCCCATGGTCCCCAATCCCCCTGATGTAATCCAGCGATTGGGCCTGTCGAAACCGAAGAACTGCGCCACCCACATCTGCTGACCGATCTCCGTGGCGATGATGGGGTCGTGCGGCTTTGTCAGCGCATGCAGGCGCTCCAGGGCATGTTGCGGCATGATTGCATGGTCCAGCCGCTCGTAGGAAAACGAATCGCGGGCTCGCCAGTGATCGATCTGTGTCCACCACGCCTGCAACCGCTTCTGGTCGGAGACACAGGAAAGTGACCGCCAGGCATGCAGCATATCCGCCAGCACATGCGTGGCGTCGCCTTGAATGCCGATATCGACGGGAACGCGTTTGTTGATCGACGAGGCATCGATATCGATCTGGATTTTCTTCGAGTGAGGCAAAAACTCATGGATGCGCGAGATCGCAAAATCGTCAAACCGCGTGCCGATGGCGACCATCAGATCGCACTCGCCAATTGCCATATTGGCTTCATGCGATCCGTCCTGTCCGGCGACTCGCAGCCAGTTCCGCCCGCTGGCGGGATAGGCTCCAAGTCCCATGACGGTGGAAGTTACGGGAAAGCCGGTGAGGTCGACGAACTCACGCAATAATCTCGACGCCTCCGGCCCCGAATTGATGACGCCGCCGCCGGTATAGATGATGGGGCGCCGGGCTTCGGCCATCAATGCGACAGTCGCCCGGATCGCATTCTGATCGCCTTGCACCGCGGGCTGGTAGCTCGGCAGCGGAGATACCTGGTCGGGTGAGACATAGGCCCCACTGGCGAAGAGCACGTCCTTCGGCATGTCGACGAGAACAGGGCCGGGTCGACCCGCCGCCGCAATCCGGAAAGCCAGATGAATCGTTTTGGCCAGATCGTCGATGTGGTTGACCAGGAAATTGTGCTTTGTGCAGGGGGGGGTGATGCCGACCGTATCGCATTCCTGAAAAGCGTCCGTGCCGATCAGATTTGTCGGCACCTGACCGGAGAGGCAGACGATCGGAACGGAGTCCATAAGGGCATTCTGCAGCGCCGTGACCGCATTTGTAACGCCCGGTCCCGATGTCACCAGCATGACGCCAACTCGTCCCGTCGAACGGGCATAGCCTTCGGCTGCGTGTCCGGCGCCTTGCTCGTGGCGCACCAGGAAATGTTTGATGTCCTCTTGTTGGAAGATTTCATCATAAATCGGCAGCACCGCGGCGCCGGGGTAACCGAAAATGTGTTCGACACCGTTGTCGCGCAGCGCCTGCAGAACGATCTCGCCGCCGTTCATGCGACGATCAGTGGGGTTGTTGAGGGAAGAGTTGGCTGTCTCGCCGGTCATATCTGGGTTCCGTCGTGAGTGAGGTGATAGCTGCGACGGGGCATAAAAAAAGGCCCCGTCAGGGACCTGTTTTCGGCGCATGGGTGGCTATTGCCGGACGATCAGACCGTCCTGCCCATGCGCGATATCACCACTACGAGAACCATTGCGATTTTCATGGCCGATAGAGCTAGCTCCAAATCTACACGTCGTCAACGACGTCTCTGCGTAGATTGTATCTGTGGTTGAGAATATTTGAGATTGGTTGGTTGGTTGGTCAGTGACGAGGCAAGGGCAGGGGGAAACCCGTTCGCAACCCTGTCGACAAGGCAAACTCCGGCCGTTCTATCGCCCGCTAAGCGATTTCGACCGCTTCTTCCAGTGTGCGTCGGTCAGGGGTTCCGAGCCAGCCGCCGGCGTTCGGTCCCGGCGCGAACCCAAGTCCTATGGCGAGGTATATGCGCCATCGAGGATCTGCCGCGCCTCGGCCCGCGGCGCGGCGACGGAATGACGCTTGACGAGCGAGCATTCGAGCTTCGCAATGGGATAGCGCTTGCCGGGCACACCTTCCGGGTTGAGATGTTCGATCGCCCATTGCCCCATGGCAAGATGCGGAAGAACCGAAGTCGTCAGCGGAGGGACGAGATGTCGTGAAATTTCTTCGTCGTCATAACCCACCACCGACATGTCCTGGGGAATACGAAGCCCTGCATCCTTGAGCGCTTCGTAGCACCCGATGGCAGTCCGGTCGTTCTGGCAGAAGATCGCGGTGGGCGGCTCTTTCAGAGCAAGCAGTTTCATCGTGGAGGCATAGCCGGCACCGGCCGACCAGTCGCCCTCAATGACCAATTCCGGATCGAAGGGTATATCGGCGGTCGCCAGCGCGCGGCGATATCCCGTCAGCCGGTCCTGCGCAGCCTGCATCCAGATTTCGCCGGTGATCGTCGCGATACGATGGTGTCCGTGCATGATCAGATGCCGGGTGGAGCTCTGCCCTCCCGCGATTTCGCTCGGCACCACGGCGGGAAAGGCATGGTCCGTCGTATAACAGTTCAGAAGGACCGTCGGGATGTTGAGCTTGTTGACATAGGACGGAAGCTCCACCTGGCGGGTATAGATCGTCATATATATGAGCGCTGATATGCCTCCGTTCGTCAACGCCTCGATTGCCTTCGGCTCCATGACGGGGTCACTAAGCGTTTGGGTTACCAGAAGGACATTGCCGGCGTTCCACGAGGCTTGCCGCGCGCCTTCGATCGCAACGATCGCTTCCGGGCTGGTGGCGAGTTGATCCACGGCGAAACCGATGACGTTGTCCAGTCCCGAATAAGAGGCCTTCGTCGTATAGGTCTTCTCCATGTAACCGAGCGCACGCGCCGCCTCCCATACGCGATCGCGCGTCTGCTGGGAGATACGGGTGCCGGGCGTGTCGTTGAGGACGAAGGAGACGGCCGCCTGCGAGCAGCCAGCCGCCGCGGCGATGTCCATCATCGTCACACGCACAGGCTTATTCCTCTTTTGGGTCTTGGGTTTTCGCATTCGTGGAAACTGTCTCTGCTTCAGATAATGGGGGTAGGGTGATTGATTGTCGTTTTCTGATAATAATATTAGCATCTATCTGAAAGCGTTGGCAATTGCATGAATTGCTGTAACACTATCAGTTATTGGCACCTTTCAGTACAAAATTGCAGCCCTAGCCACTGTGCGACGAAATGTTTCGATATGCATTGATAATACTATTTACTAATTAAATTTCTTGTATACCGTCAGGGAGCGATCGGAACCTATGCCACTCGTCGCTTTGCGACGGCCCTAGGAGGGGGCGCGCATCCGGCCGGCCGTAAATCGGAAACGGGCCCGTGCAACTGCGGCCCCTCGGGAGGTGTATTATGAAACAGCTGAAACGCAATGCAGCCTTGTTCTTCGCCGGGTTGATGCTGAGCGCGGCGCCGATTGCCGTATCGCATGCTGCCGACAAGCCGACACTTGCATTTGTCGTCAATGGCGCATCCGACTTCTGGAAAGCCGCAGAGGCGGGCGTGAAGAAGGCGCAGGGCGAGATGCCAGACTACCAGATGGAGCTGAAGTACCCTGAGCAGGCATCTGTCGCCGTTCAGCAACGGCTTATGGAAGACTTGGTCAGTGCCGGCGTCAAGGGGGTCATGGTTTCCGCAGTCGATCCCAAGACCCAGACGGACGGCTTGAATAAGATCGGCTCGCAGACCGCTCTCTTCACGACCGATAGTGACGCGCCGCAGACCAACCGCGTCGCCTATATCGGTTCATCGAATATCGACGCCGGCCTGCAGGCCGCCGAAATCGCCAAGAAAGCGATGCCGGACGGTGGCAAATGCATCGGCTTCGTTGGCCTGCTCGGTGCCGACAATGCCAAGGAGCGCATCCAAGGCATGAAGGACGGCCTGAAGGGCACGAAGATCGAGCTGACAGATGTACGCGGCGACGATATCGACCAGACGCGCGCAAAGAAGAATGTCGAGGACGCGCTGGTGGCCAGCCCCGACGTCACCTGTATGGTCGGCTTCTACTCCTACAATACGCCGCGCATCTATGAGGCGCTGCGCGACGCCGGCAAACTCGGCCAGATCACCGTCGTCGGTTTTGATGACGATCCGATCACGCTCGGCGGCGTCAAGGAAGGGACGATCGCAGCGACCGTCGTGCAGCAGCCGTTTGAATGGGCCTATCAGGGCATGAAGCTGATGGCGGCCTACCTCAAGGGCGACAAATCAGGCGTTCCCAGCAACGGCTTGATCATCATCCCGACGGTGATCATCGGCAAGGATGACGTTGACAAATATGCCGCCAGCCTGAAGGCCATGTCTGGAAAATAACCTTCCTTCCCGGCGGCGGCACTTGCCGCCGCCGGGAAAGACGTCTCATGCCGACAGCATCAGCAGCCATGGACAGGCGATGAACCACAGCTCCGACATCCCGTCACCGGACGCGCTTGCAACGCCGTTCCTGTCGCTTTCCGGCGTTGGCAAGACCTATCCAGGCGTCGTTGCGCTTGAGGGCCTGTCGATCGACATCATACCAGGAGAGGTCATCGGCCTCGTCGGCGAGAACGGCGCCGGAAAATCGACGCTGATGAAGATTCTTGGCGGCGTGATCGCCCCCGACCGGGGCACGATCCTGCTCGACGGCGCAGAGCTTCGTTTCCTCACTGTTGAATCGAGCATCGCATCCGGCATCGCCTTCGTGCACCAAGAACTCAATCTCTTTGAGAATCTCGACGTTGCCGCCAATATCTTCCTGGGCCGCGAACCGCTGAAGGCTGGACCTTTCAAGCTCGTCGATCGCGATCGACTGCGAGACATGGTGAAGCCGCTCTTGAAGCGGGTAGGGGCTCATTTTTCCGCCGACACACCCGTGGCATCTCTTTCCCTTGCCGAGCAGCAGATGGTGGAAATCGCCAAGGCGCTGTCCATCAACGCCAGGCTCGTCATCTTCGACGAACCCACGTCCAGCCTACCGCTCGCCGAAACCGAGCGGCTCCTGAGCATTATCAAATCGCTGAAAGCGGATGGCATCAGTGTAATTTTCATCTCGCATCGCCTCCACGAGGTTGAGCGCGTCGCAGACCGGGTCGTAGTCCTGCGTGACGGCACGCTTGTGGGCACGCTTGCCAAGAAAGACATCGGCCACGACCAGATGGTCAAGCTGATGATCGGCCGGGTGCTTGCGGCCCGGACCGCAAAACCGCAGCGCTCGCCCGGCTCGGTTGCGCTGAAGGCAAGCGGCGTGCGCACCGAGGCCTATCCCGGCCGTCCCGTTGATCTGGAAATCCGGTATGGAGAAATCATGGGGCTTGCAGGGCTCGTTGGGTCGGGCCGCACCGAGCTTGCAAAAGTACTCTTCGGCATCGACCGGAGTTACGGCGGAGCCATCCTGCAGGACGGGCGGCAAATTGCGGTCAGTTCTGCCCGGGACGCCGTCGCTCGTGGCATTTTCCTGGTCCCGGAGGATCGCAAGCGCAACGGCATTCTTCTTGATTTCCCGATCGCCCAGAATATAACCCTTGCCGATCTCCCCAAGCTCTCCAGCCACTTCATGCTTTCTGCCGAGCGGGAGAGGGCGGCGGCCGAAAAGCAGCGCGTTCGCCTCGGTATCAAGGCGCCCTCCGTTTCGACGCGAACCGGCACTCTGTCCGGCGGCAACCAGCAGAAGGTGGTGCTTGCCAAGTGGTTGTCGATGAGCCCGAAGGTGATGATCTTCGACGAGCCGACACGCGGCATCGATATCGGCGCGAAGAACGAGATCTACGGTCTGATGCGAGCGCTTGCCGATGCCGGAGTGGCGATCCTGATGATCTCCAGCGATATGGAAGAGGTGATCGGCGTTTCTGACCGCATCGCCGTCATGCACGAGGGCCAGATCGCCGGCATATTGGAAGAGGACGAAATCAGCCAGGAAAGCGTCCTTTTGCTTGCTGTCGGCAAAAGGGTAAAATAGCGGCTGCGGCCAATACAAAATAAGGTATCGGGGATGGATCTCGAATGATCAAAAAAGATCTCGGACTGCTGCTTTTGATCGTCGTCGTCGGCATCGTCGTCGCCATCATCAATCCGCGCTTCCTGCTGCCGATCAACCTGGCCAACACTGCCAACCTGATCGGCCTGTTCGGCATTCTGTCGATCGGCCAGGCCTTTGTCATCATCACAGGCGGTATCGAGCTTTCCGTGGGCTCGCTCGTCGCGCTTCTCGGTGTGCTGTTTGTCGACTTCATCGCGGTCCAGGATATGTCCTGGATGCTGGCGCTGCCGCTCATTCTCGCGCTCGGCGCGGTCATAGGCGCCGTCCACGGCTGGCTGATCACCCGGCTCAACCTGCAGCCCTTCGTCGTCACCCTCTGCGGCCTCCTGATTTATCGTGGGGCAGCGCGCTTCTATACGGCCGACGGAACTGCGGGTTTTGCCTTCGGCCAAAATTTCCCCGACCTCGAATTCCTGACCGCTGGGCGGTTTTACGGTGTTCCCAACACCTTCATCGCACTCGTCATCATTGCCGTGGTCATGTGGATCATGCTGCATCGCTCTGTCTTCGGACGTTATCTTTACGCGATCGGGAAGAACGAGGAGGCGGCCCGTTATTCCGGTATCCGTACCGGCCGCATGATCATGTCGGCCTATGTCATTTGCGGGCTGCTGACGGCGCTTTCGGCGATTTATTTCGCCATGTACACGCGCTCGATCTCGCCGGCGAGCCATGGCCAGTTCTACGAACTCTACGCGATTGCCGCAGCCGTGCTTGGCGGCTTTTCGCTCCGCGGCGGCGAGGGGTCGATCGTCGGCGTCGTGCTGGGCACGGTCCTGCTCCAGGAGTTGCAGAATCTCGTGAATCTCCTTGGTATTCCCTCGTCGCTGAATTTCGCCGTCATGGGTGGGGTGATCCTCATCGGCGTCCTGATCGACCAACAATGGCACGCAATCCGCGCAAAGCGCCGTCTTGTCGCCGCCGCCCGGCAGACCGAAACCCGTCTTTCGAACGAAGGCAGTTTGCCAGTGGTGGCCAATCGGGACTAGGTCAGTGGATGGGGCCATGCGTGTCGTGACCTTGGCCCGTTGAGATAGTCCGTTTTGCAAGATCAGATCGGGGCGGGTGAGGGCGCCGACCCATCGAACTGCACGAGTTCACCAAAACAGTCGCGCCGGCCGCGCGGTTGGAAAACCCGCTTCTTACGCTCGCGACGTGAGATCCAGATGCCGGCCTCGGTCATCCATTGCCGCAGCGTCTCTTTGGCCACCGAGATCCGGTGCAGCTCGATCAGCTTCTCGCGCGCCAATGTCGGCCCGAAATCCAGATAGCGCTCGCGGATTAGATCCAGCGCCGCATTGCGGAAATCCTCGCTGTGGCGCCGATTGCTCGGCCGCGATCGCTTCTTCGAAACCAGCCCGGCTGCACCGGACTCATCATAGGCCTGCAGCAGCCTGTGAACCTGACTTCGGCTGAGCCCAAGCAGTTCGGCGGCCTGGACGACGCTCAGGCGCTGATCACGGATCTTCTGAATAACTTCGAGGCGATGCAATTCTTTCTGCGACATGGTGATCATAAAGGACATGACGACTCCGATCGCTCATGGTCTCGACCAGGCTGAAGGTCGTCATCCTTGCTCCCAACGTTGGCATTGACCAGCGCGTCGAGAGGCGAGATTGTCGCATCTCTAACTGGCCCAACTGTCGCATTACTAAATAGCCCCACATACATTAATCGCATAAGATGGATTATGGAACATAATGATGCTGTTTGATTACAATGGCATACCTTCCTCCTCCATCTCAGAGGCCCACTCTTTTGAAATAGGCCTGCTCGAATTTGCATCTTGACGATCCAGCACATCGACGAGTTGACCTGCAGACGTGCCCTCATAGAACAGCTGATCCCAGCCAACAAACTCTTCCGAAACCCGTGTCTCGGACGACGCGTGCTTGGCGATAACGTCCGGGTCAGAGTGTTGAGCATTGACGGGATTCGACGGGAAGCTCGCCGTTGCTATTCCTCAAGTGTCGGGATGACTTTCGATGGTCTTTGCAGCTCCGAGGCGGCAGCGGTTGCCGCTGAATCGGCGGGACCGCCGGAAACATGGACGGTCGGCGTTGCAAACTGGATGCCTTTTTCCGCGAATGTCTTCTTGAGCATGGCAAGCGCCTTTCGGCGAACCCCGAACTGTTCGCCGGGTTTCGTCATGAACTTCAGCCGTATCTGCACACCGTAGTCAGCCATCTGCTCGATCCCCTGCATTTTCAAGGGCTCGATGATGTTGGGCCCGAGTTCAGCATCCTCTAAAAGCTCAACGCCGATGCGCTTGATGGTCTTGCGGACCTCTTCAAGATCGCTGTCATAGTTCAGGGTGAGCGTAATGATGTCGATGACCCAGTCGCGGCTGAGGTTTTGCACCGCACCGAGTTCGCCGAAGGGAACGATGGTGACCGGACCGCGGTGATGGCGCAAGCGGATCGAACGCAGTGAGAAACCTTCGACCGTGCCTTTATATTTTGCCGCCTGGATGTATTCGCCGGTGCGAAAGGCATCGTCGAACAGATAGAAGACGCCGGAGATGATGTCCTTGACGAGTGTTTGGGCACCGAAGCCGACGGCTATGCCGACGACCCCGGCGCCCGCCAGCAGCGGTCCGATCTGAATGCCAACGGCATCCAGAATCATCAGGAAGCCGACGGCTCCGATCGCCAGGAACAGCACATTGCGAAGAATGGGAAGAAGGGTATTCAACCGCTGACGCCGGCGCGCGTCGGGTCCGTCCTGATGCCCTGCCTGCACGCTTCGCGACGCCACCGCCATCTGGCTGTCGATCAGCGTGCTTGCGAGCTTCCAGATAACGTCGGTCACCAGCAGCACGATAACGATCCGGATTCCTGCGCGGATCAAACGCGTGGTCACTGTTTCGGCTGCGGCGAGGTCACTGAGATTGACATTCCACGCGCGGGCAATGAGCAGCGCGCCGACCACGATGAGGCCGTTCCGCAGCGTTTGCATGATGACAACAGACCATCCGACGATGGCCGGATCCTCGACCGCCTGCCCCTCCCCGGATTGAATAATGCGACGAATGATATCACGAACCACCGAAACGGTAAGAGGCAGAAGCGTAATGATGATCACCGTCCAGAATGCCCCGTGGAGACCGGACACCCATAACAGCCACGATAGCAGGATGCTCGCGCTGAAGCCGACGCAGACCAGCCGGCCCACCGGCGGCCCGTCAGAACGAAAGTGCCGTAGCCAAATCATGACGATCAAAGCGATTGAAACGACACCGAGCCATGCTGCGGTAAAGAGATCGGCCAAGATCGGTGAAGCCCGGATCGTCCCTATCACTTCAATGGTGGCCCAGCCAGCCGCCAGCAGTGCGACGATTCCGAGGAGCCAGTAGTACCAGAACCAGGCAAGCGAGGTGACAAGAGTCAGAAGCCGCATGTGCGGCAGACGGGCGCCTGGCGCAATGACAATGCGGCCCACAAGCACACCAAGGCGCACCATGAGCGCAGCCGATAGCAGGATGAGCGCGATATCGCGAAACACGGCAGGCCATGGAAAGAGGATAAACGCGCCGAGGCTTCCGATCAGGTAACCGACCAACGCGAGAAGACCCATGGAAAGCCGGGCGGCGTGGAGCCTGATCCGCTGCCGGACGGTGTCGGCAGGCGCGTTCAGCACGAAATGGAGCAGCCCTCGCCCTGACCACCAGGCAAGGCGCTGCGCAACGAACCCGCCTGCGACGAAGAGTATGACCGCTAAGATCAGGCCGACCGGTTCGATACGATCATCCGTTTGGAAGACCCGGATCGCCGACTGGATCTGCCCGGGAAGGGTCGGACGGCATCGACGAGTGTCAGCAACCTCTGGCGCAAATCCTGTAGTGACGTGGCAATCGACGGCGGTGCCGCCTCTTGCGAGACTGCAACCGGCTGCGCCGGTTCCTGATTGCCCGGAACGATTCGATTAACCAGCGCTCGTCCGGAATCATCATTCGGCAACTCGATAATAACCCGGATCGGCGCCGAGGAATTGGTTGGCTCAGCCGCCGAGGCGGGGTTTGTGCTCGCCAGCAGAAGCGTTGAAAATACCAGCGTCAGGAATGCGCACACTCTGCGGCGGGGATGACGGTCGTCGTTGATGCGCATGTAGCCGTGGCCCCCGCGACGGTGTCGTCGCTTTAGCTGGGTTGGTCGAAACTTCGGACTTTGTGAAGCGTTGCACGACCAACGTCAATCGACGAACCAGTCTCGGGGACGCAGACTGCGAACCGAAGGCCAGACGGCGTCAAGACCGCAAGCTTCTGAAGGCATCCCTGATCTCCTGGCTGAAAAGTTCTGGCTCCTCCCAGGCTGCGAAGTGACCGCCCTTGGAGACGCGGTTGTAGTAGACGAGCTTCGGATAGGCCTTCGACAGCCAGTGCTTTGGCGGCTTGTAAACCTCTCCGGGAAACACCGTGACGGCGACCGGGACTTTGACGGGCGTGAGTTTTGCGCCCGACATGGCATTCTCCCAATAGATGCGACCACTCGAAGGGCCAGTGTTCGTCAGCCAGTACAGCGTGATGTTGTCGAGGATGGCATCTTTGCCAAGAGCCTGTGCGGGATCGCCGCGTGTATACACCCAGTCGGCGATCTTGTCGTAAAGCCAGGCAGCCAAGCCGACCGGAGAATCCGCAATACCATAGCCGACCGTCTCCGGCCGCGTGCTCATGATCGCTGCGTAACCGAAGCCGTTGTTGAGGAAGTCCCGGGCCTCGTCGAAGACGACCTTCTCATCCGGAGACAAGCTATCAGGAGCCGGCTCTCCATTTTTAAGAGCCTGCGCTGCGTCCGCTGGGAAGGTCGTGGCACGCTCGACCCTGTTGACGTGGATCGCGAGCAGCCCATCGGGCGCCTGGCGACCCAAGGCGTCGCTGATGATCGCGCCCCAGTCGCCGCCTTGCGAGACATAGCGGTCATAGCCAAGCCGCTTCATCAGGACGTCCCAGGCAGCCGCTATCCGCTGGGGGTTCCAACCCGTTGCTGGCGGTTTCCCGGAAAAGCCAAATCCTGGAATCGAAGGGATCACCAGATGGAAGGCATCATCAGCCATGCCGCCATGCGCCGTCGGATCCGTGAGCGGCCCGATGACATCAAGCAGTTCGAAGACTGACCCTGGCCAGCCATGGGTCATGATCAGCGGCAGCGCGTTTTCGTGGCGGGAACGGACATGGACAAAATGGATGTCCAGTCCGTCGATATTGGTGAGAAACTGCGGAAATGCATTCAGCCTGCTCTCCGCCTTCCGCCAGTCATAGGACGACTGCCAGTAGCTCACCAGTTCCTTCAGCCTGTCGGGCTGCACACCCTGCGAGCGATCCACAACGGTTTCGCCGTCGGGCCATCGGGTCTCGGCAAGACGCCGCCTGAGGTCCGCGAGCGCCGCCTCGGAGACCTCAACCTTGAACGGTTGAATCTCCTCGGACGCGACGCCGACAACATCAGCGGCGCTGGACGTGCGCGGAAGGAGAACGGCGGTTATGCCGGCCGCGGCAAAGCCTGATAGCAGCGAGCGGCGCGATACGTCGCGGTGTTTCAAAACGTTCAGCATTGCCATGATGCCGTGTCCTTTCGTGATGTCGAGGAGAGGAAAAGATGCCCTGCCCGCTTCAATGCCGAAAATGTCAGGCCTCGTCCGCTCCGGAACGAAAGACCAGAAACTTGTTGCCTTCGGGATCGCGAAAATAGGCGCAGTAAGGACCCGTACCGTTCTCGCCACGCGGACCAGGAGCTCCTTCGTCCGAGCCACCCGCCGCCAATGCCGTTGCATGGGCTTCGTCAACCTTTGAACGGGACGGAGCTTCGAAAGCAATCATTCCACCGTTGCCGACGGTGGCAGGGCGGCCATCGAACGGCTTGATGATGCCGAATTCGAGCGTGCGATGACCGTAGTAGATGGCCCGGTTGGGCTGGACGAGGACTCGTCCGATCCCGAACACGGCCAGAAGCTTGTCGTAGAATACCGACGCGGCATTCAGATCATTGGTGCCGACAGTGGCGTGGCCCGGGAGGCTGCGGACCTTGTCGGGGGCGGCCGCAACCTGTCTGCTTTGGGTAATGTCGTTCATATCAGTTCTTCCTTATATTGTCGTGGTCGACGCTCTGCCTTCCGCACGCAAACGCCAACGAGCTGTCGCAAATCGGCGGCTGGTGGATATTTGGGCGGGTCGACGGCCGGCCGGCACCTCGGGAAATTGAGAGGCACCCTCTCGTTCAGCTGTCAGCCTTGGGCAGCCGGGTTGCCGCGCTGCCGCCGTAGAGAGGGTTCCTCTCACTTTCTCCGGCTACCGCGAGCTGACGCCATGCTCAATTATTTGTGCAGACAGCCGGCTTTTGGGCTTTGGCTGACCGCCGTTCAGAAAGGACATCCTATGTCTAAGGACAAAACCGTAAATGCTGCATCAGTCGCGGCAACTCCCGCTTCCCACTCGTCTGAAGCCTTCGCTTGTACGCAAGCCGCGCACGACGCCGTCGGCTTCATCGAGATCGACGAAGTCCTGACGCTGAGGAGGATGGCAATCCGCGCCCCCGCGCCAAAAGGCACCGTGCTTTTCCTCCATGGGTTTCCGGAAACACTGACGGTGTGGAACGGCATCGCGACAACGCTTGCTCACGACTACGACGTCCATGCCTTCGATTGGCCGGGCTACGGGCAGTCGTCGCGCCCGGCTTCGGAACGGTTTTCCTATGCGCCGAGGGCGTACTCCCAGGTGTTGAAGGCCTATATCGACCGGGCAGGCATCGACCGGTCGAAGCTCGTGATCTACGCGACTGACATCGGTGCCCTGCCCGTCCTGCTGCTTGCTCTCGACGAGCCGACGATCGCCAGGCAGATCATCGTCGGAGACTTCGCGCCGTTCGACCGGCCGCAATACATGTGGGAGAACCTGCAGAACCTCAAAGCCGAGCCGACCGCCTCGCCGACCCGTGCCTACATGAACAAGACAAGCGACGAGATCCTTCAGAACGTGCACAGGCGCGGCCTCTCGCCCGATGAGCGATTCGATCTGCCGGCTGACGTCCAGCAGGACATGACCCGTTCGTGGAGCCTTGACGGAATGACTTCAGCGGATGCCTTCGCCCACTACTACGCGAATTTCACCGGCGATCAGCATTATCTCGAGGCCAACCTCACCTGGCTGAAGACGCCCGTGAAGGTGATCTGGGGCGAGAAAGACATCTATATCACAAGCGAGATGGGCATCGAGTTCGCCGCCAAGATCGGTGCAAAAGTCGATATCCTCTCAGGTATCGGCCACTTCCCGCACCTTCAGAAACCGGAACAAACGATTGAAGAAATAGGCGCATCATTCAGATAACATTAGATTATCTTAGCGGATATTCCGCAGCTGCGGCAATGCCCAGTCGACGAAAGCGCGTACTTTCAACGCGAGAAGCCCCTGGCGCGAGTAGACGATATGAATGGGCTGTGGCGGCCCGTCGAAATCGCCAAGGATGGGGACGAGCGCGCCAGACGCCAGTTCGTCGGGAATCTGATAGTCGAACAGCCGCGCGATCCCCGCCCCGCCGACGGTCGCCGCAACGCAGTTTGCCGCGGTATTCACTTCCAGCCGGTTGCGGGGCACCGTCTCCATCGGTGTACCATCGACGTCGAATGTCCAGAAGAATGTTCGCTTGTTGAAGATGATCCCGTCGCGATCGATGAGATCGCCGGGACGCTCAGGTGTGCCATGGCGCTCGAGATAGACGGGGCTCGCGCAGGTCAGCAGGCGGAATTCGCCGATCTTCACGGCATGGAGGGCGCTGTCGGCGAGCTCGCCGAGACGGATCGCGATATCCACCTGCTCGGACACGAGATCGACCGTGCGGTCGAGCGACAGAAGGTTCAGCGACACCTCCCGGTATTTGTCCATGAAGCTCAGCGCAACGGGCAGCACGTAGCGGCTGCCGTATTCGATCGGCATCGTGATCGTCAGCACGCCTCTGGGCGTCTGGTATTCCCCGGACGCCCTTCGTTCGGCCTCCTCAAGATCCGCCATGATCTTTCGGGCGGCATCGACATAGTCGCGTCCGGCATCGGTGAGCTGCAGATTGCGGCTGGTGCGCACGATGAGGTTTGCCCCAAGATGTCGCTCAAGTTCGGCCACTTTTCGGCTAACGCTGGGCAATGGCGCGTTGAGCTTCCTGCTGCCGGCAGAGATGCTTCCGGCGTCGACCACGGCCAGTAACATACGCATCGCTTCGAGACGATCCATCGGACACCGCCAGTAAGATACCGCTTCTGTGCAATCCAGCCTAAGGCTTGGCTTTAGAGCATGATGCCGAAAACTGTGATTGGTTTCGGACGACATCATGCTCTAACTCTTTAACTTAGAACAGGATTCACATTTTAGGCCTACCCGGCCTAAAATCATCCTGTTCTAGTCAAGCAGCTTCCGTATGGCCATGATCCCTTTTGCAGCATCCGACCAGGATTGACGCCAGATCAAAATGCCGACGCTGAGGATGGTGGCAACAGCGAAGGGGATCGGCCCGAGAAACCAGAAGGCGGCTGCAAAGGTGAAGTAGTAAGATCGGACACCGACGCTGAACGATCGAAGCGCAGGGTTCAAAACGAGAGTCAGGGCGTTTGTCCAACCGGCGATGTCCCTGTCTTCATCCCGGGATGGGCTGGCCCCGATCGCCGCCAGACAGTAGTTGATCTGCCGGACCGCCCAGATGAAATCGGATAGTCCCCGCAGCAGCGTCGCCATGATCAGGAGGACTTTGCACTGGAAAAACCACGCTGGGTCCTGAGCCGCAAACATTGCGATCAGCCCGCCACCCGACCCATAGTTCGGCTCCATGAACAGCGCGCCGCTCAGGCCAACGATGACGATGAGATTGGCGGAGCCGAAGAAGGATGCCGAATTGATCGTGTGCCCGAGGATCGCGGCGTCGCCGATGAAGTTGTTGTCACGCGTCAGAACCTCGCGCATCCAGGCTGTGCGAATGCGCACCATATCGACGGAAAGGCTATCGTTCCTTCTCGGCCATCCCGCTGCCATCAAAGGCTCGACCGCCACCCAGACGAGAAGGAAGAAAACGATAGCCGCGACGTTCAGAAAATCCATGGTGCCCCCGAATTGAATCTGGATTTTCCTGAACACTACTTCGAGCTAACGGCAGCTCCAAGCGTATACGGTGGCGGTATCGCGGGCGTCGGCGGCGCTGACTACGCCCGCGACATTGGCCAAGGGAAAGAGTGCCCTTCTAATCGTGCCGCTTGGCTAGTAGAGCGCTGCCAAATCACGCCGGCCATCGACGACGTGAACGATCTCCACGATCTCGATGGGACCGTCATCCGTGTTGGGATGAGTTTGATAGAGGATCACATAGGGCGCCTCGACCAGCATGCGGGCGGCCGGATGGATCTCCGGATGACGCTGGCCCAGGCGCGGCTGCTCGATCAGCGACGTGGCCTTGATACGGAACCGCTGGAAATACCGCTCGGCCGCCTGGGGCTGCTCGCGGGCGATGTCGACGTAAATTTTCTTCGCGCCGGCACGGGCGGCGGGTGTCCAGATCAGCTTAGCGGGCATGCGAGGCGGTAGACTTGGCTTCCTGGCGCGCCTCTTCAAGCGCATCATCAAAGTCGGCCGGGATGGCCGTGCCACTCGCCTTGCCTTCGGACCACAGGGTCCGCAGACGCTGGATGTCGCCCTTGCGGGTTTCCCATTTGGCTGACCAGTCACGCATGGCTTCGCGGATTACTTCGCTGCTGCTGGCATAGGCACCGCTCTTGACCGCGTCGCGAAGCAGGTCCGCCTGCTGCGGCGTCATTGAGACGCTGATCTTTTCAACATTGGCCATGTGGCACCTCCAGACTCTTGTGGTGGTAAAGATTACCACCAGCCTGACAGTCTTGCCAAGCTTTTCGCGCATGAAAAACCTGGCGAGGTCCTCTACAGCGCCGCGAGGTAACGGGACACCGTCGAAGCCCGAAGCCGAATGTGTTCGATCGCCTGCTGCGGTGTCACGGCCAGGAAACCGATATGGTCGCGTGGGCGTAGCTGGACGAAGGCGTCCAGATCCGAATCCACCACCGTGGCGATCTTGGGATATCCTCCGGTCGTCTGGTGGTCGGCCAGCAGAATGGTGGGAACACCGTCTCCGGCGACCTGCACCGAGCCCCGCACGATCGCTTCCGACGGCATGTCCAACGCGACGCTTGGTGCAAGCGACGGACCTTGAAGACGTACACCCATGCGGTCATAGGCGTCGCTCAGGCGGAAGGGCGACGAAAGGAAATTCGACAAGGTTCCTTTCGAGAAGAACCGATCCTGTGGACCGACCACCACACGCAGCTCGGATCGCGGTCTTGCGATGACCGGACATGTAATCGGACCATGTCGATCGTCTCGCACTTCCGGGTCGGCGACGGTGATGGTCTGCCCGGCTGCAAGGCGCCCGCCGCCGAGGCCGGAGAGACTGTGCGTCGACATGCTGCCCAGCCAGGTCTTCGCCTCGATATGACCGGCGAAGGCCAGATACGTCCAGCTTCCCCAGTGTCCCGGACGAACTGCCAGTCGCTCGCCGGCCCTCAAGGTGGCGACCATCCATGCGCCGCGCTTGTCGCCGGCATGCTCTACGATGAATCCCCCTCCCGCGACGGCGAACGTAACCTCCCCCGACACGCAGTCGAGAACCAGGCCGCCCATAGAGACTTCGATTGCGGGCTGACAGGCAGGATTGCCGACGGCGACGTTGGCGGCGGCAAACGAGGTCCTGTCCATCGGACCGGAGGCCGGGACGCCGTAACGCATCAATCCGCGACGTCCTCCGTCCTGGACAGCGACGTGAGGGCCTGCGAAGTTGATTGCAAGGACCGCTTCGCTCATGCGAGGCACCTCGCGTCGAATTCGGCCCTCGATATGCGGCGGAAACGCACCGCGTCGCCGACGTCGAAGAGGAACGGACGGTCGTTGGACGCGGCGTCGAGGATCTTCGTCGGCGAGCGGCCGATGATCCACCAGCCGGTCGGCATGGTGAGCGTGCTCACCAGGCATTGCGGACCGGCGATCAGCACGCTTCCGGCGGCGATGCCGCGAATAGGCGCCGGCTTCCTCGGCTGCTGAATGGCTTTGGGCACGCCTGCGAGGTAAGCGTATCCTGGAGCGAAGCCGTACATGAAGACGCTGTAGTCGCCGGAGAGATGGGCGGATATAACGTCTTCCGGCGATAATCCGCTTGCCTCGGCGACGGCGGCAAGATCGGGCGCAAGATCAGAATCGTAGCAGACTTCGACTTCGCGCATCGCTCCGATCGTCTCTGGAACCTCAGCCCCCAGAAGCTCCTCAATGGCCGCCTCCGTTGTCCGGTGATCGGCCACGAGCGGATCGAAGCATACGAGAATGCTGGCATAGGCCGGAACGGCTTCGACGAATCCTTCAAAGGGTGCCGCCTTCAAGGCGGCATCCAGCTTGACGACCTGATCGTGGATCCATTTATCGATGGTCGCGCCGAATTCGACGAGCACCGCGTGCCCGCCCACCGGGCGGTAGGTCGGAACGCTGCCGGGCGATGCGGACGGGTCCTGTGGCACCTCAGTCGGCGCCTTCGATCAGAATGAAATCCGCATCCGCTGCCCGCGCGCAGGTCCCGTAGGCTTCCGGATCGGTGACGGTAACCTGGGCGATAAGATAGCCTTTGGCCATCACCTGTTTTCCTGTGTCGGCTGGAGGAATGGTGCCACCTCGATGCCTGCCTTTTGCAGTTCCTGGCGCACGTGGACGGCCATGGCGAGCGCTCCTGGGCTGTCCCCGTGAACGCAGATCGAATGCACATCGAGAGGGATCGGAACGCCGTCGACCGTCGGCATGAGGCCGCTGGACAGGTACTCGATCAATCTCGAAGCCGCCTCCGCGGGATCATCGATCATCGCTCCCGGCAAGTTGCGCGGAACGAGCCGACCCGTGGAGAGGTAGCCGCGGTCGGCAAAAATCTCGCTGAAGACGGTCATCCCGGCATCGCGGGCCGCATGCTCCAGCTCTGTCCCGGAGATCGCCAGTATGGCAAGTTCCGGCGAAACCGCTCGGGTTGCGCGTATGATGGCGTCGGCGACCGGCCGTTCGTCGGCCGCCCAATTGGCGAGTGCGCCGTGTGGTTTGACGTAGCGGACGCGGGCGCCCGCCAGAGCCGCAGCTCCCATCAGCGCGCCTGTCTGCGTCGCCACAAGCTGCTCCACTTCCCGGATGCTCAAGGGGATCAGACGTCGCCCGAAGCCCTCGCGATCTGCAAAGCCCGGATGGGCTCCGGCGACGACACCCCGTTCGCTTGCGAGCGCGAGCGTCTCCACCATGGTCGCGGGATCTCCGGCGTGCCCGCCGCATGCGATGTTCGCACTGGTAACGACGTCAAGGATCGCCTTGTCGTCGCCCATGCGCCAGGGTCCAAACGCCTCCCCCAGATCAGAATTGAGATCGATTTTCGTCATGATTTCCGTCAACCCTTCGCGCCGGTCTTGTCAGCTTCGTCGCATCCTGGAAAGTCGAAGCCGAGGTGGAGCACATCTTCGCCGTTCCCGTCAAGAAAACGACGCCGCTGGTTGCGCGCAACGAGCGTGTCTGGTGGTCGCAGGCCCGTGGATTGTCCTTGCAGTTGCGTCCGATGGAAACGTGGCTAAAATCGGGGGTGAAATGGTCGACCGCCCTGTCGCTGATCGAGCGCGTCGTATTCTTTCAAGAGCCAGGTGACCTAGCCACCCGGCAGCATTGGCGTGCAGACCGGGGATGCGGAATGAGTCTTGTCAACAGAGCTTTGGGAACGTCCGAATTTTCTTTTACCGAAGAGCCTGGCATTTTCACCTGGGACTTGGCGACCGACAAGGTTTATGCGGATTCGGCGCTGGCAAACCTCTTTGGGCTTGATCCCGAAGAGACTCTCACGGGGCTGCCGGTCATCAGATACCTCGACCGGATTCATCCGGACGACAAGCCATCCGTGGCCAAGGCAATTTCAGAATCGGTGATCACAGGAAATCCGTATCGCTGTGATTATCGGGTATTTGATCGAAGCGGGCAAATAGTCGGCGTCGCGGCCTTGGGCCGCTGCTTCAGGGATGAAGCCGGAAACCCGTCGCAATATGCGGGCATCGTCTTCCCGACGAATGATCACGGGGAGCAAGACGAATTGTCCGCTCATTGCAAAGCGGCACTGAAAATTGCGCGGTCATCCGGCCTGCGGACGACGGCCGATGCGCTTGAAGCGATCGTCAAGGAGCTTGCCAAGCCGATGCCTTCAGACGTCGCGCAGGTTCATTGATTCCTTCCAAAGCGTTGGTTGTGGCATCAGACTTTCGGTGATGGCGATATTGCTGCTATCGGCGACGCGCCGCGCGCACTCTGAATTAGTGACAAAGGAGAGTGGGCATTTCGAGGTGGGTCAACAGCGACCGTGTCACCCCTCCCAAGAGGAATTCGCGTAGTCTCGAATGACCGAATGCGCCGGCGACGAGCAAATCTGCCTTGTGTTCCAGGGCGGCAGCTTGAATGACGCTGGCTGGCGAATCTCCCTTCGCTTGCACGGCTGCGACATCGACAGCAAGACCAGCCTTCCGAAGCGCAGCCGCAAGGTGATCCCGGCTGCGCTCGTCAATCTGCTTATCATCGGTGACGGAAATCAGGACGACACGCGATACCCGTTCCAGCAAGAACCTGGCACCCGCCAGTGCCCGCGCGACGGTGGCTCCTCCATCCCAGGCGACGGCGACAGCATCGATCCGGCCGCAGAAATTATCCGGGGGGAAAAGCAGGAGCGGTCTCCCGCTTTCAAACAGCACGCTCTCGATCAGCGGCCTCATCAGCACAGATGCTTCCAAAATGGAAAGATCGTATACGCGCGACAACTCGGCAAGAGTTTGTGCGACAAATGGCTCCCTCGCATCGAATGGCTGGATCTCGACCTCGACCTCGGCTTTTTTCGCATAATCATGGAGCGTCTGCCCGAGAACGGTTCCATTGTCTTTACTCAATCGCTCCGCCTCCGCACGCATTTTGTCTACGTCAAGGAGTGATGGAAATCGCGGCTGAAAGGGTTCGATCCTGACCAGCGGTATACTTGCCGTCAACCCGGCCTTCTGGTGAAGGGAAACAGCGACAGCGTTCTGAAGGAGCGAGAAGGAGCTTGCGTCTGGATAGGTGGCCAGCGGTAAATGGAATTGTGCTTTCACGGCTGATGTCCTCCCGATGATTGGAGGTATCATAGCGCAGAGGTGTCTCCCGCGCTTTGACGAAGATCAAGGTCGCTCCACCGCGAAAGCGCGAGCGTGATATTGACCGTCCTCATCAGGAAGCAAGCGGAATTCGTTGGGCGAAGCGGCAACGATCTATGTTAAGCGATGAAATGCGAAGCGCGATTGAATATCAGCACTTCGCGGCGCAAACCCGTCCGGACGCCGCCGAGCAGCAGCTTGCGGATCAACAGCAATGGCATATACGGCGCAACTGCCTTCGATGAATCAGCTGGCGCGCTTGGACCCATCGGATGATGACATCATTGGTAACGACGGAAGCATTCCAGCGCCTCAGCCTGGCGCTTGCAATCGGCATCCTTGTCGGCATTGAGCGCGGCTGGCGGGATCGTGAGGCTGCGCCAGGCAAAAGAGTAGCCGGTATCCGCACCTATGGCCTGTCAAGTTTCCTTGGCGGTTTCTGCGGTTTCCTGCAGCCTGTGACAGGGCCGATTCTGCCGACAGCTATCTTTATATTCTTTTGCATCACGGTTCTCCTCTTCAGCCGCATGCAGGCGGCACAAGAAGAGGATTACAGCGCCACCGGCACCATTGCGGCCCTGGCGGTCTTTGCGCTGGGCTTTGGTGCGGTTGTGGCGGATATGACGGTAACGGCCGCAAGCGCTGTGGCAATAACCGCCCTTCTTGCAGCGCGGGAACCGTTGCATGGATTTCTTCGCCGATTGACCTGGCTTGAGCTCAGGGCCGCCCTGATCCTCTTGACGATGACCATCGTCATCCTCCCGATCCTTCCCAACAGGCCGATTGATCCTTGGCAGGCAATCAATCCTTTCGAGCTTTGGATGATGACGATCCTCGTGGGAGCCGTTTCCTTTGCCGGTTATATCCTGATCAAGCTGAGCGGCGCCCGAGCCGGAATATTGCTGACCGGGACCAGCGGTGGCATCGTCTCCTCGACGGCCCTGACGCTTTCCTTTGCCCGTCAATCGAAGCAGATGCCGGCCCTCTCGCCACTCCTCTCGGCGGGCGCAATGCTTGCGGGAGCCGTTTCTCTCGCCCGCGTGCTTTTGATTTGCAGCGTCATTGCACCAGCCATTTTCAGGGATCTTGCTCTATCCCTCGCTCCGGCTGCCGCTATCCTCGCCATAGCTGGCGGCTTCGCCGCATTGCTGCAACGCCCGGATGATAGCACCGATTTTTCACCCCGAAACCCGCTCGAGGTGATGGTCGTGCTGCGCTTCGCACTCGTTCTCGCCGTCGTGACAGTCCTAACGCGAATGACCTTGACCGTCTTTGGAACTCAGTCGCTGATCGCGCTTGCGTTCATCACAGGACTGGGCGATCTCGATGCGATAACGCTTGCCGTGGCGAAATTGCCATCCATCCAGGTGCCCGCGGATGCGGCCGCTCGCGCCATAGCGGTCGCCGCTTTCGCCAACTTTCTTGCAAAAGCCGTTCTTGCTGCAAGTATGGGGAGCATCGCCTATGCGGTTCGTTTCGCGATCGCAGGCGGTGTCGCGACCTTGGCCGGAGTTGCTGGCTTGGTTTTGACATGAGCGCCTGTTCACCGGCTCCATGCTCAAGCAGAAGGCGACCTATCAAGCGATTTGCCGTCGGTTCGTGGAACGATATTCGTCCGCATAGGCAGCCCCATCAACGATCATCACTGCCGTCTCACCTCCGAGAGATGACCAGCAAATCCGGCAAGCATGAGCTGAAACTCTATCGAACTGGCCTAGACACGGCGATAGCGGAGCGCGTCCACGACGAGCGCAAACGCGGGCGTTAGCTGTCGGCGGCTGGGATAGTAGAGATGGTAGCCTGCAAACGGGGGCGACCAGTCCTCCAGCACGCTCATCAATCGTCCGTCTTTGACTGGCTCGTCGGCGTAATCACTTGTCACGTAGCCTATGCCAAAGCCATCAAGGGCCGCGGCAATGATCAATCTACCACTATTAAATGCCAACGACCCTTCTACCCGGACACGCAGCTCATGCCCGTCCTTCTCGAATTCCCAGGCGTATAGCCCGCCAAGGGAAGGCAGGCGCAGGTTGATGCACTCATGTTTCGCGAGATCGTGTGGGGTCAGCGGTGTCGGATTGCGGGCGAAATATGCGGGTGAAGCGACAGCCACCATGCGCATTTCCGGTCCGATGCGCACGGCGATCATGTCCTTATCGACGAGTTCGCCCAGACGAACGCCTGCATCGTAACGACCAGCCACGATATCGGTGAGCCCGGACTCGGCGGTCAGCTCGATCTGAATGTCGGGATAATCTGCCAGCAACCGCTTTAACGCGGGCCAGAGAAGGGATTCGGCAACCTGGTCAGTGGCGTTGATCCGAACCGTTCCAGCGGGTTTCTCGCGGAACTCGGTCAGTGCCGCGAGCCTGTCGTCGATATCGTCGAAGGCGGGGCGCAACGTTTCGAGAAGACGCTCTCCCGCCTCGGTCGGCGCAACGCTTCGGGTCGAGCGAGTCAGCAATCTAAGGCCGAGGCGCGTCTCTAGGCGCCGTATCGTCTGGCTGAGCGTGGACTGGGACGTGCCCAGCTTCGCCGCCGCCCGTGTGAAACTGCGCTCTTCCGCAACCACCATGAAGGCATTCAGTTCTCCAAAATCCTGCCGCCGCATTTATCCACTCCTGACATAGGCCCATTCCGATTATAGCGACTAATCAACAATCAGCCATTGGCCTATCTTCATCTCAGCACAAAAGGTTCTGCTGCCAAAATGGCGGCAAGGATTTGCGGGCGGCTTAATCCGTCCGAAACGGCGATCGGAGAGTTCAATGGAAAAGCGCAACCTCGGGAAACTAAAGGTTTCCGCACTCGGTTTCGGCTGCATGGGGTTGAACACCACCTATGGTCAGCCGCTCAATCACGTCGATGGCGTTCGGATGATCCACGCAGCCGTCGAAAGTGGTATTACCTTTTTCGACACCGCCGAAGTCTACGGCCCCTACATCAACGAAAAATTGGTCGGCGACGCCCTTGCTCCCTTCCGGGACCAAGTGATCATCGCCACCAAGTTCGGTTTCGGCCTGAACCCTGACGGTGGACGCACAGGCCTGGACAGCCGCCCGAAGACAATTCGAAAGTCTGTCGACGGCTCGCTGTCCCGCCTGAAGGTGGACGCGATCGACCTTCTCTACCAGCACCGCGTCGATCCCACCGTGCCGATCGAAGATGTCGCCGGCGAGGTGGGACGGCTTATCGCAGAGGGCAAGGTCAAACATTGGGGTCTTTCGGAAGCCAATGCGTCGACAATCCGCCGTGCCCACACCGTACAGGCGCTCGCCGCCATACAGAGCGAGTACTCGCTTTGGACAAGGGATGTCGAGCAGAATGGCATTCTAACCGCCTGCGAGGAACTGGGCATCGGATTTGTGCCGTGGAGCCCTCTCGGTGCAGGTTTCCTCACCGGTGCGATCACCGCCGAGACCAAGATCGCCCCGACCGATTTCCGTGCCAACGGACCCCGCTTTTCGCCAGAGGCTCGTGCCGCCAACATGGCTTTGGTGGATGTCTTAAAGCGGATCGCCGATGGCAAGGGGGCGACGCCTGCCCAACTCGCCCTCGCATGGCTTCTCGTTCAGAAGCCCTGGATCGCGCCGATCCCCGGCACCACGAAACTACACCGTCTCAAAGAAAATCTCGGAGCCACTGAGGTCGTGCTGACCCCAATCGACCTGCAGGCCATCGAGGAAGCGTTGTCCCGGATTTCCATCCAAGGCCAGCGGCTCCACGAGGGTGCCCTCCGCATGATCGACGCCTGAACAGGACGACCATTTTAAACAAGGATGCCCCTTTTTCCGCATCGACCCTAGAGGATTACGAACATGCCGGACCGCTGTGTTGACTTGAACAGGAGACACCTGCTCGGGGTTTCGGCTCTGGCGTTAACTGGCGCGGCCGCCGTGGCGATGGAACGTAAGCTTGCGGCGATCATGGCCGGAGACATTGTTGGCTACAGTCGTCTCATGGCTGAAAACGAGGCGACAACTTACGCAGAGCTCCGCTCTGTATTCGACGACCTGATCGAACCGACTGTCAGCCAACATGGCGGACGAACGTTCAAAAGCACTGGCGACGGTTTTCTCGCAACCTTCCCCAGTGTCAACGACGCGCTGGATGCGGCAGTAAAGATCCAGAACGGCTTCGAGAACCAACGATTCGAGTTCCGGATCGGCGTCAATCTCGGCGATGTCATTGAGGACAATGGCGACATTTATGGCGACGGCGTCAACGTGGCTTCCCGGCTCGAAGCCATGGCCGACCCGGGTAGCATTTTTGTCAGTAACGCGGTGGTGCTGAGCGCCGACCGCAGCCGCGGCAAGAGCTTTTCCCATATTGGGCGCCGAACGGCGAAGAACATTCCCGAACGCCTCGACGTCTACGCCGTCAAACGACCGAGCCGGCGAAATCGACGTTGGAGCCGCGTGCGTTCCTTCGTGCCCCACGTGGGCGTTCGGCTCGCCTATGGGGTCGGGGCAATTTCGCTCGGGATCGGGCTTTCGCTTCAGCCAATTCCACTGTCTGCGATGATCGCCGGGATACCGTCCGACTTTACCATGCTAGCGAACGCGGAAAGAATCGATCCGCGACCGTCCGTAGCGGTGATGCCTTTCGACAATATGAGTGGCGACCCCGCGCAGGCCTACTTTGCCGATGGCCTTACCGAGGACATTACGACCCAGCTTGCGCGCAATCCTGATCTCCAGGTGATCGACCCGGACTCTACATCTGCAGTGCGGGATGATGCGGGTAACATTCGAACGATTGGTGACCGCTTGAATGTTGCCTATGTAGTCGATGGAAGCGCGCGTCGTGTCGGTGATCAGCTTCGTATCGCCGCGCAGCTGATCGACGTGAAAAGCGGAGCGCATCTCTGGACACAAAGTTATGACCGGAATGTCGAGGATATTTTCTCCGTTGAAAGCGAACTGACATCCCAGATCGTCGCCAGTCTCGTGTCTTATGTCGGCAGAACGGAGCAAGAAGTGGCGATCCGGCGCCCGACGAAGAACCTGCAGGCCTACGATCTTGTCCTGCAGGCCCGAAATCGGTTCAAGCACGACGCGAAGGATATCGAGGGACTCCTGGCCGCACGCGGACTTTACCAGAAGGCTCTGGAACTGGACCCGTCCTATGCGGTCGCGCGCGCCAGCCTCGGTATGACGTACATCTTCGACATGACGCAACGGGTCACCGGTCGGGCGACGGAAAGAGACGTGGAAATCGGTTTGAGCGAGGCGCGCCAGTCTATCCGCCTCGACCCAAATCTGGCGATCGGTTACCAGGTGCTCAGCTTCGGCCTGTCCGCCGCCGGCGACTATCCCGGCGCGCTACAGGCCGCGAAACGATCCGTGGAGCTCAACCCGAACGCCCCAGATAGCCTAATGGCGCTAGCCAAGGCACAAGTTCGATTTGGAGACTATGCGGCTGCTGTTTCGAATGCCGAGCGCGCGCGCCGCCTTCATCCAATTGCCCCCGAATATTATGCTTACGTGCATGGGCAGGCTCTCTACGCGGCCGGTCGCCGCGACGAGGCAGCAAATGTCATCCGCGAATGCCTGATCCGGTCGCCGCAAGACGCAAATTGCTTGTTAATCCAAACCGCGCTGCAGGCTGCGAGGGACGATCTGGGCGATGCCCAAACGACGATGGCCGACCTTGTCAGGGAAAATCCCGAGTTTTCGCTAAAATCGGAACGCGACTATCGCCGGTTTGGAGATTCCCCCTTAATGCGGCAGTTTCTCGCGGACCTGGAGCGCGCTAAGGCCCCAGACACAGCCGTATAGGGTCATTCCAAAGATCGTCGCGCATGAAAACGTTGAAGGAGCGGAGCCGCCGGAGTGCCGTATCAATATCTGAGGTCCGGCTCAAGCAGCACATCATCTTTACTGTCGGGGGAATGCCCGTTCAGGGAGATCGCCTTCACAAGGCGGGACTGAACCTAATTCCCGCGGCTCATTCACCAAGGAGAGATCGACAAGTTGAGTTCGATTCTTGGCACCAAGAAGAACAAAGATCACCGCCAAATGAGCGCGTTGATCCTTCCAAATCAGATCGCTAGCAAGGGAGTTTTACAATGGACAATGAATTTATCGATGAGAAGCGGCGGCAGTTTCTCGGAACGTCTGCGCTTGTCTTGTCTGGCGCTGCCGTCGCCGGCTCAGTACTGGCTGGAAACGCCGCGGCGTCGGGTCAATCTGCTAAGGTCAAAGGACCCGCTGTTGTCAACTACCCGAACGACAAAGGCGTGACGATTGAACGTGTCACCTACCCTGCACGGAACATGGGCACGAACATTGTCGCTAACTTGTTTAAGCCCGCCAATTTCGACAGCAGCAGGAAGTATGCGGCAGTTGTGGTGACCCATCCGTTCGGCGCCGTAAAGGAACAGTCCTCCGGTCTCTATGCCCAGCGCCTTGCCGAAGCGGGATTTATCGGCCTGGCCTATGATGCATCCTATCAAGGCGAAAGTGGCGGCGAGCCGCGTCTTATGGAAGTGCCGGCACAGCGCGTGGATGATATCAGTTGCGCCATTGATTTCCTGGTTCAGCATCCGCAGGTCGATCCGGCGCGGATCGGCTCATTGGGAATTTGCATCGGCGGCAGCTACGCGTTGAACCACGCACAGCACGAGCACCGCGTAAGGGCCGTCGCAGCCGTGAGCACTTTCGATATTGGCCAGGGTCGTCGCGAGGGACTTTCGAACTCCATCTCCTATGAAGAGCGCGTCAAGCGGCTGAAGGATGCCGGCGAGCAGCGCAGCCGTGAAGCGCGTGGCGAACCAGTTCGCCTTGTGCCTGTTGTGGCCAATTCTCCCGACGACTTCACGCCAGCGACTCCCGTCATGTACAGGGAGGGTTATGAATACTACCGCACGGCTCGCGGTCAGCATCCGAATTCCGTTAATCGCTATATATTCTCGAGCTTGCCTCAGCAGATGGCATTCTACCCGTTCGAGATGATCGAGACAATTTCGCCTCGGCCTCTTCTGGTGATCGCGGGTTCCAAAGCCGAGACAAAATTCTGGAGCGACCAGGTCTATGAAAAGGCCAGGGAGCCTAAGGAACTCTTCGTTGTGGATGGTGCGACCCACGTCGACCTCTATGACAAGCCGCAATTCGTCGGGCCTGCAATCGCGAAGCTCAGCGACTTTTTCGGGCAGCATCTGACTTCGGCGTAAAACGGGGACGAGCTTGCTGCCTCTCTTATATCGAGGCGCCGAATGCGATCGTAGCGCTACGGAGTGCCTCCAAGGATCATGCGAGTGGCTAACAGCGGCGGTGCCAAATCACGCCGGCCGCCGACGTGCCGCAGCAGGCTAACCTGCGCGACAGGGTCAAGCGGCGCCTATGCCAGGAGCACGCTCAAACCGTCACTGCCGTCTCACTTCGTGGATATGGCCGGCAAATCCCGCAAGCAGCACACCGAGCGGAAGACGCCGAACCAGTCTGGCTGCAATGAAGGTTGCGCCGATTGCCGCGGCAAGTTTCAGCCAGGGGTAATCGCCGAGCTGCACATGGGCACTCGCATCGACCGATGTGGCCTTGGCTTTCAATGCCGCTTCGGCGTCCTCGCGCAGCACGCCTATGCGGGCATTCAGCAGCCTTACCTCGTGCTGCAGGGCGTTCAGGCTCTCGTCGGCCTTTTCACGCGCGGTCTGCTCAGCCGCATCGGCAAAAGGCGGATCACCTTCCGCGATCAGTTCGTCGGGGTCGGGCGGAAGACCGTGGCGGTTGATGGATGATTGCATCGACATGTCCTCGAATAGGTGAGCGAGAGGAAATGAGGCCCGGCATTGCGGCCGGGCCTCATAATATCAATGGTCGCGCCGGAAACCCTGGCTCTGGTGAGATCCGCCTTGCGATTGGGTTTGGGACTGGCCTTGGGATTGGCGATTGGTTTCGTCCGATGACGTGGTGCCAGGCTCGGGGAAGGTATAGGCACGCACCTTGGCGCTTCCATGCGCGGTGTCCCGCATTGCCACCGGGCGCGCATCGTCAAATGCACTCTCGGACACGGCGAGGTTTTCCGAGGCTTTGCCGCCCTGGGCCGATCCGGCAAAACCGGTATTGGACGCGCCTTGCTGTCTGTCTTCCAACGACCAGAGATCCGCCCGCTCATCCATGTCGATGCTGCCCTCGTCGTCCAGAATATCGTGGACGGTCTCGTAGAGCGGGTCATCGATATCATTGACCTGGACGAGGAATCCACCTCGCCGCAGCCCTTCTGCGTAGACCGCGCGATCCTCGTCTGGGAGGAAGAAGTCGGCCAGCGCGTCGAAGAAGCCGCTGCGGTCTTCGCTCATTGCGCCGGTATTTTTTGCGCCCGCCTCATATCCGGGCATCAGCCTTATTCTCGCAACCGGCACGCCTGCGTCCTCAAGACGGGAGACGGCGGATTCGGCGTCCGATCGGTTGTCAAAAAATGCGGCAAGGCTGCTGCCGCCTGTCGGGCCTGAAAAAGTCGGGTTGGTATCGTTGTAAATGCTGCCCATGGGACTCTCCTCTCGATGTGCAGATCCAGCCGCCAATGCGAAGTTTGGCCGATGATTGACCGGTGTCTGGTTTCCTGACTTGAAGAACCGTCGGCTGAGTTGAATGTTCCAGGGGAATGGCGATGCTCCACTGCATCGCTTGCTGTTTCATTGCCGCCTGCCATTTCGGCGCGCAGACTCGCAAATACGCCGCTTGCGAAATCTCTCAGCGGTTGACGTCAAACCTTCGAGACGCTAGCACGGCTTTGACGCATTGGGGATAATTCATATGGACATGTTTACGGCAGCCGGTATGACGGCTTTGCTGCAGGTCATTGCTATCGACCTCGTTCTCGCCGGCGACAACGCCGTGGTTATCGGTCTTGCTGCTGCCGGCCTCGAGGCGACGCAGCGCCGCAAGGCGATCATCGTCGGCATTGTGGCCGCGACCGTTCTGCGTATTCTCTTTGCCAGCGTCGCAGTCTATCTGCTGGCGATCGTCGGCCTGCTGCTGGCCGGCGGCCTGTTGCTGCTCTGGGTCTGCTGGAAGATGTGGCGCGAGCTTCGCGCCGGCCATGGCGAGAATCACGGAGCGGTGGGTGCCGAAGGCGCGCCGAGAAAGACCTTCTTCCAGGCGGCGACCCAAATCGTCATTGCTGACGTCTCGATGTCCCTCGACAACGTGCTGGCCGTTGCCGGTGCTGCGCGCGAACATCCGAGCGTGCTAGTCATCGGTCTTGCCCTGTCGATCGCGCTAATGGGTATTGCCGCAAACTTTATCGCCCGGTTGCTCACCAACCATCGCTGGATCGCCTATGTCGGCCTGCTGATCATCCTCTACGTCTCGCTCGACATGATCCACCGCGGTGGCGTCGAACTGTGGCCGTACGTGCAAGCGAGCGGGTTAAAGCTTTAGAGCCTGACCTCGGTCTCGAAGCTCATCTGGTCATACGCCGGCACCACATGGTCCGGCGTCTCAGCCATCACCACGTCGTAATCGAGCGGCGTGTGCATATGGGTGAGGATCGCCTGTTTCGGCTTCAGCCGGCCGATCCAGTCGAGCGACTGTTCCAGCGACAGGTGGCTCGGATGGTAGGTATATTGCAGCGCGTCGATAATCAGCATGTCGAGGTTCTGAAGCTTTTCGACGGTCTGCGGCGGGAAATCGCTAATATCGCTGCAATAAGCCACATCGCCGATGCGGAAGCCGAGCGAGTGGATATCCCCATGCTGCTGGATATGCGGATGGAAGGCGATCGTTCCGCCGGGACCATGGATTTCCACGGGCGCGTCGAGGTTTTCGATGACAACAGGCAGCACGATCGGCGGGTAGTTGCTGCCCGGCGGCGTTTCCAGGCAATAGCCGAAGGCTTCCCGCAACCTGTCCATCGTAAATTGGTCGGCAAAGATCGGCACCCGGCGGCGCGTATTGTGAAAATAGCCGCGCAGATCGTCGATGCCATGAATATGATCGGCATGCGGATGGCTGTAGAGCACGGCATCGACATGGTCGGCCCCTGCCCTGATCATCTGCTCGCGGAAGTCCGGCCCGGTATCGATGACGACGGTCGTGACACCGCCATCGGGTGCGAATTGCTGCACCATGAAGGCAGCGCGCGTGCGCCGGTTCTTCGGATTGTCGGGATTGCAGGCACCCCAGTCGCCGGTGATGCGCGGCACGCCCGGTGACGACGAACAGCCGAGAATGGTGAAACGCCGCCGGTAGAGCACGCCGCTAGATCCTCGGCATCTTCGAGAACAGCCGGAAAGCGTTCTCTGTCGTGATCCGTGCGACCTCTTCGGTAGCAAGGCCGATCGTCTCGGCGAGCACTTCGGCCGTGTTGACGACATAGGACGGCTCATTGCGCTTACCGCGCCAGCGCTTCGGCGCCAGATAGGGCGCGTCCGTTTCCACAAGCAGCCGATCCTGCGGGATCGTCTTGGCGATCTCCCGCAGCTCTTCCGACTTCGGGAAGGTCAGGATGCCCGAGAAGGAAATGTAGCCGCCAAGCGCGACGCCAGTCTTGGCAAGCTCCGGGCCTGCCGAGAAACAATGGAGAATGAAGGGGAAGGCCCCCTTCCCGGTTTCCTCGGTTAGTATGTCAGCCATGTCCTCGTCCGCGCTGCGGCTGTGGATGACGAGCGGCAGCCGGGTCTCGCGCGCCGCGGCGATATGGCGGCGGAAGCCGGTCTGCTGGTCCTCAGGCTTTTGCGTATCGTAGAAATAGTCGAGACCGGCCTCGCCGATCGCGACCACCTTCTCATGGGCATTGGCGAGACGCACCAGCTCTTCCGTCTGGATCTCCAGCTCTTCGTCGGCATTGTTCGGATGCGTGCCGACCGAGCAGAATACCGAGGGATACTTCTCTGTGATAGCAAGCAACGCGCCGAGCTTGCGCACCCGCGTCGAGATCGTCACCATCTGCGCGACGCCAGCTTGATGGGCGCGCGCGACGATCTCGTCCCGCTCCGCCTCGAAGTCGGCGAAATCAAGATGGCAATGCGTGTCGATCAGCACGGCCTCAAGCCTCCGGAGCCACGTAGCGCGGGAAGACCGGCGTCGGCGCTTCGAGCGTCGTTCCGGCAATGAGACGGCCGGCTTCGCCGAGGGCAGCAAAGTCGCGCTTGTCTTCGGGTGCTGCGACCAGATCGAGCAGCTTGGCCGATGAGTCCGGCATGAAGGGCTGCAGCAGGATGGCAATCTGGCGCACGACTTCGGCAGTCACGTAAAGCACGGTGCCCATCCGCTCCGGATCGGTCTTCTTCAGCGCCCACGGCGCCTGACCGGCGAAATAACGGTCAGTCTCGGAAACGACCGAAATGATCGAGGCGAGCGCCCGGTGGATCTGCTGCTTGCCCATATCCTCGCGGGTCGAGGCATGCAGCGCATCGACCTCAGCCAGCATCGCCTTGTCCTCGTCGCTGAGCGCGCCGCATTCCGGGATCTTGCCGTCGCAATTCTTGACGATCATCGATAGCGAGCGGCTGGCGAGATTGCCGATGCCGTTGGCGAGGTCGGAGTTGATGCGAGTGCCGATCGCCTCTTCGCTGTAGCTGCCGTCCTGGCCGAAGGACACTTCACGCAGAAAGAAGTAGCGCACCTGGTCGAGGCCGAAATGGTTCACCAGATTGACCGGATCGACGACATTGCCGAGCGACTTCGACATCTTCTCGCCCTTGTTGAGCAGGAAGCCGTGGGCAAAGACGCGCTTCGGCAGCGGCAGCTTCGCCGACATCAGGAAGGCCGGCCAGTAGACGGCGTGGAAGCGGATGATGTCCTTGCCGATGATGTGCACGTCAGCCGGCCAGTATTTCGCCCGCGGGCCGTTCCGGTCCTCGATATAGCCTGTCGCGGTGATGTAATTGGTCAGCGCGTCGACCCAGACATACATCACGTGCGCCGGATCGTCCGGCACCTTGATGCCCCAGTCGAAGGTCGTGCGAGAGACCGAGAGGTCCTTGAGTCCCGATTTGACGAAGGAGATCACCTCGTTGCGGCGCTCGGCCGGACCGATGAAGTCGGGGTTCGCCTCATAATGCGCAAGCAGCTTCTCCTGGTATTCGGAGAGCTTGAAGAAATAGCTTGCCTCTTCCACCCACTCGACGGGTGTGCCCTGCGGCCCGTAGCGCACGCCGTCGGCGCGCAGCTCCGTCTCGTTTTCCTGGTAGTAGGCCTCGTCGCGCACCGAATACCAGCCGGCATAGCTGTCCCTGTAGATGTCGCCATTGTCGGCCATCAGCTTCCAGATGTTGCGCGACGTCTCGTGATGACGCTCCTGCGTGGTGCGGATGAAATCATCATTCGAGGCGTTGAGCAGCGTCGCCATCGCCTGGAATTCGCCGGAGTTTCGGTCGGCGAGCGCCTGCGCGGTGATGCCCTCGGCGCGGGCCGTCTGCTGCATCTTCTGGCCGTGTTCGTCGGTGCCGGTCAGGAAGAAGACATCCTTGCCATCCAGGCGCTGATAACGCGCCATCGCATCGGTCGCGATCAGCTCATAGGCATGGCCGATATGCGGCTTGCCGTTAGGGTAGGAAATCGCGGTGGTGATGTAGAAGGGTGTCTTGTCTGTCATGGCGGCCAATGTCCGGCTAACTCTATAAAAATGGTCAGCCGCTCTTAGCGCATGTCACCGTCAAGCGAAACCTCAACTTTCCAGTCGTCGATGATTTCCGGGACGATGGGGGCGTGAACTTGACTCAGCTTCTCGCCCAATCTACCCGTCTTGGGAAAGAGGGCGGGACAAGAACGAAGTGCGAGTTTTCATCTATCGGATTTGTCGTGGCCGCGCGCCGTCAGGGGCGCTTGTTTGACATTCGAACCGCTCTATTCGCTTTCCGGCCTGTTCGTCGGCGCGCTCGTCGGCATCACCGGCGTTGGCGGCGGTTCGCTGATGACGCCGCTGTTGGTGCTGCTCTTCGGCGTCCATCCCGCCACCGCCGTCGGCACCGATCTTCTCTACGCGGCGATCACCAAGACGGCCGGTACCGCCGTTCACGGCATGCATGGGCGGGTCAACTGGAAGATCGTCGGCAGCCTCGCGGCCGGCAGCCTGCCGGCCGCCCTGCTGATGCTGTGGCTGCTGGCCGGCGTCGATCGCAAAAGCATCGGCGTGACCAATACGATCACCACGGCACTCGGCTGGCTTCTGGTCATGACCGCGATCATGCTGGTCTTCCGTGGCCCGATCCTCGAGCTGGCGCGGCGCGCCATCGGCGATCGCACACCGCCGAAGCCGACGACCATCCTCGCCCTCACCGTCATTCTCGGATTCGTTCTCGGCGTCCTCGTCACCTTGACCTCGGTCGGTGCCGGCGCGCTGGGTGTGACGATCCTGCTGGTCCTTTATCCCAGGCTCGATGTGCGCGAGATCGTCGGTTCCGATATCGTTCATGCAGTACCGCTCACGTTGATCGGCGGCACGGGCTATTGGCTGATCGGCGAGATCGACTGGCCGATGCTGTTTGCCCTGCTGATCGGCTCTATCCCCGGCATCATCATCGGCAGCCTTCTGGCGCCGAAGCTGCACGAACGCACCATCCGCATCGTCCTTGCCGCCACGCTTGCTGTTGTCGCAGTCAAGCTGCTGACCGGCTGATCAGAGCACGGTGCCGAAAGTGTCAGCGGTGACGCGCTTCAAAGGCCCGGCTGCTTGATATCGGCGAGAATGCTGATGATCGTCTGCTTGCGGTCGAGGTTGTAACCATCGGAAATGGTCAGCCGCTCGGTGATTTCGGAATAGAGCCGCGCCAGCCGCTCCGCCGCCGCGATCCGCCCCTCGCCGGCTGCCGCGCGCGCGCGGTTCATGATGTCGTCGCCGACATGGCTGACGAAGAAATCGAAGATCGTGTCGCTCTCCCGACCCGAAAGCGCGTCGGCCAGCCGATGCATTGCCTTGCGGGCTGTCGGTCCCTCGGCGGCAAGCATCTCGTCATAGGCAGCGATGATCTCGCCGCCGCCGTAGTTCAGGAGTTTCAGCGCCTCGCCGACGCTGCCCTTGGCGGCGGCAAGCACCGCCGCGCCTTCGCCTGATATGCCGAGATGGGCAAGGGCCGCGACGAGTTCATCATCGGCAAGCGGCGCCAGCTTCAGCGGCAGGCAGCGTGAGCGGATTGTCGGCAGCAGCCGTCCCGGCGCATGCGACAGCACCAGGAACAGCGCCCGCTTCGGCGGTTCTTCCAGGATCTTCAGGATGGCGTTGGCAGCATTGCGGTTCATGTCGTCGGCCGGATCGATGATGACGATCCGCCAGTTGCCGGTGCCGGATGTCTGCGAGAAGAATTTGCCGGCGCGGCGCACCTCGTCGACTGTTATCGCCGATTTCACCTTGCCGGTCTTTTCGTCCATCGGCCGGGCAAGGTGCAGCAGATTGTGCGAGGCGCCAGACGCGATCTGCCGGCTGACGGGAGAGGCAGGATCCGGATCGCCGATCGTCTCCGGCGCGGTCTCGGGATCGGGATGTGAGAGCACGTGATTGGCGAAGCGGAAGGCGAGCGTCGCCTTGCCGATGCCTTCCGGCCCTTCGATCAGGACGGCGTGGTGGCCCTTGCCGGACCGGTAGGACTGCGCAAGGAAGGCTTCCGCCTCCGCATGCCCGAACAGCCTGGTATTTTCCCCCGGCCAGATGGCGCCGTCGAGCAGTCCGGGCCTTTCCTCACTCATAATGGGCTTCACTCATGATGGGCGGCTTCCGGCATTCGCGCACGGCCTGCCGGCGACAGCAGTTGTTGGATGATCGCCAGGATCTCGGCGGCGATCGCCTCCTCTGTCTGCATGGCGTTGACGACGTGGCAGCGCTCCGGCTCGCGGGCAGCGATATCGAGAAAGGCCTCGCGGCGTTTCTCGTGCGTTTCCAGCCGCTCCTTCTCGAAGCGATCGGGAGCATCGGTCGCGGCGCGCTTCTGCGCCCGCCCCAGCCCGACCTTGGCGGGGATGTCGAGGATCACGGTGCAATCCGGCATCACGCCGTTGATGGCGATGCGCTGCAGCGTCTCGATGAAATCGGGCTCGAGATTACCGGTAATACCCTGGTAGACGCGGGAGGAATCCATGAAGCGGTCGCAGAGCACGACCTTGCCTGCGGCCAGGGCCGGCCGGATCACCTCTTCGACATGGTCGTTGCGGGCCGCGGCAAAGAGGATTGCCTCCATCCGCGTGCCGAAGGCTTCGGCAGCCCCCGACAGCAGCACGTGGCGCACGGCTTCGGCGCCCGGCGATCCGCCTGGTTCGCGCGTCATCAGCACGTCGTGACCTTCGCCCTTCAGCGCCTCGGCGAGGCGGCGGATCTGCGTGGATTTCCCAGCGCCTTCCCCGCCTTCAAACGTAACGAACAATCCCGTACCGGATGACAATGACAACTTCCCGCATTCCAGGCGCCGCACGCGCCCCGCTCCTTCTATCTATCCGAAGATATCAGGGAGGAAAACCTTTCGCCGCGGCGACATATTCACCTTTCCCGGCAAATTGCATTGGAAACAGCTCGTCAGACGGGCGCGGGCTTGTCCCAGAGCCAGGAGAAGAACAGCGATTCGCCGAGTTCCAGCATGGCGTCGATCGCCCGGCTGCTGAGTGAGCCTTCGCCGACCGCTTGCACGGTATAGAGCGGCACTTCCCTGAGCAGCCGGCTGCCGGCGAAAATCCTCAGCGTGCCTGCCTGGGTATCCGGCTTGACCGGCGCCGTCAGCGGCCAGCGATAGATGATGCGCGCCGACAGCCGGTCGGGATTGCTGATCGGGATATAGACGCTGACCGGCGCCTTGGCGACGAGATCGACCGTGCGCGACGTGCCGCCATAGACGCTGGCGGCGCCAATCACTTCCTTGTCGGCGAAGATCTGCCGGTTCTCGAAGGCCGTCAGCCCCCATTCGAGCACCCGCTTGGCCTCTTCCGTCCGCTCCTTGTCTGAAGCGATGCCGGCAAGCGCCAGAAACAGCCGCCTGCCGTCGCGCTGAACCGAAGCGACGATCGAATAGCCCTCGCCCTCGGTAAAGCCAGTCGCCAGCCCGTCGGCGCCGAGATCGAGCCCGAGCAGCGGGTTGCGGTTGCGCTGGAAGATCTTGTTCCACTCGAAATCCGGCTGCGCAAAATAGGGATAGAGATTGGGATAGGATTGCTGAAGGGCGGCGGCAAGCGTCACCATCTCGCGTGCCGTCACCTTGCTCTTGCCGTCGGGAAGGCCGGTGGAATTGCCGAACTCGGCCTTCTCCATGCCGAGCTCGCGGGCGCGGCGCGTCATCGACACGGCAAATTGCTGCTCGCTTCCGGCCATGCCCTCGGCAAGGATGATGCAGCTGTCATTGGCGCCCTGGATGGCGATGCCCTTGATCAGGTCCTCGACGCGCACGCGTGATTTCAGGCTGGCAAACATTGTCGCCGTCCGCGACGGCGCGCCGCCCGTCCGCCAGGCATATTCGGAAACGGGATATTCGGTATCGAGCGTGATCTGGCCCTTGGTCAGCGCCTCGAAAACGAGATCCATCGTCATCAGCTTGGCGAGTGAGGCCGGCGAAAAGCTCTGATCCTCGTTCTTAGCGAGAAGCACGGTGCCGGTGGTAGCCTCGATCATATAGGCCTGCGCCGCCTTGGTGGCGAAGCCGGCGGCACCGCCATCGGCTGCAAAGGCTCCGGAGGCGAACGGCATCAGGCATGCAAGCAGGCGAAGCGCGGGCTTCAGCATCGCAATTTCCATTGATCGAGCGGCGTATTTCAGGAGGTTAGAACGCGAGGAAATCCGATGCAATTGCCAGTTCAGCGCTGGGCGAACTTTGCCTGATGGCGCTTGGCCGAGGCAAGGATGGACTCTTGCGTCAGCCCGTCATTGCGCACCATCACCGCGTCGAAGGCGAGATCGACGGTCACCGTCTTCACCTCTTCGCTCTGGTAGCCGAGCGCCAGCGAATTCTGGGGCCGCTCATAGGGCATCGGACCGATCTCCGGCAGCACGACCATCTGGTCCATGGCCTGCGCGCCATTGTTGAAGGACCGTGCCGATGGCGCGACCAGAACATGGGCAGCCGGGGCCAGAGCGGGTGCGGCGGCGGCTGCCGCATTGTTGCGGGCGCTCGGCGTCGAGCCGGCATAGGAGGTGGCCGACCTCGGCACCGGCACGTTGGCCGGCGTCTCGTAGTTTTCCGAACTCTGCAGCTGGTCGCGGGTGATCTTTCGGCTGTTGGAGGCGACCATCACGCCGCTTGCGATCTGCCCTTCCGGATTGACGCCGGGAATGCGGCTGCCCTTCGGCGCGTAGGAGGCCATCAGATAGGGCATGTCGTGGCCGTCCATGCGGGCGCGGCCGACATATTGCACGCGCACCTTGCCGGTGCCGCTGTGCTGCAGGTCCAGCATGTCGGCCGTCTTGTTGGAAAGGTCGATGATACGGCCTTCGTGATAGGGGCCGCGATCGTTGACGCGCACGATGACGGAAGAACCACTTTCGAGATTGGTGACGCGCGCATAGCTCGGCAACGGGAAGGTCGGATGTGCGGCGGAAAGATGCATCTGGTCGTAGACTTCGCCGTTCGCCGTCAGGCGCCCGTGAAAGGCCGAGCCATACCAGGAGGCGACGCCGACCTTGTTATAGGCGAAATCTTCCTTCGGATAATACCACTTGCCCTTCACCTCGTAAGCGTTGCCGACGATGTAGCGGCCGCCGCCCTTCGGGATATTGTTGCCGGTGGCGACCCGCGGGCTCGCCTTCACGCCATATTCGGATTCGGAGAAATACTCTTTGCCGTGGGCTTTTTTCTTCGGCACCGCCTGCGTCGTGCCGCAAGCCGCAACCGTCGCACACATCGCCGAGATCGCCAGCCACCGTGCTGCCGTTGCGAAAGACGCCGCCCCGTAATCCAGTTTCATGTGCCCCACGCCGCTCAAAGATCGTTATGGTTAAGGAACCCTGCCCCATCTTGGGGCAATAGCGCCTTATTCCGACCCGCCTAACGAGGCTTTAATCTTGCTAAGTTCGTGGCAATTTTACGAACAATTTCGCAGCGATAGCGACAATTCTGATGATTATGGTTTATAAATCACTAACGCGAGCCCTCCCCGCCTGCCATTCCATCGCCGCAATGAGGCCAGAAATCAACGTGCCGATGCGGGGCATATGGTGAACATCCGGGCGCTTCCTGACGCCCCCAAAGCTCCATATTGAAACACCGCCCGATTTGATGCACCGCAGCGGGGTGGCGCTTCATTCTGTATGGGAACGAATTGTCCGCCGCGAGCTTTGAAGGTTTAGACCTTTGGAGGATCACCATGAACGATGAAACCCTGACGCAGCTCGACACGGTCAGCCGGCAGTTGCACGCTCGATCTCGCGCGCTTTCCCAGCCGGATGAAGATAACGACATCGCAATCCTGATGTCGGCCCTTGCGGTGACGATGGAGGCGGTTCGATCTCTCGGCGAGGATATGAACCAGCTCAACGGTCCGAAGGGCCTTGGATCTGACGGAAGCTAAGTCTGTCATGTCTCCGGCGCAATTCACAGAAAGTTTGCGCCGGAACGAGAAGCGCAAAGCGCTGATCTTCGACGTGGATGGGAAGCCGTGGGCCGCCGCCTATGCTGCCGGTGGACGATAGCGTACCGACTTCGCCTTTTCCAAGGCTGCGATCGTATCCTCGACGCTGAGGAGGACAGTGGTCTCCATGGAGCTGAGTGCACCTCCTGCACCGATCGCAAGTGCGACGGCCGCCATCGATACGTTATCGGGCGCCTCCCACAGATTCCAACCATCATGCTCGCCGAAGGCGTACCAGAAGCCGTGCAGCTTTCCGCCCACGGATTCAATGTAACTGCGTGCCGCCTCTCGGCGATCCTCGGGGTTTTCGATCATCCGCGCCCAGGTCTCGGGCGTGTAGCTGAAGCGTGTGAGATACATGGCCATGGTTTGTTTCCTCCGCCAGAACAACACAGTTAACGCTCAAGCCGGGGAGAACGCGAGTCATTTCCAATATATGGACGGGGTCCCAACGATCTCGGTCGGCAGTCTCCGGAAGAGCAGCGAGTTCCGCCGTCAGAAGGTCGCGCGGCGTTCATCGAAAAGTAGATTTTAGCCGTTATTCGGACCCCGCTTCTCTCACATCGGGTTCCGGCAATGGATCTTGCGACAGTCCTTCTTCTACACAAGTCTTCCTTCATCGTCGGAGCGATCTGCTTCTTCTATGTGAGATGGCGTTCCGGAGCGACGCCGGGGCTCGGCGTACTTGCAGTTGGTTTTACTTTGCTCGCGATCGCCTCAACGCTGGCTGGGTGGGACGAGAGCCTTCACATGTCCGATAATGCCAGGACGTTCTGGAGTTTTGCGCTGGGCGCCAATGGTTACGGGCTGATGGCGGTTGGTCTTTTCGGCCTCAGCCGGCGTCAAAATTCTATACGAGATTGGTGGCCATTGCTCCTGCCCGTCGTCCTGATGCTGAGTGCGGCGATCACGCCATGGTATTTGAACAATGGATTGAGAGCATCGGTGTTCAATGGCAACGCCGCAATCCTGCTTGCCTTGTCAGGTTTCGTGATCGCCCGCGACTTCTTCCATGAGCGTCTTACCGCGCGGCTCGCCCTTTCCGCCTCAATATGGGTGGCAACGTTTCTCTCGGCTTTGGTCGTCATTGGTTTCATCCTTCCAAACGATGCGCCTCTTTCCCCGCGCTACGCTTTCTTTCTGCTGATCATCTGTCATTTCGCAGTGGCTTTGTTCGTGCTCGTCCTCGTGCAGGAAAGAGCCGAAGAAAAGCTTATCAGACTTGCAAATACCGATATGCTGACCGGCATTCCCAACCGGCAGCATTTCTTCAATTCCCTTCCGAAAGACCTCGCCCCCGGGGACGCCTTCGTCCTCATCGATATCGACTTTTTCAAGCGTGTTAACGATATGTACGGACACGACAAAGGTGATGTCGTTCTCATAAATGTCGCTCGGACGATTGCTCGGAGTGCCCCCTCTTCCTGCGTGTTAGGTCGGTTGGGCGGCGAGGAGTTCAGCCTCTTTTTTCGCGGCCAAACGGCAGCCTCTGCTTTTGCGCTCGCTGAGCAGGTACGCGAGGCTGTCAACGCCCTGAGCCTTGTCTTCGAAGGAAATCAGGTCACACCTTCCGTCAGTGCAGGTGTGGCACTTTGGGAAGCGGGTCTAACCGAACAAGACGTCCAGAAGCGTGCAGATCAGGCGCTCTACATTGCCAAAAACAAGGGTCGCAACAGGGTTGAGTTGTTCAGCAGCGTCGGGTTGACCTCCAGCGTCCTTGCGCCGGAACCTCTACCGGCTCGCGCAGGCTGAAGAACAGCTGAAGGTCGGCTCTCTCGAGCTAGTCGCACGTCGTGGCGAAGATGCTGGCAAATGCTGCAGAGCACGTTGACGCTGCTACCAAAGCTGCTAAAAAGCCAGCCATCGAGTGATTGGGTCGCAAATCGGTAGCAATGACCGGTTCGTAGAAATCAACAGCATGTTGATGTCTCAACCTTTTCAATCAGATGGAAGAGTGTCCGAGTGGTTTAAGGAACCGGTCTTGAAAACCGGCGTGCGGGAAACCGTACCGTGGGTTCGAATCCCACCTCTTCCGCCATCTTATATTGATTTAATTGCACAATTTCCGCTTTCCGCGCGAGAATTGCACGCTTGTCATAAACCCGCTTCTGGTATGAAAACCGCCAGCTGGTGAGGCTGGCGGCGCATTTGTTGAGCACCAAGGTTGGTTTCAGTGGCGCTGCCGGCTAAAAATCGAAATACACGGTCACACCTGACCGACGACGATAGGGGTAACGGTCGCGATAGCCGTAATAGTCGCGACTGCCGTAATACCGCGGACGATAGCACGAGCCGTAATACCGACAGTCGCGGTAAGCGTACCGGTGTTTCTTCCGGTGGCCATACGCATGTCCATTACCGTGGCGACGGTGTTTGACCTGCTCGACGTCGGAGGTATGCATATGTACTGCGTTCGGCACGACGATCGGCGCGGCGTTCAGCGGCAGGGCGAAAGATGCAGACAAGATCATGGCTGCAAGTGAGGTAAAGAGCATCTTCATCGGCGCATCCTTTCAGGCTGCGATTCTGGGTTAATAAGCATTAACCTCCGATGAACGGTGCGAGCATCCCAGAAAACACCGGCCTGCGTGCCGCTGGTGTGGTCGCGGATGGTGATCGCGCCGGCCTATGGTGTTGGTCCCGCCGTCGATGCGGCTCGGCAGCTGGCTAGCGCAGGTCTACGACCCACGCCGATGCGCACAGGGCGGCGCGCATTCGATTAGTTCCCAAATCTCTCCGCGGCGGTAGCTCGTGTACAGGAGCCAGTCCATGCCGCGGCGCTCTTCGTTGCAACGCTTGCACGCCAAAGCGATGTTGTCTCGATTGTTGCGGCCGCCATCAGAGCGGCACCGCGGGTGCTCAAGGGTTTCGGCATTCCGCGGCTGCTTATGTGGCGGTTTGTCACTCAGAACCATAGGCTGGAGGCAGTAGCAGCAGCGGCCGCCCTGTTTCTCGCGTATCTTGATGCGGTTCTGAATGTGGCAGGTCATGATCAGCCGGTGATGGGTTCGATGGCCGGGTCAACGACTGTTCGCCGCTGCCTGCCGTGAGCTGAGCTAAGAATTTCGATGTCGTAGAGTTCGCGACCCTTCCGCCATCCGTCGTTTTCCGAAAATTGCGGTTTTGTACCTCAGGAAGGTTGGCCTTCCCTGAGGGCAACAGATGAGTTTCACCCTCCTCCTTTGCGTCGACGATGAGATGATGTACAGGCAGCAACAGGACGCGACCGCCATTAACTTAAGAATGGGGTCGGGCGGCAGATTGACGTCACGTCGCTGCCACGAGATCACGTGGCCGTCCTCTAGTCGGCGTCCGCACAGCTTGACCCTGCACGAGAGCAGCAGTCGCCTATCTCGACTGTTTTGATATTATTGGGGCTGTAACGGCAAGGGAAATGACTTTGTCAGCAGCGCCCCTAAGTCTTCAGGTTTCCAATTTGGTATACCCGGCGTCTTAAGCGGCCCAACAAGCGCGAGGCTCCTTTATGATCGTTCAAGCTTGCATCAACGGCGCGCGGCCGAGCGATTTCCATCCGCTCCTTCCGCTGACGATTGATGCCATGGTGCGTGATGCCACGGCTTCGGTCGCTGCCGGCGCTGCGGAGCTCCACGTTCATCCGCGCGGAGCCGATGGCAAGGAGAGCCTTGCCGCCGTCGACGACACTGTCGGCGCGATCCGCCGTGTCTGTCCGGGAACGCTGATCGGTGTGTCCACGGGCGCCTGGATCGAAGGCGATCGGGAGAAAACGCGGGAAGCCATCCGCCGTTGGTCCGTTCTGCCGGATTATGCCTCGGTGAACCTCTCGGAAGACGATGGCCCTGGTGTCATGCAGTTGCTGCAGCAGAAGGGTATCGGCATCGAAGTCGGGCTGGCATCGGTCGCCGATGCGGAGCGCTACATCGGCCTCGATGATCATGAGCGGGTCTTTCGCGTGCTCATCGAGCTCGATAACGAACAGGATTTGCAGCGCGCATGCGATATCGCGGACGGCATTATCAAGGCGCTCGGGGATGGCCGGGTCAATCGGCCCATTCTTCTGCATGGTTTCGACGACACCGTCTGGCCCTTCGTCAGGTTGGCGCGCGAGCGGCGCTACTCCACCCGTATCGGCCTGGAAGATGGTAAGCACCTCCCGGATGGGACGATTGCCAACGACAATGCCGCGCTGGTCACTGCGGCCGTTGCGATCTTCCGTGGTCACTCGAACTGATCCCGATATGTCGGCGGCCGGGCGGTAGCCCGGTATCTCTTCGGCGCCATCGAGGCCGGTATCGTCAAGGCGCGGAAATGTTTCGAAAATACGGGCTCGGCGAAGTCGATGTTTCGCCGGACAGCCCTCACGAGAAGTACGAATATATCAGGACGCCGACAGAACCCCAGAAGATAAGAGGCGTCAGTATCATCCCCGCAACGAACATTTTAGTCACAGCAAAACTCCGAACACCTCCACGCATGTCGAAGCTACCTATTGCATCGACGGAAAGTTCCTATGGGCACGAAGTCCAGGATGGATCGGACCTTGGTCTGGGTTTCGCTCGCGCTGCCGATAAGTGCCGGGCTCAACTCTCCCCGAGCGCTCGGCGGCGGTAAGTCCTGACCGCAATAGCGAGCGCGACAACAACCAGTGCTGCCGCAACGGCGAAGGTCATCCGCATGCCTGAGGCAATGGCCTCGGGATGCGCCGCTGTGATATCGGGTGTTCCCGAAGAGAACGCGAAGACGGCGCCCATCACGGATACGCCGGTAATCAGCCCGAGATTGCGCGAAAGGTTGAGCATGCCCGAGATGACGCCCCGCTGGTCCGGGCGGACATCCGCCATGATGGCGGTGTTGTTGGCCGCCTGAAACAGCTGATAGCCGGGTGTCAGCATGGTAATGGCGGCGATGTAGCCTGGTATCCCGGGAAGCACGGCCATGGCGATGCAGCCTGCCGCCATGGCGACGAGCCCTGCGACCACCACGAATGGCGCGTCCAGACGGTCCACCAGACGGCCGGCCGGGACGCCGCTCAAGATGGAGATGACGGGGCCGATCGACATGACGATGCCGACGAGAGCTTGATTGAGCCCGAGCGCATGGGAGAGGTAGAACGGCGCGACTACCAGCGTCGCCATCATCACAGTCGAAACCAGCACGTTCATCGCCAGGCTGGCGGTGAGCACGCGATTGCGGAACACCGTCAACTGGATCAGCGGCGATGCCGCTCTCGCCTCGGCGAAGACGAACAAACCGGCGCCGAAGATGGCGACCGAGAGCAGAGCGATGTTCAATAGGCCAAATCGGCCGTGCCCGATCGTCATCGCCAGCGCGTAGACCGACAGCGTCAGCGCAAGCAGCAAAGTGCCTGCGATGTCGAAGCCCTTCCGACCCGTCTTCCCCTTGCTGATATCGGCGGGCAGATGGCGATAGGCGAGAACGAAGGTCAGAACGCCGAGCGGCACGTTGACGAGGAAGATTGCCGGCCAGCCGAGCCCGGCGATCAGCAGGCCGCCGAGCGAGGGCCCAAGAGCGGTACCGATTGCCGACATCGTTCCGAGCAGCCCCATGGCGCTCCCGGTTCTTTCCTTCGGCACCGTTTCGCCGACAAAGGCCATGGTGAGCGCCATCATGATGGCCGCACCCAGGCCCTGCACAGCGCGCGCGGCAATCATCAGCCATAGCGTCGGCGCGACGCCGCAGAGGATCGAGGCCAGCGTGAAGAGCAGGATGCCGATGAGCAGCAGCCGACGTCGGCCGGTGATGTCGCCGAGCCGTCCGACGCTGACGATCAGGGTGGTGATGGCAAGGAGATAGGCGAGAACGATCCACTGCGCATCCTGGAAGGCGGCATCGAACGCCTGCGCCAGGCTCGGCAGGCCCACATTGGCGATGCTGGTGCCGAGTGACGGCAGCAACATCGAGAGGGAAAGACTGGCAAGCGCCCATCGTATGGATGGTGCCTGTTCGGCGATGGCCTCGCTTCGCTCTGCAATGATCGATTTCACCCCGTGAACTCCGTTTTCTCTTAGTTCCCCGAATGGAACTGGTGAAAACCTAGTCCTCTGCTTAATATGGCGAAAGGCGCACGATTTGCACTTTATTCATGCGTTTGACGCCACATCAAGTTGAAGCCGTGTTATAGCTGATGGATGTCGACACCTGATCTCAACTTGCTAGTCACCCTCGATGTGCTGCTTGCCGAGGGCAGCGTTGCGCGTGCGGCGCAACGGCTGCGGCTCAGCCCGTCGGCGATGAGCCGGGCCTTAGCGCGATTGCGTGAAACGACGGGCGATCCGCTGCTGGTGCGCGCCGGCCGTGGCCTCGTCCCCACGCCGCGCGCGCTCGAACTGCGCGAGCGGGTCGGCCGGATTGTCGAGGACGCGCAGGCGATCCTGCGTCCTGCCGAGGCGCTTGACCTTCAACGCTTGGTCCGGACGTTCACGCTGCGCACCAGCGAAGGCTTTGCCGAGAGCTTCGGACCTGATCTCATCGCCTGCCTCGGTCGGCAAGCGCCCGGCGTGCGGCTGCGCTTCGTGCAGAAGCCGGACAAGGACAGCGCCCCGCTTCGCGATGGGACCGTCGATCTGGAAACCGGCGTCGTCGGCGGGACGACCGGGCCGGAGGTGCGGGCGCAGGCCTTGTTCCGCGATCGTTTCATCGGCGTCGTGCGCTTGGGGCATCCGCTTTGTGGGCGCGAGATGACTCCCTCCCTTTATGCCGGCGGCCAGCACATCTACGTCTCGCGGCGCGGGCTCGACAAGGGACCGATCGATGAAGCCTTGAACGCGCTCGGGTTGGAACGGCAGATCGCCACCATCGTCAGCGGCTTTTCCACGGCACTGGCGCTCGCCCGGAACTGCGATCTGATCGCCAGCGTGCCCGAACGGCACACCGGAGCCTTGCGCGCGGGAATGCATAGTTTTCCCCTCCCCGTCCCGACGCCTGAGATCACGGTGTCATTGCTCTGGCACCCCAGGATGGATGCCGATCCGGCGCATCGCTGGCTGCGCGGCTGCGTTCGCGACGCCTGCGCGCGAGCTGATTGAAGGGCCGCGTAGGATCAGAGGTCAGGCCAACTGAGCCGTTCGTATTGACTATCCTGCGTCGCCATGATTTCCCGTCCGGGATCACCAAGCGGGGACATTATGACCGACATCATTGTAAAGGACAGCAACGGAAGCCAGCTTCACGACGGCGATTCCGTGACGCTGATCAAGGACCTCAAGGTCAAGGGAACCTCGGAGACGCTGAAGCGTGGAACGCTGGTCAAGGGCATTCGCCTGACGGACAATCCTGGCGAGATCGAGTGCAGCACCAAGCAGGTCAAAGGCCTCGTGCTGAAAACCGAGTTTTTGAAGAAGGCATAGGATCAGCATCGCCCGCGATGCTGGTTGTTGACGCATCGTAAGGCCTGCTCCGCTGATCAATCGGCTTTCACCGCCTCCTGCGGCACTTCCTCGGTGATCACCTCGAAGCGGGAGAGCGTTGCCGGACCGAAGGCCGTCGACATGGCGACGTCGGTGGCGTCGCGGCCGGTTCCCATCAGGATCCGGCCGATGCGCGGCGTGTTGTGGCGGGCGTCGACCGTATGCCAGTGGCCGCCGAGAAAGACCTCGAACCAGGCGCTGAAATCCATCGGATTGGGATCAATCGGAACGCCGATATCGCCGAGATAACCGGTGCAATATCGTGCCGGGATATTCATGCATCGGCAAAGCGCGATGGCGAGATGGGCAAAGTCGCGGCAGACGCCCGCCTTGTCGGTGAAGCCGCCATGCGCGGTCCTGAGCACGTCGGCCTTCAGGTAGTCGAAGGTGATGTGGTCATGGACGAAATCGCAGATCGCCTGCACGCGCGCCCAGCCGAGCGGCGTCGATGAGAACGTCGCCCAGGCGAAATCGGCAAGCCTGTCGGTGTCGCAATAGCGGCTGCCGAGCAGGAAGACCAGCACATCGTCGGGCAGGTCATTGATCGCGTGCTGGACGGCATCGTCGGGAACGATGTCGGGTTGGCCGCTGTCGTAAATCTCGAATTCCGTGGAGATCGTCGTCAGCCCCGGCGGAGCGACGATCCGGCTGCAGGCATTGCCGAACACATCGGTATAGCCCCAGGCCTCGATCGGCCGGTCGAATGTCAGGATCTGATCGCTGAGAAGATCGGCGCGACGGGAGGGATGGATGTTGAGGACGAGCAGCATCGGCGTCGGCTGCGTGCATTCATAGCCCAGATGAAACCCGGCGCGTATCTTCATTGTCGCTTCCTTGTCGCGTCTCCGCATCGATGAAGGTGAGTATGGAACGTTGATCGCGCTACCCGGTTCCGTGGCCGCGGAATTGTCGCCGCACAGCCGGCTCGGAGCCATCCAAGATGACTTCTGAGTCACCTCGTGGTGACGTTGACCTGCACCGTCATGCTGTCGAAATCCTTCCCGTCCCCGTCATAGCTGCCGCTCAACGGGACTGCCTGGCGCGGATCACGGGCAACCGCGACACGAATGAGATCGCGGTTGCCGACGATGCCGTTGGTCGGATCGAACTCCGTCCAACCGGCGCCTGGAAGATAGATCTGGCACCATGCATGCGTGGAACCGCCGCCGAGCACGGTGGAGCCGTCCCGGTCGGGAACATAGACATAGCCCGTGACGAACCGCGCCGCGAGGCCGAGGATGCGTGCCGCCTCCATCATCAGAAGCGCAAAATCCCGGCAGGTGCCGGAGCGAAGCTGCAGGGTCTGCACCGGTGTCTGCGTTCCATGTTCATGGCGCCGCGCATAGACGAAGCTCTCGCGGATGGCGTAGCAGAGCGTCATCAGCAGATGCCCGGTCTCCGTCGGACGCCCCTGGCGCACGAATTGGCGCGCCCAGCGTCCGACCTCGTCGTTCGGGTCGGGATAATGGCGCTGCATCGCCGGCGTGAGATCGGCGATCTCGTCCTTGTCGTAGGAGAATGGATAGGTCAGGGCTGCGTCGTCGACCTTGAGATCCAGGGCGACCTGAGGCGTATGATCGAGCGTGATCCAGGTTTCGAAACGAAGTTCGGATGCCGGCCTCGAAAAATCGACGAGCGCCACGCAATTGCCGAAAACATCGTGGATCCAGCGCACATGACTTTCCTCGGGATAGATCGTCAACGACGCTTCGATCAGCCGCTGGTCGAAACTGTCGCGCGGTCGGAACATCAAGCGATGCTCACCGAAGTCGACATCCCTGACGTAACGATAGGACGTGATGTGGCGGACGGAGAAAATCGTCATAAGCCACCGTCGAATCTGTTCACTTTGCTGCTCCAAGGCGGAAACGCCGCCCCTCTTCTGCGGAAGCGCCCTGCCGGCTTTCCCGCTCATCCCGATTTCTTGTCATATAAGCACGTTCGAAAGATTGCTATTGTATCTTCACCGATCGACGGCAGGGCCGTCCAACCTAAGAGGATAACATGCATATCATCTGGGACGTTCTGACGCTTCTGCTGACAATCGGCTCGCTCTATGGCGGTCGCGAATACCGGATTATTCGCGCTCGTGCCCGCGCTCAGAACTGGGGCAACTTCTGATTCGATCAGGATATCTCCGATTCGACTCCGAATCATGGCCGCATCGGTCGTTACCGGTCGCCGTTACGTCGAATGACGTAAAGTCATGCGCTTAAGAAAATGCTTTATTATTTGAGACGGAGTCTATCCGTCCATTCTCCCTGTTAATCCTAAGCCCGCCTCACCCCAGGCGGGCTTTTTTATTCCATCGCCTGCATCACTTCTTGGCGCCGGCCGAAAGCACCCGATGTGTCGCATTGTCCATGGCGTGGCTCGCTTCCTGGCCATCCTTCTTCAGCCCGTATGCGGTATTGCCGCAGCCGGAAAGTGTCAGCAGGCAGATGCAGGCGATGGCGATTGCAACTTTAGGCATCAGGTGTTTCCCCGGATTGAATGGCGATCAAGGGAAGATGACGCATTCTTCGCCAAAATCAATCCGCAGGCGATGAGCGCGAACGCGCGACATGGAACTCGGTGACGTCACAGGCGTTTACGGGAGCCATCCAACTGGGGTTAACGACATGGACTACCAGATTGCCTTCGCCGCCACGGTCGCAACAGCGTCCTTCCTCGTCTTCATGCTGATCGTCCACCGGACCTGACTGGCCCGCGGCAAACGGATTGGCCCTAAGGCGCGCGATCACTGGAACCCAGTGCCCGAAGTCGTTAAGCGCGGCCTCATTGTTTGCGATCCGGAGAGGTAGCGGCACCAGTTGCTGCCCCGACGACAACGCGTAGATCGGAAGGTCTGAAGCGCATAGATCGCAGACCATCCGTCAACAACACGGGAAAGGTGCAAAATAAAGCTTTCGACATCCGCAAGTATTTCTACGATCCTCGATGTAATTAATTTTAGTTAATTGCTAGGCTTAACTATCTGTTAACAATATTATTGCGCTCCGTCCCCTTCCGCTTATGCTTTACGCAAAAGGGGAGAGGGATGATGTTTAGCAAAAGTCTGATTATGCCTATTGGCTTCGCATTGCTCGCCATTGCCGGCCTGCTGTTCCAGATTGTCGCCCACGCGTTGCACTCTCCGGTCACCCTGCTGCAGCTGTGAGTCACATAAGTTGCTGAACGCGCACGCGATCTCAGTAACTGGGAGTGGAACTTCGTTTCGTTTCGTGCATTCTGTGACTCGTTTTGCCAGGAGGGAGATAACCATGGAAAGCGCAGGCGTGGGTTGGATTGCAGCCATCATTATCGGCGGTGTTGCCGGATGGCTGGCGGAAAAGGCAATGCGCAGCAGCATGAGCCTGCTCATGAACATATTGCTCGGCATCATCGGCGCTATTGTCGCCAACTGGATCCTGGGTCTGTTGCACATCCAGCCGCTCGCCGGTTGGCTGGGCTATCTGATCACCGGTTTCGTCGGTGCCTGCATCTTGATCGCGATCGGGCGCGTCATCCGCCGTTGACTTGGTCGCGCCAGCTGAGCCCGGTCGCGTCAACTGGCCCGGTTACTTTTGGCGGATGCAAACACTAAAAGCCGGGCGTTCATGGCGCCCGGCTTTTCTTCACTCTGAATTACCGTTCAGCGGCGGCTGAGCAGGCCGAACACGTAGGCAATGCCTGCCGTCACGGCGAGTGCCACGAGCGGTTCTTCGCGCACCTTGTCGCGCAGTCTTTCCGTCATCACCGAAGCCTCGTCGGTCACCGCCGACTTCGCCCCCTGCCCCAGCGCGACCACGCTTTCCGTCAGCCGGGAGAGATCGTTGCGAAGGGCTGCGACCTGCGCCGACAGATCGTCTGCTGCTATATCAGCCTTGACGCGCGCAGCGGTGGATTCGGCGGAAGCGGTTTTCAATTCTGCCATGGTCTGCTCCTGTTTCATGGGATGCCGCTTCAACGAAATGGCGGCCCGAAAGGTTCCGCCGCAACCGATCTTTTGTTCGCCGCAAACCTTGTGCAGCTTTTCGCGCGACAAACCCTTCATTTCCTGTCGGGTTTGTTTTAAGGAACGTCGAATGTCCGCCCGCGCGCGGGTCAATGATACTGCGAGGTTTGCGTTTCTATGTTCCATATCCTGAGAAGAGCTGCTCAGACCTGGGTTGCCAAGCTCCTCCTGCTTCTGCTCGTCGCGTCCTTCGGCGTCTGGGGCGTGTCGCATGAGCTGCTGTCAGGCGGCAACAGCACCACGGTCGTGACCGTCGGCGATCAGCATGTGGACGTCAACGAATTCCACCTCGCCTATCAGCGCCAGGTGGCAAACCTCAGCCAGCAGTTCGGCACGCGCCTCACCCCCGAGCAGGCCCGCGCCTTCGGCGTCGAGCAGCAAGTGCTCGCCCAGCTCGTCGCCGGCGCCTCGCTCGACCAGCTCGCCGAAGACATGAACCTCGGCCTTTCCGAAGATCGCCTCGCCCAGCTTATCGCTGACGATCCGGCTTTCAAGGCCGTCAATGGCCGGTTCGACCGCGAGCTCTTCATCTCGCGCCTGCAAAATGCCGGCATCCGCCAGGACGATTACATCAAGGAGCGCAGCAAGGTTGCTGTCCGCAGCCAGGTGGTCGATGCCATCTCCAACGGCTTCACCGCACCGAAGACGCTGGTCGACGCCCTGAAGCTCTATGGTGACGAAAGCCGAAGCGTCGAATACCTGCTGCTCACCAATGCCAATATCGAGCCGATCAAGGCGCCTGCCGACGACGTGCTGGCGACGTGGTTCGAAGGTGTCAAGCAGCGCTACCGGGCACCCGAATACCGCAAGCTCGTCTATCTCAAGCTGCAGCCTGGCGATATTGCCGATGCCGCGACCGTCACCGACGACCAGATCCACGAAGCCTTCGACAAGAGCAAGGATACTTATCGCACGCCGGAAAGCCGCACCATCGAACAGCTGACCTTCGCCAGCAAGGATCTCGCCGCTGCCGCCGAAACGGCGCTGAAGAGCGGCACCACTTTCGATCAGCTGGTCTCCGACCAGGGCAAGACGGCAAGCGACGTGCTGCTCGGCGAGTTCACCAAGGACAAGGTTCCCGACCAGGCCGTTGCCGATGCGGCCTTTACGGTTTCGCGCGATGGCGGCACGACGCCTGTCGTCGATGGCTCCTTCGGCCCCGTCATCCTGCGCGTCACCAACATCAAGCCGGAAACGACGAAGAATTTCGACGAGGTGAAGGAGGATATCCGCAAGCAGCTGGCGCTCTCCAACGCCTCTCAGGAAGTGATCAACGTTCACGATCGCATCGAGGATCTGCGCGCGGGCGGTTCGACGCTCGAGGATATTGCAGGCCAGCTGAAGCTCACCGCCGTGGCCGTCGATGCCGTCGATATGACCGGCGCCGACAAGGATGGCAAAGAGGTCAAGGATATCCCAGCCAAGCAGCAGCTGCTCGGCGAAGCCTTCAAGACCGAGGTCGGCGTCGATGCGCCGCCGCTCCCGATCGGCAATGACGGCTATGTCTGGTTCAACGTCCGCGAAATCACGCCGGACCGCGACCGCCCGGTCGCCGAAGTGCGCGAAAAGGCCGTCGAGGATTGGACGGCGGAGCAGCAGAAGGCCGAGCTCGCCAAGAAGGCCGACGCATTGAAGGCCGAGGCGAAGAAAGGCACGGCCCTTGCCGATATCGCGACGCCGCTCGGCATTGCCGTCGAAAGCAAGAGCGGTGTCACCCGCTCCACCGATGATGCAGTCCTCGGCCGCGCTGGCGTCACCGCCGCCTTCTCGGGTCCGGTCGACACGGTCGCGAGTGCTGTCGGCGCCGATCCCTCGACGCAGATCCTGCTGAAGGTCACCGAGGTCAACACACAGCCGACCGGCGACGTGCTGAACAACCGCGATGCCCAGATCACCGCCATGGCCAATGCCGCCGGCGACGATATTCTCGATCAGATGGTCAACCTGCTGCAGACGCAGTATGGCGCTCAGATCAACCAGACGCTCGCTGAAAAGGCGACGGTCCGCTAGGAGATTTTATGACCGATCTGAAGCCGTTCCTGGCCAAGGCCGCAAGCCGCGAGCCGCTGACGCGTGACGAGGCCCGCGCCGCCTTCGACATCCTGATGTCAGGCCAGGCGACGCCCTCGCAGATCGGCGGCTTCCTGATGGCGCTGCGCGTGCGCGGCGAAACCGTCGATGAGATCGTCGGCGCGGTCACCGCGATGCGCTCGAAAATGCTGACCGTCGAGGCGCCGGCCGATGCGATCGACATCGTCGGCACTGGCGGCGATGCCAGCGGCACCTACAATATCTCGACGCTGGCGGCGCTGATCGTCGCCGGCGCCGGTGTGCCCGTCGCCAAGCATGGCAACCGGGCGTTGAGTTCGAAATCGGGCGCAGCCGACAATCTGGCCGCACTCGGCGTCAAGCTCGACGTCGGTCCCGAGATCATCTCCCGCTGCATTGCGGAAGCCGGTGTCGGCTTCATGTTCGCGCAGCTGCATCATTCCGCCATGCGCCATGTCGGCCCCTCAAGGGTTGAGCTCGGCACGCGGACGATCTTCAACCTGCTCGGGCCGCTCTCCAGTCCGGCTGGCGTGCGCCGCCAGCTGCTCGGCGTCTTCTCGCCGCAATGGCTGGTACCGCTTGCCGAAGTCATGCGCGATCTTGGCTCCGAATGCGTCTGGGTGGTCCATGGCGACGGCCTCGACGAGATCACCACCACCGGCATCACACAAGTCGCGGCACTCGAGGACGGCAAGATCCGTACCTTCGAGCTCTCGCCCGCCGATTTCGGCGTCAGTCCTTGCGTGCTCGCCGACATCAAGGGCGGTGACGGTGTCGCCAACGCCGCAGCGCTTCGCGAAGTGCTCGGCGGCGCCAAGAATGCCTATCGCGATATCTCGCTCGCCAATGCCGCCGCCTCGCTCGTCATCGCCGGCAAAGTCGAGACGATCCGCGACGGCATGACGCTGGCCACGCATTCGCTGGATAGCGGTGCGACCGCGCTCGCTCTCGACAAACTCATCGCCGTTTCCAACGATATCGATTAGGATTGTTCGATGACCGATATCCTGAAGAAGATCGAACTCTACAAGCGCGAGGAGATCGCCGCTGCCAAGGCGGCAGTGTCGCTTGCCGATCTCAAAGCGATGCAGGCCGGCCAGTCCGCCCCGCGCGGCTTCCACAAGGCGCTCATTGCCAAGCGTGATGCCGGCCGCTTCGGCCTGATCGCCGAGATCAAGAAGGCAAGCCCCTCGAAGGGTCTCATTCGCCCAGATTTCGATCCGCCGTCGCTGGCGAGCGCCTATGAGGCCGGCGGTGCTGCCTGCCTTTCGGTGCTGACTGACAGGCCGAGCTTCCAGGGGGCGCCGGAATTTCTGACAGCCGCCCGTGCTGCCTGCACGCTGCCGGCGCTGCGCAAGGATTTCATGTTCGAGACCTATCAGGTGCACGAGGCCCGCGCCTGGGGCGCCGACTGCATCCTGCTGATTATGGCCTCGCTGTCCGACGGTGAAGCCGAACGCCTGCAGGACGAGGCCTTCGCCCTCGGCATGGACGTGCTGGTCGAAGTCCACGACGCCGAGGAGATGGAGCGGGCGCTAAAACTCTCCTCGCCGCTCGTCGGCATCAACAACCGCAATCTGCGTACTTTCGAAGTCAGCCTTAGCGTCAGCGAGGCGCTTGCCCCCATGGTGCCTGATGACCGGCTGCTGGTCGGCGAAAGCGGCATCTTCACCCATGCCGATTGCAAGCGCCTGCAGGCCGTCGACATCAATACCTTCCTTGTCGGCGAAAGCCTGATGCGCAAGGACGACGTCGCCGCCGCCACCCGCGCGCTGCTCCTTGGCGAAGCCGCCATCGCGGCCGAATGATATGAGCGGCCAAAAGCCAGGCCTCACGCATATCGATGCCTCCGGCGAGGCGCATATGGTCGATGTCTCCGATAAGGCCGAGACGGTGCGCATCGCCACTGCCGAGGGCCATGTGAAGATGGCGGCGGCGACGCTCGCTCTCATCGTCCAAGGCAATGCCAAGAAGGGCGATGTGATCGGCACGGCGCGCCTTGCCGGCATCATGGCGGCAAAACGCACCGCCGATCTCATCCCGCTCTGCCATCCGCTGATGCTGACGAAGGTCACGGTCGAGATCGCGGAAGATGCCGCCCTGCCCGGCCTGCGCGTTACGGCGACCGCCAAGCTGACCGGCAAGACCGGTGTGGAGATGGAGGCGCTGACTGCCGTCTCGGTCGCTTGTCTGACCATCTACGACATGGCCAAGGCGGCCGATAAGGCAATGGAGATCGGCGGCATCCGGCTCCTTGAAAAGTCCGGCGGAAAATCCGGCGATTTCCGTCATCCGGAGGCAAGATGAACCTTCTCCCGGTCGCCGAAGCCCTGAACCGCTTGCTCTCTCGTGCAAAACCAGTTGCTGCGTCCGAGACGCTGCCGCTTGCCGAGGCTGAGGGCCGCGTCTTGGCCGTCGATCTGACGGCCGGTTTGACCCAGCCGCCCTTCAATGCCTCCGCCATGGATGGCTATGCACTGCGCCGCGAAGACGCGCCGGAGCCGGGCGCCGTGCTGAAGGTCATCGGCATGTCTTCCGCCGGCCACGGCTTCGAGGGAAGCGTCGGCCAGGGAGAGGCCGTTCGCATCTTCACCGGCGCGCCTGTTCCGCCAGGCGCTGATAGCGTTCTGCTGCAGGAGGATGCGGAGAAGATCGAGGGCGGCATCAGAACCAATTTCCCTGTCCGGCAGGGCCAGCATGTGCGTCCGCGCGGCCAGGATTTCGCCGAAGGCGAAGCCGTGCTGTCTGCCGGCGCCGTGCTCGATTTCTCGCGGCTGACGGTTGCTGCCGGCATGAACCGGCCTGAGGTCGAGGTGCTGCGGCGCCCGCTGATCGCCATCCTCGCAACCGGCGACGAACTGCTGCCGCCCGGAAGCACGCCCGGCCCTTCGCAGATCATTGCATCCAATACGTTTGGTATTGCAGCCCTCGCCCGCAAAGCCGGCGCCGATGTGCTCGATCTCGGCATCGTGCCTGACGACAAGGCCAAGATCACCGCGGCGATCGACACGGCGCGGGACGCCAAGGTCGATGTGATCGTCACACTCGGCGGCGCTTCGGTCGGCGACCATGATCTGGTGCAGGCCACGCTGATCGAGGCCGGCATGCAGCTTGATTTCTGGCGCATCGCCATGCGCCCCGGCAAACCGCTGATGGTCGGCAGCTTCGGCGAGACGCATGTGCTCGGCCTGCCCGGCAATCCGGTCTCCAGCCTCGTCTGTTCGCTGCTGTTCCTGGAGCCGCTGATCCGCAAGCTCGCCTCCCTGCCGCCGGTGCAGCGCGAGGTAACGGTGGAGGCGGCCGTCACACTGCGCGCCAATGACCACCGGCAGGACTATATCCGGGCGAAACTTTCGAAATCCGCTGCCGGCAACTGGCTCGCCGAACCCTTCGGCAAGCAGGATTCCTCGATGATGAAGGTCTTCGCTGCAGCCGACTGCCTCGTCATCCGCCCGCCGCATGCGGGGGAATTGCCGGCCGGAGCGCCCTGCCCGGTCATGCTGTTGCGGCCGGATCTCTTGGCATAATCTCAGCCTTTCAGCCGTAGCCGAAGAGCGCAAAGACGCCCGCCGGCACCGCACCGCCGCCCTTGCCTGCCCCGAAATCCGCAACCGCATGGGTGGCGATTCGCCTGAGTTCGTCCTGCGGCAGGTAGGCGCGCTCGGGATCGCCGATCAGCACCTCGATACCGGAGGCTTGGCAACGCCGCAGGAAGGCCATGACCCGCAGGGCAAGTGAGGGGTCGTAGAACAGATCGCCGACCGCGAGGAGATCTGTCTCTGGTGGCGGCCCCTCGATGATATCGGCGGCCCAGGCCACGATGCTCACACAATTGATCGCTGCGTTGAGGCCGATCGCGGCAATGGCATTGGCATCGATGTCGATAGCGGTCACTGTGGCTGCTCCAGCCTTTGCCGCCGCGATAGCGACGAGCCCTGAGCCGGCGCCGAGATCGAGGACACGGCGGCCCGCGACCGTTTCCGGTCGATCGAGCAGATGGCGGGCAAGCACGGCGCCGCCAGCCCAGGGATAGGCCCAGTAAGGCGGCGGATCGGCCTCTCCGCGGCCGGCAAGCCGCCAGAGCCCGCTCGCAGGTCCTGCCGTATGAAGCCGGATCTCGGGGATGGAGGGAACCGGTGATATCGGCAGGTTGGCACGAATGAAGGCGGCCGGATCGGGTTGCGACATGCCGGGGCGTTTCATCGTCGTCTGCTCCTGCCGGCACTGTAACGGCGTATCGTTTTTAATAGCAAGAGCAGGCCGCCGTTGTGGAATTCCCCGCCATTTATGCACGCCACGATTTAGGTGAAATAATGAAGACGAGCCAGGCTTTTCGCAAGGAACTGAGCCGCTATTCGTGATGAGGCGTGCCATATGCCTTTTAAGAACGCAACACAGGCCGTTGAAGCGAGACCGTCTTGGGAGCCTCGGCTTCTGGGTGGAAGACTCCACTATGGGCGGTGAAGAGCGATAGCGGAGACCGAACGGCACGATTAGCCGTCGTAGCTCGCATGAAGTTATGAATGCGGTTTCTAAATAGGCGAACTTCCGCGCTGCAACCGATGTCTTCAGAACCTCTCCGAGGGAAGCTTAAGCTTCACTGATTGCATGCTGCGGCAGACACCCTTCGTCGACGATCGTTGGCTCTCGGGCATTTATGAACCTCATTTCTAACATCATGCAGATAGTACCGCCTAATGCTCCATGCAGAGGCGAGGTAACGTCCCCAACCGACCGCCGTCTCCAGTGCGATGCCATGTCCGGCGAAGATGAGGCGTGTCTTGGGTCTAAGGTCTTTAGCGCGGCGTGCCAGCACGGTGCTGGCGCGCGCTACTCCACTGTCCTTTCAGGGCTTCGACAGCCTGTATTCGGGAAGAACACGCATGACAAAAATTTTCGCTTCTGTTGTGATCTCCACCTTGATCCTTGTGTCGGCGACGGCTCCTGCGGCAGCGGAGGGAGATGTCGCCTTGGGACAAAAAGCGTTTCAGCGCTGTTCCGCCTGTCATTCGACCACGGATCAGAAAAAGGTTGGGCCGGGGCTCGGTGGCGTTGTCGGGCGCGCGGCCGGCGCTGCGGAAGGCGTCCGCTATTCGGCGGCCATGAAGGCATCGGGATTAGTATGGGACGAGGCGACGTTGGACCGATTTCTAGCAGCGCCTCGCGAAGTTGTACCGACCACCACAATGACCGTGGGCGTACCCAAGCCTGAGGATCGGCTAAACATCATCGCTTACCTGAAGTCCCTGTCGGAATAGCGGCGAACCTCTTGGCTGAGCAAGCCGGCGATTGATGGGCACCCAACGCGGCTGATCATCGCTGACCGGTCTTGGGTTGACGGGTCTGCTCGTGCTTTTGCCTCGTATTCAGAAGCCGCCTTTCTAACGTCGTGCAGGTTTTGCCAACTAATTTGGCGCCGCCGGACGAGCTAACGTTGCCGCGGAGAGCAGGCTCTTGGTCGACGGCGTCTCATCATCCTGGAGGTTGCTGGCGGCACTCCCGTCGCCGTCGCTCTCCTTAGAGATCGGCAACGAGCACATCCATTATGAAACATCGGAGAACCGACCAGTCATGATCACACTGAATATCAACGGTAATCAGCACGAGGTCGATGCCGACCCGGAGACACCCATCCTTTGGGTCCTGCGCGACACGCTCGGCATGACCGGGACCAAGTTCGGCTGCGGCGCCGCGCTTTGCGGCGCGTGCACGATACATCTGGATGGTGAGGCCGTCCGTTCCTGCAGCACCCCTCTTTCCGCTGCCGAGGGCCTGAATATCACCACCATAGAAAAAGCGACCGACGGCAGCGACCGCGTCGGCGCCGCTGTAAGCGCAGCTTGGGTCAAGCACGATGTAGCGCAGTGCGGTTATTGTCAGAGCGGTCAGATCATGAGCGCCACGGCGTTCCTGGCATCCCTGCCCTCCGGCTCGCAGCCGACCGCCTCGGAGATAGATACGGCAATGGAAGGCAATATTTGTCGTTGCGGAACTTACACCCGTATCCGCGCCGCCATAGCCGATGCTGCCAGCAATCTTGTCTGAAGGAGACGCCATATGTTGCCGAACATGGATTATAGCGAATTACCGCGTGCGCTGCAGCACATGCTGGAACGAGGCCGTTCAACACCGGTCCAGGCGTTGCCACGCCGCAGCTTTCTAAAGCTGACGGGGACCCTCGGTTTGGCTGTCGGCATTTTCCCCCATCTGGCCGCCGCCCAGTCCACCGACGCGGGTGAGGCGCCCATCGCTCTGAAGCCGACCGAGCAGCCTTCCGCATTTGTTCAAATTGCGCCAAATGGCGAGGTTATGGTCACAATCAACCGCCTGGAGTTCGGTCAAGGCGTCCAAACGGCATTGCCGATGATCCTTGCCGAAGAACTCGACGCGGACTGGAATTTAGTACGCAGCCAACTCGGCACCAATGACATGGCTTATGTTGATCCGCTCTTCGGCATGCACCTTACCGGCGGTTCGAACACCATCAAGAACAGCTTTACGCAGTATCGCGAGCTGGGTGCCCGCGTCCGCGCCATGCTACTTGCGGCCGCGGCGGACCGCTGGAACGTCGATGTTTCCGCGCTGAGAACCGAGGCCGGAGTGGTTCTGGCTCCCGATGGCCGCAAGCTCGGTTATGGAGAACTTTCCGAAGCGGCCATGGCCCTGCCCGTGCCTCAGAAAATAGCGTTGAAGGACCCGAAGGATTTCCGCATCATCGGCCAGCCCACCCAGCGTCTGGACGCACAAGCCAAGAGCAGCGGCCAACAGAGTTTTGGCATCGACTTCAAGCTGCCGGGACAATTGACAGCCGTGGTGGCTCGCCCTCCGGTCTTCGGAGCCAAGATAGCCTCCCTGGACGACAGCGCAGCACGTTCAGTAAAGGGCGTGAAAGCTGTTTTGCGTGTACCGCTGGATCGCGGTGCTGAGGGTGTGGCCGTGGTGGCCGACGGATATTGGCAGGCGTCTCAGGGTCGCAACGCCCTTAAGGTGGAGTGGGACACATCGGCTGTCGAAAAGGTCGATAGTGAAAAGCAACTTGCCAAGTTTCGCGAGATCGCCAATCGCCCCGGCCCGCGCCAGTTCGATGCCGACATGGCGCCATTGGAAGCCGCACCCTTGAGTCTGGAAGCCGAGTTTGTGTTCCCGTATCTCGCCCACGCGGCGATGGAACCGCTGAACTGTACGGTTCGGCTTTCCGACGATCGTGCCGAGATCTGGATGGGGAGCCAAAGTGCAGGGCTCGATGCCGGCGTTGCAGCAAACGTGCTCGGCCTCAAGCCGGAACAGGTCGTGGTGAACGTGCAAACATCGGGTGGTGGCTTCGGCCGGCGCTTTTCCAGCAGCAGCGACACGGCAATGGAGGCCTGCCAGATAGCCAAAGCCGCCAGGGCGGCGGGGCTGAACGCGCCAGTGCGAACGCTCTGGAGCCGCGAGGACGATATGAGGGGCGGCTACTACCGTCCAACGCATCTTCACCGCGCTCGCATCGGCTTCGACAAAGAGGGCAACGTGCTGGCCTGGGACCACACCATCGTCGGCCAGTCCATACTGACGGGAACCGTGTTCGAGAAGTTCCAGGTGAAGGACGGCATCGATGCCGCCACGACCGAGGGGATGCGGAGCCCCTATCCGCTTCCCATGCGCCTGACAGTGCATCATCCTGTTGCCAACGTGCCGGTTCTGTGGTGGCGCAGCGTTGGCTCCACCCATACGGCTTTCGTGATGGAGACCTTGCTTGACGATATAGCGCGAGCCACCGACCAAGACCCGGTCGCATATCGCATGAAGATGTTTGGCAACGAGCATCCTCGTCATCGCGATGCACTGCAGCTCGCCGTAGACAAGAGCGGTTACGGCAGTAGGGCATTGGCAGAAGGCCGGGCCTGGGGTGTGGCCGTGCACGAATCCTTTTCATCCGTGGTGGCCTACGTGGTGGAAGCCTCCGTCGTCGACGGGCAGCCTAAGCTGCATCGGGTTACGGCGGGGGTGCACTGTAATCTGGCCGTCAACCCTCGGACTGTGGAAGCGCAGGTCCAGGGCGCGGCGATCATGGGCTTGTCGACATGCCTTGCCGGCGCAGAAATCACGCTCAAGGACGGTGTTGTGGAGCAAAGCAACTTCAGCGAATTCACCGTGGCAAGGATCACGGATGTGCCGGAGTTCGACGTCAACATCGTACCAAGCGCGGATGCGCCGACAGGCATGGGCGAACCCGGCCTGCCGCCTTTGGCGCCGGCATTTGCCAATGCCATCTCGCGTTTGACGGGCAAGCCAGTCCGACAGATGCCTTTCAACCTCGCTTAGAACCTGGCTCGGACGAGAGCCTGCCCCGGTCCTGTGTGCCGCTGAATGCAGCGGGCCGCACAGGGCCGCGATGTTCCTGTCGCGTGGCGTCTTGACAATAATGGCGCTAAGACTTCGCGGTCAGCGATGACCGCGCGGCTCACCAGCAATCAGGGCAGGCAGGACCTCACATCTATCGGCAATCGCGCAACTGAGATCAGTCCCCCAACCCATCGCGACCATCTTCCGGACAGCCCTGGCAGGAACGTCAGCCTTTGAAACGAAGCGCCTCGACGAGGAGCGCAAACGCGGCCGTATGCTGACGTCGGCTTGGGTAATACAGGTGATAGCCAGGGAACGGCTGACACCAATCGTCGAGGACTCGGATCAGTCGCCCGTCTGCAATGTATTGTGAAACTTGACTTTCGAAAGTGTAGGCAAGCCCGAGCCCATCCAAAGCAGCGGCTTCCAGCATCAAACTATCGTTGATGATGAGCGGCCCGTTCATTCTGACCACTAGCTCCTCGCCGTCGCGCTCGAACTCCCAGGCATACAATCCACCTCCCGTGGTTTGCCGGTAGCTAATACCCCGGTGGTCGCCGAGATCGCGGGGCGTCATCGGGATTGTGCGGTTCTGGAAGTAGGACGGCGATCCCACGACCGCCATGCGAAGGTCAGGGCCGATCCTGACGGCAACCATGTCTTTTTGAACCTGTTCTCCAATGCGAATACCGGCGTCGAACCGGCCGGCCACGATATCCGTCAGGCCCTCGTCAAGAGTGACCTCCATTTCAATATCCGGGTATTCCGCCAAGAATGTTGTCATGACAGGCCAAAGCACGCTCATGGCGGCATATCGAAACGTCGTGATGCGGATAGTGCCCGCCGGCTTGTCACGAAGTGCGCTGACGGCTGCGATCTCGCTTTCGATGTGTTCGAAGGCAGGGCGGAGGCTCCGAAGCATACGCTCTCCGGCATCGGTCAGCGACAAGCTTCGCGTGGTGCGTGAGATTAGCCGCACCCCCAGCCTCTGCTCCAGCATCCTGACTGAGTAACTGACGGCAGACTGGGAAAGTCCCAGCTTGGCGGAGGCTCGCGTGAAACTTCCGGCTTCGGCGACGGCGATGAAGGCTGCAAGCTCGCTGAAATCACCGTGCCTCATTTATCTCTCTCATTTCTAACTTCATGCAGATTATACCAACTAATCAAAGTTTGTCTTCATTGCTACCTGTCATTTCACAAACCGCTTGAACGGCATGCAAGAGAGACGAATGATGATGGAAGCCACCCCCGCACTATTTGAACCCTTCGTTTTCGCCAATGGGATCACGCTTCGAAACCGGGTCGTCATGGCTCCGATGACGACGTGGTCAGCCAATGACGACGGAACAGTCTCGGATGAGGAAGTGTCCTACTATCGACGCAGGGTGAACGGCGTTGGCCTCGTTCTAACGGGTTGCACGCATGTCTTGCCCAATGGCATCGGGTTCACGGGCGAATTCGCTTCTTATGATGACAGCTTCACACCAAGCCTCCGGCGTCTGGCCGAGGCGGCCAAAAGCGGCGGTGCGCCAGCGATTCTTCAAATTTTTCACGCCGGCAGCAAGGCCGTGCCGGCGCTTATCCCGGACGGAGACGTTGTCAGCGCCAGCTCGCTGCAAGTTTCAGCCGGTCCTTTCAATCCAGGCGGCGGCACGACGCGCGCACTGAGCCACGACGAAATCCTTGATGTGATTTCTGCTTTCGGCGAAGCAACCCGCCGCGCTATCGAAGCCGGCTTCGATGGGGTCGAACTGCATGCGGCCCACGGCTTCCTGATCCAGAACTTTTACTCGCCGCTCCACAATTATCGCGACGACGAATGGGGAGGCACGCCGGAAAACCGGATGCGGTTTCCGCTCGCCGTGATCCGCAACGTGAGGCGGGTGATAGGCACACACGCGACGCGCCCGTTTCTTCTGGGATACCGGGTCTCGCCCGAAGAACCTGAAGAAGGCGGCCTTCGTATTGAAGACACCTACGAACTCATCGAGCATCTGATCGACGGCGGCGTCGACTACATCCATGCTTCGCTGACGAACGTACTCGAGGCCCAACCACTCGAAGCCATCGCCGATCGTCCTATCGCTGAACTGATCGCCGCCAGGGTAGCAGGGCGCGTTCCGGTTATCGCCGCTGGCCAGATCAAGTCACCCCGACAGGCGGAAAGCGCCCTTCATCTGGGCCTTTCGCTTGTGGCTGTCGGCCAAGGGCTGGTGATAAACCCAGAGTGGGTCGAACTTTCACGCAGTGGCAATGAGAAGCTGATCGAGAACCAGATCAGGACCACGACAATCCCGGAAATTGCCCTTCCAGCCAAACTCTGGGGCGTCATCGAGGCGGCCACCGGCTGGTTCAACATCAACGATGATCACGAAGCGCAGCGGCAGAAGGCCACCGCATAGAGCATCGGCACCCAATCTCGCATGAAGGAAAATTCGATGAGTAAGGTTTGGTTGATCACAGGAGCCGGGCGCGGCATGGGCCTGGATTTCGCAAAGGCGGTTCTGGCTGCTGACGACAAACTCGTTGCAACCGGCCGCAATCCGGAGCGCGTTGCCAAGGCGATCGGCCAGTCGGAAAATCTGCTCGTCGTCACGTTGGATGTAACCAAGCCGACCGACGCCGACTCTGCCGTCAAGGCCGCACTCGAACGCTTTGGTCGCATCGACGTATTGGTCAACAATGCCGCAAACTTCTACTCAGGCTATTTTGAGGAGCTGACGCCGCCTCAGATCAATCTGCAACTGGCCAGTAGTCTCCTCGGCCCCATGAGCGTCACCCGCGCCGTCCTGCCGGTGATGCGCCGGCAGGGGTCCGGCAAGATCATCTCGATCTCATCGACGGCCAGCCTGCTTGGCTTTGAGTTTTGCAGCGCTTACTCTGCCGCGAAGTTTGCCCTCGATGGTTGGATGGAATCGCTGCAACCCGAAGTGGCGCCGTTTGGGATCGAAACGATGATCGTCAATCCGGGCTTCTTCCGCACGGAATTGCTGACTGACGAATCAACCCAATATGCTCCGTCATCTGTCAGCGACTACGACGAAAGACGCTCCCAACACCTGGCATTCTGGAAATCCGCCAGCGGCCAGCAGAGCGGCGATCCCGCAAAACTCGCCCAAGCGCTGATCACCCTGGTCAACCATCCGGAGCTACCTCGCCGGTTCATCGCCGGAGCCGATGCTGTTGGCATGGTGGAACAGAAAATCGCGCTGTTGCAGCAACAGATCGATGCCTACCGGGACCTTTCAAGTTCGCTTGCCTTTGACGTGAAATCCCAGGCCTGAAACGACGCTTTGCAGATGCTCAGTAATTCTTCATCGCAAGATGTGGTATCCCGCCGTCAAGAAATTCCGCGCCATAGGCGACGAAGCCGAAACGCTCGTAGAGCGGCAGCTTGTCCGCCTGTGCTGTGAGATAGAATCGGTTGTCGCGGGCAGCGCGATGCAGGTCTATCGCTGGCCCGATCATTGCGGCTGCAATGCCTTGGCCGCGCCATTGGCCGGCAACCGCAACCCGGCCGATCTTCACATCTTCCTCGGCATAAATCACCCGCAGGGTGCCGGAGACTTCGCCCGCCGTGACGGCGACAAGATGATGGGCGTTGAGATCGTCGGCATCGAATTCCTCGGCTTCGGGAACCTTCTGCTCATGGACGAAAATAGCGCGCCGCAGCCGGAAGGCCTCATTGCAGAGCGTACTGAAAACCGGGACGCTGAGGATCGCCGTTTCCATCACCATCCTTGCCTCCCTCAGGGATACGGCCCAAAGCCCTCCGCTGGACCAGCGAAGGGCTGCCGGTAAAATCAGCCGGGCTTCTTCTTTGAAAACTTATTCTTCGGTGCGGCGCCGCCCTTGCCCTCATATTTGGGGCCTTCGGACCTAGCACCTTCGAATTTCGGCTTGTCGAATTTCGGCTTGTCGGACTTCGGGCCATCGAAAGGGGGTTTGCCCGGCTTCTTGCTCCAGGGCTTGCTATCCCGTTTGTCCCCGCCGCTATTGTCGGCCGCGGCATATCCGCCGCCCGGACCCTTGCCGAACTTGTTCTTCGGCCGCTCGCTGCGGAACGAATCATCGGGCCGCTCGTCGCGAGATGGCTTGCCGGCATAAGGCTTCGGCGCAGGCGCCCGGCTGAAATCCGGCGTGCCGGAAAGCTTGGTCACACGGATGCCGCGTTCGAGCGCCTTGTTCGGTCCGATCGCCGCCAGGAAGCTTTCGGCACTCGCCGCGGCGATCTCCACGAAAGTTTCCTCGGGCTGCATCTTGATCGCGCCGATCTCGCGCTTCGTCACATTGCCGTTGCGGCAGAGCATCGGGATCAGCCAGCGCGGCTCGGCATTCTGCTTGCGCCCGACCGAGACGGAAAACCAGACGCTGGCGCCGAAATCTTCGCGCGGTCCCTTCTGCGCCGGCTCGTAGGGCTCGGCATTGTCGCGGCGCTTGCGGCTGCGGTCGTCCTGCACGGTGACCTCGATCAGATCCTCCGGCGCCGAATGATTGGTGCGGTAAAGACGTAAGAAAGCGGCGGCAAGCTTTTCGGCGCCGTGGCTGGCGAGAAGCTGCTGTACCAGCCCCTGCTCTTCCTCCTGCGGCGTTTCGTTGAAGATCGGATCGGCGAGCAGCCGCTCGTCGTCGCGCTCGCTTACTTCCTCGGCCGAAGGCGGTCGCGCCCAGGCAGCCGAAATTCCGGCATTCTCAAGCAGGCGCTCTGCCTTGCGCCGTGCATTCAGTGGCACGATCATGGCGCTGATGCCCTTGCGTCCGGCCCGGCCGGTTCGGCCGCTGCGGTGCAGCAGCGTGTCCGGATTGGTCGGCAGGTCGGCATGGATGACGAGATCGAGCCCCGGCAGGTCGATGCCGCGGGCGGCAACGTCGGTCGCGATGCAGACACGGGCGCGCCCGTCGCGCATCGCCTGTAGCGCGTGGGTGCGCTCGTTCTGCGTCAGCTCGCCGGAAAGCGCCACGACGGCGAAATTGCGGTTGTTGAAGCGTGCGGTCAGATGATTGACGGCCGCGCGCGTCGAGCAGAAGACGATGGCATTGGTCGCCTCGTAATAGCGCAGCACGTTGATGATCGCATTCTCGCGGTCGCTCGGGGCGACCATCAGTGCGCGATATTCGATGTCGATATGCTGCTTTTCCTCGGCCGCGGTGCTGATGCGCACGGCATCGCGCTGGTAGCTCTTGGCAAGCTTGGCAATCGCCGCCGGCACCGTTGCCGAGAACATAAGCGTCCGGCGTTCGTCCGGCGCCGCATCGAGGATGAATTCGAGGTCTTCGCGGAAGCCGAGATCGAGCATCTCGTCGGCCTCGTCGAGCACGGCAGCCTTCAGTTCCGACATGTCGAGCGCCCTGCGGCGGATATGGTCGCAAAGCCGGCCGGGGGTGCCGACGACGATATGGGCGCCGCGTTCGAGCGAGCGGCGCTCGCTGCGGATGTCCATGCCGCCGACGCAGCTGACGATCACCGCGCCGGTCATCTCGAAGAGCCAGTCGAGCTCGCGCTTCACCTGCAGGGCAAGCTCGCGCGTCGGGGCGATGACGAGTGCGAGCGGCGCGCCGGCATTGCCGAAGCGCTCCCTGCCCTCGAGCAGCGTCGGCGCCAGCGCCAGGCCGAAGGCGACAGTCTTGCCGGAACCGGTCTGGGCCGAGACCAGCGCGTCGGAAGCGGCAAGCGCCGGATCGAGCATCGCCTTCTGCACCGGGGTGAGTTCGGCGTAACCGCGCTTCTGCAACGCCTTGGCGATCGCCGGAACGACGCCGTTAAATTCTGTCATGAGTTCGATCTTTCGGAGCTGTCAGGCGCGTTGCTGCGCCATGGCCGGAGCCAGCCGGCGGGGTATTTGCGCCGTTCCTAGCCGCTCCCGCGGCGATTGTCAAAGCGTGCGGCTTCGCCACAGCCAGGCGTCGATGCGGCTTGCCCGGCCGCGCAGCGCCGTTTCCAACGGTCCCTCCATGCGGCCAGACTGCGTGAGCACGCTATCGGAACCGGCGGCGCGGACGATTTCGGCGCTCAGCGCCAGCTCTACGCCGTGGCGGGCGGCCACCTCCATCAGCCGGCTGCCGACATTGATGGTGTCGCCCGCCGCCGTGATCTGCTGCCGGTCGCCGGTGCCCAACCGCGAGGCGACGATCGGGCCGCAATGGGCGCCAACCTTGAAGCCGATCTTCTTCTGGGCAAAGCCCGCATGTGCTTGAAGCCAGGCCCTTGTGCGCTCGCAGAGGCTGACCGCGCAGGCAGCGGCGCGGGCGGCGTCGTCATCGGCGGGCTCCGGCAGGCCAAACAGGATCATCGCCCCGTCGCCCATGAAGCTGGTGATGGCGCCACCATGGGCGCGCGCCTCCTCGTCGACCAGTTCGAAGAAGCCGCTCAGCATCTCGCTCACCGCCACCGGCCCGACATTTTCGCTGAGGCCCGTGAAGCCCGAGAGATCGATGAAGATGACGGCGGCGTTCTGGCGCACCGGCGCGGCAAGGAAATTCGGATCGCGCGCCAGCCACTCGCCGAGCCCGGGCGCCTCGATGCGCTGCAGGAGCGCGCTCTGCTCGGCGAAATGACGGGCGCGGCCGCGGTCAAACCAAAGTTCGGCCGCGCCATAAGCCAGCGCCGGCGGCAGCGCTGCGGCGATCGGCAGCGCCGCACTCAGCCAGTAGCCATGTGCGAAGGCCGACAGATTGAGCATCGCCCAGACGATCAGCGTCAGCACGATGATGACATAGCCTGCCGCACTCCGGCGCCAGGCGACCAGCGACACGAGCACGATCGGCAGTCCGATGGCGGTGGCGGCATCGATAAGCCGCATCCTGCGGTCGCGCACCATGCCGTCACCGGTAACAAGATGGGTGATCGCCGTCGACATCACCTCGACGCCGGGCATGACGGGATCGAACGGCGTCGGGAAGACATCGCCGCCGCCGGTGACGGTCGAACCGATGACGACGATGCGGCCTGCGACCGCATCCGCCGAAAGCTTGCCGTCAAGCGCATCGGCGGCACTGAAGGTGGCGATGCTGCCGTGCCCGCCATAAAAAGTCACTGGCAGACGCTGGCCGATATCTGTGGGAATACGCAGCTTTCCGAGCATGATGGCGTCGCGTTCGATGGTGGGATCGACGCCGAGCGCCACCGACGCGGCACGCAGCGGAAAAGCCGGATCCAGCCGGTCTGCGGCACGCGAGATCAGCGGGATAAAGCGCGGCGTGCCGGTCTGGTCGGTTGCGACGTTGACGATACCGACCGCGGCGGCCTCGGCAAAGCGGGGAAGCGGCAACAGCAGCTGGTTTGCCTCCGGGATGGCGGCAAGCGGATCCTCGGCCGCATCGGTGACCCGCTGGCTGCTTTGCGCAAAGGTGGCCGCGGCCGCAATCACGCTCGGCCCCTGGCGAAGGGCGGCAGTCAGCGCCGCATCACCCGCCTCCGGCCCCGGATCGACCAGCAGAATGTCGATCGCCAGGGCCTTCGGCTTCAATGCGGTGATCGCGTTGGCGAGGCGCGCAAGTGTCGCCCGGTCGAGCGGATAGCCGTGTGCCCTAGCGGTACGGTCGTCGATCGCGACGATCGAGACCACGGGAGGCGGTGTCTTCGCCCCGACGATGGCGCTGCGGATATCGGCAAGCGAGGCCTCCATCCGGTCGAGAAGGCCGCTTCCGGCATGGAGATTGACATAGCCGAGCGCAGATCCCCAAAGACCGGCGAGCAGCAGCGCGATCACGGTCAGCAGGCGATGGTTCATGGGACTTATTGGCCGAGACGGGCAAGAAGGGCAGCGGCGCGCGGCGCCGGCCAGCGACGCACGACGAGGGGTTCGGTTCCGGCGGTAACGTCGACGCCCTCGCCCGGCGACAGCACCACCGGCTCGCCGGACGGCCGGCGGACCGCGACGCTGCCTCTGACGACCAGCACCGAGGTCTGGCCGCCTGCGACATCGACAGCCCATTGGGTGCCGCGCACGGCCGCGATCGCCTGCGGTGTCACGACCTGGAAACCACCGGCGTGCTGGGCATTATCGACATCGACGAGAATGGCCTTGCGGCGCAGCGATGCCGAATCGGGGCTGCCGTCACGGTTGCGGTCGACGAGGCTGTAGGCCGCGCCGGCCTCCGCCGTCACCGTGACGCCGCCGGGACAACTGAGCACCTGGCGGGCGCCGGCATCACGCGATACCGTGCAGCCGGCAGACTGCGCAAAGGCCGCCCCATGCGGAATGAGGCCGGCAGCGAGTGCGGCGGCAAGCAGGCTGCGAAACGTCGTATTCATGGAAAGTCCCCTTGACCGTGCGGAACAGCTCTTTTGGAAAGCGCCCGCCAACCGTCTTCTTCCCAACCGTCTTCTAATATGAAGCATGATAGCCGAATTCAAATATTTCCCTAGACCAAAAAAGCAAATCATCGCAATCGCCGGCGGAATTATTACGTTCTATTATCCGTTTCAGGCGCCGGTCCGGTATAACGCGCCCGCGGCCGGATCAATTCGCCGCTGTGGATCTGTTCCATTGCATGGGCAAGCCAACCGACTGAACGGGCAAGCGAGAAAATGATGATCGGCGCCTCCCTTGGGAGATCGAAGGCGGCGGCCATTGCGGCAAGCGCAAAATCGACGTTGACCTTCTCGCCGACCATCTCCTCGCCCACTTCCCGGACTTCGGCAAACTGCGGCGGCAGAGGGAAGTGCGACAGCAGCGCCAAGGCTCTGACATCGCCATCGGGATAGAGCGGATGGCCGAAGGCCGACAGGCGATTGCCCTGGGCAAGCGTACGGCAAATCGCCTGCTCCGCCCCAAGCGCGGAAGCGGTCTCGATCAAGGCGTCGACGCCTTGCCAGGCGGCACCATGCAGCGGCCCTGTCAGCGTCGCCAGCCCGGACAGCACGGTGGCCGAAAGGGCTGCACCCGCCGATGCCGTGACCCGCGCCGCAAAGGTTGAAGCGTTGAGTTCGTGATCGGCAAGCAGCACCAGCGCGCGGCGTAGACAATCGGCAGCATCCGGCCGCTGCCAGCTTGCCGCAAGCCGCAAATGCAGCGGCTGGTCGAAAGGCCCAGGCGCCAGCGCATTGGCGACCGTGTAGAGAACCCCGCTTGCTTCACGGCGAAGTGCTGACTGCGAGCGGCCGAGCGACGGCAGATCCGATGTCACCCGCCCTGCCAGCGCCAGGAATGCCGCCTGAAGCGACGGAGAGGCATGTCCGGTCCCGCTGCCGGAGGAGAGTGGCTCCGCGCCGCTCCAGAGCAGTGCCGCCGTCTGCTCCAGCGTCGCGACTTCAGCGAAACCGGCAGCATCCTTTCCGCGATAGAAAAGCCGCCCGCCGATGATGGTGGAGATTGCCGACGACAGAACCGGATCGCCCCAGCGGATCGCCTCGGCGGCGACCGTTTCGGTCTTGCGGCGGCCGGCATGGCGTTCGGCAAGCCGCTGTACGTCGGTGGCCTGGTAGAGGCTGCGGCGCGAGTCGGCGGGATCCGCCTTGGCGCGGATGCGCCCGCGGCTGACATTGGCGTAAAGCGTCTGCGGCTTGGTCTTCAGCGCCTGCAGCGCCTCCTCGGCGGTCAGCCAAGACATCGGAACCTCATATTGATCAATTGCGTCAAGATTGACGTCAATGAAACTAGGTCGGATCATCCGGACCGTAAAGGAGAAACAACATGAAAAACGGCTTGGAAGATGTCATTGCTGCCGAAACGCAGCTTTCGGATGTCGATGGCGAAGCGGGACGACTGATCATCCGCGGCGTATCGCTGGATCACCTGGTTGCAGACGGCACCTATGAAGGCGTCGCCGCCCTATTGCTCGATGGGCTGATGGAAAAAGGCTTCGACGAAGCGGAATTGCGCGACTGGTTGGCGCAGGCGCGAACGAGGATTTTCGGCCATATCAAGGCCGCCGATACCGCCCTGCTCGCTCTGCCTCCTGTTGATGCGATGCGGGCGCTGATCGCCCGCCTGCCCGACGGCGAGGATTTCGATACCGCTCTCAGCCTTCTCGCTGCGCCCGCAGTTTTCCTGCCGGCGATCCTTCGCATGCAAAGCGGCAAAAGAGCGATCGCGCCCAACGCCTCGCTGCCGCAGGCGGCCGATATCCTGCGTATGCTGACCGGAAAATTGCCGACCAGGGAGCAGACAGCGGCACTCGACACCTATCTCGTGACGATTTCGGACCATGGCCTCAATGCCTCGACCTTCGCATCGCGCGTCATTGCCTCGACGCAGGCCGGCCTCACCTCTTCCGTACTCGCGGCGGTGAGCGCGCTGAAAGGGCCGCTGCATGGCGGCGCGCCCGGTCCCGTGCTCGACATGCTGGATGCGATCGGAACGGCGGAGAATGCTTACTCGTGGCTCGGCGAAGCGCTCGACCGCGGCGAAAGGCTGATGGGCTTCGGCCACCGCATCTATCGCGTCCGCGATCCGCGCGCCGATGCGCTGAAGAGCGCGCTGAAGCCGCTGATATCAACCGGACAGGTAAACAGCGCCCGCGGCGCTCTGGCGGAAGCCGTGGAGGTCGCTGCATTGGCGATCCTGAAGGCACGCAAGCCGAACCGGCCGCTCGACGTCAATGTCGAGTTTTATACCGCGCTGCTGCTCGAAGCGCTCGGCTTTCCCCGCGAGGCCTTCACCGGCGTCTTCGCGATCGGCCGCACCGTCGGATGGCTGGCCCATGCCCGCGAACAGGCGCTCGACGGCCGGCTGATCCGTCCACGTTCGGTCTATATCGGGCCGCTGCCCGCCGCTGCCTGAAAGTGAATTCGGCGGCAGCATGTCCTGCCGCCGATCCTCAACCGCCGACGAAAGCAGCCAGCTTGTCGAGCGTCGAGCGGCACCCTTCCTCATTGTCTTCGAGGCGGATCCCGGACGGAATATTGTCACTGACCATCGTCACATTGGTGCCTCCATCCGCAGTCGACAACATCGTGCTGACGGTCATCTCGCCGGAAAAGCCCTCGTCCTCGGAATCGAAGACCGTAGCCCAGACGATGTTTTCATCCGGCACGAGCTTGGCAAAGCGCCCTTCGAACCTGTCCGTCTTGTCGGAGGTCTTGCCCGGTTGCGATGCCTCGTCGTCGGGATAGACGAGCGACATGCTGAAGGCGCCGCCTTCCCTGCCCTCGAAGGCATGGACGATGCCCTTCATCGTATCAGGCGGAAGCCAGGTGGCGACCGCATCGGCATCGAGGAAGGCGCGGTAGATGCGCTCGCGCGGCGCTGCGATGAAGCGTGAGACGGTCGTGCTGCGTGAAGGGGTCATGCCGGCAAGTTAGAGCAGGCATGGATGTTATCCAGATCGCGCCTGAAACAACGCGATCTGGTTTGCATGCATCAGACGAGACGGCTCTGTTCCGTCGCCGCTTCTATGAAGCTGGCAAATAGCGGATGCGGGTCGAGCGGCCGGCTCTTCAGTTCCGGGTGGTACTGCACGCCGATGAACCAGGGATGATCCGGATATTCGATCGTCTCCGGCAGAACGCCGTCCGGCGACATGCCGGAAAAGACCAGGCCGCAGTTTTCGAGCCGATCCTTGTAGTCGATATTGACCTCGTAGCGGTGGCGATGACGCTCGGAAATATCGGTGGAACCGTAGATATCCGAGATCTTCGTGCCCTTCTTCAGCGCCGCCTTGTAGGCGCCGAGGCGCATCGTGCCGCCGAGATCCCCGGCTGCCGTGCGCTTCTGCAACTCGTTGCCCTTGACCCATTCGGTCATCAGGCCCACTACCGGCTCTTTCGTCGGGCCGAATTCGGTCGAGGAGGCACCGGACACGTCGGCGAGATTGCGCGCCGCCTCGATGACCGCCATCTGCATGCCGAAGCAGATACCGAAATACGGCACCTTGCGCTCGCGGGCAAAGCGGGCAGCGTGGATCTTGCCTTCCGAACCGCGTTCACCGAAGCCGCCGGGCACGAGGATGCCGTGCACCTTTTCCAGATAGGGCGCCGGATCTTCCTTTTCGAAGACCTCGGACTCGATCCATTCGAGGTTGACCTTGACGCGATTGGCGATGCCGCCGTGATGCAGCGCCTCGATCAGCGACTTATAGGCATCCTTGAGGCCGGTATATTTGCCGACGATCGCGATCGTCACCTCGCCCTCCGGCGTGCGGATGCGGTTGCAGACCTCTTCCCACGGGTCGAGCCGCGGCTTCGGCGCCGGCTCGATACCGAAGGCCGCGAGCACTTCGTCGTCGAGGCCTTCCTTGTGGTAGGCGATCGGCACATCGTAGATGTTGGCGACGTCGAGCGCCTGAATGACGGCGGACGGGCGAACGTTGCAGAACAACGAGAGCTTGCGGCGTTCGGCTTCCGGAATTTCCCGGTCGGCGCGCACCAGCAGGATATCGGGATGAATGCCGAGTGCCTGCAGTTCCTTCACCGAATGCTGCGTCGGCTTGGTCTTGAGTTCGCCGGCCGCCGGAATATAGGGCATCAGCGTCAGGTGAACGTAGACGGCGGTACCGCGCGGCAGGTCGTTGCCGAGCTGGCGGATCGCTTCCATGAACGGCATCGCTTCGATGTCGCCGACCGTGCCGCCGATCTCGCAGATGACGAAATCGTAGTCGTCATTGCCCTCGATGACGAAATCCTTGATCTCGTTGGTGACGTGCGGGATGACCTGCACGGTCGCGCCGAGATAGTCGCCGCGCCGTTCCTTGTCGATGATGTTCTTGTAGATGCGGCCGGTGGTGATGTTGTCGGTCTTGGTCGCCGAACGCCCCGTAAAGCGTTCGTAGTGACCGAGATCGAGATCGGTTTCCGCGCCGTCGTCGGTGACGAAGACCTCGCCGTGCTGGGTCGGGCTCATCGTGCCCGGGTCCACGTTCAGATAGGGGTCGAGCTTGCGAAGCCGAACCCGATATCCACGGGCCTGCAGCAACGCTCCGAGAGCCGCGGCCGCAATTCCTTTTCCGAGAGAGGAAACCACGCCGCCAGTGATGAATACGTATCGCGCCATGGGATTCACCGGATACCTTTTCAAAAACGATTCCACCAGCCCAAAAATTCTTTTCCAGAACTTTCGATGCGTGGCGCAGGAATCTGAACAAAAGAAAACCGGCAGACCCGAGGGCCTGCCGGCGGTTTATGTCGAAGACCGGTTTACTGTCCCGTCGGGACGCCGGAGGGCTGAGCCGGTGCCGGCGCGGCCGGAGCTGCGGGCGTTGCCGGAGCAGTCGTTGAAGGCGCGGTGGCCGCCGGGGCCGGAGTGCCAGTTGCCGGCGCCCCAGTCGCTGGAGCGGCGGGAGCCTGCGGTGCGGGTGCTGCCGCGCCGCTGCTCGGAACGCCGTTGCCGGCCGGCGGGGTTGCCGGAGCCTGCGCGCCGCCGAGCGAATCGAGAATACCGTTGCCCTGGCCGCCTGTTGCCGGAATGCGGTCGAGAATGTCGCTCGGACGGCCCTCGTAACGCGTCAGGATGCCGAGGCCGAGCGAGGTCAGGAAAAACAGGGTCGCAAGGATCGCGGTCGTGCGCGTCAGCGCATTGGCCGTGCCGCGGGCCGACATGAAGCCGGAACCGCCGCCGATGCCAAGGCCGCCGCCTTCCGAGCGCTGGATGAGCACGACGCCGACAAGGGCGAGCACGATCATGAGATGGATGACAATCAATACGGTCTGCATGGGTCCAGTCCTGCCCGCCTGGAGACGGACATAAGTAAGAATTCTGGCGGCTCTTTACATGAGGCTTTCATCTATTCCAAGCCCTTCGGCCAGGAATAAACTCGGGAATAAACCCAGGAATAAAAAATGCCTCAGGCGAGCAGCGCCTCATAGGCCCGGTAGATGGCGAGGAAGTCGGCCGCTTTCAAGCTCGCTCCGCCGATCAGCGCGCCGTCGACATTGGCAATGCCCATCAGCTCATGGGCATTGGCCGGCTTGACCGAGCCGCCATAGAGAAGACGCATCTTGCGGCCTTCGTCGCCGAAGCGGGCCACGAGCTCTGCCCGCATGAAGGCATGCGCCTTTTCGACATCACCTGATGTCGGCGTCACGCCGGTGCCGATCGCCCAGATCGGCTCGTAGGCGATGACTGTGCTCTCAGCGGTGGCGCCGTCCGGAACCGAGGCGGAAAGCTGGCGCTTGATGACGTCGAGCGCCTGGCCTGTCCGGCGTTCATCCGCGGTCTCGCCGATGCAGATGATCGCTGTCAGCCCTGCGGCGAAGGCGGCCTCCGCCTTGGCGCGCACTAGATGGTCGGTTTCGGCATGGTCGGTGCGCCGCTCGGAATGGCCGACGATGACATAGGTGCCGAAACAATCGGCAATCATCTCGGCCGAGATGTCACCGGTATGCGCACCGGACGGGTTCTGATGGCAGTCTTGAGCCCCGATCGCCAGCGGGCTGTCGGTGCACAGCGCCGTCGCCACATAGAGCAGCGTCGCCGGCGGGCAGATCAGCGCTTCGAGCTTGTCGGCCAGCGGCGGGCGAACACCCTCGGCGATCGCCTTGATCTGATCCAGGGAGGCACGCATGCCATTCATTTTCCAGTTTCCCGCCACAAGCGGGCGCACGTCAGGGGTCATGCTGGCCTTCCACAATCTGCATATGCCTTGGGCAATATCAAAAGCTTGTGGCAAAGAAAAGCATCATGCCCCTGACGTAAGGGGAATCTCGTCGATCCCGCGCATATTTCTGCCGAAAACCGCCCTTTCGGTATTTTTACGCATGTCGTTATCGCAAAAACCGCCGCACACTTTTGTGCGACATGCTTTAGCCAGCCAGAATCCAGTTCAACACCTTACGCCAGTCGATCATCCGGATCGGCGTCCCGTGATTGCCGGTCTGAAACAGCGTGAAACGCGCCGGATACTTTGCCTTATGCAGGCTTTCGAACAGCGCCTGCTGGTCTGTGGCTGCATAGACCGGGTCGCGGCTGCCATGGGCCAACCAGAGCGGCAGCTTCGCCTTGTAGAAGGCGCTCCTGGTGAAATCGGGATCGGTCACCCCGCTCAGGATCAGCATGCCCTTCAGCCGCTTGACGCTGTCACCATCGCGCGCAATGCCCCAGCAGACCTGGCTGCCCATCGAGGCGCAGGAAAGGATGATCGGCCGGCCGGGCGATTGCGCGCTGGCATAGCGGATGAGGCCGGCGATCGCCGCAACGCCGCTGCTGTCGAAGCTTTTGACCGTCGGCGAATAATAAGCGCCGCCATTGCCGGCGACGAGGTTCTTCAGCCGGTTGAAATTCCCGCCGAAGCTGTAGTCGTTGGCGCCGAGCCGGCGGTCGCCGTCGCGCCCATGGATGAAAATCACCGTAAAGGCGGCATTCCCGGCCGGTCCCACCCTGGTGACATCGAGCTTGATGCCGTCGAGAGACAGCGTCTCGTCCGCTTGCGCCTTGCGGATGCCGAGCGCCACATATTTCTGCTGCACCCGCTTTTGCGGGATCTGGTCGCGGCCGTTGATATCGCGCATCTCGTCATAGTCGATGACCTCGAAGGCGCCGCCGTCGTCTGTCTGCAGCACGGTCTGCTTGGAAAACAGGTCGTCCTTGAAAGGCGGCAAAGCGTCGGCCGCCTCTGCCGGACCAACAGCGGACAGAATGGCCGCGGACAAGAAAAAGGCCGCAATTGCGGTGATGATGGTGCAATGACTTGTGGACATTCGCATTCGGATGGTTCCTGAAGCCTGCCGCCGCTTGCCATTCTGCGCCCGGCAACGCAAATCATTTGGGAAAAGCCCGCGCAAACCGGCGGTGTCGCGTATAGAGGTGCTTTCTGGCAAAATCTGCCTGATTCGCAAACGTGGCATGAAATGCGGTGATTTTGGGTCGGCGGCGGATGCCCGCCCAGGCCAGACCTAAGACAGGATGAAGATCTGAACGGCTCCATGGACGATAGCAACGACCTCTTTTCCGGAATGCCCCTCTCTGAAAAACGCGAGGAGGCGCAGAAGCCTGCGGCGCCCGCCGAACGGCCGCCGGTGACGGCTGCGCCCGCCGCAGCGGCAGCACCCCCGGCTGCCGGAGCCTCCGCACGCCCGGCGCCCGCCGCCTCGAACTCCGATGATTACGGCGCCTCGTCGATCCGCGTCCTCGAAGGCCTCGAGCCGGTGCGCATGCGCCCGGGCATGTATATCGGCGGCACCGATGAAAAGGCGCTGCACCACCTCTTTGCCGAAGTCATCGACAACGCGATGGACGAAGCGGTCGCCGGGCATGCCAATTTCATCGAGGTCTATCTCGACCTCGAGGGTTATCTCACCGTCTCCGACAACGGCCGCGGCATCCCGGTCGAGAACCATCCGCAGGTGCCGGGCAAGTCGACGCTCGAAGTCATCATGACCAAGCTGCATGCCGGCGGTAAATTCGACGGCAAGGCTTACGAAACTTCAGGCGGCCTGCACGGCGTCGGCGTCTCGGTCGTCAACGCGCTTTCCGACGACCTCGAGGTCGAGGTGGCGCGAAACCGCAAACTCTACCGCCAACGCTTCTCCCGCGGCCTGCCGCAGGGCGGTCTCGAAGAGTTGGGCGACGTTCACAACCGCCGCGGCACCCGCGTGCGCTTCCATCCCGACCCCCAGATCTTTGGGGATCACATGAAGTTCGATGCCGCCCGCGTCTTCCGCATGGCGCGCTCGAAAGCCTATCTGTTCGGCGGCGTCGAAATCCGCTGGAGCTGTGAGGCGGGCGTGCTGCCCGAAGGCTCCGAGGTCCCTGACAAGGCCGTCTTCCACTTCCCCGGCGGCCTGAAGGACTATCTCCAGGCGACGATGGGCAAGGAGTTCACCGTCACCCGCGAGATCTTTGCCGGCAAGACGGAGAAGGTGAGCGGCCACGGCTCGATGGAATGGGCGATCACCTGGTATGGCGGCGATCCTCAGGTGCATTCCTATTGCAACACCATCCCGACGACCGAAGGCGGCACGCATGAGGCGGGGCTGCGCATTGCGCTGACCAAGGGCCTGAAGGCCTATGCCGAGCTGACGCAGAACAAGCGCGCCGCGCAGATCACCACCGACGACGTGATGATCTCGGCGGTCGGCATGCTGTCGGTCTTCATTCGCGAGCCGGAATTCGTCGGCCAGACCAAGGACAGGCTTGCGACCGTCGAGGCGCAGCGCATCGTCGAGAACGCGCTCCGCGATCCCTTCGACCATTACCTTGCCGACAATCCGAATGAGTCGGCCAAGCTGCTTGACTGGGTGATCGAGCGCGCCGAGGAGCGCCTGCGCCGCCGGAAGGAAAAGGAAGTCAACCGCAAGAGTGCGGTGCGCAAATTGCGCCTGCCCGGCAAGCTCGCCGATTGCTCGCAGAACACCGCCGAAGGCGCCGAACTCTTCATCGTCGAGGGTGATTCGGCAGGCGGTTCGGCCAAGCAGGCGCGCAACCGCGCCAATCAGGCAATTCTGCCGCTGCGTGGCAAGATCCTCAACGTTGCCAGCGCCGGCCGCGAAAAACTTGGCGCCAACCAGCAGCTCGCCGATCTCGTCCAGGCTCTCGGCTGCGGCACGCGCTCGAAATATCGCGACGAAGACCTGCGCTACGAGCGCATCATCGTCATGACCGATGCCGACGTCGACGGCGCCCATATCGCATCGCTGCTCATCACCTTCTTCTATCAGGAGATGCCGGAGCTGGTGCGCGGCGGCCATCTCTTCCTTGCCGTGCCGCCGCTTTACAAAATCACCCAAGGGGCGAAATCCGCCTATGCCCGCGACGACAATCATCGCGCCGAGCTGATGCAGACGGAGTTTAAGGGCAAGGTCAAGGTCGAGATCAGCCGCTTCAAAGGTCTCGGCGAAATGATGCCCGCCCAGCTCAAGGAAACCACCATGGATCCGTCCAAGCGCACTCTGCTCAAGGTGCTGATCGACGAGGTGGATTTCGAAGGCACGCGCGCCGCCGTCGACGATCTGATGGGCACCAAGCCGGAAGCCCGCTTCCGCTTCATCCAGGACCGTGCGGCTTTCGCTGAAAACCTCGATATCTAGGGTATTAGGTCGAGCGCGCCAAACGGTCGGATAGACACGGGTTCGGCGCGCCGCAATTTAGCATTCACGATTTCACGGAACTGACGAAGAACCGTAACAACTCCGTCAAACAACCGGCGCATTAAACGGTCGGCGTGCCTCCCCCAGGGAGCATTTGCGCCGGTCGAACCGTTTTCAAACCCCTTGCCGGATATTTGTCATGACCAAGCGTTTTCTCGCGGCTGCCGCTTTCGTTCTCCTGTCCAGCACCGTCACCGCCAGCACCACAGATATTGGGGCCACCGATATCGGCGCCACCTTCAAGACCGCCTGCCCCTTCGGCGATTGCGCCGCTGGCATCTCGCTCTCCTATCTCGGTGAATTCGTCATCCCCACAGGCCACATGGAAAACGGCGTCGAATTCGGCGGTATTTCCGGCCTCGATTTCGATGCCGCCTCCGGCCACTATATCGCCATCAGCGACGACCGTTCGGAAAGAGGCCCTGCCCGTTTCTATGAACTCGAAGTCGATCTCGACGCGTCGGGCCTCAAGGGCGTTTCGGTCGTCAAGCAGGTGACCCTGAAGGACAAGAATGGCGAGCCCTTCGCTGCCCGGACCGTCGATCCGGAATCGATCCGCCTCGGCAAGGACGGCATCTATTGGGGCAGCGAAGGCGACGGCAAGGCGCTGCTGGCACCCTTCGTCCGCGTTGCTTCGCCGGACGGTTCCTTCGTCCGCGAATTCATGCTGCCGGAGGGCTTTGCGCCGACCGCGGACAAGTCGACCGGCATCCGGGACAATCTTGCCTTCGAGGATCTTGCCATCGCGCCCTCCGGCGACGTTTTCGTCGGTGTTGAAGCGGCCCTTTACCAGGATGGTCCGAACCCCTCGCTGACGTCGGGCAGCCTGTCGCGCATCGTCCGCTATGACGGCGCCACCGGCGAGCCGAAGGCTGAGTACGTCTACCCCGTCTCGCCGATCCCGCAGGCCGCCACCAAGGCCGACGGCGGCAATGACAACGGCATGTCGGAGATTTTTGCCCTCGACGATCACCGCCTGCTCGCCGTCGAACGCAGCTATGCCCAGGGCTTCGGCAACACCATCAAGATCATGATGATGGATCTGACTGATGCCACCGATGTATCCGCCATCGCGTCCCTCGCCAAAAACGACCAGCGCGTCGTCCCCGTCCGCAAAAGCCAGGTCCTCGATTTGAGGGCGATCGGCCTCGTTCCCGACAATATCGAGGCCATGTCGCTCGGCAAGGCCAAGGACGGCACCGATGTTCTCATTCTCGGCTCCGACAATAATTTCTCGGCCGGCCAGAAGACGCAATTCTATGCCTTCAAGGTTCTCAACCGCCCGCAGCAGTAAGACGTCCGGATATGAGGGTCGAATAGGCACGCTTTGTATACGCTTTCACGGTGCGGACCTTGAAACCACCGGGTTGATGGCCCATAACCAGAGTACAAGAAAAAGAAGAGGCGCGCGTGGGTGTGTTCGACCGTCAGAAAAGCAATCATGAACCGCGATGGCTCGGATCGTCGGCTCAGACGCGTACGCCGCTGATTCCCTCCATTTCGGCGGCGCGCTGGCTGCTGGTCCTAGTCGTCGCTGCCGGCGTCTATTTCTTCTACGGCTTCCTCGTGCCGGTGCTCGCAGCCCTCGTCATCGGCTTTGCCAGCTGGCCGCTCTACCGCAAGCTTCTTGCCCGCGTCGGCGGCAATACGACAATCGCCGCGACCATCGCCATCATCCTGATTATCACCTTCCTGGTCATCCCGATCGGGCTTGCGGTCACCTATACGACGGGCGAAGTGCGCACCTGGGTCGCCTGGGCAATCCACGCCAACCGTGCCGGCGCCCCGACGCCAAACTGGATCGTCGCGCTGCCTTGGGCCGGCGCCTATCTCGATGAAGTCTGGACAAAATATATCGGCAGTCCCGGCGCGCTCGGCGAGGTCATCCAGGCGGTCAGCGGCGCCAATATCGGCAACATATACCGTGCCGTGCTGGCGGCCGGCGGCGGCGCCTTCCATCTGCTGCTGACGCTGCTTTTCATGCTGATCGCGCTGTTCTTCGTTTATCGCGACGGCTTCTCCTTCTCCAAGCAGATCGACATGCTGGGTGAGCGCATCCTGCCCAACCGCTGGGAGCGAATTTCTCGCGTCGTGCCGGCGACGATCAGCTCAACCGTCATGGGCATGACGCTGATCGCGATCGGCGAAGGCATCGTGCTCGGTCTTGCCTACTGGATTGCCGGCGTGCCCTCGCCGGTGACGCTCGGCGTGCTGACGGGCGTGATGGCGCTGATACCGGGCGGTGCGCCGCTCTCCTTCACGCTGGTCTCCATCTATCTGCTGGCGAGCGGCTCGCATGTCGCCGGCATCAGTCTCTTCGTCTGGGGGACGGTCGAGCTCTTCATCGTCGACAAGACGCTGCGGCCGAAGCTCGTCGGCGGTCCGATCAAGCTACCCTTCCTGCCGACCTTCTTCGGCCTCGTCGGCGGCGTCAAGACGATGGGTTTCCTCGGCCTCTTCATCGGCCCGGTGCTGATGGCGCTGATCGTCGCCATCTGGCGCGAATGGATCCACGAAGCCCGCAACGCCGACAAGAGCGAAACCGGTCCGCAGATCATCATCGACGAACAGGCCCCGCCGCCGGTCCCCGGTTCGCCGAAAACCATGCCGCGCGTCGCCGAAGGCTGAACATGGCTTCGCAACCGGCTATCCCAGCCGCTTTTCCATGAACAGGCTGAGCGGATCCGGCAGATAGCTGCCGAACGGCTCGATTTCCCGATATCCGTATTTGCGGTAGAGAGCGATCGCCTCGGGCTGGTAGATGCCGGTTTCAAGCCGGATCGCCGTTAGACCCTTTTCCCCGGCGATCGCTTCGAGCGCATTCATCAGGCCGCTGGCGATCCTCAGCCCCCTCGCCTCGGGGTCGACGAACATGCGCTTGATCTCCGCCGTGCCGTCGCCGGCCTCGACCAGCGCGCAGCAGCCGACGGTCGCATCGCCATTGCGCGCGACGAGGAAGCTCACCGAAGGCTTCTCCAGCACGGAAAGGTCGACCAGATGGTTGCTCTCCGCAGGATAGAGCGATTGCGCATAGGCATCAGAGAGATCGAGAAGCCGGATGACGCCCTCCTGGCGTGGCGGTTCAAGAGCGATGGTGACGGACATGTTGGCTCCCTCTGCCGGCGCGTGACAATATTTCCCCCGATATGACGAACAGTTAGCGTCCTTGCCTTCATTCGGTTGGAATTGCGCCCTCTAAGACGATGATGTGCTCAATAATCAAGGAAGCAGAATATGCAAGCGGTGCTGATCGCGATGACCATTCTCGGCTGCGACGATTCCATCAGCCAGTGCAATTATGTCGCGACGGTCGATAAACGCTGGGAAACCGTTGCCGCCTGCGATGCCGAAGCCGAACGACGGCTGAAGACCTATGTGAATGTCAACTATCCCTCGGTGATTGCGGTGTGCGAGGCGCCGAAAGCCATCGCCGCCGCCGAGCCGCCGAAATCGGCGCCCGTGCCTGCCGCCGCGCCCGAGGTCGCTGTCGCAGCGCCCCAACCCGCAGGAAGGATTGCCGGTTTTGCAGAAGGCATCGCCGGCCAGGTCCGCGCCCACCTGCCCTCGGGCAGAAGCGTCAAGGACACACTGACCAAACCCGTGCACTTCGTCTCCGCCAGCTATTCCTGGGTGGTGACGCGGCTGGCCGATTAAGCGGCCGCAAGCGCCGCGTAGACGCGCGCGGATTGTCGCTGCTCGTTAACGTGCAGCTTTTCCACCATGTCGAGCAACTCGCCGATTGCGCCATGCGCGTCGTGATGGCGGAATTTTTCGAGAAGACGGCCGCAGACATTGCCGAGCACGCTGGCCGGCGCTTTTCTGGCGGCGTCGCGCCACAGCATCGTCGCTTCGACGAAGATCACGCTGATGTCCCTCGGCAGGCCGGCGGATTCATAGAGCGCGCGCACCGCATGCATGCGCCCGGTTGCCAGGATCGAGCGCACGCGGCGCTCGCTGCACGCGGTCAGATCGACGATCGCGCCGGCGAAGAAATCTACCTTGCCGGCACAGAGCGCATGCATCAGGAAGGACGGCGTCAGCCGGCCGTTGAGGCGCAGATGCTGGACGAGATCGGGTATTTCGCGCGGCGCGATGTCGCCGGCGATCGAAACGATGGCGGCCTCGGTCGCCTCGCGGCTGATGCGCTGAAGCCGCTGCAGGCCGATCGCCGCCTGTGCCAGCGGCAGGCCGACCAGCGCATTGCTGACATGCTGGGTCAGCAATTGCCGGGCATCGGCGGGAAGATCGCTGCGGTCGAGAAGCAGGTTGCGAATATCGCAGCAGTCGCCGAGCCGTTCGGCGATGCGTTTCAACGATAGGCTGGAGATCACCGCGCCGTCGTTCTCCAGCAGGCAGAGCAGTTCTTCCTCGTCGCCGACCTCCGCAAGGGCGGCGGAGACCGGGCGTGTCAGATGCGCTCTGGCGGCGATCAGCATGCGGGTGGCGCCGTTGCCGCGCGCGGCAAGGTCGACGAGATCGGCGTCGCTCAAAAGTGGCGAGCAGGTCACCGCGTGGCAGGCGACCTCGGGCTGGTCTTCGGCAAGCGAAAGAATAAGGTTGCGCGGCGCATCGGGCGACCAGGCGATCGCCTCGGCAAGCGCAAGCCGCACGCGCGGCGACGGATCGTCGAGAAGAAAGGTCATCGCCATTTCGGCCGCCGCCCGCTCGTCCGCGGACATTTCGGACTGCAGATAGGCGCGCCCGAGGGCGTTTGCGGCCCGGGCCCGGTCACCGGTCTTGGCCGTTTCGATCCAGCGAAGGAAAGCTTCTACGATCACGCGACGCCCCAGCATTTGAACGCGATTCCCTCGCGCTCCATTCAATGCTGCGACCGTAGTGGCAAAAGGTTTAAGATTGGTTCACCATGTTTCTTAAGCCTTTGGACGCCTTGCCGGTTCGGCTCAGCCTTGCCGCGTCTGCGGCCGGATCATCTCGAAAACATCGCTGCCTTCGCTGTAATCCATGTAGCCCATGCGGGCCAACGGTCGGGCGATCGACATGTCGAGGCGGCCGTCCCTGACGATCGCTTCATCGATACGGATGCCGACCACTTCGCCGAAGACGAGGACGTTTTCGGATGGTTCGCCCGACAGCGTCTTCGGTTCGATGATCTCGGTCACCCTGCATTCGAGCACCGCGAAAGCCTCGCCGACATAGGGCGCGTCGATCAGTTCGGCCGGCTTCGCCGTCAGGCCGGCAAAATCGAATTCGCTGTCGCCGTAGGGCAGCGCCGCCGAGGAGAGGTTCATCTTTTCAGCGAGATCGCGGCTGACGAAATTGCAGGTGAAGACACCGGTCTCGGCCGCATTGCGCTGGCTGTGCTTGCGCCCGGCCGAAGAAAACATCACCAGCTTCGGCCGGTCGGCAACGGCATTGAAGAAGGAATAGGGCGCCAGATTGATCGATCCGTCCCTGCCCTTACTGCCGATCCAGCCGATCGGGCGCGGCGACACGATCGCCTTGAACGGATCATGCGCGAGCCCGTGCCGGTTGCTGTCGGTGGTGTAGAACATCAGTCTTCTCCGCCAACCCAGGTCACGGTGTCGGCAAGCTCCGGCCGCGGCCGCTCGATCGCCGGAAATGTCGTCGAGCCGATATGGATGAAGCCCGCCACCTTTTCATCAGGTCCGACGCCGAGCAGCGGATAGGCGCGCTCATCATAGGCGAACCACTCCGTCAGCCAGTTGGCGACATAACCATTGGCATTGGCGGCGAGGATGACGTTGAAGCAAAGCGCGCCTGCCGACATCATTTGCTCCCATTCCGGGATCTTGATATGCGGCCCCGCCTTGCTGACGATGGCGACCACCACCGGCGCACGGGTGAAACGGCTGCGCTCGACCTGGATCATCTCTTCGGAAAGGTCGGGCTTTGTCTGAAGCGCCAGCGTCAGAAGTTCCTCTCCGAGACGCACGCGCTGCTCTCCGCGATAGACGATGAAGCGCCAGGGCGCGATCTTGCCGTGATCGGGAACACGCGAGGCAAGACGCAGGATCTCCTCGATCTCAGCTTTCTCGGGGCCTGGTTCGCACATCTGGAAAGCGGGGATGGAGCGGCGCACGGCGAGGTAGTCGATCAGCTTGATATCGGATTTCATACGGGAGAAGCTCTCATTTTTATGCTGCTGCAAAGGGTGGGTCTTGAATTTGCCATCGCGTTGGTCTTGAAGTGACCTTTGCGATTTCAGAAGTCAATCGGTTCACGAAACAGATGTTTGGCATTTTGCCTTTTGCACGCATCGGCCTTGCCATTGCCCTGATGGTATTGATGCCCCTCGGCGCCGGCGCTCAGGATGCCTTCAAGGAATTCAAACAGCTTGAATCGACACCGAAGATGCCGAAGCTCGATGCCTTTATCGCGCCCGGCACGGTGCCCGAAGGGGTCAAGCTGCGCGACGTTCCGATGGAAGCCAAGCTGACGGCCGACGGCACGCCGGTTGAAGAGGGCCTTTCCTGGTACGTCTTCAGCCCGATCGCCGGAACCGATGGCAAGCTGCCGCTGATCGCCAGCGCCAAGGGCGGCCCCGCCGCCTTCCAGCTCGCCCCCGGCGATTATTTCGTCAACGTCTCCTTCGGCCGCGCCGGGGTCACCAAGAAACTGACCGTGCCCGCTGAAGGCGAGGTAGACAAGCAGGTGATGGTGCTCGATGCCGGCGGCCTGCTGCTCAATGCCGTCTCCGGCGCCGACGCCCGCATTCGCCCCGACCAGTTGAGCTTCTCGATCTATTCCTCGGAAGTGCGCGACGATGGCGAGCGCGGCCTCGTGGTGGCCGATGTCTCGCCGAATACCGTCGTCCGTCTCAATGCCGGCACCTATCACATCGTTTCCGAATATGGCAGCGTCAATGCCGTGATCCGCGCCGACATCCAGGTCGATGCCGGCAAACTGACCGAGGCGACGATCCAGCATCGTGCCGCGCAGATCACCTTCAAGCTGGTCTCCAATACCGGCGGCGAGGCGGTCGCCGATACGGCATGGTCGATCCTGACGGCAGCCGGCGACAGTGTCGGCGAAAGCGTCAGCGCCTTCCCGACTATGGTTCTCGCCGAAGGCGGATATTCCGCCGTCGCCCGCAACAAGGACAAGATCTACCAGCGCGATTTCACCGTCGTCGCCGGCAGGAACACCGATGTCGAGGTTCTGATGAAGGACCAGCAGCCGCAGCCGCCGGTGAGCGACGCGGCCCGCACGGTACAGCAGGTGCCTGTGGGCACACCGACACCGCCGGGTGTCCAGCCGGCCCCGGTGGCGCCGCTGCCGTCCTACGAACAGCTCGTGCCGCAGGGCGGCAACGACACCAGCCTCGATTGATTTTACCGCAAGCGGCTTCGGCTTGGCCGAGATGTTTGTAGAAGACGCGCAGATCGAGAACGCTTCAGACGCGCGTTCCATCACTGGCATCGGCCATTGTCTGAAGCATTGCAGCTCGGGTGATCCGTTCTCTGATCATGGCGGCAACATTGCGGCTGTAGATCAGACTTCCGACAGCGCCGAAGCCCGGCGCTGTCGGTTCCTGGCTGTTTTCAGGCCGCCTTGGCTTTCCTTGCTTCGGCCTTGCGACGGATGTCGGGCGGCGTCGCTTCGAGGGCAAGGCTCTCGACGGCGGCGTCTAGCCCCATCGAAACCTGGTCCTGGCTGCCGAGGCGGCGGATGTTGACCGTGCGCTCCTCGGCCTCTTTCCTGCCGCAGACGATGATGACAGGAACCTTGGTGACCGAATGCTCGCGGACCTTGTAGTTGATCTTCTCGTTGCGGAAGTCGGTCTCGACGTTGAGGCCGGCCTCACGCAGCGCCTCGGCCACCTCAAGCCCGTAGGCGTCGGCTTCCGAGGTGATCGTTGCGACCACCACCTGCAGCGGCGATACCCAGAGCGGCATATGGCCCGCGAAGTTCTCGATCAGGATGCCGAGGAAACGCTCCATCGAGCCGCAGATGGCGCGATGGATCATCACCGGCTGCGTCTTTTCCGAGTTGCTGTCGATGTAGAAGGCGCCGAACCGTTCCGGCAGGTTGAAGTCGACCTGCGTCGTCCCGCACTGCCATTCGCGGCCGATCGCATCCTTCAGCGTATATTCGAACTTCGGCCCGTAGAAGGCGCCCTCACCCGGCAGGATGCCGGTCTTGATATTGTTGGACTGCTGCTGGATCGTCTCCAGCACGCCCATCATCACGCTTTCGGCGCGGTCCCAGAGATCATCCGAACCGACGCGCTTGTCCGGCCGGGTCGAGAGCTTGATGGTGACTTCATCGAAGCCGAAATCCTTGTAGACCGAAAGGATCAGATCGTTGATCTTCAGGCATTCGGCGGCCATCTGCTCGTCGGTGCAGAAGATATGGGCATCGTCCTGCGTGAAACCGCGCACGCGCATCAGCCCGTGCAGCGCGCCTGACGGTTCGTAGCGGTGGACATTGCCGAATTCGGCAAGCCTGATCGGCAGCTCGCGGTAGGATTTCAGCCCGTGCTTGAAGATCTGGATGTGGCCGGGGCAGTTCATCGGCTTCAGCGCGAAGACACGATCGTCGTCGGTGTCGTCGCCGGCAACAGTCACCTTGAACATGTTGTCGCGGTACCAGCCCCAGTGACCGGAGGTTTCCCACAGCGACTTGTCGAGCACCTGCGGCGCGTTGACTTCCTGATAGTCGCCGGCAAGCCGGCGGCGCATATAGGCAACCAGCGTCTGGAATACGCGCCAGCCCTTGCCGTGCCAGAAGACGACACCGGGACCTTCTTCCTGGAAATGGAAGAGATCCATCTCGCGGCCAAGGCGGCGATGATCGCGCTTTTCGGCTTCGGCAAGCATATGCAGGTAGTTGTCGAGTTCCGACTGTTCGGCGAAAGCCGTACCGTAGATGCGGCTCAACATCGGATTGTTGCTGTCGCCGCGCCAATAGGCGCCGGCCACCTTCAAGAGCTTGAAGGCGCTGCCGATCTGGCCGGTCGAGGCCATGTGTGGACCGCGGCAGAGGTCGAACCAGTCGCCCTGGTAATAGATCTTGAGATCCTGCCCTTCCGGGATCGCATCGACGAGTTCGACCTTGTACTGCTCGCCCTTGTCGGCGAAGACCTGTTTCGCCTTCTCGCGCGACCAGACCTGCTTGGTGAAGGCGGCGTTGTGGGCGATGATCTCCTTCATCTTCTTTTCGATCTTCGGCAGATCGTCGAGTGTGAAGGGCTCGTTCTTGGCGAAGTCGTAATAGAAGCCGTTTTCGATGACCGGGCCGATCGTCACCTGGGTGCCGGGCCAGAGCTCCTGCACTGCTTCGGCCATGACATGCGCCGCGTCATGGCGGATGAGTTCGAGCGCGCGGTCGTCATTGCGGGTGATGATCTCGATCCTGCCGGTCGTCACGGGATCGGAAAGGTCGCGCACGGTACCGTCAATCGCAACGGCGACCGCTTTTTTGGCGAGCGACTTGGAAATGGATTCGGCGACATCCCGGCCGGTTGCGCCGGCATCATAGCCGCGCACGGAACCATCGGGAAATGTCAGGGAAATAGCTTGGGACATCGAAATTCTCCTTGTCCAGTCCCGCCAACGAATGCGGGTGGTTGACATGAAAGCGCCTCCGCGGAGCTGAATGCGCAGCCGCCTGATAGCCAGATTTCCTGTCTGAGTAAAGAAAAAGCGGGGGTTATATAATCATTTCAGTCAGCCCGCGTACGGTGTTCCAGTTGCGCATCGTACCGACGCCGAGCCGCTTGGTCGTCAGCGCCGACAGCAGCTTGGATTGGCTCGGCTTGCCGGCGAAATCGATCCAGAGATCGCCGCCAACGACGGCGATGCGCTGTCCCTCCGTCATCAGTGGTTTCAGTGCCTCCACCTTCTTGGGATCGACCGGCAGACGCATCACCCGGACGATGACCTGGTCGCCATTGCCGTCCTTGAAGGGATTGGTGCTGCAAAGCGCCATCCAGGTGCAGTCGCTGCGCACGATGATATCGACATGTTTGCCGAACTTTTCTTCAAAGCCCTCTTCCAGATGGGTCTCGACTTCGTGCGGCCGCATCTCGTCGGCCTCGAAGACAAGATTGCCTGTGGAAACCAGCGTGCGCGGCTCGCGATAACCGAGCTCTTCGGCAAGTGCGCGCAAATCCTGCATGATGACGCGGCGGTCGGGTGTCAGGACAATGCTGTGCAGCAGGGCGATGAAGGTGCTCATGGCGCTCACCCTTTCTTCCGCCCGAGGGCGAGATAACGCCAGGGAGTCCACCAGCGCAAGCTGTCGCCGAGCATCTCCGGCACCTGGTCGAGGCCGCTGGTGCCGCCCGGGCCGCAGCGGCCGACGCGAAACAGCGTCATCCAGCCGCCGGCCCAAAGGCCGTGGCGGGCGATCGACTCGTAGCCATATTCGGAGCATGTCGGGATATGGCGGCAGGAATTGCCGACAAAGCCGGAAAGCGTCAGCTGATAGAGGCGGATCAGCCCCATGCCGAGCAGCCGGTCGGGCGTCTTGCGGAACGGACCGGTATAGTTGCGGGAAGTGCGTGCGGCCTTTGCGCGCGGCTTTGCTGATCCGGCGGCACCGCCGTCGTCCTCATCATCGGCCTGCCGAACGCAGAACTCGCACATGTCAGTTACGCCTCGACAACTTCCGCCCGTTTCGCCTCGATCTGCCCGATCGCATCGACGACGGCATCGAAGGTCAGCATCGTCGAGGCATGGCGGGCCTTGTAGTCCCGCACCGGCAGCAGATAGCGCATGTCTTCGAATCGTCCATGAGGCCCCGCCCCGTCCGCCTTCAACATGGCGAGCATGTCCTGGCGGGCCTGGCGCAATTCGTCCGATGTGGCGCCGACGACATGGCGGGCCATGATCGAGGACGAGGCCTGGCCGAGCGCGCAGGCCTTCACGTCATGAGCAAAACCGGTCACGGTGTCGCCATCCATCTTCAGCCAGATCCGCACCTTCGAGCCGCAGAGCTTGGAATGGGCCTGGGCGCTCGCATCGGCATCATCAAGCGTGCCGGTCAGCGGAATATTGCCGGCGAATTCGAGGATCTTGCTGTTGTAGATATCGTCCATGCTGGATTTCCGCTCCAAAATCGCTGCGGATCGGCCTCTGTGGGGGCGCTATTGTCGTCAAAACAAAAAACACACCGTGTCGTGTGAGGATACTTACATACGATGGCCGTCTTCCTATATGTATGTCGTTCGAAGGCCATGAAAATGCAATGGCCTGGTGTAAGTTTGATTGGGAAACCGTGCCGGACGGGCTAAACTTGCCCTGAAAGCCCCGGAGCCTGCCAAAGGTGCATGAATTCCCGCATGGGATTGACCAGTGGCGATTCCGACAGATGGGTCCGCGGTGCGGGCCAGGAGACCATTGTTCATGGACGCCATCGTAAAGAACTTTCCGCAGACGAACCGCGACTCGGATCGCCCCTCCCAGCAGGAGGCTGAGGAAGCCGTTCGCGTTCTGCTGCGCTGGGCCGGTGACGACCCGACGCGTGAAGGCCTGCTCGAAACGCCGGCCCGCGTCGTCAAATCGTACCGCGAGCTTTTTTCCGGTTACGACATGGCGGCGGAAGACGTGCTCGGTCGCACCTTCGAAGAAGTCGCCGGTTACGATGACATGGTTCTCGTCAAGGATATTCCGTTCTACTCGCATTGCGAACACCACATGGTTCCGATCATCGGCAAGGCCCACGTCGCCTACATGCCGGACGGGCGCGTGCTCGGCCTGTCGAAGATTGCCCGTGTCGTCGAGATCTATGGCCGCCGCCTGCAGACGCAGGAAACGATGACCGCGCAGATCGCCCGGGCCATCGACGATACGCTTAATCCGCGCGGTGTCGCGGTGTTGATCGAGGCCGAACATATGTGCATGGCGATGCGCGGCGTTCAGAAGCAGGGCTCGACCACGTTGACGACGACGTTTACGGGAACGTTCAAGACTGAGCCGGCCGATCAGGCCCGTTTCATGACCATGGTGCGGAGCCGCTGATACCGGCTCCCTCAGGAGGGCCGCGATGAGTCAACTGATCTTCAATCAACCATCCGAGGACAAGTCGGCGTTGGAAGACGCCGGCGATTTCACGCCGCGTTTCGACGACCGCGGCCTGATCACCGCGATCGTCACCGATGCCGGCGACGGTGAGCTGCTGATGGTGGCGCATATGAATGCCCAGGCGCTGGCGCTGACCATCCAGACCGGCACGGCGCACTATTTCAGCCGTTCGCGCGGCAAGCTCTGGAAGAAAGGCGAAACCTCGGGCAATCTCCAGACGGTGAAGGAAATCCGCACCGATTGCGATCAGGACGCCATCTGGCTGAAGGTCGAGGTCGCCGGCCACGACGCTACCTGTCACACCGGCCGCCGCTCCTGCTTCTACCGGACGATCACGCTTCGAGACGGAAAGCCGATGCTTGATATCGTTGACGACGAGCTTCATTTCGATCCGCAGGATGTCTACGGAAAATAGCCTGAAATTCCTGGCATTTGCTCCTTATTGCGCCAGAAACCGCATCTCTATACCATTTGGAAACTGATCGGGCACACTATCGAAAATCAAGTGTTCTGCTGGGAGGGGAGAGCGCCATGCTGAGCTGGAGTCTGCATCGTCAAAGCTCTGAAGGCGAGGGTTCCGATTCCGGCATGTCGACCACGCTCGATATGCTCCCGCCTCCTGCGCCTCAAAAGAAAATCAAGATCGCGCTGGCACTCGGCGGCGGCGCTGCCCGCGGCTGGGCCCATATCGGCGTGCTGCGCGCCCTCGACGAGGCAAAGGTCGAGATCGGCATGATTGCCGGCACCTCGATCGGCGCGCTGGTCGGCGGCTGCTATCTTGCCGGCAAGCTCGATGAACTCGAAAGCTTCGCGCGCTCGCTGACGATGCGCCGCATCGCAAGTCTCCTCGATCTCACCATCGGCGGCAGCGGCCTGTTCGGCGGCATGCGGCTGACCAAGCGCATGCAGGAACATCTCGAAGGCCTGAACGTCGAGGATCTCGACCGGCCGTTCGTCGCGGTCGCGGCCGAGGTCAATACCGGCCATGAGGTCTGGATTGCCAACGGTTCGCTGATTACGGCGCTGCGCGCCTCCTATGCCCTGCCCGGCATTTTCGAGCCGGTGCGCAGCAATCACCGCACGCTGGTCGACGGCGCACTGGTCAATCCCGTCCCCGTCTCCGTCTGCCGCGCCTACGAACAGCCGCTCGTCGTCGCCGTCAATCTCAACTACGATCTCTACGGCCGCTCGGCCGTCGTCCGGCACAATGCCAGCCTCTCGCCGCAGGAAGTGCAGAAACAGGAAGAGGCGCCCTATGCGCGCCTCGGCATGACCGGCGTCATGGTGCAGGCCTTCAACATCATCCAGGACAGGATCGCCCGGGCCCGCCTTGCCGGCGACCCGCCGGATATTTCGCTGCAGCCGCGTCTCAGCTATATCGGCCTTTCCGAATTCCACCGGGCCGGCGAGGCGATCGAACGCGGCTACGAGGAGGCCAGAGCCCGGCTCCCCGAGATCAAGCGCATGCAGGAAGTCTACGCAAGCAACCCCTGATGCACGTCGTCCAAAAGCGCGTGGCGGTTTGGGACGACGAGACTAGTCTAGCGAAGCACGCGAAAACCTCAGCCGGCGATATAGGCCTTGATTTCCTCGGCCTCACGCTCCACTTCGGCGATACGCGATTTCACCACGTCCCCGATCGAGATGATGCCGGCAAGCTTGCCGTTGCTTTCCACCGGCACGTGACGGAAACGTCGGCTGGTCATCAGTTCCATCAACTCGTTGACGGTCGTCTCCTCATGGCAGCGGTAGACCTTTGCGGTCATGACCTGAGCCAGCGGTTGGTCGAGGCCTTCCTTGCCGTGTTTGGCGATCGCATGCACGAGATCGCGCTCGGTGAACATGCCCGAAATCCGGTTCTCCATGCCGACGACGACGATGGCGCCGATCTTCTTTTTGCTGAGGATGGCGGCCGCCTCGGCGACGGTGGCGTTCGGCCCGGCGGTGACGACGTCCCTGCCCTTCAGGTCGAGGATTGCTTTGACTGAACTGGTCATTCGAACCTCCTATGTCCGTGAAACACTTGTCACAGGCATCCGCGGCGGTTTCTCCCCCCGGCACGGATATAGGTCGATGGTGCACTGCCCGGCTCAGGATTGCAACACATCCTTCTCGGTTCCGTCAGGTTCCATCACCGGCGGGCGCGGCGCCCGGTCGAACAGCGAAAACAGCAGGAAGCCGAAGACGAAGCCGCCGATATGCGCGTCCCAGGCAATCGCCTGGTCGCTGTCGCCGACGAGCGGGATGCCGACAGCGATTAACGCATTGCCGACCAGCCAGAGCAGCATGAAGATGATGACGGTGCGGCTCTTCAGCGCCTCGACGATGGAAAGCCGGGGATTGAGATGCGCTGGCAGCATCGGCCGCCGTTCGGCCGGAAAGGCGAATCGGCAGGCGGCCCCCATCAGCCCGGAGATGACGCCCGACGCACCGATCAGCAGCGACACGTCTCCCCAGTTCAGGGCCGCGTGCAGAATGGCGGATGCGACGGCGGAAAAAACCCAGAAGAGCACGAAACGCAGCGTCCCGATGCGGCGCACGACCGGCGCGCCGAAGGCCATCAGCCAGAAGGCGTTGAAGAGGATATGCTGGACGCTGCCGTGCAGCAGCGAATAGGTGACGGGCGTCCAGAACAGTTCCGGCCCCTGCTGCGACAGCGGAATCACATAGCGGGCGGGAACGAAGCCGAAGGTGAAGAACAGCCAGTTCATCGCATCGTCGGAGAGCAGGAGTTCCTGCACCGCATAAATGACACCAAGCAGGCAAAGGCTGAAGAACAGCGCCGGCGGAAGGTTGAAGACCGGTTCGCGCGGTCGCCGTGCCGGCGGCTGGACCTCGGGAGGTTCGGGCGCCTTATGCGGCTCGGCCGTCTGCTCATTCATCTGTGTTTTGCCTCGTTGAGGCCACAGCCATACAGGAGCGACTGTCAAAAAAAAAGCCGTCCGAAGGGCCGGACGGCGTACCGGGAGCTCCAGGAAAGACCTCGGCCCGGGCAGGTTGTGCTGAACTTCGAAAGTCGAAGCGATGGCAGGACAGTGTCACGACGGGCACTGCATCTCAACCGAAACCATCTCTTAACCTTAACCGCCGGGATCTGGCATGAAATCCGCAAGGTAGAGCCTGTAAGGGCAATGACTGCCCGAAAATGCTCCGGAATGGGACAGGTTGGTGTGAAATGCGTGTGCAAACGACCATCGAAATTTTTGACTACTGGAACCGTATCCGCGGCGCTGCCGATGCGCCGCTGAAATCACAGGTCGAACCCTCCGCCGTCCCCCACCTGCTCCAAAGTCTGTTCATTCTTGAGAAGCGCGAGGGCGGAGACATCGGTTTCCGGCTCGCCGGCACCCGCATCTGTGATCTCTTTGGGCGTGACCTGCGCGGCGAACGTTTTTCGTCTCTCTGGGCAAATGGTCAGCTCGCGGACATCGAACGCACGGCGATGGGCGTCATGGACCACGCCATGCCGGCCCTGTTCAACGCCACCGGCTACAGCACTGTCGGTCATCAGGCCTCCTTCGAGATTATCATGATGCCGCTGCGTTCGCCGGACGGCGCCTGCGACCGTTTGCTCGGCGCGATCGCGCCGGCAGCGGCCGCGAGCTGGCTGGAGATCGTGCCGCTCGAATTCCTGGCGCTCGACCGCAGCCGCCTGCTGCCCGAAAAATTCGACAAGGCAGCACCGACCGAACCGCGCCCCATCAATAGGATCGTCGCTGGCAAAAGCATCCATTTCGGCCAGGTCATGCGCCGCATGGTGTCGCAGCTGCTGAGCGCGGAGGCGCGCTGACAATCCCATTTCGGCACATCCGGCATACTCGTTTTCCGCTATATGGGGATCGGGCAAAACAACCTTCTGTTAATGGATTGTGGGTAAAGATCGGTCTCTGCGATTTTCATGAAGAAGCCCTTTGATGCACTCGTTCCAGCCAGCTCAGACGCAACGACCTGCGCCGCGCCCTGAACAGGGCGTTTTTCAGCGCGTGCCCATCAACATGCAGGGCCGGCTGATGCTTGCGAACTACGAGGAATTCGAATGCATGGTGATCGACATGTCGCCTGGCGATATGTACGTCACCTGCCTCGGCCGGCCGCGCGCCAACGAACGCGTCGTCGCCTATATTGACCATCTCGGCCGCGTCGAAGGCTATGTCCAGACGATCGATGGCCGCGGTTTCACCATGTCGATCAATGCCACCGACCGGAAGCGCGAGAAGCTCGCGGCCCAGCTCACCTGGCTTGCCAACAAGCACGAGCTCGGCCTGCCCGAGGATCGCCGCCACGACCGTCTGACGCCACGCGACACGAAGACCGAGCTGACGCTCGAGGACGGCACGCGTTATTCCTGCCGCATCATGGACCTTTCGCTGTCGGGCGCTGCCGTCGACGTCGAGATGCGCCCTTCGATCGGAACGGCCGTGCGCCTCGGCAATATGCGTGGTCGCGTCGTGCGCCACTTCGTCGAAGGCGTGGCGATCGAATTCCTGTCGATCCAGTCCCGCGAGACGCTGCGCGAATTCCTTTAACAGCTGCTGAAATGACGCTGCCCTCCGGTGCGCACCCGGTCAGGTCGCGTTGAAAACGCCCGCCCTTCACGGCAGGAGATTTGCAAGCGGCAACGAATCTGGCTTTGGAAAGAAGCCGCGAAATCCTGTCGCAAGTCGTTCCACCCAGTCGTTAGACAACATTATGAGTGGAACAAGCTGCGACACCGATCGGCACGCAATAAGGTTGCGCAAAATTGTGCAGTGATTTTGCGTCCGGGAATGCCCTGCCCTCGCCCGTCGTCATCCATTCGTCACGGATATGACGGATAAGGCCCGCCTTAATTCGAGAGGCGCGTCCGAGATGGGCCTGCAGCCGCTCGATGTCCGCAACGAGATGCCAGGTGGTATTGACGGAGAGATCGGTTTTAGGATCGGCAGCACTCGGCAGGCTGCGGCCGCAATTGCGCTGATCGAACAGAATGATTCGGTAGGCGTCGGGATCGAAATAGCTCCGCGCCGCGGTCGAGCAGCCGGAGCCCGGCCCGCCATGCAGCACCAGCGCCGGCCTGCCCGCCGGATTGCCGCAGACCTCCCAATAGATCAGATTGCCGTCGCCCGTATCGAGCTGACCATGATCATGGGGTTCGATTTCGGGATAAAGAGCTGACTCGGCATCGACAGCTGGCTCCTTTTCGGCAATTCCTGGGGTTCGACACTGGCGCTGGCCTATGCCGAAACCCATCCGGAGCGCGTCGCAGCGATCGTCCTGTCAGGCGTGACCACCACCCGGCGTTCGGAAATCGACTGGCTCTGTCGCGGCATGGCGCCACTCTTTCCGGAGGAATGGCACCGTTTCCGCCAGGTGATTCCCGCAGACAGCCAAGGACGAGACGAGGACATCGTCGCCGCCTATCATCGTCTTCTCAACGATCCGGATCCGGAAACGCGCTTCAAGGCGGCGCGTGACTGGCATGATTGGGAGGCGGCCTCGATTCTGCTTGCCGATCCCCAAGGCCTGCCACGCCGCTGGGCCGATCCGGCCTATATGCTCACGCGCGCCCGCATCATCACCCATTACTTCAGCAATGGCGCCTGGCTGGAGGACGGCCAGCTCTTGAAGAACGCCGCTCGGCTCATCGGCATTCCCGGTATCCTGCTGCAGGGAAGGCTCGACATCGAGGCGCCGCTCGTCACCGCCTGGGAACTGGCCCGCGCCTGGCCGCAAAGCGAGCTCACCATCCTTCCGCATGCTGCCCATTCCACCGCAAATCCCGATATGAGCGCGGCGATTGTGGCTGCCACCGATCGATTTCGCGACTTTCCTCAAAAATAATTTTCCCGCCCGGATCGGCGATCTAAGCGATATTCTGCTTTTGAACCAGCCGAATCGGCCCATTCCGGCGGCATCGCCGGTCGGCTACGCGCTGCCGCAGATCGCCAGCACACTGCTGAGATTTACCCGGCTCAACGAAAATCCTTAACATCAGGACGGCAACGCAGCGTTTTCGCGGGCGAAAGCCTTGTTGCGTCGATTACAATTTTAATCGATTTCAAGACAAATCCGCGTCAAATTTTATGCGCATTCGAATCTGTTTTTAGTCGAGTTTTCTCGGCATTTGAATCAACTAAGCCTTTAATTATATTACGTAATTTTGCGTGAGATAAAAACGTCTGTGCCATTGTCACCTCAACTTACGGGGAGACGGCAATGACAACTGCGAACATCCTGAAAGGCGGCCTTCTGGCCGGTGCCATCATGATGGCAATGGCGGGTTCGGGACAGGCGATGCCCGCCAGCATGGCCCTGGCAGGCAATGCCAGCCCGCCGATCGGACACTACGAATTCTGCAAGGCGAATCCGACGGAATGTGTCGAAGTCGGCGGCGATGCCGGACCGGCCATTCTCACAGAGGATCGCTGGAAGGAAATTCTCAAGGTCAACTACACTGTCAATTCGACGATCCAGCCGATGACGGATGAGCAGATCTACGGGGTCGAGGAGCGCTGGGCCTATCCGCGCACCGTAGGCGACTGCGAGGATTACGCCCTGCTGAAGCGCAAGATGCTGATCGACGACGGTTTCTCGCCGTCCGACACGCTGATAACAGTCGTGCTGCAGCCGAATGGCGAAGGCCATGCCGTGCTGACTGTTCGTACCGATCATGGCGACTTCATTCTCGACAACATGCGCAACAAGGTTCTGCTGTGGTCGGACACCGAATACACCTATCTGAAGCGCCAGTCCGCCGACGATCCGGCCCGCTGGTCGAAGCTTCAGGACGGCCGCGCTGTCGCAGTCGGTAGCGTCAAGTAAGAACAGCCTGCCGGCCATTGCCGGTTGTTGCCTGCGGCCCGGTCAGTCCCCGCATCCCGTCCCCGACCGGTGCCCAAGAGCCGTTCCCGCTGTCCCGGGAACGGCTCGCCCCCTTTCGGGGCTTAGCCCACCAGCATCTTAGCGAATTATTAACCCTGCCGGTCAGATCATCGCGATGAGAATCATCATCGGCACCGGCGGCTCATGTTCTTCCTGCGGCGGACCGAAACGCGAAGAACCGCCATGAGCCATGCCGCGCACAGCGCACCCGACGAGCAGCCGCTTCTTTCCATGGGGTTTCTCCTCCGCACGATGGCGGTGATCTCAGTCATGGCGGTCCTGACTGTTGCCATCAGCATCGGCGGCCGTTGGTTCGGCCAGCATATCTCGCTTGCCGGCAACACCGACAGCACGGTGGAAATCCAGCTGGCCATCGGCCGCGACACCGTGAAATTCCCCGAGAATGTCATCCGTTTCCCGAGTCAAAGGCATGAAGGCGCCGCCGAGCGCGTCGATCTCTACCTCGCCTGGCCTGAAATGCAGGGTTACGGCAAGGAAAATCACCTACGATTCGACGATATCGCTCAATCCTCCGGACTGATCTTCCTGCAGATCACCCAGAGCACCATGTCGCGCGACATGTCCGGGCGGCTGGAGCCGATCTATTCGCATCTGCTCGAAGGACCTGCGGAGCCCTTCCGCGACGGGCTGACGCTGCACCGTCTTCGCGCCGATGCGGGTTACGGCGACGAGGTGCTGCTGACGGCGCCCGTCAAGGGCGGGCCGGATTACGTCGTGCGCTGCATATTGCCGTCAGCCCCGGATAAGGCAGCGGGCGGAGATTGTCAGCGCGATATCAAAGTCGGTCGAGATCTCAGCGTTCTCTACCGCTTCTCAAGCAGCCATCTCGACGACTGGGAACATATTGATGCCGCTATCCGCACCTTTGTAGACGCGCGTCTTGTGAACCGTTCTGCGACAAGTCCCTAAAATGCTCTCCGGACAGCGAAATAAAGGATTCATCATAAACGGATTGGTAACGCCCAACCGGTAATTTTAGAAGACGAGCTGTGCGGCGGGAGGTGTGCGGTTCCTGCCAAAAACTGAAGTGCCAAATATCTGAAATGCAAGCGAAGAGTGGAATAGTGTCAAGGTCAGTCTCCTCCGTATCATCGTCCCGATCCGGCAGTTTTTTCGCAAGGCTGCTGGCGGTCCTTTCGGTGGCCATCACGATCGTTGTGGTCGATTCGGTGAATGCCGACGCGGAAGCGGCAAATCCGAAATATGCAGGCATCGTCGTCGACGCCAAGACCGGCAACGTTCTCTACAGTGAGAACGCCGACCGGCTGCAATACCCCGCCTCCCTGACCAAGATGATGACCCTCTACATGACCTTCGAGGCATTGGAGCAGGGTCGCATCCGTCTCGATACGCCGGTTCCCTTCTCCGCCCATGCGTCAGCCCAGGCGCCGACCAAGCTCGGCGTCCGCGCCGGCGGTACGATCACCGTCGAGCAGGGCATTCTCGGTCTCGTCACCCTGTCGGCCAATGATGCGGCAACGGCGCTCGGCGAGATGCTGGGCGGCGGCAGCGAGGATCGCTTCGCCCAATTGATGACCGCCAAGGCGCATGCGCTCGGCATGACGCGCACCACCTATCGCAATGCCAACGGCCTGCCGAATACGGCGCAGATGACGACAGCGCGCGACCAGGCCCGCCTCGGCATCGCCCTTCGCCAGCATTTCCCGCAATATTACGGCTATTTCTCTACCCGTGCCTTCAAGTTCGGCAGCCGGACGATCCGCAGCCACAACCGCCTGGTCGGTTCAGTGCGCGGCGTCGACGGCATCAAGACCGGTTACACGCGGGCTGCCGGTTTCAATCTGGTCAGCTCGGTGCAGGTCGATGGCAAAACGATCGTCGGCGTCGTGATGGGTGGCGCCTCGACGCCTGCCCGCGATGCCCAGATGCGCAATCTGATCGCCACCTATCTGCCGAAGGCATCGAGCCGTGGCGGATCGTCGGCGCTGATCGCCCAGGCAGCCCCTGCCCCGGCGATGATCGTGACGCCGGCTCCGGTCCAGCCCAAGAAGGCTCAGCAAATGGCGAAGACCATCACCGCAGCCCAGCCGCCGGTTTCGGCAGCCGCTGCCGATCTCAGCCTGCCGCACAAAGGCCCGCTGCCGGATGCGCGCTATCAGGTCGCCGAGACCGAGGTCGCCTATGCCGAGACCGCTGCGCCGAATTCCGACAATCCGCTGGTAGCCCAGCCGATGCCGGCGCCGACCAAGGTCAAGACCATGACCTTCAAGCAGCAGGCAGCGGTCGCCGCACCAAAGCCGACGCCCGCATCTATGCCGACGGAACAGGGCGAGACGTCGGTCGATAACCTCACCACTGCGTCGACCACTCCCTCCCCGACTCGTGCTGCTTCAACCAGCAACGGTCCGACCGGCTGGGTGGTGCAAGTCGGCGTCTCGCCGAGCCGGCAGATGGCCATGGACCTCCTGGAGGGCGCCAAGAGCAAGGGCGGCAAGGCATTGGCCTCGGCAAAACCTTTCGCGGTCGCCTACGCCGCTGGTGGTGACCAGCTTTACCGCGCCCGCTTCGGCGGCTTCGATGATCAGCGCGATGCCGTCAACGCCTGCAAGGCCTTGAAGAAGGCCGGCATCAAGTGCTGGGCGGCTGCCCAATGAGCTATTCGATGCTGCCTGCAAGATGGCCGGCGGCATCGGTGACGGCCGGAATCGGTGTTTGCGTTTCCGGCCACCGTTCTTGAACTCGATCAGTATTGCGTACGGGGAAAACAATGGCGATCAATGAGAATGTTCCGGGAATGCCTTCAGACCGTCGCATGGCGGCCAAGGGGCGCTCATCTCTGCATCCGCTGCACGAGGCGGCTTTGCGCCTCGCCGAGATCGGCCTGCAACGGCCGAAGGCGAAGTCTCCGAAGACCCGGGATCTCATCAATCTGCTGCTGTGCCATGGTGCACGCGCCTGGCGCTATTCCCAGCCTGAAGCCCGCATCCATCTGCATGTGACCTCGCCGGACGGCAGCGCGCCGGTGCAGTTGCGCCTGCGCTGAACTGCACAGGACCGCGCGCCCGAAAGGCCGCGCGGAGGACGTTCAATCCACACATGAACCTTTCCGGAAATCGGCTCCGATTTTCGGGGATTAGAGCAGACCAAGGTCCGTAAGCTCGCGGCGGAGATCCGCGGGCATTTCGGCAATGCCGGCGCCGAGGCTTGTCAGGTCGCGCGGCACGTCGTCCTCAGTGTAATAACGCCAGCCCTGGAAGGGACGTTTCGGCTGTACGGCCGTCTCTATGACCTCCGGGCCGAGCATCAGGCGGCAGCGCGAAATCCCCTCGCCGTCGGTGAAGGTCTCGATGTCGAGCAGCTTCTGCCGGGCCTGCACCTGCCCCTTGATCACCCAGTAGAGCGAGCCGCCGTCAAGCAGTTCCTCCATACGCTTCGGCGCCATGCGCGTCGTATGCACCGAATGCGGCTCGAGCCCGGCGGCGATGGCGCGCAGCGAGCGTTCCGCCACCCATTCGCGCAGGTCGTCTATCGAGTCGGCGCCGACACAGAGTTTGATGAGATGCAATGCCATGCTGCCGTTGAAATCTTTTTGGCAGCGAGCGTCAAGCACCAAGCATCCGGCATCCACAAACTCAGCATTCGACGACGTTGACGGCGAGTCCCCCGGTCGAGGTTTCCTTGTATTTCTCGCTCATATCATGCCCGGTCTGGCGCATGGTCTCGATACAGGCATCGAGCGGCACGAAATGCTGGCCGTCGCCCTTGATGGCGAGCGAGGCCGCCGTGACGGCCTTGACGGCGCCGAGCGCATTGCGCTCGATGCAGGGAACCTGCACGAGGCCCGCGATCGGATCGCAGGTCATGCCGAGATGATGTTCGAGTGCGATTTCGGCGGCGTTCTCGATCTGCTCCGGCGTCCCGCCCATGACCGCGGCAAGGCCCGCGGCAGCCATCGCCGCCGCCGACCCCACTTCGCCCTGACAGCCGACCTCGGCGCCCGAGATCGAGGCATTGTGCTTGATGATGCCGCCGATGGCGGCTGCCGTCAGCAGATAGTCGCGGATGCCGTTCTGGTCCCAGTCCTCGTGGAAATGCTCGTAATAGCGGATCGTCGCCGGAATGACGCCGGCCGCCCCGTTGGTCGGCGCCGTGACGACGCGCCCGCCGGCCGCATTCTCTTCGTTGACGGCCATCGCATAGACGCTCAGCCAGTCGTTGGCGAGCAGCGGGTTGATGCGGTTGCTGCGCCATTCCTCTTCCAGCTTGTCGTGAATCCTGCGCGCGCGCCGCTTGACGTTGAGGCCTCCCGGCATGATGCCCTCGACCTTGAGGCCGCGCTCGATGCAGGAGCGCATCGCCTCCCAGATGCGGTCAAGCCCCTGGTCGAGTGCCTCTTGGCTGCGCTGGCTCTCCTCGTTCGCCCGTTTCATCTGGGCGATCGACAACCCCGAGCGCTCCGCCATCTCGAGCATCTGCTTGGCGGTGGAGAAGGGATAGGGCACACGCGTGCCGCCGGGCGCGTTCTTCTTCGCCCGCATCTGCTCCAGCTCGGTGTCGGTGACGACGAAGCCGCCGCCGACCGAATAATAGATGCGCTTGACGAGCAGCCGGCCGTCCCTGTCATAGGCGGAAAAGACCATGCCGTTGGCATGGCCGGGCAGCGGCTGTTTCTTGTCGAAGATCAGGTCGATTTTCGGCTGGAATTGATAGGCGGGATGGCCCTCCGGCGTGATGCGGCCGGTGCGCTCCACCGTGTCGACGATGCCGTCCATCTTGTCGGGATCGACGCTGTCGGGCGCCTCGCCCATCAGCCCGAGAATGACAGCCCTGCCCGTGCCGTGGCCGATACCGGTATGGGCGAGTGAGCCGTGCAGGCTGACCTTGATGGCTGTGACCTGCGCGCCAGATGACGGCCGCGGCCATTCGTTCGAGAGGATCAGCTCGAGAAACCGGTTGGCCGCCGACATCGGACCCATCGTGTGTGAGCTCGACGGCCCGACACCAATCTTGAAGACATCGAATACCGAGAGAAACATGGGTGCGCCTTCTGAATACGAGGATGCAAGCTTAAGCGAGGTCGGTTTCGAATCCGTGCAGCACACCGACATCGCATGGAGCCGGTGCGACATTCCGGCTGCACACTGGAGCGCCGCGTGTCCAATAGGACGCGCAGGCACTTTGAGTGTGCGCATAATCCTTCCCGAAAATCGAATCCGATTTTCGGGGTCATGCCCTAAACCAAGTGGTCCGCCTTGCCACTCATTGCTGCATTCAATGAAACCTATGCGGCGGAAGAACTGGTAGCCTTATCTTGACAGTCTGCCCCGACTCCCAATGTCCTGCTGACGTCGATGCTAGACGACACCTTGCAGATTGGGAGATTGGACACATGGCGCTCAAACGGATGGACAACGTGGGAATCGTCGTCGATGACCTCGAAGAGACGATTGATTTCTTTCGCGACCTCGGCCTCGAGCTCGAAGGGCGGGCCATGATCGAAGGAGAATGGGCTGGACGTGTCACTGGACTGGGCGATCAGCACGTCGAGATTGCCATGATGCGCACGCCTGATGGCCACAGCCGGCTCGAGCTCTCCCGCTTCCTCAGGCCGCCTGCCGTTGCGGATCACCGTAATGCCCCGGTGAACGCTCTAGGCTACCTCCGCGTCATGTTCGCCCTTGATGACATCGACGAGACGCTTGAGAGGCTCAGCAAGCGCGGCGCGCAGCTCGTCGGCGAAGTCGTGGACTATCAAGACACCTATCGGCTCTGCTACATCCGCGGGCCTGGAGGGCTTCTCATCGGACTCGCCCAAGAGCTTAGCTGAGCTATGCGCGACGCTTCTCGTCGCGTTCATCTTGAATGACCGTGCCGTCGGCGCCATCCCGGGGTTCGGGCGTCGTCGAGATTTGTCGTTGATCGTCCATGGTTGACGTTGCCCCGCGCAGCAGGCGCTTTTCGATCTCCTGCAGGTCGAGAATTGCGCGGTCCATTTGGTCGGCCGGAGTTTCGCGCGAAACCAGACGCCAGCGATTATCCTGCCATATCAGGACCAGCAGCCGCCGGCCTGGAACCTCTATCGTCTCATGGATGAACCATGCCCCGACGACCGCAACGCAAAGCGTCACCACGATGAGCGCCGGTTCGGGCATCAAGGCATCAAAGGTCAAACGCGCCAGGAACATGGTGGGGACATGGAAAAGGTAAAGTGAAAAACTGATCTTTCCGAAAAACCGTACTGGTGCAGCTGCCAGGACACGGGTTGCGATGGGAGGCTGTCGAGCGACGAGCCCGACAATGACGGCTGCGGCCACGGCACTTTGCAGGCTCCAAAATTCCGGGGAAAAGCCGGGGAAGATATGCCGGTAAGTGAAAAACACCGCCAGAAGGAAAAGCGTTGAAATGCCTGTGAGGGCAGATGGAATCCAGCTGTTCCAGTAGGAATGCATGATCCCGGCAAGTGCGCCGAAAAGAAAGTAAGGAAGCTTGGAGACGAGCACTATTCCCGGGCCTGGCAATTCAACCAGGCCATCCACGACGACGGCCACCGTGAGGCCGACAATCATGCCGCTATAGCGGTGCGGCTGGGCCAAGCAGAGCCACAGGACGGGAAAGAGCAGATAGAATTGGATCTCGGGTGGTATCGACCAGAAAACACCACTCGAGCCGAGAAGAAAGACATGGCGCACAAAATCCGTGCCGCCAGCGATCGGCTGAACAAAATCCAGATTTTGCATGCTCGACAGCATCGCTACGAGAACGACGGCCACCAGGTAAACCGGATAGATGCGGGCAAAGCGGCTCACAAGAAAATCCAGCACATTTTCTCTCGTGACCGGCCGTGAGCCGTAGAGATGAGCCATCAGGAAGCCGCTGAGAGCAAAAAACAAACCGACAGCTTCGTCGCCCATCGTCACGAGATGCGGAGCTGTGATCGGAAAAACAAGGCCAACATGGGCTCCAACGACCAGAAGCGCAGCGACACCGCGCAGGCCATCAAGACTCGGGATGTAATCCGGCCGACTCATGGGTCACTTTTGAATTCGGAGTTCAGGTTCAGTCCTGAAGAATTGGCCATCACGACTTTAAAAGCGGTTAACGCGGCGCCCTGCTGGTGCGCCTCTAGACTGGCCTCGCGCCAGCGTGCATCGTCAGAACGAAAAATTGCTTTGGAAAACGGGACCACTTCTCCATGCCAGCCACCAACCGCATCGCCCTCTCCAGCGACCACGCCGCCATTCAGCTCCGGCAGGCCATTGCCGGTCATATCGCGGCGCAAGGCTGGATAGCGGTCGATATCGGACCGACAACGCCGGAGAGCACACACTATCCCAAGCACGGTGAAGCGGCGGCGCGGCTCGTCGCCTCCGGCGATTGTCGGTTTGGCATCATTCTATGCGGCACCGGCCAGGGCATCATGATGGCGGCGAACAAGGTAAAGGGCATCCGTTGCGGCGTGTGCGTCGACACTTTCTCGGCCCGCATGATCCGCCAGCACAACGATGCCAACATGCTTTCGATTGGCGTGCGCGTAGTCGGCGAAGGGCTGGCACTCGATATCGTGGATGCGTTCCTGACCGCTCGTTTCGAGGGCGGCCGGCATGCGACGCGGGTGGGGATGATTGAGGCGCTGGAGGGGTAGCGCCTTTCTTTCTTTGGGTCGCCGCCCCGAATCCGCAAGCTGACGGATGACCGCATTGCTGTCGTTCGTTCCAGAAGATGCCGGTCGGCTATCCACCAAGCCTTGTCGTTTCCCGACGGCTCGATTATGCCGAACTGCCGCATGGCCGAAAGCCCGCGTAAAGCCGCCGAACTCGGCCATGCGGCATAATCCGACTTGCGGCATAGTGGCCGCGTTCATGCGGAGACTGAATCACTGATGACGACGGCGGATTATATCGCTCTGGCTTTCTTTGCCTTTGTCTGGATGGGCTATTCCTGGCTGCTGCATGGCCGTACCTTCTTCGGGCGCACCAGCCTGACCCATGCGATGACCGAACGGCGCCGGGAATGGATCTACAATTCGCTGCGCCGCGACCTGAAGATGATCGACACGCAGATCATGGCCGGCCTGCAGAACGGCACCGCCTTCTTCGCTTCGACTTCGATCTTCGCGATCGGCAGCTGCTTTGCTTTGCTCGGCGCGACGGAGAAGGTCGACGCCGTCTTCGCCGACCTGCCCTTCGTCTTCCATGGCGGCCATGCCGTCTTCGAGATGAAGGTCGGTGGCCTGGCAGCACTTTTCGGCTATGCCTTCTTCAAATTCGGCTGGTCCTACCGGCTGTTCAACTACTGCACCATCCTCTTCGGCTCGATCCCGATGATGCGTGACACCGAGCGCGACATCATCGCCGCCGAGCGGGCCGCCGAACGCGTCATCCGCATGAACGTCATTGCCGGCAGCAATTTCAACGAGGGCCTCAGGGCGATCTTCCTGTCGATCGGCTATCTCGGCTGGTTCATCAACCCCTATGTCTTCATGCTGACGACGGCGATCGTCATCTTCGTGCTGACACGCCGGCAATTTTTCTCGCAGGCGCGACTGGCGATCATGGATACCGGCCCGCCATCAAATCTCCACCTTTCTGCTATTCGCCGCGATAGGCCGTCGAGCGACGGAAATGATTTGTCCGAGGGACTTTGATGACATTGCCGGCAAGGGAAGCCGATGCGGCGGCAAAACCGCCGCGCATCGGTCTATTGGATACGGCGCGCGGCGTCGCGCTGATCGCCATGGCGAGCTACCATTTCAGCTGGGACATGGAGTTCATGGGCTATCTCGCGCCAGGCACGGCCGAGACCGGCTGGCTGAAGATCTATGCCCGAGCGATCGCCACGACCTTTCTCTTCATCGTCGGCATCAGCCTGGTGCTGTCGAGCAAGCCCGAGATTCGCTGGCCCTCCTTCTGGAAGCGCTTCGGCATGATCGCCGCGGCAGCCGCGGTGATCTCGATCGCCACGCGCATCGCGATGCCGAACGAATGGATCTATTTCGGCATCCTGCATTGTATCGCGGTGCTCACGCTCATTGGCGTCGTTTTCTTGAGACTGCCGCTCGCCTTCACGCTCATCGCCACGCTCGCGCTCTTTGCCGCCTGGATCACCGATAATTTCGGGCCACCCGGCCTGCTTCGCTCATCCTTCTTCGATCCGCGCTATCTCGCCTGGATCGGCCTTGCCGTGGCGCCGGAACGGTCCAACGACTATGTGCCGCTGTTTCCCTGGGCAACGCCCTTCTTCGCCGGATTGAGTATTGCCTCGATCGCCCTCAGAACCAGGCTGCTGCACCGGCTTGCCGCCGTCGGCACCGGCTCCTGGTGGCCGGCAAGGCTCGGCCGCCACAGCCTTGCCTTCTATCTGATCCATCAGCCGATATTGATCGCCATCGCCTATGGGATTTCGCTCGTCGTCGCGCCGCAGGCGCCGGATCCGGTCGCAACTTACCTAAGGCAATGCAACGCCTCTTGCGTCATGCAGCAAGGCGAAGCGCTCTGCCACAGCTTCTGCCAATGCACGCTGGGGAAATTGCAGGCGCAAGCCCTGTTCACGCCGCTGCAGGAGGGCGCGATCGATATACAGAACGACGAGCGGGTCCAGACGATCGCTGCCGAATGCAGCGCCGAGGCTGAATGAGTTCACCGACAATACGGCGCGTGATCAGGTGGTGACGCCGATTTCGGCAAGGCGGCCGAGGCAGGTCTCTTCGATAGCGTCGAGTTCCGCCAGCGTGTCGTCGATATCCTTGCGCTTCTGGCGCAGGTCGTCGCGCTTCTCGTCGACGCGCTTCATCAGGAGCTTCAACTGGCCGAGTTCGCCCGGCGGTTCTTTGTAAACCTGGATGATCTCGCGGATCTCCGCGATGGTGAAGCCGATGCGCCGGCCGCGCAGGATTTCGCCGATCAGCCGCCGGTCGGCTTGCCGGAACAGACGCGTGCGCCCGCGCCGCTCCGGATGGATCAGTCCCTCGTCCTCGTAGAAGCGGAGCGTGCGCGTCGAGACCCCGAATTCGCGCGTCAGTTCCGTTATGCTATAATATTTGTTCACCGGCATGTGTTCCCCGTCGTCGGACAGACGATAATATTGACTTTTACGTAATAGTCAATTTTTGGGCGGTTCAGATGCCGAACCACCATGTGGCGATACCAAGAAAGGCGAAGAAGCCGGTACAGTCCGTCACCGTCGTGACGAAGACGGAAGAGGCGATCGCCGGGTCGGCCCCCATCTTGTCGAGCAGCAGCGGCAGCAGGATGCCGGCAAGGGCCGCCGCTATCAGATTAATCATCATCGCCGCCGCAATCACCCCACCGAGCTGGTAGTCGTGGAACCAGGTCCCGGCGATCGCGCCCATGATCGTCGCGAAGACGACGCCGTTGAGGATGCCGACGCCCGCCTCCCTGCGGATGATGCGGCCGGCATTGTAGATGTCGAGGTCGCGGGTCGCGAGCGCGCGCACCGTCACCGTCATCGTCTGCGTGCCGGCATTGCCGCCCATCGAGGCGACGATCGGCATCAGCACGGCAAGCGCGATCATCTTCTCGATCGAGCCGTCGAACAGCCCGATGACGCTGGCCGACAGCATCGCCGTGCCGAGGTTGATCAAAAGCCACAGGAAGCGCGAACGCACCGTCGAGAGCACATTGTCGGACAGCTCTTCGTCGCCGACGCCGCCGAGGCGCTTGATGTCCTCGTCCGCCTCCTCGTGGATGACGTCGACGACGTCATCGATGGTCAGCACGCCGACCAGCCGGCCGTTTTCGTCGACGACGGCGGCCGAGAGAAGGTCGTACTGCTCGAAGAGCTGGGCCGCCTCCTCCTGGTCCATCTCGGCCGGAACCGGATGGTTGGTCTCACGCATGATCTGCTCGATCTTCGTCTGCCGCTTGGTGCGCAGGATCTGGTCCAGATCGACGGCGCCGAGCAGCTTGAAGGTCGGATCGATGACGAAGATCTGCGAGAAGGAATAGGGCAGATCCTCCTCGTCGCGCATGTAGTCGATCGTCTGACCGACCGTCCAGAACGGCGGCACGGCGACGAATTCCGTCTGCATGCGGCGCCCGGCCGAGCTTTCGGGATAGTCGAGCGCCCGGCGCAGCCGCACCCGCTCGGTGAACGGCAGCTGGGCGAGGATCTCTTCCCGGTCTTCCTTGTCGAGGTCTTCGAGAATGTAGACGGCATCGTCCGAATCGAGCTCACCGATCGCGGCGGCGATCTGCGCGTTCGGCATCTGGTCGACGATTTCGCGGCGGATCGCCTCGTCGACCTCGGTCAGCGCCGTCATATCGAAATCGTCGCCGAGCAGGCGCACCAGCGCCAGGCGCTGATCCGGCTGGATCGATTCCAGCAGGTCGCCTATTTCCGATTCATGCAGGCGGGCAACGTTCTGGCGCAGGAACAGCGTGTCGCGGTCGGCGATCGCAGCACCCACGAGCGCCAGGAAATCGCCGCGGACATTGCCGTCCTCGTCGTAGATATCGGCTTCCTCGTCATCGGGACGCCTGCGAATGCGGTCTTCCCCATCGGTCGTCGTCATCTGCCGCCCTCGCATCTGGTTCGAATTTCAACGACTGCCGCGCCGCATTCGCAAATGTCGGCCGAAAACACATTGTCAACAAGCGGATAAGCGAATCCCGCGCGAGGCTCCCGCAGCCGGAATTCTTGGCCCCTGCTAGCCCAAAGCATCCGTGTCGTAAAGCGGCAAACCGTGCTTCGTGATGACAATGCACGCGGCCGGCGATAGTTTCCTCACCCGTCCAAGCAGAGGAAGCCTGCCCCATGCCCATCCGTCCGATTCTGCGTTATCCGCATCCGGGCCTCAAAACTGTCTGCGCGCCGGTGACGGTCTTCGATTCCTCGCTCACAGCGCTTGCTGAGGACCTGCTGGCGACGATGCGCGCAGCCCCCGGCGTCGGCATCACCGCCGCCCATATCGGCGTCTTCAGCCGTGTCACGGTGCTGGAGCTCGACAAGGCCGACGGCGTGCGCCTTTACGTCAATCCTCATATCACCTGGTTTTCGAAGGAGATGATGAACCATACCGAAGGTAGCGTCTCGATGCCCGGCGCGACAGACGAGATCACGCGCCCACGGGCGATCCGCTTCCGCTATCAGGATACCGAGGGCGCGGTGCACGAGGACGGTGCCGAAGATTTCCTCGCCATCTGCATCCAGCACGAAGTCGACCAGCTCGACGGCATTTTCTGGCTGCAGCGCCTCTCACGGCTGAAGCGCGACCGTCTGGTGAAGAAATGGGAGAAGGCACAGGGCTGACAATCACGGCTGACAAATCGCCGTCTGCACCGAACCATTCGCCGCTGCCGGCGTTTCCAGCAAAGAAACAAGGAGCGAGTGCAATGGCAAGGATCGGTGACAAGACCCAGTTTTCCCGGGAGAAGCCTGAGCTTTCCCGGGAGGAAGATTATCGCGACCTCGAAGAGCGCAATCTCGACGAAGGCTGGCCCTATGCCGATGGCAGCGGCGCAGACACCGGCGGTCCGGATAATCGTCCTTACGGCGAGACCACGGCCAATTTCGACAGCGATCCCAACAAGGGCTTCCGGATAGATGGCACGGATGAAGACGGCAACGAGAACCGCCTGAAAGATTCGCTGCGCGCAGATACAATCGACCGCGGTGAAAGCGACGACCTCGAAGCGCGGGTGAACGACAATCTCGAAAACATTCCCGAGGTTGATATCGACAGCATCGAGGTTCACGCAGACGGTCACGTCGTCACCCTGAAAGGATCGGTGGAAACGATCGGCATCGCCCGCAAGGTCGAACTCGGCGCGCTTTCGGTCGACGGCGTCCATCATGTCCGCAACAAGTTGCAGCTGACCGGTGTTGACGCGCATATCCCGAACGAGGACTAACGCATTACGCACAGCGCAAATCATCAACGGGAGGGCTGCCGCCTTCCGTTGATGATCGTTCTCAACATTACCAAAAGTTAACAATTTACGATTGTAGCAACAACTGTCTTATTCACGAGACCAATTGCCAATTTCTGTTAGGCGGCTTCTGTCACGAGAACGTCAATTCCGTTGACAACACTGTGATTTCATTCGGACAAATGGTCGCGGCTGCGTCGCCATATTATCACAAAATTGCCTGAATTGGGGCGCGAACTCGTGTGTGCCGAGGGTGAGTTTATGTTGTCGAGTTCAACAGCAGATTGAGGAGATAGACCCATGCGCATCAAATTTGCCCTTGCCGCGTCCCTGTTCGCCGTCAGCCTTGCAGGCGCTGCCTTCGCACAGCCGACCTATTCCAGCGATTACACCAACGACAGCGACGGCTTCGCCCCGAGCCCGATGTCGAAGCCCGCTCCTGTCCACTACAGCAGCCGCAAGGCCCCGGCCTATTCCAGCGACTACACCAACGACAGCGACGGCTTCGCCCCGAGCGCCATGGCGTCTCCTGTCGTCGACAAGACCGCAACGGCCAGCATCAACTCCCTGCCCCCATGCCACAGCATGATTGGCCCCAAGGGCTCCCACACCAAGGGTGCAGACAGCGGCGCCTCCCGCACCGAAGCATGCCGCGCGACGCATTGATCCATAAAAGACCGGGATTCGATAAAAGAAAGGGCCGGAAATCGGCCCTTCTCTTTTCAATCCATCTCTACATGCCCGGCGAGCGGTTCCCTAAAGCGTCAGGTTTCGCCCGTCGTTTCGCCGAAAACCGCTTCGAAGGCGGCGCGCAGCCGGATATCGACATCAGCCATCATCACAGGCAGGCCCAGATCGACGAGGCTGGTCACGCCATAGGCTGATATCCCGCAGGGCACGATGCCGTCGAAATGATCGAGATCGGGGTCGACGTTGAGCGACAGTCCGTGGAAGGTCACCCATTTCCGCAGCCTTATGCCGAGGGCGGCGATCTTGTCCTCGGCCATCGTCCCATCGGCCAGCAACGGCTTTTCCAGCCGGCGCACCCAGACGCCGACGCGATCTTCACGTCGCTCCCCGCGCACATTCATCATGTCCAGCGTGCGGATGACGACATCTTCGAGAGCGGCGACGAAGGCGCGCACGTCCTGACGCCGCCTCTTCAGATCGAGCATGACATAAGCGACGCGCTGGCCGGGTCCATGATAGGTGTATTCACCGCCACGCCCGGTCGCAAAGACCGGAAACCGGTTCGGCTGGACGAGGTCCCTCGCATTGGCGCTGGTGCCGGCGGTATAGAGCGGCGGATGTTCGACGAGCCAGACGAGTTCATCACCGCCATCGGCGATTATCGCCACCTCGCGCTCCATCGTCTCCACCGCCTCCTCATAGGGAACGAGACCGTCGGCGATGCGCCAGCGTACCGGCCGGGTTCCGAGTTGGGGAAGCATGGAAAATTCGAGATCGGTTCGAAGCATGGCCATTCCTTGCCGCTCTCCCGAAATGCCAGAAAAAAGGGGCGGCAGCACAGCTATATGGACCCGTTTCGGGGCCAATTCAAATGCTGTGAGCGGTTTTCAAAAAAACTGTCATATCGCCCTTGTGCACCCCAGATGCTTTTGCTACATGCTGCCCCGCCGACGCAAATCGGCACCTACCACGATGCGGTCGTGGCGGAATTGGTAGACGCGCAGCGTTGAGGTCGCTGTGGGGCAACCCGTGGAAGTTCGAGTCTTCTCGACCGCACCATTTTCCCTTCAGGGAAACGCTCTCTAAGCGACGATTTCGTTTTCACCTCGAAGCCATTCGCGATTGCTCGGCTTGATTGCCCGGCCTTCCCGTGGTTGATGGCGTCATCCTCGCAAGAATCAGCAGCCATGTCAGAGCCCCATCAAAATTCCCTGCAGGGCATGGCCATCATGTCCGGCGCCATGCTCATCCTGCCGATCATGGATGCCATCGCCAAATACATGGCGACCTTCGAAGCGATGTCGCCGGGTCAGGTGACCTTCTATCGATTCTTCTTCCAGATCGCCTGCACCCTGCCGATTCTTTTCGCCCTTTTCGGCCTGAAGGCGCTTTCGGCGCAACGGCCGTGGATGAACCTGTTGCGCGGTGCGCTGCATGGTGGTGCGAGCCTGCTTTTCTTCGTCGCCGTCAAATACATGCCGCTTGCCGATGTCTTCGCCATCTATTTCGTCGAGCCCTTCATGCTGACCGCCCTGTCGGCGCTGTTTCTCGGAGAGAAGGTCGGCTGGCGGCGCTGGACGGCGATTGTCGTCGGTTTCGGCGGCGCGATGATCGTCATTCAGCCGAGCTACGAGATTTTCGGCCTGAAGGCGCTGCTACCGGTCGCCTGCGCCTTTCTGTTCTCGCTCTATCTCTTCCTCAACCGCGCCATCGGCGAGGCCGATTCGCCGCTGACCATGCAGACGATGGCCGGCATCGGCGGAACAGTGTTCATGGCGGCCGCCCTTTTCCTCGGCAACAGTTCCGGCAATGCCGATTTTGCCGTCTCTCTGCCCTCCTCCAGCCTCGGCCTTGTCCTGCTTCTCGCCCTTGGCTCGATCTCGGGATATGCGCATATGCTCGTCGTCCGGGCTTTTCGTCTCGCGCCCTTGTCGCTGCTTGCGCCATTCCAGTACTTCGAGATCATCTCGGCGACCGTTCTCGGCTATGCGCTATTCAACGATTTCCCGAGCTTTTCCAAATGGATCGGCATCTTCATCATCGTTGCGTCAGGCCTCTTCATCATCTGGCGCGAGCGGCTGCAGGCGCAATCGTTAAGATCTTCCTGACCTCGGGAATATCGGGTTAACTCCTCTTCTTGAGGGATCGTCAATTCGCAGACGGTAAAACTGTCTCCGGTTTCATGATGAAGCCTGGAGTTAAAACATGAGCGAATTTCGTCTCGCTTTTCCGGCCTGTGTCGTGGCCGGCAAGCATCGGCTGACGGCCGAAGATATAGTACTGTTGCGCAAACACAGTTTTCCGGAGGGTATCCGGACATCCGACGATGTCGTGGCGATGTTGGCGCTCAATAATTCCTGCCCTGAAAAATGTGCCGACTGGAACGCTTTCTTCGTGGAGCAGCTCGCCGGTTTCATCGTCCATTACACCTATCCGCAGGGCTCGCTGGATGAAATCAACGTCGCCTGGATCATGCGCATGTTCACGACCGATGGTGTCGTCAACTCGGCGCTCGAACTCGAGCTCATTCTCCACGTCATGGAGATTTCGGCCGATGTCCCAGTCGAGTTGAGAGCGCTCGCCCTCGATCAGCTCCGCCTGGCGATCACCGACAATATCGGTGGCTACAAGCTGTCGCGCGCCATCGATCGCAGGGGCATCACCCGCCAGGACATCGACTATGCGATGCGCATCTTCAGAAGCGTCGCCGAAGGCGGCACCATCCCGGTCTCGTCGGTCGAATACGGCGTTCTCCAGCAGATCGAGCAGGCAACGCTGCGCGGCGCCAATCATCCGCACTGGGCGGGGATCATGGCTGCCGTCGAGCTGCGCGACTATGCCGAGCCGCGGCGCAGCCGCTGGCTGCGCATCGTCGACGAGGAACCCGTCGCAGAAGCTGCCGTGGCCTGACGCTCCGCAAGCCTGATTGTGCGTTCCGGTGTTTTGTGCGTAAAACTCCGGGATGCATTTCTGGGTGGAGTCTCGATGTTCAAGAAAATCCTGATCGCGAATCGCGGCGAAATCGCCTGCCGCGTGATCAAGACTGCGCGCCGCATGGGCATTTTGACCGTCGCGGTCTATTCGGATGCGGATCGGGACGCGCTGCATGTCGAGATGGCCGACGAGGCTGTGCATATCGGCCCGGCCGCGGCATCGGAGAGTTATCTGGTTGCGGAAAAGATCATTGCCGCCTGCAAGGCAACCGGCGCCGAGGCAGTGCATCCCGGCTACGGCTTCCTGTCCGAACGCGCCTCCTTCTGCGCTGAACTGGAAAAACAGGGCATCATCTTCATCGGCCCGAAGCCGAAAGCCATCATGGCGATGGGCGACAAGATCGAATCGAAGAAATTCGCCAATGCAGCCGGTGTATCCACCGTGCCCGGCCACCTCGGCATCATCGAGGATGCCGCCCATGCGGAAGTGATATCGGGCGGGATCGGTTATCCCGTCATGATCAAGGCCTCGGCCGGCGGCGGCGGCAAGGGCATGCGCATTGCCTGGAACGAGGCGGAAGTGCGCGACGGCTTCGAGCGTGCCCGCTCGGAGGCGAAAAGCTCGTTCGGCGACGACCGCGTCTTCATCGAGAAGTTCGTGGTCGAGCCGCGCCATATCGAGATCCAGGTCCTGGCCGATGCGCATGGCAACATCGTCTATCTCGGCGAGCGAGAATGCTCGATTCAGCGGCGGAACCAGAAGGTGGCGGAAGAGGCGCCCTCGCCCTTCCTCGACGAAGCGACCCGCAAGGCGATGGGCGAACAATCGGTGGCGCTGGCGAGAGCCGTCGATTACCAGAGCGCCGGCACCGTCGAATTCATCGTCGACCGGGACCGCAATTTCTACTTCCTCGAAATGAACACCCGCCTGCAGGTCGAGCATCCCGTGACCGAACTCATCACCGGTATCGACCTCGTCGAGCAGATGATCCGTGTCGCAGCGGGAGAACCCCTTCCCTTTGCCCAGGAGGATATCAGGCTTGACGGCTGGGCGGTCGAGAGCCGGCTCTATGCCGAGGATCCCTATCGCAACTTCCTGCCCTCGATCGGCCGCCTGACGCGCTACCGGCCGCCAGCGGAAGGACGGACCGGCAATGTCGTCGTCCGCAACGATACCGGCGTCTTCGAAGGTGCGGAGATTTCGATGTATTACGACCCCATGATCGCCAAACTCTGCACCTGGGCGCCGACGCGGCTGGAAGCGATCGAGGCCATGGGTCAGGCGCTCGACGGCTTCGTCGTCGATGGCATCGAGCACAATGTTCCTTTCCTGTCGGCGCTGATGAAACATCCGCGCTGGCGCGAGGGCCGGCTTTCCACAGGCTTCATCGCCGAGGAATATCCCGATGGCTTTGCGCCGATGAAACCGGACCGGGCGGAAGAAGCCGTGCTTGCCGGCATCGCGCTTTCCGCCTCGCTGATCGAGACGAACCGCCGCGAACGTTTCGCCGATCGCCTGCGCGCCGCAGCGGGCGCGCTGCGCGAGGATTGGGTGGTCAAGATCGGCGACAACCACGTCACGGCAAGATTGCTCGACGGCCTCGTCACCATCCCCTTCGATATGGATATCGCGATCGATGGGGCGATCGAGGGCGGGAGCCAGAATGTTGTCACCGATTGGAGACCGGGCGACCCTGTCTGGAACGGCAAGGTCGGCGGTCGCGACATCACCGCGCAGATTCGCCCCGTTCTGAACGGCTTGCGTATCGACTGGCAGGGGCTTTCGGTGACGACCAAGGTCTTTTCGCCGCGTCATGCCGAACTCGACAGGCTGATGCCGGTGAAGCTGCCGCCCGATACTTCCAAGCTCCTGCTCTGCCCGATGCCCGGCCTCGTCGTCGCCATCGCGGTGGCCGAGGGCCAGGAGGTCAAGGCCGGTGAGACGCTTGCGATCGTCGAAGCGATGAAGATGGAAAACGTGCTGCGCGCCGACCGTGATCTCGTCGTCTCGAAGATCAATGCTGCGGCCGGCGAAAGCCTGGCCGTCGATGCCGTGATCATGCAATTTGCCTGACAGAAGACTTCCTCGGAGGCAGGAGCAGATCAACCCGCCATTCCTCGCTTGAAGTCAGCCGTCCCGTCGTACATATACGGAAAACCTTGAGCTCATGCATTCCGGCGAGAGCATTCCCAGCATGGTTCTCCATTGATGGCTCCGACTACCTACACAACCGACATCAAGGGTCTCGACGAGTTCTCCGCGCGGGAACTCTACGATCTCCTGAGAATGCGCGTCGATGTCTTCGTCGTCGAGCAGAACTGCCCCTATCCGGAACTCGACGGCAAGGATATCGATGCCCTGCATATTCGGCTGCTGGAGGGCGCCGAGCTGCTGGCCTCGGCGCGGATCCTGAAACCGCATGAGCCGCAGGATGCGTCGAAGATCGGTCGCGTGGTCGTCTCGCCTGCCCATCGCGGCAAGCGTCTGGGCGATGCATTGATGAGCGAAGCGATCACCGCCTGTGAGCAGCTTTATCCGGCAAATGCCATCGCCTTGTCGGCGCAGGCCCATCTGCGGCGCTTCTATGAATCCTTCGGTTTTATCGGGACATCGCAGGAATATCTGGAAGACGGCATTCCCCATATCGATATGGTCCGCCAGCAGGCCACGCAACCGGCATGAGGATATTCCCATGATCTATGTCGACGCCGATGCCTGCCCGGTGAAGCCGGAAGTCCTGAAGGTCGCCGAACGTCACGGCCTCGAAGTCACCTTCGTTGCCAATTCCGGCCTGCGCCCCTCGCGCGATCCGATGATCCACAACGTCATCGTCTCCAACGCCTTCGACGCCGCCGACAACTGGATCGCCGAACGCGCCGGCGCGGGTGATGTCGTCGTCACCGCCGATGTGCCACTTGCCGTGCGCTGTGTCGCGACCGGCGCCTTCGTCAGCGGCCCCACCGGGCGCGTCTTCGACGAGACCAATATCGGCATGGCGAGCGCCATGCGCGATCTCGGCGCGCATTTGCGCGAAACCGGCGAGAGCAAGGGTTACAACGCCGCCTTCAGCCCGAAGGACCGCTCACGATTCCTCGAAACCTTCGATCGCCTCTGCCGCCGCGCCAAAAGCCTTGCCGCGGAGGCTGGCGGGCAGCCGTGATGTGGCTCGCACAGGCTCGCAAGAAACGGGTGGCATGGCAGCCATGCCGATTCCTAACTTGAAGTCGGCCGTTTCCTCACGCATATAGGCGTTATCGCAGACGACTGCGGCGTCCTCTGGGATGCAACTGTCGCGGGGACGGCCTCGCTCTTGAGCAAGGAGAGTCGCATGGCCTGGTTTCTGCTTTTTCTCGCCGGTCTTTTCGAATGTGGCTGGGCGATCGGCCTTAAATATACCGAGGGTTTCACACGGCCGATGCCGACGGCACTGACCGTCATATCGATGGTGATCAGCATCGTGCTGCTCGGCCTGGCGGTGAAGCACCTGCCGATCGGCACCGCCTATGCGGTCTGGACCGGCATCGGCACGGTCGGCACCGTATTCCTCGGAATCTGGCTGCTTGGCGATGAGGCAAGTGTCTCCCGCCTTGCCTGCATCACGCTGATCGTCGCCGGCATCGCCGGCCTCAAGCTTACTGCCTGACATGAAGCTGAGGGGCGTCACCGACGCCCCTCAGTGTATCGTTCAGGCTGTCTTGCGGTTATCGACGGCAAAAGCGCCGGGACCGGAGAAGACCAGGTAGAGGAAAACGAAGCAGAACAGGATCGCGGCGTCGCCCTGGTTGACGGCCGGGAAGAAGCTGCTCGGGGCATGCGCCATGAAATAGGCGACCGCCATTTCGCCGGCCAGCAGGAAGGCGACCGGACGCGTCAGTAGGCCGACGAGAATGAGGATGCCGCCGACAAGCTCGAGAAGGGCGGCGAACAGCATCAACGGCGGCAACGAGCCCGACATCTGCGAAGCCGGGAAGCCGAAAAGCTTCATCGTGCCGTGTTCGATGAACAGCAGCGCGGTGATGATTCTGAGCGCAGCCAGCCCATAGGGCTGATAGGCGGAAAGACGGTCGAAAGTTGACATTAAAACCCCTCTTTAAAAGACACAGCCGAGCGTTAACCTGTCCTCGCCAAGGATTGAACACACGGATTGCTGACATCCGTTCACTTTTTCGACAGCAGCTAAACGCCTGAATGGACGGTCTTATTCGCCCGCGCCATGGTCAGAGCGGGATGTTGTCGTGTTTCTTCCACGGATTGGCGAGATCCTTGTTGCGCAGCATCTTCAAACCGCGCGCCAGCCGCCGCCGGGTCGAGTGCGGCATGATCACCTCGTCGACATAACCGCGCTCGGCGGCGACGAAGGGCGAGAGGAACCGGTCCTCGTACATTTTCGTGTGCGCGGCGATCTTCTCCGGATCGGCAATATCCTTGCGGAAGATGATCTCGACAGCGCCCTTGGCGCCCATCACGGCGATCTGCGCCGTTGGCCAGGCATAGTTGAGGTCGCCGCGTAGATGTTTCGACGCCATCACGTCATAGGCACCGCCGAAGGCCTTGCGGGTGATGACGGTGAGCTTCGGCACCGTCGCCTCGGCATAGGCGAAGAGCAGCTTGGCGCCGTGCTTGATGAGGCCGCCATATTCCTGCGCCGTACCCGGCAGGAAACCCGGCACGTCGACGAAGGTGACGATCGGAATGTTGAAGCAGTCACAGAAGCGCACGAAACGGGCCGCCTTGCGCGAGGCGTCGCTGTCGAGAACGCCGGCCAGCACCATCGGCTGGTTGGCGACAAAACCGACGGTCGAGCCTTCGACGCGGCCGAAGCCACAGACGATGTTTTTGGCAAAGCTTGCCTGGATCTCAAAGAAATCCCCCTCGTCCGCCACCTTCCGAATCAGCTCCTTGATGTCGTAAGGTTTGTTGGAACTCGCCGGCACCAGCGTATCGAGCGAGGCATCGACATCTGTCACCGACTGGTAACATTCGATCTCCGGTAGCGGCGCCGTGTTCGAAAGCGGCAGGAAATCGATCAGCCGGCGCACCTGCAGCAGCGTTTCGACATCATTCTCATAGGCGCCGTCGGCAATCGACGAGCGCACCGTATGCACCACGGCGCCGCCGAGTTCTTCTGCCGTCACCGTCTCGTTGGTGACGGTTTTGACCACGTCCGGCCCGGTGACGAACATGTAGGAAGTATCGCGCACCATGAAGATGAAATCGGTCATCGCAGGCGAATAGACGTCGCCGCCGGCGCAGGGACCCATGATCACCGAGATCTGCGGAATGACGCCGGAGGCGAGCACATTGCGCTGGAATACCTCTGCATAACCGCCGAGAGCCGCCACGCCCTCCTGGATACGGGCGCCGCCCGCATCATAGATGCCGACGATCGGCGCGCGGTTCTTCAGCGCCATGTCCTGCACCTTCATGATCTTCTCGGCATGCGCTTCCGATAGCGAGCCGCCGAAGACGGTGAAGTCCTTGGCGAAGACGAACACGGTGCGGCCATTGACCGTGCCCCAGCCGGTGACGACGCCGTCGCCGGCAATGCGGCTCTTGTCCATGCCGAAATCGGTGGAGCGGTGTTCGACGAACATGTCGAATTCCTCGAAGGAGCCTTCGTCGAGGAAGAGATCGATGCGCTCGCGCGCCGTCAGCTTGCCGCGCTTGTGCTGGGCGGCGATGCGCGCCTCGCCGCCGCCGAGGCGGGCGACGTCGCGGCGCCGTTCCAGTTCTTCGAGAATTTCCTTCATGCGACCTCCCTCGCCGCTGCGGCGGCAATCCGGCGGTTAGAGCGTCGCGCTATCGAGCGCGCCCGCTGAGTGAGAAAACCGAGCGTATCCTTGCGGCGGCATCCTCGGCCAGGATCTCGTCGGCAAGCTTGGGATCGGCAGCGATGCTGGTGACGTCGAAGGCGCTGACGGCGATGACCGAACCGTCCTCGACCGAGGCCGCGTCGATGCTGATCTTGGCGACGTTGCGGTCCTTCTGGAAGCCGAGGCCCTTCTGGACGGAAACCACGCGGATCGTTAGCACCACCCGCGGCAGCACGGTGTCGCGCACGGTGGCGTTGATCGCTGCGTTGACGCGGTCGTTGATACCGGAAAGCAGCTCGGCCGGCATGTTCGGACCTGAGAGAACGACGGCGCTACGCACATCATAGACCGGCGCCGCCGGCTTGGTGGCCGAGAGGCTGCCGCAGGCCGTGAGCGCGACACAGACGAGTGTCGCCCGGCAAAAACACGACCTCAGCCAATTCATTGCAAAATCCCGCACCACCCCGTTGGAGTCGCAGACTTCGTCATAATGCATTGGAAGGCAATATGTTTCAGGCGCTTAGGGCGAAAAAAACATCGGCTGCGGCTTTGAACTCGGCAAAGCGCTTGGCCCGCCGCTCCTCGGCTTCCTCGTCGCTGCCCCAATGCTCGATCGTCCAGTCCTCGTCGAGATGGGCAAGCGACCAAGCCTCCTCCACCGTTACCCGGCTCTCGGCGAAGGCCAGCGCCAGGATCGCCGAGCCCGTCAGCGTGGTGACTGTGTGGAGGGCGGCCAGCGCCATCGGGCTATCATATCTCGCGAGCGTGACGGCGAAGGCGGCAATCGCCTCGCGCGGCTGCTCATGAGGCATCACCCCTTCGACGAGGATGAAGCGAGCGCCGAGATCGGTCGCCGCCCAGTCGATCACGGGATCCCAGTGCTCGGCCTGGCGCTCGACCAGCAGTTCCGGCTCCTCGGCGCGGTAGCAGATGAGGTCGCTGGATGAAAAACGCAATATATCCTCGAAGATCGCCTGCGCGTTGGCGGCAACGCCGTCGAGGGCGGTGTTGACAAGCCGGGTCACCGGCATGCTCACGGGATTGATCTCTTCGCCCTGGGCCTGCCATTCGGCGGCGACAAGCCGCGCCAGCGCTTCGGTCGGTACTGCGAGAACCTGGCGCGCCGGCGTACGCACCATCTTGCCGTCGAGCGTGATCGCAAAACCACCCTCGTGCTCGGCAACGGAGACATCGGTATAGAAACGCTTCGGCAGCGGCTTCTTCATCTGGATCTGCGCGCGGCGGATGGGATCGGGATGGCTCAGGCCTTCGGAAAGGTCGTTCAGCAGATCGCGCATGGGCTCACCTCAGGAAAAATGACGCAATATCTCGTTCGGATGGTAGGCGATCGCATCAGCGCCGTTGGCGATCAGCTCATCCACGCTGGCATAGCCCCAGGCAACGCCGATCGCCTTGGCCCCGGCAGCCTTGGCCATCTGCATATCGTAAACCGCATCGCCGATGACAATGGTGTCGGTAGCATTCATGCCGGTTTCATCGCAGCATTCCGTCACCATGGCCGGATGCGGTTTGGAGGGGCAATCGTCGGCGGTGCGTGCGACGATGAAATGCTTATCGAAGCCATGCGTCTCCATCACAAGCTTGAGCCCGCGCCTGGATTTGCCCGTCACCGCGCCGATCAGCAGGTCTTCTCGCCCAGCCAGTGCGTCGATCATCTCGCGAATGCCGGGAAACAGCGGCTCCTTATAGTCAAGATCCTGACGCACGATCGAAAACAGCGATTTGTAATGCGCCGTCATGTCGATGTCTTGCTGCTCCACATGCGGCCTGCCCTGCATGCGGGCGATCGCAATATCGAGGGACAAGCCGATAATAGCCTTGGTGTCTTCAAATCGCGGTTCCGGCTTGCCGAACTTGTCGAAGGTCCTGCGCATGGTTTCGTGGATCAGACTGGCGCTATCGACCAGCGTGCCGTCGCAATCGAAAAGGGCCAGCTTCATTCGGCGTCCCTTTCAGCGCCGGCAAGGTCGAGACCGAGAAGGTTCCAGGTCTGCACCATATGCGCTGGCAGCGGCGCGCTGACGCGCAGGCGGCCGCCGGAGGGATGCGGGATGTCGATATGACGCGCGTGCAGATGCAGCTTCTTCTGCACGCCGCCTGGAAAATCCCAATTCGGATCGTCGTCGAAATATTTCGGATCGCCGATGATCGGGTGGCCGATATGCAGGGCATGGACGCGCAGCTGATGGGTACGGCCGGTATAGGGCTCCATCTCCAGCCAAGCGAGGTTCTGTGCCGCCGTCTCCAGCACGCGGTAGAAGGAAATCGCATGGTCGGCGCCGTCCTCGCCATGCTTGGCGATGCGCATGCGGTCACCGTCGGCGGTCGGCTCTTTGACGAGCCAGGTCGAAATCTTGTCCTCGTGCTTGCGCGGCACGCCCTTGACCAGCGCCCAGTAGGTCTTTTTGGTGTCGCGCTCGCGGAACGCCGCCGTCAGCTTCTGCGCCGCGCCGCGGGTGCGGGCGATGACGAGAACACCTGAAGTGTCGCGATCGAGACGATGGACGAGCCGCGGCTTCTCACCCTTCGGGCTGGTCCAAGCGTCGAGCATCTGGTCGATATGCCTGGCCACACCGGAACCGCCCTGGACCGCAAGACCGGGGGGCTTGTTGAGTATGATCACCTTTTCGTCCTCGTGCAGCACCATGCGCGACAAGAGTTGGAAATCCGTCGAATGTTTGAGATCCTTGCCGGCGATCGGTCCGGATTTCAGCTTCGCATCGACATCCATCGGCGGCACGCGCACCGTTTGGCCGGGCTGCACGCGCGCATCCGACTTGACACGTCCACCGTCGACGCGCACCTGGCCGGAGCGCAGTAGCTTCTGCAGCGGACCGAAGCCGAGCCCGGGAAAGTGCACCTTGAACCAGCGATCGATCCGCATGCCGGCTTCGTCGGGTTCAACCTTGATATGTTCAATGCCAGCCATAAGAAATCTTTCGGAAATTGCTGCGCGGGCCAAGCCGGCGTTCTTGCCGCAGCCTTTAGAGCATTTTCACGCAAAACGGAAACCGGAAAAGAGATCAGGCCAAAGCGCGCATGACGGCGAGCCCGGCGATGACGGCCGCCATCGAAAGCCCGACGCTCGCAGCGATGTAAATGCTGCCGGCGACGGCCTCGCCGCGCTCGAACAGCGAGATGGCATCCAAGGAGAAGGCCGAGAAGGTTGTGAAGCCGCCGAGGAAGCCGGTGATCAGCAGGAGGCGCAGTTCCACCGAGGCGTTGAACTTCCGCGCAATCAGCTCGGCGAAGACGCCGATGACAAAGCAGCCCACGACATTGACGGCGAGCGTGCCCCAGGGAAATGCCGGACCCATGAGTCTCAGCGCCCACTGGCCGACATAATATCTGAGAAGAGAACCGATAGCGCCGCCGAAGGCGACGAGAAGAGCCTGGATCATCAGCCGGATTTATCGCAACTCCGCAGCGATTCCAATCGAGAAGGAATGAATTCTTACCATCCGGTAAAATGCCGATGATTTTCTTATAATGGCGCCAAGGTCGTGCCGATACGGTAACGGCATGACCCAGCTTCTGTCCATATCGGCCACCACTGCCGCCATTGCCTTCGAATCCCTCCGAATTCCGCAGCGTGTCGCGACGAGCACCGCCGCACGCGATGCGCGCCGCGTTGCCGACCGGCAGTTGAAGGCAGAAGGCACTGACGAAATAGACGAGCCCTCCAGCATCATCCAGTCGACCGAAGTGGCCCTCGACCTGATGGCTAAGGGCAATCGCCAGCCGCAGGCCGGCCTGAAACAGGCGCTGCGATCCTACGAAGACTTCTGAGGCCATCGCCTTCCAAACGAAAGCCCGCGACTGCCGTTACAGTCGCGGGCTTTTTTGTTTTAACTACAGCGCCGCGCGTCTTTTCAGATGCGCAAAGGACGCTATAGCACTTTGAATCGCTGCTCTCATTTGCCCTGGGCGGAGAGCACCTGCAGGACCAGATCGACCTTGCCGGCCTTTTCGAAGGTCAGCGTCACCGGCACCGTATCGCCCTGCTTGAAAGGCGTCTTTACCTTCTGGAACATCAGATGCAGGTTGCCGGGCTCGAGCTTGACCGTCTCGCCGGCGCCGATGGCGATACCATCCTTCAGCTGCCGCATCCGCATGACATTGTCCTTCGTCACCATCTCGTGGATCTGAACCTCGCCAGCTGCAGGCGAGCTAACGGATACCAGGCGATCGTCCGTCTGGCCGTTGTTCTTCACCGTGAAGAAGCCGCCGCCGACCGGCTGGCCGGGCAGCATCGCCTTGGCGAAGCCGCCGGAGACTTCGAGATCGCCGGCCTTGACCGTTTCGCCGGCCGGCGCCGCAGCGCCCATGCCTGCCATACCGGACATATCCATGCCGGCCATGTCGTCATGGTCATGGCCACCTTCGCCGGCAACGACCTTCAACAGCGGCGCCGGGCTTTTCAGCCCATGCGCATCGCCGCCTTCCTTGGCCACCTGGTCCCAGGCCGCAACCGTATCGCCGCACATCTGCGTCACCGGAAAAGCGAGCGAGGTGCCGGCTTCAACGCCCGATACCCTACCCTGGATAACGAAGGTGTCGTAGAAATCGTCGGAGAGATTGCCGTTCTTCCAGCGCACTTCGATCGCGCCTGTCTTCACCTTGTCGCCGTGATTGTCGTAGGTCTTCTGGTAGTCACCCTTGATCACCTCAAGCTCCCAGCCTGCCTTCGGCTGCGGCTTGGCGAAGACGAAACCTTCCGGCAGCTTGACCCGCACTTCCGTGGTCGCCTTGCCGTCGCAGCCATGCGGCACCTGCAGCGTGGCGAGAATGGTGCTGTCCTGCGTCGCCTCTCTGTCGAGGAAGGTCACATGCGCCTCGGCGCCGGCAAAGGCGGCCGCGGAAAGAACGGCGGCAAGCCCGAATGTCTTGCCAAATGTCTTAATAGTTTTCATTGGATGTCTCCTCGCCGGCCGCTGACTTCTCTCGGGCGGACCGGCATGCTGCTCATGATTGCGAAGGCAGATCAGGCGAGGATGGGAGGCGCGCGGGAATTTGGCCGGCTGACAGCGCTGGCACCAGCAACGGCTGACATTTCGATCGGCGCGTTGATCAGCGAGGCGAGTTTGCGCTCGAGCCAGGAGCTCGCATCCGGCATCGGCAGGATGACGGAGGCCGACAGTCGGCAGGCTTCGCAATTCGGTTTGAAGGCGAAGGTCTTGCCGTCTGCGTCCTTCACGGTAATGCAGAGCGAGGCGAAAGTGCCGTCGGGCAGCACATAGGCCGCGCTATCGTAGGCTTCGGAGGCGACAGCCTGCGGCGCCTGATGGGCCAGGCCGAGCAAAAGCAGGCTCAATGCGCAAAGCATGCGCAGGAAGAGCGTCGCTTTCAGTCCGGTCTGCCGCATAATATCCCCTTCAACAGCATGTCGCGATAGCCGGTTTCCCCGCGAAATGCAAAAGCAGATTGCCGTAGATCAGGGCTCAGCCGGCATATGGCGACAAAAAATTGTCCGGTCACGACATTTGGCCTTGCCAAGCGCTGCACCCGCCGGATAATTGCGCCAACCTTGTTGGGAGAAGCCGGTGCTTTCGCCACCGGTGCCGAAGGAGCAACCGCCCCGGAAACTCTCAGGCAAAAGGACCAGCAAGGGGCAGACGGAACTCTGGAGAGAAGCGTTCTCGAAACGCTCGCCGAAGGGATAACAATCTCAGGCAAAGGGACAGAGGGGGCTCAGGAGAGAAGTGCGCAGCCGCGCCTTCAGATTTGAGCCCGCGCCTTCGCGAGAAGGCGCAAACCCCGGAGGCGTCTTTTGGACGATACTGCTGCCCTGAAGAAAACCCCGCTGCATGCCCTGCATCTTTCGCTCGGCGCCCGCATGGTGCCGTTCGCCGGTTACGACATGCCGGTGCAATATCCCGCAGGCGTGATGAAGGAGCATCTTCATACCCGCGCCGAAGCCGGCCTCTTCGATGTCTCCCACATGGGTCAGGTCATCGTAAAGGCGAAATCGGGCAGCTACGAGGATGCGGCGCTGGCGCTTGAAAGCCTCGTGCCCGTCGACATCCTAGGCCTTGCCGAAGGCCGCCAGCGCTACGGCTTTTTCACCGACGACACCGGCTGCATTCTCGACGACCTGATGATCGCCCATCTCGACGACCACCTCTTCGTCGTCGTCAACGCCGCCTGCAAGGAAGCCGATCTCGCCCATCTCAGGGCCCATATCGGCGACCAGTGCGACGTCACGCTTCTCGATCGCGCTTTGATCGCGCTGCAGGGGCCGCGTGCGGTTGCGGTTCTTGCCGAGCTCTGGGCCGACGTCGCGGCGATGAAATTCATGGACGTGCGCCACTGCCGCCTGCACGACGTTTCCTGTCTTGTTTCCCGCTCCGGCTATAGCGGCGAGGACGGCTTCGAGATCTCGATTCCATCAGACAAGGCCGTGGATGTCACCATGCGGTTGCTCGAACATCCCGATGTCCAGGCGATCGGCCTCGGCGCCCGCGATTCGCTGCGCCTGGAAGCCGGCCTCTGCCTCTACGGCAACGATATCGACACGACTACCTCGCCGGTCGAGGCGGCGCTGGAATGGGCCATGCAGAAGGCAAGGCGCGGCAACGGTGCGCGTGCCGGCGGCTTCCCGGGCTCCGGCCGCATCCTGTCCGAACTCGAGAACGGCGCTGCCCGCCGCCGCGTCGGCCTGAAGCCGGAAGGCAAGGCGCCGGTGCGCGGCCATGCCAAGCTCTATGCCGATGCCGAGGGCAAGGTCGAAATCGGCGAAGTCACCTCGGGCGGCTTTGGCCCCAGCGTCGAAGGCCCTGTCGCCATGGGTTACGTGCCGCTCTCCCATGCTGCGGCAGGCACGCTCGTCTATGCCGAGGTGCGCGGCAAATATCTGCCGACCACCGTCAGCGCCCTGCCCTTCGTCACACCGACCTACAAACGCTAAACCTTTTCCAGAGAGGACGAACAATGCTGAAATTTACCGAAGAACACGAATGGCTGAAGATCGAAGGCGGCGTTGCGACGGTCGGCATCACCACCTATGCCGTCGAACAGCTCGGCGACCTGGTTTTCGTCGAACTGCCGGAAGTCGGCGCGACCTTCTCCAAGAACGGCAATGCCGCGACCGTTGAATCGGTCAAGGCTGCTTCCGACGTCTATTGTCCGCTGGATGGCGAGATCACCGAGGTCAATCCGGCCATCGTTGCAGATCCGTCGCTGGTCAATTCCGATCCTCAGGGCGCCGGCTGGTTCTTCAAGCTGAAGCTGGCAAACGCTGCGGACGCCGATGGCCTGCTCGACGAGGCGGCCTACAAGGAGCTCACTGCGTAATGACGACGCCGACAGAATTCCAGTTCACCGACTATCAGCCCTACGATTTCGCCAATCGCCGTCATATCGGCCCCTCGCCGGCCGAGATGACCGATATGCTGAAGGTGATCGGCTATAACAGCCTCGATGGCCTGATCGACGCGACGCTGCCGCCCTCGATCCGCCAGAAGGCGCCGCTCGTCTGGGGCGCGCCGATGACCGAGCGCGAGGCGCTCGACAAGCTGCGCGAGACCGCCAACAAGAACAAGGTGCTGGTCTCGCTGATCGGCCAGGGTTACTACGGCACGATCACGCCGCCGGTCATCCAGCGCAACATCCTGGAAAACCCGGCCTGGTACACTGCCTATACGCCCTACCAGCCGGAGATCAGCCAGGGCCGCCTGGAAGCGCTGTTGAACTACCAGACGATGATCTGCGACCTCACCGGCCTCGACGTCGCCAACGCCTCGCTGCTCGACGAGGCGACCGCCGCCGCCGAAGGCATGGCGATTGCCGAGCGCGTCGCCAAATCGAAGGCCAAGGCCTTCTTCGTCGATGCCGACTGCCATCCGCAGACTATTGCCCTGATCCGCACCCGCGCCGAGCCGCTCGGCTGGAGCGTCATCGTCGGCAACCCCTTCACCGATCTCGATCCTGTCGACGTCTTTGGCGCGATCTTCCAATATCCCGGCACGCACGGTCACGTGCATGATTTTACCGGCCTGATCTCGCGCCTGCACCAGACTGGCGCCATAGCAATCGTCGCCGCCGATATCCTGGCGTTGACGTTGTTGAAATCCCCCGGCGAAATGGGCGCCGATATCGCCGTCGGATCCTCGCAGCGCTTCGGCGTCCCGGTCGGCTATGGCGGCCCGCACGCAGCCTATATGTCGGTCAAGGATGCCATCAAGCGCTCCATGCCTGGCCGCCTCGTCGGCGTTTCCGTCGATGCCCGTGGCAACCGCGCCTATCGCCTGTCGCTGCAGACCCGCGAACAGCATATCCGCCGCGAAAAGGCGACGTCGAACATCTGCACCGCCCAGGTGCTGCTGGCCGTCATGGCCTCGATGTATGCCGTCTTCCACGGCCCGAAGGGCATCAAGGCGATCGCCCAGCAGGTGCACCAGAAGGCCGTGCTGATGGCCAAGGGCCTGGAAAAGCTCGGTTACAAGGTCGAACCCGAGACCTTCTTCGACACGATCACCGTCGATGTCGGCCATATGCAGGGCCTCATCCTGCGTGCAGCCGTCGCCGAAGGCGTCAATCTGCGCAAGGTCGGCGAAACCAAAATCGGCATGAGCCTCGACGAACGCACCCGGCCGGCGACGCTCGAAGCCGTCTGGCGCGCCTTCGGCGGCAATTTCACCATCGCCGATTTCGAGCCTTCCTACCGCCTGCCGAAGGGCCTGCTCAGGACCAGCGATTACCTCACCCATCCGATCTTCCACATGAACCGCGCCGAAAGCGAGATGACGCGTTACATCCGCCGGCTTTCCGACCGGGATCTGGCGCTCGACCGCTCGATGATCCCGCTCGGCTCCTGCACGATGAAGCTGAATGCCACGGCGGAAATGCTGCCGATCACCTGGCCGGAATTTTCCGACATCCATCCCTTCGTGCCAGCCGATCAGGCGCTCGGCTACCGCGAGATGATCGACGACCTGATCGAAAAGCTCTGCGCCGTCACCGGCTACGACGCCTTCTCCATGCAGCCGAATTCCGGCGCGCAGGGCGAATATGCCGGCCTGCTGACGATCCGCAACTATCATATCGCCAATGGCGACGGCCATCGCGACGTCTGCCTGATCCCAACCTCGGCGCATGGCACCAATCCGGCTTCGGCCCAGATGGTCGGCATGAAGGTCGTCGTCGTCAAGGTGCGTGAAAACGGCGATATCGATCTCGACGATTTCCGCGCCAAGGCGGAGCAGCATGCGGCGAACCTCTCCTGCTGCATGATCACCTACCCTTCGACGCACGGCGTCTTCGAGGAGACGGTCAAGGAAATCTGCGATCTCGTGCATGAGCATGGCGGCCAGGTCTATCTCGACGGCGCCAACATGAATGCCATGGTCGGCCTGTCCCGCCCCGGTGACATCGGCTCCGACGTTTCGCATCTCAACCTGCACAAGACCTTCTGCATTCCGCATGGCGGCGGCGGACCCGGCATGGGCCCGATCGGCGTCAAGGCGCATCTGGCCGCCCACCTGCCCGGCCATCCCGAGACCGACGGCCGTTCCGGTGCGGTTTCGGCGGCAGCCTTCGGCTCGGCCTCGATCCTGCCGATCTCGTGGAGCTATTGTCTGATGATGGGCGGCGAAGGCCTGACGCAGGCGACCAAGGTGGCGATCCTCAACGCCAATTATATCGCCATCCGGCTGAAGGGCGCCTATGACGTGCTCTACAAGTCGAAGACCGGCCGCGTCGCGCATGAATGCATCATCGACACCCGCCCGTTGGTCGACAGCGCCGGCGTCACCGTCGACGACGTCGCCAAGCGCCTGATCGACTGCGGCTTCCATGCGCCCACCATGAGCTGGCCGGTTGCCGGCACGCTGATGATCGAGCCGACGGAAAGCGAGACCAAGGCCGAACTCGACCGCTTCTGCGAGGCGATGCTGGCGATCCGCGAGGAAGCCCGCGCCATCGAGGACGGCCGCATGGACAAGGCCAACAACCCGCTGAAGAACGCCCCGCATACGGTGGAAGACCTCGTCGGCGAATGGGATCGCCCCTACAGCCGAGAACAGGCCTGCTTCCCGCCCGGCGCTTTCCGCGTCGACAAATACTGGTCGCCTGTTAATCGCGTCGACAATGTCTATGGCGACCGCAACCTGATCTGCACCTGCCCGCCGGTGGAAAGCTACGCGGAGGCCGCGGAATAACAGCAATTCGGGCAGGCCCTCCCGTGCTTCGGAGGGGCTGCCCGCATTTGGCGCACTACAGCGCCGCGCGTCTTTTCAGCAAAGGACGCCTGTCGCAAGAGACTACTTCCGCGCGATGGTCAGCATTGCTCCCACATTCCCAACATTAGGGAACGAGTTCGATTTCGCTCAACCGCCACTCCTTCGTGAAGAACGTCTCAAGCGGGCTGTAGAGGCGAAGGAGCGTGAACCAGCCCTTGCCGGGCATGGTCTGGATCCAATTGCCCCGTTTCACGCCCTCGGGTTGGGTCGGGGCGAAATAGATTGTCGTCGCGCCATCCGCGTCCGCTTCGGCGGCGGGCGATGGATAGCTCTGGCTGCCGGCGCGCGGGTAGCCTTGCGGCGTCTGGAGCATCGAGCGCGACTGGTTGTCGTAGAGGGTAAAGGACCAGAACGCGGCCGCTGGAATGTCCTTCGGTAGCGTCACCTTGTAGGTTTTGCCGCCGTCGAGGTCGTTCTTGTTGGCGTCCAGGAAACCCATGAGATATTGCGACCCGACCTTGGGGAGCCGCATGATCATGCCGGGCGAGTCGAGCGTGTAGCCGAAGTAGAACGCGGTTTTCGAGTCGAGGGTTCGAGCACCGGTCGGCGGCAATGGTGCGAAAAGACCCTCTTTGGTAATCATCGGCGGCGGGGTTTCGAAATTTGCGCCACCCTCCCACAGCATGTTTCCCCACATTGAGTCTGGATAGTACGACCAATCAGGATGGGGGCCGCTGGAACGCCAGTTCAGCGCACGGCTGGCCGCGTTTCCCACCGCTGCTGCGTCGGTTAGAATCTTCTTCATCCGGTCGTCCGGTTTGAATTCCTTGCCCTTGACGATACCGATGGCTGCCAATTGGCCTGCAAGTTCCGGATTGTAGGAATCGGCCGGCTCTGCCTGAACATTGGCGTTGATCATCTCGAAGAACGAATAGTCGCTTGGGGGGATCGTATTGAACGCCTTGCCGCTCGCCTCGAGGAACCTGGTTTCAGGAACCGGCGGGTTCGATTCAAGCCTGACTTTGCCTTCGAGCGCCGTTGCGATGCTCGTGCCGACACCGCCCGGCACGAAGGGATAGATCTTCATACTCCTCTTAATGTTCTCGGCGGTCGGCTTCGGATCGTTGTCTACAAGGTAACCGCGAGATGCATAGATGACCCGGTTCGTCTTCGACCGCGCTACATAGAAACCGCCTTCGGGAACCGGACCGTCATAGCCGGGTGGCAGCAGCAGGTATCTTCCGCCTTCGCCGCGGTCGGGGCCGGGGAACCCGACATCGATGATCCAGCCAAACCACATGTCATTGATCGTGCCTACCCCCATAGGAGGTTGCTCGACCACGATCGGCCCCTTAGTCAAATCCACAATGCTGAAATAGTAGACGGTGTCGGCATTGGCCGTGAGGAACAGCGACTTCGAATCCATCAACTCGGGGTAAAGGGTGACCGTGTTGTCCTCCGCGCCGATGCTGAGCAGACCCTTGCGGATCGCATAGGCCGATGCGCCACCATAGCTGTTGAGGAACACGTCAAGGGCGCGGGTAAAATCAAGCGTGTCATAAACCTTTTTGACAGTTTCTGGGCTGGGAGCACCGTCCTTGAACTCGAGCGTACCAATGCGAGACTCGACTTTATCCGGGGTAACCAGGATCGGTGGGATTTCGCCCGCCGTCTGGCCGAAAGCTAGATTCCCGCCGTTGACGACGGTTGCGGTGATAAAAACTGCAACAAATGAAAGCTTTCTTCCGATATGTGTCATGCTGTCCTCCATTTCTTGAGTAAGACTTTGGATTGGCGCGGACAACACCACGTTACCGGGTGTCTATGGCGCGATGCACATGTCCCGTCACCCGAGCTTGCTCCGCGAATACTTTTTGGACAAGATTGTCCTCATGAGATTTTTGAGCCAGTGGGTCTGCAAATCGGACGATGTGAAACCCTTTCACGATGCCGTGAAATAGCAAGTACGTTACAGTAACATACGCGCTAAATGCCCACAGTTGTCAGTCGATTCCAGTTTGAGCCTCGCGCAGAAAAGTCTTCTTGAAGAATCGATTTACCATTCAAAGCACGCCCGATCGACGCGCGCTCCTGCGGATCTGCTAGGTCTAAGGAATGTTCAGATTGATACCTGTTGTCGCCGGAAAGCCGGACATTCACCCTTAAGAAGCTTCGGGAGGTCTCCGAGGACGAGACCTTCAAGGCTTTCTGCCTGATCCGTTAGCCGGAGACGGGGGGGCCGCCCGGTTTGCATCAACTGCGGACATGAGCGCTGCTATCCGATCCGATGCCAGAAGTACCGCCGAGAATTCTCGGTCACCTCGAAGTTTGCAACGCGAATTTCCTGGCACAGTCGAAAGTCGACACTGGAGTGTCTGCTTCCCTTAGGATGCGCAGGAGAGTTCCACGTTTGTCGATGTCCTTGAATAGCGGCGTGACCGAACTTGCAGCGATCTTCGGAGGTTTTCTCGAACGAATGCGGACAGCGCCGTCAGGACGCTAATTCTCGTCGTCGACTTGCAGGACCGTGTCGAAAGCAGCTCGCTGCGGCTCAAAGGTCGCGATCTCGTCTGGGTGGCGGATCCTACATAATTGCGAAATTATGCAGTGGGATCAAATTTAACCTTTCTTAGCAAGTCTCTGTTAGCCTTTTAGAAAGGCGGCTTCCATCAATATGGATCGCCGTCGATCCCTTGTTTTGCGTGCAGGTTCTTATGCGTCCATCGGCAGTGCCAGCAATCCTCCTCGCCGCCCTGATCCTGTCGGGATGCGCTGCCAGTTCTGGCGCCGAAGATGTGCTGGGCAACGTGCCGTCTCCGGAAACGACCAATGCCATCGCCCAGCCGAGCGGCCCGATTCCTGCCGCCGCGGTGGGCGTTTCAGCGCCGCAGGCAAGCCCGCCGCAGCAGGCGTTGAGCTGGGCTGGACAAGTTCCCGAGCCGCAGGCGCTCGTGCCCGCCGACAGGCCGGTCGGCATGCCGCTGCCGACAGATAAACCGGTCGCGCTGCTGATGCCGGCCAATCCCGCCGGCAATGCAATGCCCGATGTCGGCACGAGATCGCCGACACGCGGACAAATTTACGGCCACCGCTTCCGCGATGCCAAGCCTATCAACTTCGGTTCCACCTCGCCGAGAAAGCTTGCCGTGCACGGCGTCGACGTGTCGCGCTGGCAGGGCGAGATCGACTGGGAGACGTTGCGGCGGCAAGGTGCCAACTTCGTCTACATCAAGGCGACCGACGGCGGCGATCACCTTGATCCTATGTTCAAGAAGAACTGGCGCCGGGCCAAGGAAGCCGGCCTGAAACACGGCGCCTATCACTTCTTCTACTGGTGCCGGACAGGCGGTGAGCAGGCCGACTGGTTCATCCGCAACGTGCCAAGGGAAGCCAACGCTCTTCCGCCCGTCATCGACGTCGAATGGAACGGCGAATCGAGCTGCAAGAGGCGCATCTCTCCCGCACGTGTCCGGGAAAAGATGCAGGTTTTTATGGACAAGCTGGAGCGCCATTACGGCCAACGCCCGATCATCTATACCGCGCCGGATTTCTACCGCGACAATTTGAAGGGTCAGCTGCTCGACTATCCCTTCTGGCTGCGCTCGGTGGCCGCTCATCCCTCCAAGGTCTACCCCGGCCGCAAGTGGGTGTTCTGGCAGTATTCCGGCTCCGGCCTTTCCGAAGGCGTCGACGGCAAGATCGACCTCAACGTCTTCAACGGCAACGAGAGCGATTGGCACGACTGGGTGGCGTCGCGATAGCGAAGCCTGGCCATGGCTCCGCGCCCCCGATCCCGTTCCGTGCCAATCCGGAACAGATGGATGCTAAGATGCACGAACCTATAGGTCTTTGCTAACGCAACGCCTTCAACATTCCCTAAGCCCTTGCATGTACAAGAATTTCATCCAGTTCTGGGGAAACGGCTGATGAGCATATCGGGCATTATGAGCACTGCTCTTTCGGGAATGCGGGCGCAGACGACGCGGGTCGGCGCAATTGCCAACAACATCGCAAACAGCAGCACGCCGGGCTATGCAAGGCTGAACACCAGCCTCACCTCCGTCGCGTCAGGCGGCGTCCAGGCCGTCGTCAGCCCGACTGCGTCAGGTGTCGATCCTGCCACCGAACTGGCCGATCTGATCGAAGCCGAGCAGAGCTACAAGGCGAACGCCGTGGTCTTCGAGACCGGCGCCGACATGTGGGAAATGCTGATGAGCATCAAGCGCGACTGAACACGCCCGATTTCATCGGAGACTTGCTGGCGGAGAATTTTCCGCCGCTCTGAAGCTGTCAGGAATGCGCCGGTTCGCCCTGGCGCTGGGCGGCAAGGGCCGCGAGATCGGCAGGCTTCAGCTCGACGGATTCGCCGCAGCCGCAGGCCGATGTCTGGTTCGGATTGGTGAAGGTGAAGCCGGAGCGGAGCGTCGTCGTCTCGAACCCCATCTCGGTGCCGAGCAGGTAAAGAGCCGCGGATGGCTCGACCCAGACCTTTGCACCATCGCGCTCGATCAGGTCGTCCTTGGCATTGGGCTCGGTCACGAGGTCGATGGTATATTCCATCCCGGCGCAGCCGCCCTTCTTGATGCCGACGCGCACGCCCTTGGCATCCGGTCCCGAGTTCTCGACGATCGCCTTGACGCGAGCCGCAGCACCGTCCGTCATGCTCATGATTGCAAAGCCCATCGGCTCATTCTCCTTCCGCAACCGGGGTCAAGATCCGGCGCTTCGTGATTCAAATGTAGTCTTCCGAGGTAAACGGATCAATACCACGGTACTGTATCAGTACCAGCCGACGGCGACCTGCGCCTCCTCCGACATGCGGTCCGGCGTCCATGGCGGATCGAAAGTCATCGCGACCTCGACGCCCGACACGCCCTCGACGGCGCCGACGGCGTTTTCGACCCAGCCGGGCATCTCGCCGGCCACCGGGCAGCCGGGTGCAGTCAGCGTCATCATGATTTTCACCATCCGGTCGTCCTCGATGTCGATCTTGTAGATCAGACCGAGCTCGAAGATATCGGCGGGAATTTCCGGATCGTAGACCGTCTTCAGCGCGCTGATGACGTCGTCGCTCAGCCGTGCCAGCTCATCGGCCGGAATGCTGGAATGCACGATGCCTTCGCGCACGTCGATCTTCTGTTCGCTTTCGTCCAAGCTCATCACGGACACTCCTCAAGCAAAGAACTTGCGCGCATAATCAAGCGCATCGGCCAGGGCATCGACCTCGGCGCGGGTATTATACATGCCGAAGGATGCACGGCATGTGGAGGTGACGCCGAAGCGTTTCAAGAGCGGCATGGCGCAATGCGTGCCGGCCCTGACCGCAACACCCTGCCGGTCGATCACCATCGAGACGTCATGGGCATGAATGCCGGCAAGCTCGAAGGAAAAGATGCTGCCCTTGTCGGGCGCCGTCCCGAAGACGCGCAGCGAGTTGACGGATTTCAGTCGCTCGACCGCATAGGCGGCAAGATCGGCCTCATGCCGGGCGATCGCCTCGCGGCCGATCTTCTCCATATAATCGAGCGCGTAACCCAGCCCGATCGCCTGCACGATCGGCGGCGTACCGGCCTCGAAGCGATGCGGCGGATCATTATAAGTCACCACGTCCTCGGCGACTTCGAAGATCATCTCGCCGCCGCCTTGGAACGGGCGCATCTCAAAAAGCCGCTCCTTCTTGCCATAGAGCACGCCAATGCCCGACGGGCCGTAGAGCTTGTGGCCGGTCATGACGTACCAGTCGCAATCGATATCCTGCACGTCGACAGGCAGATGCACAGCGCCCTGGCTGCCGTCGATCAGCACTGGAATTCCGCGCTCATGCGCGATCCGGCAGACTTCCTTGACGGGAACGATCGTGCCGAGCGCATTCGACATATGGGTGATGGCGACGAGCTTGGTGCGCTCCGTCAGGCTCTTTTCGAAATCCTCGATATGGAAGGCGCCCTCGTCGTCGACCGGCACCCAGACGAGTTTGGCCCCTTGCCGCTCGCGGATGAAGTGCCAGGGCACGATGTTGGAATGGTGCTCCATGATCGTCAGGACGATCTCGTCGCCTTCGCCAATCTTCGGCATGCCCCAGCCATAGGCGACGGTATTGATCGCTTCCGTCGAATTCTTGGTGAAGACGATGTCGTTCACCGAAGGCGCGTTGAGGAAGCGGCGGACCTTCTCGCGCGCTCCCTCATAGGCATCCGTCGCGGCGTTGGAAAGATAGTGCAGGCCACGATGCACATTGGCATATTCATGGGAATAGGCATGCGAGATGGCGTCGATCACCACCTGCGGCTTCTGCGCCGATGCGCCGTTGTCGAGATAGACCAGCGGCTTGCCATGCACCTTTTCCGCCAGGATCGGGAAATCCCGGCGGATGGCTTCGACGTCGTATTGCGTGGCCGGCACTATCTTGTCCATTGATATATCCGATCAGGCGTGCTTTTCGAGCCAGGCCGAAATCACGCCTTCCAGCGCCTCGACCAGGGCTTCATCATCAAGTTCCTCGACGATCTCGGCGACGAAGGCGTTGACGAGCATCGCCCGCGCCTTGTTCTCCGGAATGCCGCGCGCCATCATGTAATAGAGATGGTTGGCGTCGATATCGGTCACCGTGGCGCCGTGGCCGCACTGCACGTCGTCGGCGAAGATTTCGAGCTCGGGCTTGACCGAGAATTCGGCATCGTCGGACATCAACAGCGTGTTGCAGGCCATCTTGGCATCGGTTTTCTGCGCATCGGGCGCCACCCGGATCATGCCCTGGAAGACGCCCTTGGCGCGGTCGAAGACGACGTTGCGGATGACTTCGGTAGAGCCGGTATTCGGCACGTCGTGGCCGAGCACCATCGTCACGTCGGTATGGCTTTCTGCCCCGAGCAGATTGATGCCGCGCAACGTCAGATCGGCGCCCTCGCCCGTCACCTTGATATGCAGCTCCTGGCGCACCAGCTTGCCGCCGGCATTGATGACAAAAAGCCGGAGCTTGGCGTCAGCGCCGAGATCAATGCGGATCTGCCCGAGATGCGTATCGTCGGCCCCCTGCTCCTGCAGGATGATCCAGGTCAGTTCCGTGCCTTCGCCAACCGTGATGTCGGTGACATGGGACACCAGCGCAGCATCGCCGGTCACCGTGCGGTGACGCTCGATGACGGTCGCCTTGACACCGACGCCGAAGGACACAGGCAAGCGCGTATGCGTCTGCCCGCCCGCATGGATGAACTGGATTTCGAGCGGGTTTTCAAGCTCGGTCTCGGCAGGCACGTCGATGACATAGCCATCGCGCACGAAGCTGCCATTGATGCGGCCGACCGCGTCGTCGCTGCCGAGCGCATCGAGCCCGCCTGCGGCAGAGCCGTCAAGCAGACGTTCGGAATAGGCCGAAACGCCAAGACCGTCGACCGTAGCCTTCTGGTTGGAATGGCCTTGGATCACCGCCAGCACCGTGGCATCAGCAACGAGCGGCTCCAAAGCCTCCGAGCCGGCATCGCCCGCCTGCTGCGGAACGGTGCGCAGCAGATTCTTGAGGTCGGTATAATGCCAGGCCTCGATGCGGCGCGTCGGCAGGCCGGCCTTCTTCAGGTCGTCGAGAAGCCGGTCGCGCAGTGCCGTCACCGCGCCATTGCCCGGCAGCTCGCCGATCTGCTGGTTGAAAGCCTCGATCAGCGCCGTCTCGGCCGCAGTCAGGCGGCTCGTCGTCTGCATGTTCATGGACGTCGTCCTTTCCACCCGAAACTCAGGCCGCCGTGCCGATGATGTCGGCATAGCCGTTGGCTTCCAGCTCATGCGCCAGCGTCTTGTCGCCCGACTTGATCACCTGGCCCTTGTAGAGCACGTGGACGGTATCCGGCACGATATAGTCGAGCAGGCGCTGGTAGTGGGTGATGACCACGACCGCGCGGTCCGGCGAACGCAGCGCGTTGACGCCGTCAGCGACGATCTTCAGCGCATCGATGTCGAGGCCGGAATCGGTTTCGTCAAGCACGCATAGCTTCGGTTCGAGCAGCGCCATCTGCAGGATCTCGGCCCGCTTCTTTTCGCCGCCGGAGAAGCCGACGTTCAGCGGCCGCTTCAGCATCTCGGTATTGATCTGCAGCTTGCCGGCGGCATCCTTGACGCGGCGCATGAAGTCCGGCGTCGTCAACTCGTCCTCGCCGCGCGCCTTGCGCTGCTCGTTCATCGCCACCTTCAGGAACTGCATGGTGGCGACGCCCGGAATTTCGACCGGGTACTGGAAGGCAAGGAAAATGCCCTTGGCGGCGCGCTCGGCCGGATCGAGCTCGAGAATGCTTTCGCCATTGTAGAGAATATCGCCCTCGGTGACTTCGTAGTCGCTGCGGCCGGACAGCACATAGGAGAGCGTCGACTTGCCGGAGCCGTTCGGCCCCATGATCGCGGCAACTTCGCCGGCCTTCACCGTCAGGTTCAGGCCACGGATGATCTCGGTGCCGTCTTCGGCGATGCGGGCATGAAGGTTTCTGATTTCAAGCATCTTTGGTTCCTGCGTTTTCTCTGCGTAGCTCATCGGAGCCTCGCGTAATTTGTAAGGACATCATCATGTTGGGCTCGGTGCTATCGCCCAAAAAAACGGATGACACGGAAAACCGCGACCGTTACGAGCCAAAGCCATTCGAGAAATTCCGGGATCCCCTGAACGATCTTTCCCGGCTTTTCCATGCGCTGCTGGAGAAACACATAGGGCTGCTCCGGCGGTTTCTCGGTTTCATATCTCTGCTCGCGGGGGCGAATTTTCGCCAATATCTCCCCGCGCATGTTTTCCAGACGTTCAAGAATGCGTTTCTTGTCCGTCTCGTTCATGTCAGCCCACGCTGCCCTCAAGCGAAATGCTGATCAGCTTCTGCGCCTCGACGGCGAATTCCATCGGCAGTTCCTGCAGGACTTCCTTGACGAAGCCGTTGACGATTAGTGCGATCGCCGCTTCGGTCGGGATGCCGCGCTGCAGGCAGTAGAACAGCTGGTCCTCGGAGATCTTCGAGGTCGTGGCTTCATGCTCGAACTGCGCCGTCGAATTCTTCGCCTCGATATAAGGCACGGTATGGGCGCCGCACTTGTCGCCGATCAGCAGCGAATCGCACTGGGTGAAGTTGCGCGCGTTCGAAGCCTTGCGGTGGGCCGAGACCTGGCCGCGATAGGTGTTGTTGGACACGCCGGCGGCGATGCCCTTGGAGACGATGCGGCTCGACGTGTTCTTGCCGAGATGGATCATCTTGGTGCCGCTGTCGATCTGCTGATGGCCGTTCGACACCGCGATCGAATAGAACTCGCCGCGGCTGTCGTTGCCGCGCAGAATGCAGGACGGATATTTCCAGGTGATTGCCGAGCCGGTTTCGACCTGCGTCCACGAAATCTTCGAACGGTCGCCGCGGCAATCGCCGCGCTTGGTGACGAAGTTGTAGATGCCGCCCTTGCCGTTCTTGTCGCCCGGATACCAGTTCTGGACGGTCGAATATTTGATCTCGGCATCATCGAGCGCAACGAGTTCGACGACAGCCGCATGCAGCTGGTTTTCGTCGCGCTGCGGCGCCGTGCAGCCTTCGAGATAGGAGACGTAAGCGCCCTCTTCCGCGATGATCAGCGTGCGCTCGAACTGGCCGGTGCCCTTCTCGTTGATGCGGAAATAGGTCGAAAGCTCCATCGGGCAGCGAACGCCCTTCGGCACGAAGACGAAGGAACCGTCGGTAAAGACCGCTGAATTGAGCGTCGCATAGTAGTTGTCGCTGGTCGGAACGACGGAGCCGAGGTACTTCTGCACCAGTTCCGGATACTCGCGGATGGCTTCTGAGATCGACATGAAGATCACGCCGGCCTTCTTCAGCTCTGCCTTGAAGGTGGTAACGACCGAAACGCTGTCGAAAACAGCGTCGACGGCGATCTTCGGCTTCTCGACGCCGGCAAGGATCTCCTGCTCACGCAGCGGGATGCCGAGCTTCTCATAGACCTTCAACAGCTCCGGATCGACCTCGTCGAGCGACTTTGGACCCGGCGTGCTCTTCGGCGCGGCGTAATAATAGATGTCGTTGAAATCGATCTTCGGATAGTTGACGCGCGCCCAGGTCGGCTCTTCCAGCGTCAGCCAGCGACGATAGGCCTCGAGACGCCATTCCAGCATCCACTCCGGCTCCTGCTTCTTCGCCGAAATGAAGCGGATGATATCTTCGGACAGGCCTTTCGGCGCCTTGTCCATCTCGATGACGGTCTCGAAACCGTATTTATACTGGTCCACATCGATCAGGCGCACCTGGTCGATTGTTTCCTGCACCGCAGCCATCTCATTCTCCAATCTCGCCGGATACAAGGTCCGGCAGCTTGTAGCGTTTGGGCAATTACCTTGCCCCTCATGTAAGAGGCCAAAAGGGACTTTTCAGCCCGATTGGCAAGCAGAAATTTGCGTTTCCGCAAGTTTTGACAGCGGGCACGCCGCCTCCCCAGCCGACCTGCGCCGGTTGGCGATCTTTGCGAAAGCCGCAATCGCCCTGTCGATATCCTCTTCCGTCGTCGAAAAGCCGAGCGAGATGCGCAGCGCCCCGAGCTTGGCGTCACGGCCCATCGCCGTCAGCACATGGCTTTCGCCGAGCCGGCCGGACGAGCAGGCAGAGCCTGCGGATAGGGCAACGCCTTCGAGGTCGAAAGCAATCTGTCCAGTCTCGGCCTTCAGCCCCGGCAGGGTGAAGAAGATCGTATTGGCGACGCGCTCGCCGCCCTCACCGTGGATCATCACATCGGCTGCTACCTCACGCATGCCGGCTTCGAGCCGCTCGCGCAACACGCCGATCGCCGCATTACGCGCCTCGAGTTCGTCTGCCGCGGCTTCTGCCGCCGCGCCGAAGCCGATCAGCGCCAGCGAATTCTGTGTCCCTGAGCGGTGACCCCGCTCCTGCCCGCCGCCCTGGATCAGCGGCCTGGGCATCAGCGCCTCGCCCTGCGCAATGAGCGCGCCGGCACCCTTCGGCCCGCCGATCTTGTGCGAGGAAACGATCATGAAGTCGGCGCCGATCTTGCCGATATCGAGCGCGATGCGGCCGGCCGCCTGCACGGCGTCGACGACGAAGAGCCCGCCATGGGCGTGGACGATCTTTGCCGCCGCCTCGACCGGCTGGACAATGCCCGTCTCGTTATTGACGAGCATGATAGCGACCATCGGCAGGCCGGCGGCCTTGTCATGCGCATCAAGCAGGAGGCCGAGCGCATCGAGATCGACGATGCCGGCTTCCGTCACCGGGATCTCCGTCATCTTCTCTTTGGCGAAGCGGCCGCCTTCGCGCACCGCCGGATGCTCGATCGCCGAGAAATAGAGATGGCCAAGGCGGAGCGGCGTGCGGCCCATGCGGAAATCCGGCGTCAGCACCAGATTGGCGGCTTCGGTCGCGCCGCTGGTAAAGACCACATTGCCGGCATCGGTGCCGGCAAGTGCTGCCACCTTGCGCCGTGCGCCTTCGATGGCGGCACGGGCGGCCCGGCCCTCGCCGTGAACGGAATTTGGATTGCCGAAAATATCGATGGCGCGCATGATCGCCGCGCGTGCTGCGGGGTGCAGCGGCGCTGTGGCGTTCCAGTCGAGATAAAGGCGTGGCGGCGCCATGATCTTCAGTCCTGCGCTTGACGAGCTTGCTTCAGCATCCGCGGTTCATTTTTCTTGAAATTTCCGCCGGGCTTGCCTTATGACACATTCCACGATGCGTGGATCGCCATGCAAGTTTCGAATTGTTCTAAACTGCGTTTTAGAAAAGCTGACAACACTAGTCAAGTCATGTTGTCATCCAACGCAGCGCGAACGCGAAATAAAACCCGGAGTACCAATGCCCGAAGTTATTTTCAACGGCCCAGCCGGCCGTCTTGAAGGCCGCTACCAGCCCTCCAAGGAAAAAAGCGCGCCCATCGCCCTGATTCTGCATCCGCATCCGCAGTTCGGCGGCACGATGAACAATCAGATCGTCTATCAGCTCTTCTACATGTTCCAGAAGCGCGGATTTACGACGCTGCGCTTCAATTTCCGGGGAATCGGCCGCAGCCAGGGTGAATTCGACCACGGCGCCGGCGAGCTCTCGGATGCAGCCTCGGCGCTCGACTGGGTGCAGAGCCTGCATCCTGATTCCAAGACCTGTTGGGTCGCCGGTTATTCCTTTGGCTCCTGGATCGGCATGCAGCTTCTGATGCGCCGGCCGGAAATCGAAGGCTTCATGTCGATCTCGCCCCAGCCGAACACCTACGACTTTTCCTTCCTGGCGCCCTGCCCCTCCTCCGGCCTGATCATCAACGGCGAAGCCGACAAGGTCGCGCCTGAGAAGGATGTCAACGGCCTTGTGGAGAAGCTGAAGACCCAGAAGGGCATCCTGATTACCCATCGCACCGTCGCCAACGCCAACCACTTCTTCAACGGTCAGGTGGAAACGCTGATGGGCGAATGCGAGGATTATCTCGACCGCCGCCTCAACGGCGAACTGGTGCCGGAACCGGCCGCCAAGCGGATTCGCTGACACCACAAATCTCAGCCTCATCAATGCCATGACGGTCCGGAACACAACCGGGCCGGCTGTGCCAGAACAGATCACCTATCGTGTTGCAATCCATGTTGCAGTGCGGTAGGGTCCTCGCGATCCTAACAAAAGCGAGGTCCGCAATGACCAAGTCGTTCGGGGAAGTCCTGGATAAGTATAGGGGAATTGGTCCGGGGTTCGATTTTCTTCGAATAGGGCTCGCCTTTTCCATCGTATTGACCCATTCCTTTTTGTTAACCGACAACAATGACTTCATCAGGGGGTCAGTATTCTGGTTCACTGAATACGCTCTTGTTCCGATGTTCTTCGCTTTGAGCGGATTTCTGATCGCCGGCAGTGCACAACGCCTGAGCCTCCGGAATTTCCTGATCAACCGAGGCTTGCGCATCGTCCCAGCGCTTGCCGTCGATATCGTCGTTTGTTCGCTGATCATCGGGCCGATCATCACGGTCGTTTATCATTCCGAATATTTTACCGATCAGCGGTTTTTCAAATACTTCCTGAATATCGTCGGCTGGATTCATTACGAGCTGCCGGGCGTCTTCCAGGATAATCCGAGCCAGCGCGTCAACGGCGCTCTGTGGACGGTTCCCTGGGAAATCTTCTGCTACATCATCATGTCGTTCCTGATGATCACCGCCATCGTCAAGACGCGCTACAAGCTGCTGGCGGTGACGATCGCCTACATCGTCATCGGCCTTATCGTGCAGAAGATGCCCTATCTGTTGCCAGGCTCGATCAAGCCGATCGCGCGCTTCCTGTTCATAAGCCGAGGCTCACAGCTGATAACGGCCTTCATGATGGGCATCGTCGCCTTTCAGTTCAGGGCAGTCATTCCGCATTCCCGCTGGATATTCGGCGCTGCCTGCCTGGTCTGCATCGTCGCCATCCTCACCCTGGACAGCCGAGCGACGGAGTCGGTGCTCAACCGGCCCTTGGTCATCACCTCTCTTGTTTATATCACCGTCTTCGTCGGCCTGTCCGAGGTGCCCATCCCGGCCTTTTTCAGGAAAGGCGACTATTCCTACGGCGTCTATCTTTATCACGACCCGTTTTTACAGATCTGGATCAGCTCGTTCCCGTCGGTTTTTCTCTATCCGAAATATGGTGCGCTAGCGCTCTATCTTGTCGGCCTGCCATCGACTCTCGCCGTTGCGGTGCTGTCCTGGCATTTCATCGAGAAGCCGATCCTCGGCCTTCGCAAGAAATTCTCGTTCATCGCCCAGGTCAGGGGCGTCGAGGATGGCAATCAGGCTGGGCACGAACCCCATGTCCGGCCGGTCGCCGTCAAGAGTTAGAGCTTTGCCGGCCGCATATCGGCGGTCAGTCCGAAAACCGTGTCCAGCACTCCATCGATCAGGATCGGCGCGCGTTCGCGCATGCCGATCTTTCTGAGGACGCGTTGCGAGGCGATGTTTTCGGGATGCGTGAAGGCGATGAAGCCCGATGCAAACTTCCTTTCGAAGAACCAGTCGGCAAGCGCACTCGCCGCTTCCGTTGCCAGGCCCCTGCCCCACGCCTCCTCGCGCAGGGAATAGCCGAGTTCGAATTGCTCGTTCCTGAACTTTGAAATCCCCGCACGGCCGACAAATCGACCGTCCTCGGCGAGGAGCTTGTATTTGGTCGTGCCGTCGCGCTCCTGTTCCTCGAACCAGCCGCGCAGCCGTTCCTCAGCCTTTTGGAGGCTCCACGGCACGTTGCCGGACAAATATCGGGTCGTCGCCATCGTCGAATGCAGCTGTTGCACCAGGGTCCCATCGCCTTCGTCCCACATGACGAAGGTAAGCCGTGGCGTCTTCAGCATGACCCGCTGCTCTCTCATGGCGTCGCCAGCACCCCGCCGCTGACGGGAGCGTCGACTCCCGTCGTGCCGGGGAATGTCAGCGGCAGTCCGTCCAGCGACCGGACGGCGAGATAGGCCCAGGCCTCGGCTTCCATCGCATCGCCGTCGAAGCCCGACTCCTCCGCCGTCAGCACCCTCGAGCCCAGCCTTTCGGCCATGACTGAGAACTCTGCCATGAGAGTGGCGTTCAGCCGCCCGCCGCCGCAGACGATATACATCGCTGGGGTCTCCGGCAGGAAACCGGCGGATTTGATGATCGAGGCGGCGGCGACATGCGCGAGCGTCCGGGCGCCGTCTTCAAGGCTCGCTTCCTCGGGCTGAAGCGGTGCAAAATCGCCGCGGTCCAGCGACCGGCGAATATTGCCGCGGAAGAACGGGCTTTGCAGATAGCGTTCCGCCAGGCTGGCCACGACCTTTCCGCGCCCACCGATCTCGCCGCTGGGGTCATAGGTTTTACCGGTCTGCATCTCCACCCACTGGTCGATCAGCGTATTGCCCGGACCGCTGTCGAACGCCGATATCCGTCCGTCGGTGCCGATAAAGGTGAGATTGGAGATGCCGCCGATATTGACGAAGCACACTGCCTGTCCCGCCTGCTGGAATTTTCCCGCAAGTGCTGCGTGATAGGCCGGCACCAGCGGCGCGCCCTGCCCGCCATGAACCATATCGTTGGCGCGCATGTCGTAGACCACCGATATGCCGGTTCTCTTCGCCAGTTCCCCGCCGTCGCCAATCTGGATCGTCAATCCCTCATCAGGGTGATGAAGCACCGTCTGGCCATGGAAGCCGAGAACATCGACGGCATCGGCAGAAAGCCCGAAACGCTCCATGAATGCCGTAACGGCAATTGCATGCCGCCAGGTGAGTTCAAGCTCGATCTCGCGAAGCTCAGCGGGTCGTTCGCTCCTGTCGGTCAGTGGACGCGACAGTTCCAGCGCCCGTTTGAGCTGCCCGCGAAAATCCGGATCATAGGGCACGCCCATGAACGGCCCGCGCTCGATGAAGCCGCGGCCGTCGGTCCTGATCAACGCGACGTCGATTCCGTCCATCGACGTGCCGCTCATCAGCCCGATCGCGGTCCTGATGACATCCATGAGGCTTGCCTCCCATGCGATTCCCGGATGCACTTTTATAAAAACAGTGCTAAACGCGCCGCGACAGATCAACAACAACGAACTTGCGCCAAGCCCCCATGGGGTGCGGAGCAGACACCAAGAGACGAAACCTATGTCCGAGTTCAAGTCCGATTTCCTCCGCACGCTGAAAGAGCGCGGCTTCATTCATCAGATCTCCGATGAAAGCGGCCTCGACGATCTGTTCGCCAAGGAAACCGTGACGGCCTATATCGGCTACGACCCGACGGCATCCAGTCTTCACGTCGGCCACCTGACACAGATCATGATGCTGCATTGGCTGCAGGCGACGGGCCACCGCCCGATTTCGCTGATGGGCGGCGGCACCGGTATGGTCGGCGATCCCTCTTTCAAGGAGGAGGCGCGTAAGCTGATGACGATCGAGACGATCGAGCAGAATATCGCCTCGATCAAAACCTGCTTCTCGAACTACCTCGATTATGAGAGGCCTGCCACCGCCGCGCTGATGATCAACAACGCCGAGTGGCTGCGCTCATTGAATTATCTGGAGTTCCTGCGCGATGTCGGCCGCCATTTCTCGGTTAACCGCATGCTGTCTTTTGACAGTGTGAAGACGCGCCTTGACCGCGAACAGTCGTTGTCCTTCCTGGAATTCAACTACATGATCCTGCAGGCCTACGATTTCGTCGAGCTTGCCAAGCGCTACGATTGCCGCCTGCAGATGGGCGGTTCGGACCAGTGGGGCAATATCGTCAACGGTATCGATCTCGGTCACCGCATGGGGACACAGCAGCTCTATGCGCTGACATCGCCGTTGTTGACGACGTCGTCCGGCGCTAAGATGGGCAAATCGGCTTCCGGTGCAGTCTGGCTGAATGCCGATCTGCTGCCTGTCTATGACTTCTGGCAATATTGGCGCAATACCGAGGACGCTGATGTGCCGCGCTTCCTCAAGCTTTTCACCACGTTGCCCATGGATGAAATCACAAGGCTGTCGGCGATCGGTGGTTCGGAGCTGAACGAGGTCAAGAAGCTCCTGGCAACTGAGGTTACCGCGATCCTGCACGGCCGCACGGCCGCCGAGCAGGCCGCTGAAACCGCGCGCAAAACCTTCGAGGAAGGCAGCCTCTCGGAGAACCTGCCCTCGGTCGATATCCCTGCCACCGAACTCGACGGCGGCATCGGCCTGCTGTCGCTGATCGTTCGTGCCGGCCTTGCCTCGTCGAACGGCGAAGCCCGCCGTCACGTCCAGGGGGGCGCGGTCCGCATCAACGACGAGGCGGTCAGCGACGAACGCAAGATGATCGGCAGCGGCGAAATCACCGCTGACGGCGTCATCAAGCTCTCGCTCGGCAAGAAGAAGCACATCCTGATCCGCCGCGCGGCGTAAGGACTTCAATTCCGAACCGATATCAAAGCCGGCGCCCGCGCCGGCTTTTCTTTGCCTCACTATTCGGGTCGGCGGGCAAGATCATTCAGCTCCCCGCCGGTATTCTTCGTCATCTCGTCTGGTCTCCTAAGAAGATAGCCCGGCGGATCAACGCTAGAAGCGGGCTTCACCCGCGACCACCAGCTGATCGAGAAGATCGGCGGCGTCATCATTGCGTCCAGAGGAACCATCAGGACGTGGTCGGAACGGATGACCGCCTCTTGCGATTTCAGCCGCACGCTCTTTTCCGCAGAAAGCGAGGCGTCGCCAATCGTGACTGCGAGCACGGCGGCCGATGCGAAAGAAACTGTCCGGGCGCACTGCATGGCATCCTCCGACATTGCACCAGCCGTTGCTTGCTGGCCGGGACAATACAGTACATCAGGTTTACCTAAAATAGGCAAAGCATCAATGTCGGACTGGTCAGGATAGGTCGGAATTGGCCTTGCCGAGGACGAACCTGCGCTTTTCTCTGCTGCGATCCGGCAACAAGTCACACACCGGACGATTTGTCGGAACCTTTTGCACCTGCCGGGATCTGCGACCTCCCGGCTTCCCCCGCCTCACTGGAATTCGAAGATCTGCCGGAAAACACCAGGCGCGATGATCGACAGCGGATTGATCTGCAGGTTCGGCTGGTCGAACTTGCCTGTCAGCTTGAAGGTAATGCCGATCAGGCCGCGGTCGCTGCCATTGCCGAGGATGACGCCGATCAGCGGCAGTTCGGCGAAGAGGCGGTTGAGGCCGTAGGCCGGCATGAAGGTGCCGGTCATGTCCATGTTGCCCTTGCGGTCGCGCACGATGCCCTGGAAGGTTGCGCCGATCTGGTCGCCGCGCAGCACGCCGTTCTCGATGCCGACCATGCCGTTGCGCGAGACGACACGGGCAAAGCCGCGCTGGAAGCGCTGCGACGAGGTATCGATGTCGCGCTTGACCGCTTCGTTGAGGCTGCGCTGCTCACTTCCGACCGGCGTCGAAACGATCGACCGCAGGCGTTGTTCGTTGACGATCGCGAAGCGGCGCACGTCGAGCGAGCCGTCCCAGCCGCCCTCCGCCCCCAGCCGGATCGCCAGATTGAGCAGGCCGCCCTGCATGTGCTGGTAGAGATCGGCGAAACGCGAAACCGCGCCGGCATCGCCGCTGGTGATGTTGATGACGCCGCCGTCCTTCATCTGGCTGACCACGGCCTCGCCGCTGTCGGTAACGGCGGAAAAATTAAGCGCCTGCAGCTTGTCGCCGCGCAGTGATATTTGCGCCTGAAAATTGCCGACCTTCTCGTCGTTGAAGCCGATGACGTTTTTCAGCCTGGCGCGCACCGATACGCCGGTGTCGCCGGCATCCCCATCACCATCACCGTCCGAGCCTGATTTCAACCGCTGGATGACCGGCCGCGCATCGGCGCTGTCGCCGGAGACCGAGACGTCGAAATTGCCTTTGCTGCGTTTCACCGACAGGGCGAAATCGTCGAGCGAGGAGAGCTTGACGCTGTCGAAATCGGCCGAGATCAGCCCGCCTTTGCCAATGTTCAGCGATCCGTTGGCGCCGAAACCGTCGCCCTTCAATCGAAAGTTCTTGATCTGGGTATTGTCGGCCGGGCCTGATGTTTCGAATTCGGCCGTGGCGGCAATGCCGCTGCCCTTCGCCCAGCCGATCCACGGCAGTTCGAGCAGCGACCTGGTGAGGTCGAGCTGGACGTCCTGCCGGTCGTCGTCGATCCGCGTCAGCACCATCTTCACGCTGCCGCCGACGATGCCGGAAAGGCCGGGTATCAGCTTGTTGCGCTGGTCCTCGGAAAGGGTCGCGGTGATCACCCGTTGTTTGGCCGCTGTGTCGGATGCCTCGACCGGTTCGGTAAGATCGATATCGGCCGGGACACCGTCGATCTGGGCTTTGGCATCGAGCGTGATCCGCTTCGGATTGCCGTTCAGCGTGCCGTCGAGATTGCTGATCATCCTGCCGGAAAACGGCTTGGCAAGATCGATATCGGTGAGCTTCATTGCCGCCGTCCATTCGGCAGGCGGCGGGTTTTGCGAGGAGAGCAGGCCGAAATGAGCCTTCACATGCGCCTCGATCCGGCCCTTGAGGTCATCGGGCGTAAAGCCGGCGCGCTGCAGCACCCGGATCGGCCGGTAGGTCAGAAGCTCGCCGACAGCGTCCGCCGCCCCTGAGACCGCGAGATCGATATCGGCCATCAGCGGTTTATCGTAGGTGGCGGGCAGAATGAACGTCCCCTGCCCGAGACCGACGGACCGGCCGGAGGGGAAATAGGAGGTGCCGCTCTTGATCGCGATCGTCGCAACCGGACCGGTCAGGTCGAAATGTGCTGACGTGTCGCGGATCGGCGGAATGTCGCCGGCGACGTTCATCCGCGCCTCTGCAATGTCGAAGCCGATGCGGATCTGGTTGGCGTCGAGCTTCAGGCCCTTGCCGCCGGCTGCCTCGTCCAGCCTGCCGAAAGGAATGAAGACGGATATGGTAGCGTTGGTGACGGTGCCGCCAAAGAGATTGCCGTGCACCCAGGTGCGCACCTTGGGCGCCATCCAGAACGGCCAGAGCTGCTTGATCGCTGTCGTCTGCAGCTGCGCCGACTGGCCGGCGAAGCTGATTTCCGGGGACTTGTCGCCGAGCTTGACGTGCAGCGATCCGTAGAGCGCGCCGAGCGAGCTGGAGACGGTCATGTTGGGAAACTGGAATTCGCGGCCGGCGACCATGTAGCGCCCTGTCGCCTGGATGTCGAAGGAAAGCGGCGGCTCGCCGGAGCCGCCGGGGGCTGCCGTGCCGCCGCTGACGAGCAGGTCGATACCGAAGCCTTTGCCTGCCTGCGGGTCGAGTTTGTCGAGATCGATCAGCGCGCCGTTGATGGGAAGCGTGGTCGCGCCGAACCGGGCGTTCGATCGGGCGATCTCGAGCGTCTGCTTGGTGAAATCATAGACGAGATTGATTTGCCCGCCCGACAACTCCTGCGGATCGCCATCCGCATAGATCTGGCCAGGATTGATGTCGATCGTCGCCGCCAGCGCCGGCTGCACGCCATCGCGCGCCCGGGTGGCCGACACTGTCAGATCGGCAAAGGCACTCAGTCCTTGCCGGATCATGCCCTGATCGTTGCGTTTCAGCGCGAAAGGCGTGAGGTCGGCATGCTTGAGCGTCGCCACGACCTTGGACACGTGGCCGTCTTCCTTGTCGGCCAGCACGTCGAGCTCCGCCACTTCGCCGTTGAGCGCGACTTCGCCGGTCAATTGCAGCGAGGACGGGCCGGCATGGGCAAAGACGAGATTGTCGATGACGAGCGACAGCGGACCGTTGGCGGTATCGGCAAGCTTGATGTCGATGCCGGAGATGCGCACCGAATTGGTCGAGCCGCGCGTCACGATGCTGTCGAACATGTCGAACTGCGAGAAGATCTTCTCCATCGCCGCCGGCATGGCGTCGATGCGCAGATCGTCGAGCTTGACGGCATTGCCGGAGGGCAGAAGCGCGGTATCGAGCGCGATATCCTCCGCTTCGATATCCGCGACGGCGATGCGGCCGCGGAAAAGCTGCAGCGGATCGAGCCCCAGGCGCACCGAACCCGTCGTCGACAGGTGCTGGCCGCTCTCCTGGTCGATCATGTTGACGTTGCGCGCTTCCAGCGCCAGCCGAAAATCCGAGGTGAAGCGGATGACGGTGGAGCCGACCTCGGCACGGTAGCGCGGTCCGGCCACGCCATTCAGCGCCGCCTGAGCCTGCTGCGACAGCGGCTTGTCGAACATGCCGCTCTCGACGGTGAAAACGATGCCAGCGAGAATAACGAGGATCAGCCCCAGAAATCCGCAGGTCAGCTTCGCCGTGCGGCGCATCGGCGAACGCGGCGGCGGGCAATGAACGATGATCGGATCCTCGGCCTGGGCGGACGGCAAGCGGTCCAGCGCAACGATATCCTTCTTGCGAAACGTGACCTTTTCGCCGCGGATGGCTGACATGCGCCCTCGGGCTCTCCCTTTAAGTGAAGAATTGAACCCGGCCATGCTGGACGGGTATCCGTCCACTATATAATTCGGGGAGAGAAAGTGTCATCCACAAACCCGGCAAAAGAAAGGTTTTCCCAATGGCGGTTCCCGGCATCGGCGTCTCGGCCCCTGATTTCAACCTTCCCCGCGACGGCGGCGGCCGCGTTTCGCTGGCCGAATTCCACGGCAAGCCGCTCGTGTTGTTCTTCTATCCCAAGGATGACACGACGGGCTGCACCGCCGAATCACTGGCTTTCACCGCGTTAGCAGCCGAGTTCGAAGCGGCCGGTGCTGCCGTCATCGGCATGTCGCCCGATTCGGCCGCCTGCCATGACAAATTCATCAAGAAGCACCGTCTTTCGGTGGCGCTCGCCTCGGACGAGGAAAAGACGACGCTGCAGGCCTATGGCGTCTGGAAGGAAAAGAGCATGTACGGCCGCAACTTCATGGGCGTCGAGCGTACCACTTTCCTCATCCGCCATGACGGCACGATCGCCACCATCTGGCAGAAGGTGAAGGTGCAGGGCCATGCCGAAACCGTGCTCGAGGCCGTGAGGAACCTGGCAGCGTGATAGGGGATCTCACGATAACCTCGCTGCGCGGCGGCGCCATCGATGCGATCTCTTCCGCCGATCTCGACCGCAAGACGGCACTTGCGCAGGAAGGCGCCACCCGCTGGTTCGCCCGCCGGGTGTCGCTGCGCTCGCCGCTCGACGCGGCCCTGCCCGACAGGCCCGGCCGTCCTGAGAAACCGGTGCTGACGCCGCCGACCCAGGTGGAGAAGCGCTCGCTGCATACGCTCACAGGGCGGATCGCCCTGCTCCATGCCATCGCCCATATCGAGCTCAACGCCGTCGATCTGGCGCTCGATATCGTTGCGCGATTCGCCACCGAGCAGGTGCCCAATTCCTTTTTCGACGGCTGGATGCTGGTCGCCTTCGAGGAGGCGAAACATTTCCGTATGGTGCGCGCCAGGCTCAACGATCTCGGCGCCGATTACGGCGATCTGCCCGCCCATGACGGGCTCTGGCAGGCCGCCCATTCGACGCGCAACGACTTGACGGCAAGGCTCGCCGTCGTACCGCTGATTCTGGAAGCCCGCGGCCTCGACGTCACGCCATCGCTGCAGGCGAAGATGCGCCAGACAGGCGATCTCGAAAGTGCAGCGGTGCTCGACGTCATCTACAATGACGAGAAAGGCCATGTCGCCGTCGGCGCCAAATGGTTCCGCTTCCTCTGCGCCCGCGAGAAGCGCGATCCGGCAAAGGCCTTCCAGGAGCTGGTGCGCGCCAATTTCCGCGGACCGCTGAAGCCGCCCTTCAACGACCTTGCCCGCGCCGAGGCCGGGCTGACGCCGTCCTTCTACCGATCGCTCGCATCGATCAGCCACGCTTGAAGTCACTGAAATTTATGACGCGACGGCGACAATGAAAGCATTCATTAACCATAACGGTGTCTAATTTCCGAAAGAGGCGTAGAGCATCAATCGGGAGAGCCTGCGTGAACAGCGGACATCAGCACCGGGTATTCGGCAGGCGGGCGCAGGAACATATCCTCATCCTCGCAAGCGGCGACAAGGTCCGCCATATGACGGTCCGGCCATGGATGGCAGCACTTGCCTTCTGCTTCATCGGGGTTTTCTCTATCGGCTACCTGCTGGCCACGTCCTATCTCGTGCTGCGCGACGATCTGATCGGCGCCACCATGGCCCGCCAGGCCCGCATGCAGCACGACTATGAAGACCGCATCGCCGCCCTCCGCGCGCAGGTCGACCGCATCACCTCCCGCCAGCTTCTCGACCAGCAGGTGGTCGAAGACAAGGTCGACAAGCTGATGGAGCAGCAGATGGCGCTGACCTCGCGCCATGGCAAACTCGACAATCTGCTCGACCGGGCCGAAAGCTCCGGCCTGACGGAAAAGGACGGCGCCCCGCCTGCGCCGTCTTCGCCCGTTCAGTCCTATGCACCCGATGTCAAGGACAAGCGCGCTTCGCTCTCCGGTAGCGGCATCGAGGCAATCGAGAAACAGCTGGCGAGCGGCGCGCCCGCCGATGCGACGCCCGACAATTCGACGCTTGCCTATGTCCCGGCCACCGACACGGTCGGCGACCGTGCCGACCGCATCTTCTCCAAGGTGACGCTGTCGCTCAAAGATGTCGAACAGGATCAACGCAGCCGTGTCGAACAGCTGACGAGCGATGCCGGCAATGCCGCCAACGCCATCGAGACTGTGCTGACCCGCTTCAAGATTCCGATGCCCGAGACCGCTGCCAGGAAAGACGACGACGATGCCGTCGGCGGCCCCTATGTCGAGCCTGAAAGCAACGACGGCTTCAACAATTCGCTGGCAGCGCTCGACGGCGCGCTGACCCGGCTCGAAGCCGTGCGCAGCACTGCCGAATCCCTGCCCTTCCGCAATCCCGCTATCGGCAAGGATGTGACCAGCCCCTTCGGCAATCGCCGTGATCCCTTCCTCGGCCGCCTCGCGCTCCATTCCGGCATCGACTTCCGCTTTTCGCCGGGCGAAAGGATCCGCCCGACGGCGCCCGGCAAGGTGATTTCGGCCGGCTGGACCGGCGGCTACGGCAACATGGTCGAGGTCGATCACGGCAACGGCATCTCGACGCGTTACGGGCATATGTCGGAGGTTCTGGTCAAGGTCGGCGACACAGTCGATCGCAACGACGTCATCGGCCTTGCCGGCAGCACCGGCCGCTCGACGGGAACGCATCTGCATTATGAAGTGCGCCAGGACGGCCACGCGGTCGATCCAGTATATTTCATGAATGCCGGCCTTAAACTCGCCACCTATATCAAGTAACTCCTGCCCGGTAACCAACGCTTCACTCTGCAATGGGTGCGGCGTCTCTATTTCTTGACTTGCCGGCCATTCGGGGCTATGTCGCGCTGCATTGCGGCATGCAATCCCGCCGACTCGTTCAGAGCTCGGCCGAACGGAATGGAAACAGTTTTCCCTTTGACGACATTTGCTGACCTTGGCTTAAGCCAAAAAGTGCTATCCGCTGTTACGGACGCGGGCTACACGATCCCAACGCCTATTCAGGCGGGCGCCATCCCGTTTGCGCTCGAGCGCCGCGATATTTGCGGCATCGCGCAGACCGGCACTGGCAAGACGGCATCCTTTGTTTTGCCGATGCTGTCGCTTCTGGAGAAGGGCCGTGCGCGTGCGCGCATGCCCCGCACGCTGATTCTCGAGCCGACGCGCGAACTCGCCGCTCAGGTCGCCGAGAATTTCGAGAAATACGGTAAGAACCACCGGCTCAACGTCGCCCTTCTGATCGGCGGCGTTTCCTTCGAGGACCAGGACCGCAAGCTCGAGCGCGGCGCCGATGTGCTGATATGCACCCCCGGCCGCCTGCTCGACCATTTCGAGCGCGGCAAGCTCCTGATGAGCGGCGTCGAGATCCTCGTCATCGACGAGGCCGACCGTATGCTCGACATGGGTTTCATCCCCGATATCGAACGCATCGCCAAGATGATCCCGTTCACCCGCCAGACGTTGTTCTTCTCGGCAACCATGCCGTCGGAGATTCAGAAGCTCGCGGACCGCTTCCTGCAGAATCCAGAGCGCATCGAGGTCGCAAAGCCGGCTTCCGCTGCCGAGACCGTGACGCAGCGCTTCGTCGCTTCGCACGGCAAGGATTACGAGAAGCGAGCGGTTCTGCGCGAACTCGTCCGCGCCCAGACCGAGCTCAAGAACGCTATCGTCTTCTGCAACCGCAAGAAGGATGTCGCCGATCTCTTCCGGTCGCTCGAGCGTCACGGCTTCTCGGTCGGCGCCCTGCATGGCGATATGGACCAGCGTTCCCGCACGATGACGCTGCAGAGCTTCCGCGATGGCAACCTCCAGCTTCTGGTCGCTTCCGACGTCGCCGCCCGCGGCCTCGATATCCCTGATGTCAGCCACGTCTTCAATTTCGACGTGCCGATCCATTCCGAGGATTACGTCCACCGCATCGGCCGCACCGGCCGTGCCGGCCGCTCGGGTGCCGCCTTCACGCTCGTTACCAAGCGCGACACCAAATTCGTCGATGCCATCGAGAAGCTGATCGGCCAGAAGGTCGAATGGCTGAGCGGCGACCTGACGTCGCTGCCGCCGCCGGCAGAAGACAGCAGGGACAGCGAACGCCCGCGCCGCAACAGCCGCGAACGTGGCGCCAGAGATGGTGCAGGCCGAGATCGTGCGCCGAGAGAGAATGGCGACAAAGATCGTGGACGCGGACGCGGCAATCGCGCCGCTGCGAGTCATAAATCTGATAACGACATACAGGATAATGGCGTAGACGTGATCGAAGCAGCACCAGTAAAGGCCGACATCGTGAAGAACGAGCGCAAAGCAGAGCAGAAGCCGCAGAACAACGCGCGCAATAGTCGGCCTTACCCGGCAAACGATGACAGCCGCGACCGCCGCCGCCATCGCGACCACGACGACGGCCCGACCCCGGTCGGCTTCGGCGACGATATCCCCGCCTTCATGCTGATCGCCGGCAGCGCCAAGGTCTAAGCATTACTATGGGCAGGCCCGGCATTGATTTTCCGGGTCTCGGCGTCGGCCTGGTGATTCTGCGCGACGCCAGGATCCTTCTTTACAAACGCATGCGACCACCTGAAGCCGGCTATTGGAATATCGTCGGCGGCAAGGTCGATCATATGGAGCCGGCAGAGACTGCCGCGCGCCGGGAGGCCGAGGAGGAAACCGGCCTGACGATCGGCCGCATCGAACGAATCAGCGTGACCGAACAGATCATCGATGCCGACCGCCAACACTGGATCTCGATCCTCTATCTCGCCCGCGACGTCGAGGGCGAGCCGCAACTGACCGAACCGGACAAGCTTTCGGATTTCGGCTGGTTTCCGCTGACGGATCTACCCGAGCCACTGTCGGCCTTCACCAAGGCTGCGATCGCAGCCTTGTCGCCCGCTGAACGCGGCTGACTATTCGGCGCGAAGCGACGCCTCATAGGCAAGCCGCACCCATTTCGCCATCAGATCGGGATCGTCGTAAGCCTCGTCGGGGATCGACCAATAGGGCATTTTTACCGGCTTGCCCTTCTTTCCCTCATAGGTCCATTGCGTGGCGCCGGCAGCGGCAAATTCCGGGGCGCTCGTCTCGTCGGCCTTCAGCAGCATCTCGTCGCGCACTTCGAGCGCGATAATACGTCCGAGATGATAGATGCCTTTGCCGCCGAACATTCGCTTGACCGTGACGGGGCCAAGCCCCTGAAACATTTCCTCGATCCCGGCATTGTCCATTCTCTATTCCCTCGAAATCTCGGCCACCCTAGCGCGATGCGTAGGTTCAAAGTGTTAGAGCGCGTGATAATCCCGGTTCATATAGATGAGCGCCGGATGCTTTTCGCTGAAGCGGACTGCCGCGACCTCGCCGAAGATGACATTGTGCGTCGGCATTTCCTTGATATCGATCACCCGGCAATCGAAGGCGGCAAGTGCGTCGGCCAGCACGGGCGCACCGGTGGCAAGCATATCGAAACGGGCGCTGGCGAAACGGTCGTCATTGGCAAGCGACGTGCGCCCGGAAAAGGCATCGGCAACGCCCTGGTGGTGGGCGCCGAGCGTGTTCAGCGCGAAGATGCCGCTGCGAAAGAAGATCTCGTTCTTCGGATTGGTGTTGTTGAGGCAGATCAGCACCGAGGCCGGATTGTCCGAGACCGAGCAGGCGGCGGTGATGGTGACGCCGCGGCGCAGCTCGCCCATTGCCGTCGTCACGAGTTGCACATGGCCGGCATAACGGCTCATGGCATCGCGATAAAGGCCGGGGTCGATATGCTGCCTGTTCAACACCTGCTTCTCCCATACGCGCTTACTCTGTCTGGATCGACTTGCTATCGCGCCAATATGGCGAGCATCGGTTACCTTTTCTACAATAGGACCGGTGAAAAGCGCTGTGTTGCGCTTGTTTTTCTTTGACGATCGCGGCCTTGCGGATAAAAGGGCATGGACGATGGCTAGGGATCTCCGCCTTTCATGATCAACCTGCGTGGCATAGCAGCCTTTCTGGCGCTGCTGGGAGCGGCGGCTGAAAGCCATGCGGCCGGCGTGACGATCGGCGTCGTCGCCCCTCAGAACGGCCCGCTCGCCCTCCTCGGCGCCCAGATTGCCGCCGGCGCCGGTTTCGAGATCCAGCAGTCCGGAAATACCCTCGTCGCCATCAACGAGACCTGCGAGGAGAATAGTGGTGCCGCGGTCGCCGATGCGCTTGTCAATGCCAAGGTGCAGGTCGCGGTCGGCTTTCTCTGCAGCGAGACGCTGGAAGACGCGCTGCCGAAGCTGAAGGATGCCAATATCCCCGCGATCACCGTCTCCGTGCGCTCCCGCATCCTGATGGAGGATGCGTTGAAGAACGGCTGGCCGCTTTTCCGCGCGGCGCCCGCCGACGGTGCCGAGGCGGCAAAGGTCATCGAGGTGATCCTGAAGGACTGGGCCGCCGATCCGATCGCCCTGATCGAGGACGGCACCATTCATGGCCGCGAACTGACGGAAGCGGTGCGCAATGCGCTGGAGCAGAACGGCCTGAAGCCAGTCTTTACCGATACCTACCGGCCGGGACAGGAACAGCAGATTGCCCTCGTCCGCCGCCTGAAACGGGCCGGCGCCACCAGGGTCTTCATCGGCGGCGACCGCAACGACGTCGCCGTCATCGCCCGCGACGCCAAGGCCGAGAACATCCAGCTTTCCATCCTCGGCGGCGATGCCATGCGCGCTGCCGACCAGCCGCTGCCGCTTGATGCCGGCGTCCGCGCCGTCGCCCTGCCCGAATATGCCATCCTGCCGGAAGGCACGGCCGCGGCAGACGCGCTGCGCGCCAAAGGCATCGAGCCGGAAGGTTATGTCCTGCCGTCGCTGGCCGCCGCCCTCATTGCCGGCCAGGCGGGGCAAGTCGCAACTGCGGCGGGCAAGCCCCTTCAGGAGATGCTTCTCGGCACGACATTCCAGACGCCGGTCGGCGCCATCGCCTTTACTGGCGCGCATGAACTTTCGCAAAATCCCTACCGCCTGCTCGAATGGCGGGGCAACGGCTTTTTTCCACCTGCCGCGCCGACGCAATGAACGGCGCGCCAGCACTTGAATTCAGGCCCCGCGCTCAAATGGCGGCCGATACGGAGTAAGATTTGATGACGCTGCCCATTCGCATTGCCCCTTCGATCCTCGCAGCGGATTTCGCCAGGCTCGGCGAGGAGGTGCGCGACGTGACGGCCGCCGGCGCCGACTGGATCCATCTCGACGTGATGGACGGGCATTTCGTGCCGAACATCTCCTTCGGCCCCGATGTCATCAAGTCGCTGCGCTCCTATACATCAGCCACCTTCGACTGCCACCTGATGATCTCCCCGGTCGACGACTATCTCGAAGCCTTCGCCAAGGCCGGCTGCGACCGTATCACCGTCCATGCCGAAGCCGGACCGCATCTGCACCGCTCGCTGCAGACCATCCGCAATCTCGGCAAGAAGGTCGGCGTGACGATCAATCCGGCAACACCGCTCAGCGCCATCGAGAACGTGCTCGACGATGTCGATCTCATCCTGATCATGTCGGTCAATCCCGGTTTCGGCGGACAGAAGTTCATTCCGGCGATGGCGAAGAAGATCGCGGCGGCAAAGTCACTGATCGGTGATCGGCCGATCGAGCTGGAGGTCGATGGCGGCGTCACGATGGAAACGGCGCCTGATATCGCGCGGGCGGGCGGCAACGTTCTCGTCGCCGGCTCGGCAATTTTCAAGGGCGATACGGTCGAGGATTATCGCCGGACTGTCGCCGGTCTGCGTCAGGCAGCCGAAGGGGCACGAGCATGAAGAAACGTCTGATTATTGGCGGTATGCTTGCCGTCGCATTTGCCGGCCTGCCCGGCCTGTCACTTGCCGGCGACATCGCCAATATCCAGCCGATCGGCTTTTCCGCCGACGGCAAGGTCTTCGGATTTCAGGAGTTCGGCATCCAGGAGAGCGGCAACCTTCCCTACTCCAACACCTATTTCATCGATACTGAAGACGGCCACTATCTCGAGGGCACGCCCTTCCACACGGAGCTGACCGACAAGGATGCCAATCTTTCCAAGGCGCGGCGGCAGAACCTGACGGCAGCACGCAGCCAGATGGACAAATACGATCTCCTGACCAATCCCGGCCTGATCGCCGCCTTCAATCCGCCGACCGAACTCGGCTCCCCTTCGAAGACGATCCGCTACACGACGCTTGCAACCGACGGTCCGCCGAAAGCGCCTTATACGCTCTCGCTCGGCGAGATGCCGGTGCCAACGCCGAAGGATTGCGCTGCGGTCGACAAACGCGTCATCGGCTTCAGCTTGCAGATGATCGAGAAGGAAGGCGCTCCGAACCGGCAGGCGGCGCGCCAGGCCACCGCGGTTCCGGCCGAGCGCGTATGTTCCGTCGAATACCGGATCGGCGGGGCCGTGGTCTATCAGCCGGAGGCAGGAAACCAGGTTCACATCGCCCTCGTCCTGGCCTTCGATGCCGACAGGAACGGACGCTGGATCGCCGTTCCGGTTCATCCCTGAACATGGATCGCCCGAGGACGGATCGCCCCCGGATGGATCGTCTAAGAGCTGCACGGCCGCCCTACCCCGATCTGATCGCCGGCGCGTTGCTTTGGGGCATGCAGATGCTTGCCGCCGCCATGCTCGGCCTTTACCTGCGCAACGGCCTGCAGACGAGCCGCCTTGCCGAGATCGCCGCACTCTATTTCGCCGGCGGCCTGTTTGCCTGGCCGTTCGCCCTGCCGGTCGCCCGCTTCCTCGCCTTTGACAGGCCGCTGGAAACGCGTTTTGCCGCTTTTTTCGTGACGCTGACAGCGGCCACGATCCTGATGACCGCTTTCCTCTTCGCCATGGAATACCGGATGTTCTATGCGCGCTGGCACGCCCCCTTCGGCAGTATCGTCTGGGCTTTCCAGTTCGTCTTCACCAGTATCAGCGCCGTCTACCAGTTCCTGGTGATCGGCCTGCGCCTCTTCCTGCCGCTCGGCCTCGTCTGTCTTGTCGCAAGCAGCTATCATCTTGCCAAACGCATGCGTTGAGATTGCCGCCCGTCTTTGCTACAGGGGCGCTAACAAACCTCTTGAAAGGCAGCCGCCCATGATCCCGCGTTATTCCCGGCCCGAAATGGTCGCCATCTGGTCTCCCGAAACCAAGTTCCGCATCTGGTTCGAGATCGAGGCGCATGCCTGCGACGCGCTGGCCGAACTCGGCGTCATCCCGAAATCGGCGGCAAAGACGATCTGGGAGAAAGGCGGCGCCGCCACCTTTGACGTCGACCGCATCGATGAGATCGAGGCCGTCACCAAACATGACGTCATCGCCTTCCTCACCCACCTCGCCGAGATCGTCGGCCCGGATGCGCGCTTCGTCCACCAGGGCATGACCTCGTCCGACGTGCTCGACACTTGCTTCAACGTCCAGCTGGTCCGCGCCACCGACATCCTGCTTGCCGATATCGATCGCCTGCTCGAGGCGCTGAAAACCCGCGCCTTCGAACACAAGGACACCGTCACCATCGGCCGTTCGCACGGCATCCATGCCGAGCCCACCACCTTCGGCGTCAAGCTGGCGCTCGCCTATGCCGAATTCGAGCGCTGCCGCCAGCGCCTCGTCGCCGCCCGCGAGGAAGTCGCGACCTGCGCCATCTCGGGCGCCGTCGGCACCTTCGCCAATATCGATCCGCGCGTCGAGGAACATGTCGCCGAGGCCCTTGGCCTAAAGGCCGAGCCGGTTTCGACGCAGGTCATCCCGCGTGACCGCCACGCCATGTATTTCGCCACCCTCGGCGTCGTCGCCTCGTCGATCGAGCGGCTGGCAACCGAGATCCGCCACCTGCAGCGCACCGAGGTGCTCGAAGCCGAGGAATATTTCTCGCCCGGCCAGAAAGGTTCCTCGGCCATGCCGCACAAGCGCAACCCGGTTCTGACCGAAAACCTGACCGGTCTTGCCCGCATGGTCCGCTCCTATGCCATGCCGGCCATGGAAAACGTCGCCCTCTGGCACGAGCGCGATATCTCCCACTCCTCGGTCGAGCGCATGATCGGCCCCGATGCCACCGTGACGCTCGATTTCGCCCTGTCGCGGCTTGCCGGCGTCATCGAGAAACTGCTGGTCTATCCCGAGAACATGGAAAAGAACCTCAACAAATTCCGCGGCCTCGTCCATTCGCAGCGTGTCCTGCTGGCACTGACCCAGGCCGGCACCTCCCGCGAGGACGCCTACCGCCTCGTCCAGCGCAACGCTATGAAGGTCTGGGAACAGGGCAAGGATTTCCTGGAGGAGTTGCTTGCTGATGCGGAAGTGTGCGCCGCACTGTCGGAAGAGGACATCCGCGAAAAATTCGACCTCGGCTACCACACCAAACACGTCGACACGATCTTCCGCCGCGTCTTCGGCAACGCCTGAGCGATCTGCAATCAACGATATAGCGGCCAACGATATAGCGGCGCCCTTGCAGGCGCCGTTTTTCTGCCGGCATACCTCTCCATCGAGAATCTATCGGACGGCTTTTCCCCTCAGTCGCAGCCTGATCATAACTGTAAAGTACATGCAGGCGACGAAGACAGAAGGCAGGGAAATGACTAAGAAAAAAGCTAATAAGGTCAGCCTTTGAATGCTGCCACCTGACAACAGCAAGAAAGCCGCCGTGATCAGCAATAAAATTGCTATAAAAATGATAAATGACCAAAGAACTGGCCGTGAATTTATTTCACTGTATTTAACGCGATAAAAAATAAATAATACAAAAACGATTGGCAGCGAAACAATAAACTTTGGAATAAACGCGATAAAGCCGATATCGTCGAAGAAAAATGGCAAATGACCTAACGCCATTCCTATGAAATAAGCCTGAAAGAACAGCTCGACCTGCGGCTCTCTAAGAAGGGAGTCGTTCATTTTCCCCTACGGAGTTGGATTTAATGAACTCAATATAATTGCCGATTGTATTTCATAGTCTAGCTTTTCTCAAGCGGCCGTTGTTTTTGCTTCGGCGCTTTGGCAGCCACAGGACGCTTGCGTGCCTCCGCCTTTTTCGACGGTTCCGCATTCGCTGCCTCCGCTCCCCGCCTTTGGCGGCCTTGGCGACCAACTCGTCGAGTCGTTTCAGCTCTTCCTCGTCGAGATTTTCGATGCGATGAAACGTTCTCGGCATGGATGCTCAGGCTCTTTTGGCTGAAGCCCACCGGGAGATCAGAAAAGCGTGGTTCTGGCCGACCGCTTGGAAAGAAGTAAGTCAGCACGTCCCATAGCATCGTCACTATTTTTGGCGGGAGTGGCGCAAAGCAAAAGACTTTAGCCCTGCAAAGGACGCTGCGATCAATCTGAAAAGCATTCCTTCTTCGATCGACGTCGCTTATCCTTCCTCGGGGACGCTGCTGCCGACTTCATTGGTCCTGCCTATGCTCGAGAAGAATACCGAGATCGCCGTTCCACTTTTTGTTCCTGCTTCTTTGCGTGGTTGCGCAACCTTTCAATGTCCCGCCTGATTTGCATAATGAAATGGTTGTACTCGCGGCTGACACATTTCTTTTTGTCCGATGTTCCGAATCCTTCGTTCGCTTCGGCAACGGATTACTCAAACCACTGTCGAATAGCGTATCTATTGCGGGGAAATAAGCGTGAATAAAATTCACATAGCAAGAAGATCAATGATAATATTGTCTTTCGCTTATTTTATTGTTTTTTACTGCCTTTTCAGGCAGTCAGCATATTACGATAGCACATACGAAGAACCTTCCGATATTGTTCGGTTTAATGGCCATTTAGTAGAAATGATATTGATATCTCCACAGGTTTATCCGCTGATGATACTTTCCGGATTCTTGATTTATTTGAGGAATAGGGATGGTGTAGTAAAGCAGCTAATGTGTATCTGGTCTGTAGTATTTGTACTTGGCTCAGCTTGGACCGCTCTGGTCATCTATTTAATCGAAAACGGCTAAATTTCAAAGGAGATATACCATGGCAGACCCGACATCGCTGTTCACACGGGAAACGACAGACTTTATCGTACGGAATGCATCTGAAGCCAATACCGTAGCTTTGTCCGTCAGCGTCGAGGTCAAGACCGGCAGCCGGCGTATCCTTGATTAACTCTATTCGCCGTTGGCCGAGATCGTATCGGAAGCGATGCGGGAGCGATGAGGCCTTGTCCGACGAGTTCACAATTCGCTATGACCAGATTCAGCCGCTGACGCAGTGACGCCTGCGCCCAAAATACGAGATCAACAATGACAACAGAGGTTCTAGTGAAGAAAGCATTTATTCTGTCGGTTGCCACGATGTGCGTCAGTGCAGCGTTGACGAGTTGCACGACGACCGGTCCGGATGGATTGTCGCGTCATCAAAAAAATGTCACCGCGGCAAGCGGTGAGCGCACCAAGCTTGGTGTCGCCTTCAGCCTCAATCCTGACTGCAGCGCGAAAGTAGTACCAGAGGTCCGCATCCGCGAGGCCCCGAAGCATGGCAAGGTGGAGAGCCTGCGCGAACTCGCATTCCCCAATGGCAAGGGCGATTATAAGAAGTGCAATGGTACAAAGGTGCTTGCCACGGTAGGGTACTACACGTCTGACAAGGGCTTTGTCGGCAAGGACAGAATTGTTGTTCGCACGTCCGATAAAAACGGCCATGTCGATGAAGGTGTGCTGAATATCACCGTTGTCGAATAGTCCAGCTGCGATGGTAGCCGGCATCGTGATCTCATGACGCCGCCTGCCCAAGAACCAAACTTCGATACGGTGAGGACTCCCGTGACCCGGCGACACGGGATTTCCTTTGTTCGGCCCCCCTTCTCCTTGCCGGGGACATGCCCAAGCTCAGGAGAGCAAGAAGGAGAATATGTCCGCACTGTGATCTCAGGCAGTCGGTAAGCCCAATAAAAATAGTCGACCGATCTCTACCTCTGCTTCACCGGCTTGGCTGAAACCCGTCGGTTGCGCGCCTCCGCCTTTTTCGACGGTGTCGCATTTGCTGCTTCGGTTGGTTCCGATGTCCTGCAAGCCTCCGTCTCGCCCCTGCCCTTTGCCGCCTTGGCGACCAGCTCGTCGAGACGTTTCAGCTCCTCCTCGTCGAGATTCTCGATGCCGATGAAACGGTTTTCGGCATGGCTGGTCAGGATGATTTCGTTGAGCTTGGCCTGGATCGCCCGCGTGTCGCGTGTCTGGGCGTTCTGCAGCACGAAGACCATCAGGAAAGTGACGATCGTCGTGCCGGTATTGATGACCAGCTGCCAAGTTTCCGAATAATCGAAGAGGGGGCCGAGTGCCGCCCAGATGACGACGGCGATCAGTGCCAGGATGAAGATGACGGGTTTTCCCGCCCATTCTGATACCTTTGTTGCGAAGCGGGCGAACAGATGCTTCATCGTCACCTCTGGAATCCTCCCTCGACGTCTCCGGAGCATGATGTCGACGAGACATCATGCTCTCGGCAAAACAAACTCCGAGGCAGGATCGAGGTTCCCCCAGGGATCCGAGATTTCCTGAGGGATCTCCGGGATTCCCCGCAGGCAGGGCCGTGGTTATGCTGTTACTTCCCCTTCCCGCCCAATCAGCTTGCGATAGAGATGCCAGGTCGCATGGCCGAGGATCGGGATAACCAGCGCAAGCCCGGCAAAGACCGGGATCGTGCCGATGACGAGCAACGCGGCGACGATCAGGCCCCAGAGCAGCACCGGCACCGGATTGAGAACCAGCGCGCGGATCGACGCCGTGACGGCAGCGACTGCCCCGACATCGCGGTCGAGCAGCAGCGGAAAGGTGATGACCGTCATCGCCAGCACGACGAGCGCAAAGACGAAGCCGATGAGATTGCCCCAGATGATCAGCTGCATGCCCTCTGACGTGCCGAAGACCTGGCGGAAGAAATCCGCCATGCTGCGCGGAAAGACCTCGCCGAGCAAATTGCTGTAGAGCGTTTGTGCCGTCACCAGCCAGACGACGAAGAGGCCGCAGAGCATGAGCCCGACCACCACGATCGCTGGCAGCGCCGGCGAATGTCGTACTTCGAGTGCATGCTTCCATGAGGTGTCGAGGCCGGCCTCGCGCCGGCGGCTGATCTCGTAGAGGCCAATCGCTGCGATCGGGCCGATCAGCACGAAACCCGCCATCAGCGGGAAGACCATCGGCAAAAGGTTGGCGCCCGAGGTCCACAGCGTCAGGAAAACGCCGGCGATCGGGTACATCAGGCACAGGAACACATAGTGGGACGGTTTCTCCATGAAATCGTCGTATCCGCGCTTCAGCGCGTCGAAGACGTCGGCGATACCGATGCGATTGACGACGGGCCGCGCTAAGCTTTCGCTTGCACCCGTCATGACGTGAAATGCCGCCATGGCTTTCTCCTCCTCAGCCGAGACCTGATCGGCGGCGGACAGCATCGGCGGGCAAGCCGATACGAATTCCGCAACCGGCACTGGAGGAATATAGCAACTTTCAGGGCCCGTGTCGCTCCCTCCCTTGACATCCCCCTCTTGACATCTTGGACCAGCTTTCTCACATCGGCGGCATCATGAAAGCCTCAGACGCAGATATCCTCATCATCCCCGGTTACACCAATTCCGGCCCGAGCCACTGGCAGAGCCGCTGGGAGGCAAAGCTCAGTACGGCGCGGCGTGTCGAACAGGCCGAATGGACGAAGCCGGTCCGCGAGGACTGGATCGCCCGCATCGCCGAGGAAGTGAACGCCTCGACCCGTCCGGTCGTTCTCGTCGCCCATTCGCTGGGCGTGCCCTCGGTGATCCATGCCATCCCGCATTTCCGCAACCGAGTGGCGGGCGCTTTCCTCGTCGCCCCGCCCGATGTCGCCAATCCCGACATCCGCCCGAAGCACCTGATGACCTTCGGCCCCTATCCGCGCGATCCGCTGCCCTTCCCGTCGATCACGGTGGCCAGCCGCAACGATCCGTTCGGCACCTACGAGCATGCCGACGATGTCGCCAGCAGCTGGGGCTCCTTCCTCGTCGATGCCGGCGAGGCCGGCCATATCAATGCCGATTCCGGTCACGGGCCCTGGCCCGAAGGCACCATGGTCTTTGCCCAGTTCCTCGGCCGGCTCTCCGCCTGATTGCGGAAAAGGCGCCGTCTCGCTTGTTGAGCAGGTGCTTTCTAAGTCTTTCTTAATGGAATGACAGCAGACTGCGCCGAGGTGACATAAGCGAGAATGCCCGTGAAGAAAGCCCATACAGAGGCCGGTGATCCGCATGGCGATGCCGCAGCGGTTGAGGCAGGCATTGGCAATGGGACAACCGACGATTCCGACCTCACCGAGCGGGAGAGCCGCTGGAATTATGCGCTCGTCGGCTCTGGCCTCGGCGTATGGGATCACAACTACCGTCTCGACCGGAAATATTACTCGCCGACGTGGAAAACCATCCGCGGCATGGCGCCCGACGAGGAAGCCGACGGCGATTACGAGGCCTGGCTGCAGCTCGTTCATCCCGACGATCGCGATTTCGTCGTCCATGCAATCGACCGGCAGAACGCCGGCGATCCAAATTACCAGGTCTTCGAATATCGCGAGCGCCACAAGGACGGCCACTGGGTGTGGATCGAGTGTCGCGGCGCCTGCGTCGAATGGGACGAGAACGGCGTGCCGACGCGCATCATCGGCACGGATACGGATATCACCGCCCGCAAGGAAGCCGAGGAGACGCTGTCGCGTTTGTCGCGCCGGCTCGATCTGGCGCTGGAGGTTTCCCGCATCGGCGTCTTCGAAGCCGATATCGAGCATGATACCGTCGAATGGGACGACCGCCTCATCGCCATTTACGGGCTGCAGGGCGCCTCGCGTCAGATCGGCGGCGACGTCTGGGCGAAAAGCCTGCATCCCGACGACCGCGAGCGCGTGCTTGGCTTGTCCGACCGCAGCGTCGAAAGCGGCAGTGATTTCCAGCAGGAATACCGCATCATCCGCGGCGACGGCGCCGAACGCGTCATCCGCGCCCGCTCGGCCTTCTTCATCGACGGCAACGGCCACCGCAAGCTGATCGGCGCCAACTGGGACGTCACCGAAGAAGTCGCGCTGCGCAACGAGCTGCGCCGCGCCAAGGATCTGGCCGAGGCGCGCAACCGCGAGCTCGAAGCCGCCAAGGAGAGCATCGAGCACCTGGCGCTGCACGATTACCTCACCGGCCTGCCGAACCGCCGCTATCTCGACAAGATGCTGGACGAGCGTGCGGCCGAATGCCGGGCCAAGGGCCTGGCGCTGGCGATCCTGCATATCGATCTCGACCGCTTCAAGCAGATCAACGACACGCTCGGCCACCGGGCCGGCGACGCCATGCTGCAGCATGCCGCAAGCGTGCTGAGAACGTCCGTCCGCGCCGTCGATTTCGTGGCCCGCATCGGCGGCGACGAATTCGTCATCCTTTGCATTATCGATCCCGCATCGAAGAAGATCGCCAGCCTTGCCGAACGTGTCATCCGCGAATTGCGCAAACCCGTCAGATATGAGGGGCACGATTGCCGTTTCGGCGCCAGCATCGGCATCGCCATCGACAGCGGACCGAAGCTCGACGCCAAGCAGATGCTCCTCGACGCCGATATCGCCCTTTATCGTGCCAAGGGCCTGGGCCGCAACCGCTTCGAGTTCTTCTCGGCCGCTGCCCGCCGCGACATCATCTCCGCCAAGCACCTTGCCGACGAGATCCTGATCGGCCTCGAACGCAATGAATTCGTGCCCTTCTATCAGTTGCAGTTCGATGCCCGCACGCTCGATGTCGCAGGCGTCGAAACACTTGCCCGCTGGCAGCACCCGGTGCACGGGCTGCTGACGCCCGACCGCTTCCTCGACATCGCAGAGGATCTCGACGTCGTATCGACCATCGACGCCCTGATCCTGGAGCGCGCCATTGCCGACCGGAAGGTGTGGCTGAAGGACGGGCTGCCGATCCCGAAGATATCGGTCAACGTCTCCGCCAGGCGGCTCGCCGATCCCGATCTGGGCAAGAAGCTGCGCGCCTTGAAGATCGAGCCCGGCACCTTCTCCTTCGAGCTGCTGGAATCGATCTCGCTCGACGATTGCGACGAGGCGGTGGCCGCCAACCTGAAAAAGCTGCGCAAGCTCGGCATCGACATCCAGATCGACGATTTCGGCACCGGCCATGCCTCGATCGTCAGCCTGCTGCGCCTGAGCCCGAAGACGCTGAAGATCGACCGCGAGTTGATCCGCATGCTGCCGCAATCGGCCGAGCAGCGCAAACTGGTCGGCTCGATCATCGATATCGGCCGCTCGCTGAACATTCTCGTCATCGCCGAAGGCGTCGAGACGGCGGAGCATATCCGCATTCTCGAAGAACTCGACTGTGACACGCTGCAGGGCTTCGCGCTCGCCCGGCCGATGCCGGCCATGCAGATCCCCTCCTTCATCCGCTCCGGAAGCTGGCGCCACGGGCAAATCGCCGCTCGCGCCTTGCAGGCGCAGCTTCGCCGCGCGCTGCGAAGCAGAGCCGCCAAATAAAAACCTGCATAAGCGGCTCGCCATTTCGCCTTCATTCCACCGTAGAGGAAAAAGCGCTAAACTCGTCTTGCGAATTCATTCGATTCTCTTGGCGGTATTCCGTAAAATCGGAAACCGGGCCGCGAAATCCGGAAACCAGGGAAGGAGCGACAGGCGGATTGTGAAACCCTCTCTTTTCCTTTAAGGGGACGCCACGAGATCGATCCACTCGCGCTATCCCAAGAGCGCCAACAATAGAGAATGACCACGATGAACCGTCGCCGCCGTATCTACGAGGGCAAGGCAAAGATTCTGTATGAGGGCCCGGAACCGGGCACTTTGATCCAGTTCTTCAAGGACGATGCCACTGCCTTCAACAAGAAGAAACACGAAGTCATCGATGGCAAGGGCGTCCTCAACAACCGCATCTCCGAATATATCTTCAGCCATCTGAACAAGATCGGCATCCCCACTCATTTCATCCGCCGGCTCAACATGCGCGAGCAGTTGATCAAGGAAGTAGAGATGATCCCGCTGGAGATCGTCGTGCGCAATGTCGCGGCCGGTTCTCTCGCCAAGCGCCTCGGCATCGACGAAGGCGTCGTGCTGCCGCGCTCGATCATCGAATTCTACTACAAGTCCGACGCGCTCGACGATCCGATGGTCTCCGAAGAGCACATCACCGCCTTCGGCTGGGCAAACCCCGCCGAACTCGATGACATCATGGCGCTTGCCATTCGCGTCAACGACTTCATGACCGGCCTCTTCCTCGGCGTCGGCATCCAGCTCGTCGATTTCAAGATCGAATGCGGCCGCCTCTTCGAAGGCGATATGATGCGCATCATCCTCGCCGACGAAATCTCGCCGGACAGCTGCCGGCTCTGGGATATCGAAACTCACGAGAAAATGGACAAGGACCGCTTCCGCCGTGACCTCGGCGGATTGCTCGAAGCCTATTCCGAAGTTGCGCGCCGTCTCGGCATCATCAATGAAAACGAGCCCGTGCGCGGCACCGGCCCGGTTCTCGTCAAGTAAGGCAGGAAAGACAAAGTGATCAAGGCTCGTGTCACCGTCACGCTGAAAAACGGCGTTCTCGATCCGCAGGGCAAGGCTATCGAGGGTGCGCTTGGCGCCCTCGGCTTCTCGGGCGTCGGCCATATAAGACAGGGCAAGGTCTTCGACCTGGAGCTGGAAGGCGCCGACAAGGGCAAGGCTGAGGCCGACCTCAAGGCCATGTGCGAAAAACTGCTCGCCAATACGGTGATCGAGAACTACGCAATCGCGATCGACTGATGATCACAGACCCGTCGTCTGGCGGACTTTGAGGATTTGGCGTCATGATGAAAGCAAAGCTGGAGACGGAAGTCTCGAAATATATGAGCTATGTTTTGCGTCATGCGCCGGAATCTGCAGGCTTGACGCTGGATAGCGAAGGTTGGGTGTCGTTCGATGAACTCGAAAAAGCGTTGGCGTCGAAATACGACGTTTCACGCGCCGAGATCATCGAGATTGTCGAAAACAATCCAAAGAAGCGCTTCACGCTCGCCGATAGTAGAATTCGCGCAAACCAAGGTCATAGCGTCGACGTCGATCTGGCATTGAGCCAGATTGAACCGCCCGCCGCTCTTTTTCATGGCACGTCTCTGACGAACTGGCAGTCGATCGAGCGTGAAGGCCTGAAGAAGATGAAACGGCCCCACGTTCATCTGTCAGCAGGTGTCGAAACGGCGAAAATCGTCGCAATGCGCCGCAAGGGTGAACATCTCATCCTACGTGTAGACGCGGCCCGCATGTTTTCAAAGGGTCATTCTTTCTTTGTCTCCGACAATGGAGTATGGCTCGCCGAAAGCGTTCCAGTTCAATATCTTTCGCGAAACGCAGGGACCCCATGAAATCAGCCGTCGTTCAACTTCCGGGCCTCAATCGCGACCGCGACATGATCGCCGCCTTGACCAAGATCTCCGGCCAGCCGCCGGTGACGATCTGGCAGACGGAAACCGAGATCCCCGATGTCGACCTGATCGTCATTCCCGGCGGCTTTTCCTATGGCGACTATCTGCGCTGCGGCGCGATCGCCGCCCGCATGCCAGTCATGCAAGCGATTATCGACAAGGCTGCAAAGGGCGTGAAAGTCCTGGGCGTCTGCAACGGCTTCCAGATCCTCGTCGAGGCCGGCCTGCTGCCCGGCGCGCTGATGCGCAATTCCTCGCTGAAATTCGTCTGCCGCGAGATCAAGCTCGAAGTCGTCAATGCCGAGACGGATTTCACCCGCGCTTATGCGCAGGGCCAGGTCATCCGTTGCCCGGTCGCCCATCATGACGGCAATTATTTCGCCGACGAAGCGACGCTGGCTGCGATCGAAGGCAATGGCCAGGTGGTGTTCCGTTATGCCGAGGGCACCAACCCGAACGGCTCGATCAATGATATCGCCGCCGTCATGAACGAAAAGGGCAACGTGCTCGGCATGATGCCGCATCCCGAGAACCTGATCGAGGCCGCCCATGGCGGTTCGGACGGCCGCGGCCTCTTTGCCTCGGCGCTCGACGTCATCGCCGCCTGAGCCCTGCACGTCGTCCAAAACCGCGCGGCGGTCTTGGGCAACGGCATGCACCCGAAAATCCTTCCGTCCGGATCTGGAGCAAGATTGATGCGCCTTCGCCTCGCAAACGCCGCCCTGTTGACCGCTCTCGCAGCCATGCTCGCAGCCTGCCAGACGCCGGCGCCGACGGCAGGCCCGAACCGTGGCGCACTGCCGACGATGGAACGCGTGGCGCTCGGCGCCAATGCCTGCTGGTTCAAATCGGGTGATCCGGCCTTTGCTGCTTACAAGCTCGCGCCGGAGCTCAATTCCTTCTCCGGCCGGCCGCGGATCCTGCTGGTCCACAAGGGCAGCCCGGAAAGCCGGCCGCTGCTCGTCGTGCAGGCTGAGGGAAGCCCTTCGCGTCTGCAGGCCTTCGGGCCGATGATGCAGGAGCCCGTCGCCGGCCGTATCACCACCGACGTCAATCGCTGGTCGGCAGGCAACAAGGCCTGCAGCTGATCGACCCGGTCAGTTCCGAAGGCACGTTTCAGTCCCAAAAGAACGACTTGCTGACTTCGCGGGCCGCGTCGGACTGTGACACTCCGATATCCTTGAGCTCGGTCGCCGTCAGGCCCCTCAGCGCGCGCCGGCCTTCCCGCTTCTGATGCCAGAGGAGAATGGCGGCCCAGATTCGCTCCAAACGCGTCGTCGCCTCGGCGGGCGCGGCGGGGAGAATAATCTGCCTCCTGTCCTCGTAAGAGACAATCGGTACAATCGGCATTTTGATCTCAGGTAAGGCAGACATTCCAGGAATCCTCTCGGCTTGCCATTGGAATTGACTCATACTCTTGACCGATACAATGTGCCAATATATACAATTGTCACCATGACAAATTGGCTTCCTGATATTTCCCGCGGTTCCGGGCCGGTCTATCTCCGGCTTGCCGACAGCATCGAATCCGCCATATCAAGCGGCGCGCTGCCCGCCGGCAGCAAGCTGCCGCCGCAGCGCAATCTCGCCTACGACATCGGCGTGACGATCGGCACGATCGGCCGCGCCTATGCGCTGGTGCATGAGCGCGGCCTGGTCGCCGGCGAAGTGGGGCGCGGCACCTATGTGCTAAACCGTTCCGAAACGCCGCCCGGGGAACAGATCGATCCGCTGACCGTCTCGCTCGGCGGCACCCGCGTCCAGGATGCGCCGGCGAACAAGATCCGTTTCGACACGACAGCCGCGCCCGATCTCGGCCAGGGCAAGGTCATAGCGGGTATCCTCGCCGAGATCGGTGAGCAGCATCTTTCCGAAATCTCCTCCTATTCCCGGAGTTTCCCGCAGAACTGGTTCGAGGCCGGCCGCCTCTGGCTTGCCCGCAGCGGCTGGACGCCGGAGGTTGAAAACATCGTGCCGACGCTCGGCGCCCATGCGGCGGCGATCGCCGTTATCGCCGCCGTCTCGGCGCCGGGTGACAAGATCGTCTTCGAGGATCTCACCTACACCCAGGTCAGCCGCAGCGCCCGCCTTCTCGGCCGCCGCACAGTGACGGTCGATTCCGACAAGCTTGGCATGATCCCCGAGGATTTCGAGCGGCTCTGCCAGCAGCAGCATCCGAAGATCGCCTTCCTGATGCCGACCGTCCACAATCCGACACTGGCGATCATGCCCTATGAACGGCGCGCGGCAATCGCCGCAATCGCCAGGAAACACAGTGTCTGGCTGATCGAGGACGACCTCTACGGCGGTATGGCCGACGACGATACGCCGCTGCTCGCCTCGATCGCGCCCGACCGCACCTTCCTCGTCAACGGCCTGTCGAAATCGGTCGCCGCCGGCGTGCGCGGCGGCTGGGTCGCCTGCCCGCCGCATTTTGCCCAGCGCATCAGGGTGACGCACAAGATGATCACCGGCGGCCTGCCCTTCATCCTGGCGGAGACCTGTGCGCGCCTCGTCGAAAGCGGCACAGCGCACGAGATCCGCAAAGCGAGCGTCAGAGAACTTTCCCGGCGCGTCCAGCTCGCCCGCGAGCAGTTGCAGGGTTTCGATTTCGAATCGCACCTCCACGCGCCCTTCCTCTGGCTGAAACTGCCGGAGCCCTGGATGTCAGGCACCTTCAAGAACGCCGCCTACCGCGACGGTGTGCTCGTCGACGATGAGGACGAGTTCAAGGCGGCCCGCGGCGAGAAAGCCTATCACCGCGTTCGCATCGGTTTGTCTTCGCCGAAGACGGGGCAGGAACTGACCTCGGGGCTGATGATCCTGCGCCGGCTGTTGGAAAATGGCGGCTCCGCCTATGACGGCGAAATATGAGATATTGCAAATACACGTCATAAATCGGAAAAAACGCCGGAGCCTATTCGGAGCGCTTCAGCGACTCAACCTCCGTGTTACCTCTTTGTTGTTCCCGCCTGATGAGAATCAAAGGACAGCAAATGAGGGTCGACTTCGGAAGGATCGCGTTGCGTTTTTTGGGCATGGCAGCCGCCATCTCGGTTGCGGGCTCGGCAACTGCCGGCGAGCCGATATTCGACGAATTGCGCTTCGGCGTCTCGACCTCGGTACAATCGGACCATTCCAGAGAAGACGGTGTCTTTCCGGAAATTACCGCTCTCTTCGATCCCTTCGGCTACGATACGGCGGTCGGATGGCAGCAACAGCTGCTGCATCCTCGTGTGCATCTCGGCACCTCGATCGGCACGTCAGGCGAGGCCACCCAGTTCTTCACCGGTTTCACCTGGACGGTCGATTTCAACGAGAAGCTCTTTGCCGAAGCCGGCTTCGGCGGCGTCATCCATACCGGCGATCTCGAAGGCGATGATGACGGTCCGGAACTCGGCTGCCGCGTCCTCTTCCACGAATATCTGGGCGCCGGCTACCGTTTCAACGCCCACTGGAACGTGATGGCCCAGATCGCCCATTCCTCGCATGCCAATCTCTGAGACGGGCCGAACGACGGCATGACGCGCGCCGGCTTGCAGGTCGGCTACAAGTCTGAGAATCCGTTCGACAATTTCAGCGGGTTGGCCGACGGATGATTGAACTGCTCAGTACGGCCGTCTGATCGACCATCGGCAGGCGGAAACCGTTCAGTCCCATGTGGGACGAACAGGCTTTAACTCGCCCTTACAAGCCGCCGCGACGCAGTCCGCCAGGCTGCCAAACCGAAGCGCCTTACCCGTCAATCCAGGACCGTAGTGAGCGAACTTCGCGGAATTGGTGATAATTGTATCGACCGATTTTGGGATGACAGGCTCCGCAAGTGTGCACCAGCACGCATCGGTTACGAATTCTACGCCGAAGTCCGACAATTTGCCGACGAGATTCGCAGCGGAAGCCCTTTCGAACGTCGCACGGTTGCAGGTAACCAGAACCTTGACGTCAGGATGTTTCGCCCGGCTTTCGCAGAGCGCGGCCAGCCGCTCGCATTCGTCGAAAGAGAAATGGGGATTGCCCAGCGCGACGAACTCGATGGCATCCACAGACTTGCCGTTGAGTTTCCTCCAGTCCGCAACGACGTCCTTGGGACAGATTTCGTAGCTCGCCTTGATCTTGCTTCCGACAATGCTCTCAAGGCTGTCGGCCTCCGGCGTGACACCGACGATATGGAACATGGGAGAGCCTGATGTCGTCGCAAAACCCGCCCCGAACGCCTTTAGGTCGTCCAGATTCGGCTTCCAAGTCTCGAGGCCGATCACGACCGGAATTTCATCTCCGACAAGCTTGCCGATGTGGTAGCCGAGAATGGGGTAGACCATGTCATCCCGCGACACGAAGCCCGACACATTGACCACGAGGCTGGCGCGCCTGTTGTCGGCGATATGCGGCCCGGTCAGCGGCGCGCGCCCGGTTAGGGCGATGCACAGATCCAGGTAGTCAGGATACTTGGCTGTGCAAGCACCCAAAACGCTGTTCGCGAATACGACGGCGTTCGACTCCGCCCAAGCCACCTGCTCACCCTGCCTGGGTGCGGACGACAGCTGATAGGGCGCGCAGGTGAACGTCTTTCGTGCTCCCATGGAGGCGTAAGCCTCACCCAATTCGGATGCGGGTCCGGCGACGCCGGGAGACACGCCCTGCTCCCGCCAACGCATCTGGTCCACCGATATCGAGTTCAGGGTCGTTGGAACGACAACCCTACCCTCCCAGTCCCGCATGCGTTTCGCGAATTCCAGGCTGGTCGGCCCGGTGTAGATGCAGCCGTCGATATGGACCTGGGAGATATCGATAAGTTCCGTCGCTCCCTGAATTTCAGCCATGCGCGTCGTGGCCCTCATTGCCACCTGCACGGCCTTGCCCATTTCCCCGTTCAAAGCGGACCGATCCCTCGATGTCAGCGCTATCGAATTTCCATAGGTGCGATCGGCGGCATCGAAACCGGGGGCGGTTTCGATGCGGCTCGCGATGACCTTGTCGCCGATGAGGGTGACTTCAGGGATAGAGTGCAGCTCGGCGAAGTCGTCTTCGGAGAGCTGGACAACGGGGATCGATCGGCCGAACACTTCGTCAGCGACGATCACTCCGAGCGACAGTATTTCCTCCTGGCGCGAGACCACGATGCCGGCGGGAGCGTGCCCGTTCATGATCAGCTCCATGAGCACGCTGCTGCCCGTACACGAGCCGCGTCCGCCGGGGATGGCGAGAATCTTTCCTGTCAGGACCTGTGTCGACAGGGGATGGTGGCGGTCGATGACTTCTCCGGTCCGGGAGTCGACGCCGCCCCAGAAGCTGAGCGCCGTGTCGCTGAATACGATCGACCCCGTAGCGAAGCCAGCCACAAGCGCGCGCCCGGCAAATACCTTTTCGTCTGCCTGTTGTTGTATGTCCGGCATTGTATCTCGATACCATCAATCAAGAAGAAAAGTTTCCTATAGGAAACATCAGCGGCACACAAAAGCTGAGGCCGGAGCCTTGCCCATTGCTATCGATCGAGAATTAAAAGCAAGTTGTCAAACAGACTCTGAGAAGCGGCCGCCCGTAACGGGCCGAAGAAGTCGCCCGCCCTCTGTTGACGGCGGGCATTTTCCTGTCGCGCGCCGTCCCTACATAGGTTAAAGAGCGGAAAACGCGCAACGGCAGGGACTTCCGAGAGCTCATGACCATTCCAAACACCATCCCGATCACGCCGGAACTCATCGCGAGCCATGGCCTGAAGCCCGACGAGTACCAGCGTATTCTGGATCTGATCGGCCGCGAACCGACGTTTACCGAGCTCGGCATCTTCTCTGCCATGTGGAACGAGCACTGCTCCTACAAATCCTCGAAGAAGTGGCTTCGCACGCTGCCGACCAAGGGGCCGCGCGTCATCCAGGGCCCGGGCGAAAATGCCGGCGTGGTCGATATCGATGACGGCGATTGCGTCGTCTTCAAGATGGAGAGCCACAACCACCCCTCCTATATCGAGCCTTATCAAGGTGCTGCGACCGGCGTCGGCGGCATCCTGCGCGACGTCTTCACCATGGGCGCGCGCCCGATCGCCGCGATGAACGCGCTGCGCTTCGGCGAGCCGGATCATCCGAAGACCCGCCATCTCGTCTCCGGCGTCGTTTCCGGCGTCGGCGGCTATGGCAATTCCTTCGGCGTGCCGACGGTCGGCGGCGAGGTTGAGTTCGACGCTCGCTACAACGGCAACATCCTGGTCAACGCCTTTGCCGCCGGTATTGCGAAGTCCAACGCCATCTTCCTGTCCGAAGCCAAGGGCGTCGGCCTTCCGGTCGTCTATCTCGGCGCCAAGACCGGCCGCGACGGCGTCGGCGGCGCGACGATGGCATCGGCAGAATTCGACGAGTCGATCGAGGAGAAGCGCCCGACCGTTCAGGTCGGCGACCCCTTCACTGAAAAATGCCTGCTGGAAGCCTGCCTCGAGCTGATGAAGACCGGCGCCGTCATCGCCATCCAGGATATGGGTGCGGCCGGCCTCACCTGCTCAGCCGTCGAAATGGGCGCCAAGGGCGATCTCGGCATCCTGCTTGAGCTCGACAAGGTGCCGGTCCGCGAAGAGAGAATGACGGCCTATGAGATGATGCTGTCGGAAAGCCAGGAGCGCATGCTCATGGTGCTGCAGCCGGAGAAGGAAGAGGAAGCCAAGGCGATCTTCGTCAAGTGGGGCCTCGACTTTGCCATCGTCGGCTGGACGACCGACGATCTGCGCTTCCGCGTCATGCACCAAGGTGAGGAAGTCGCCAACCTGCCGATCAAGGATCTCGGCGACCAGGCGCCGGAATATGATCGCCCCTGGCGCGAATCCGGCAAACACGCTCCCCTGCCCGCCAATCTCGTTGCCGCTCCTCAGGATTACCGCCAGGCGCTGTTGCAACTCGTCGGCTCCGCCAACCAATCGAGCCGCCGTTGGGTCTATGAGCAATACGACACGCTGATCCAGGGCAATTCGCTGCAGCTTCCGGGCGGCGATGCCGGCGTCGTGCGTGTCGACGGCCATGCCTCCAAGGCGCTCGCCTTCTCCTCCGACGTCACTCCGCGTTATGTCGAGGCAGACCCCTTCGAAGGCGGCAAGCAGGCGGTCGCCGAATGCTGGCGCAACATCACCGCGACAGGCGCCGAACCGCTCGCCGCCACCGACAATCTGAACTTCGGCAATCCCGAAAAGCCCGAGATCATGGGCCAGTTCGTTCAGGCGGTGAAGGGCATCGGCGAAGCCTGCCGCGCGCTGGATTTCCCGATCGTCTCCGGCAACGTCTCGCTCTACAACGAGACCAACGGCGTCGCCATCCTGCCGACCCCGACGATCGCAGGCGTCGGCCTGCTGCCGGATTGGCGCAAGATGGCCCGCATTGGCAGCGCCAACGACGGCGATAAGGTGATCATGATCGGCGTCGACGGCAACCATCTCGGCCAGTCCGTCTATCTCCGCGATGTGCTTTCCAGCCGCGAAGGTCCGGCGCCGGAGGTGGATCTGTTCGCCGAAAGACGCAATGGCGATTTCGTTCGCTCCGTGATCCGCAACGGCCAGGCGACCGCCTGCCACGACATTTCCTCGGGTGGTCTAGCGGTGGCGCTCGCCGAAATGGCGATGGCCTCGGGCAAAGGCCTGACGATCGATCTGAGCGAAGGCAAGGGTGAACCGCATGCGCTGCTCTTCGGCGAGGATCAGGCGCGCTACGTGTTGACGTTGCCTGCCGATGTCGCCGATTTCGTCTGCGTCAATGCAGAAGGTGGCGGCGTTCCCTTCCGCCGTCTCGGCACGGTCGAAGGAACGGCGCTCGTCGTCGGCGATCTCATCTCGCTGCCGATTCAGCAATTGCGCGATGCCCATGAATCATGGTTCCCTGATTTCATGGAAGGCCGCGGCGAACTTGCTGCGGAATGATGCGCAAGGAGTAACGATCATGGCCATGAAACCCGGCGATATCGAAGACATGATCAAGGCTGGGATTCCCGGTGCCAAGGTGACGATCCGCGATCTGGCAGGCGACGGCGATCACTACGCCGCCGAAGTCGTCGCAGAAGTCTTCCGCGGCAAGAGCCGTGTGCAGCAGCACCAGATGGTCTACGAGGCGCTGAAGGGCAATATGGGCGGCGTGCTGCACGCTTTGGCCCTGCAGACCTCCGCGCCGGAATAGAGCCCGACGCAATCCGGATGACGATGCCCGGCCCTCAGCCGGGCATTCTCTTTTCGTCGGGATCGGCAAAGACCGAGGCCGGCATCGGCCCGGATGTCAGCAGCGTGAAATCGAAGGGCGCCTGCAGATCAGGCCCAAGCACATATTGCCGGTGAACGCGCAACTGGTCCTTACGGATCTTGCGATAGTGCTCGCGCGTCAGCATCTGCTTGACGCGGATCAGGATCATCTTTGCCTGAGGCGCATCCGCATGGCCGGATACGTCAACGACCGGCACCTTGTAGAAATTGATCGAATCCGTCAGGCACTGTACGTCGAGCCAGGAAATCTCGGGACAGCGGGCGATCAGCCCGACGCGGGCGCGAAGCAGCGTTGCCGATGACATGAGCGCGCATTGCAGGATGGCGCTGCCGAGTGTGGCAAACACCACGCGCTTTCCTCTGAATATCTGCGGCTCCCTTTCCAGCAATATGCCGATGACATGGGCGGCGACGCTCGATCCCATGCTGTGCGAGGAGATCACATATTCGTCCGCCTCTTCCTCAAGCGCCTTGCGCACGGCAATGGCTTGGGCTTCCAGCCAGTCGTTGAAATCTGTCCGGTCCATGCGGCCGAGGGCGACGGCCATTTCCCAATCGGCAAAGAGATGCAGCGTATGGAAGCGTTCGGAAAACGGCAGGAAGGCGAAGATGAAGAAACAGAGCGCCAGCGGTCCGCTCCAGAGCATGTGCCACGGCGAAAAGCTAAGAGCATAGGGCAGAATGGCGATCTGCACCGTCAGCGCGATCGCCAGTGCCGTCAGCAGGAACGGGAAGAGGAAGAACAGGCCGAAGCGCCAGGCATGGCGGAAATATCCCCGCATCCCGCCTTCCAGCATGATCTCGGCGCAGCTTCGGAAGCCTGCAATGATCTGGCTCAGCGTGTTGCCACTGCGCAGCCGGCGCACCAGCCTATCGTGATCGACCATATGGATCCGGCTCTTCGTCTGCCAGCCGGGGGAACCGGTCCCTGCCTCGGGCGCCGCTACCCTCTCAGCCGTCCTGACCTCGAAACTGACCGGATTGCTCCCCTCGTCCACTGGCCCCGTCTCGACCGCATAGCCCCAGACGGCGGCACTCTGCCTGGCCGAACGCTCGTAGCGTGCCCTGTGGGCAACGCCGTCAAGCGGCTCGAAGCCCGGGAAATGCAGGACGACCCGCTTCTCGATCAATTCCATTCCACTCTTCCGGCCGGGCGAATGGCCGGCATGTTGCTGCGATCCGGCTGCTGCGCCACTGATATGGGTAAAAAGCAGCTATGGTCTCGAAGCCGTCTTGCTAACCGAACTCTTCCGGAATTCAATAGCAGCCATGTCGTTTCCATCACGAACGGAGGGGTTTTGTGGTCGACCTAGTCAAAGAATTGATATCAGGCGTCGTCGACACCGTGCTGAAGGAGATCCTGAAGAAAACCACCGGCCGCGCCACGACGAAGCGCAAAAGGCGTAAGACACGCCCCGCCGCGCCGACGACGGCTGCCCGCAAGGCGACCGCGGCCAAGCCCAAGCCCGCCCGCAAACAGGTGAGCAAGCGCCGCACCGCCGCGGGCCGCAGCCGTCAGCGTCGCAGCTAAGGCACGATGAAAATGCGAGCGGTTTTCGGACGAATTCTGCGGCGCTCTTGAGGGCATAACGGATGATACGCATTGTGAAAATCATTCTCGCGGCGGTCGTCGCGATCTGTCTCATCGCCGTCGCCGGCGTCTACGCCCTGTCGGAGATACGCCTTTCCAGGACGTACGACGTTGCGGCCGCCGATTTCTCCGTCAAAACGACGCTGCCTGCCGAGGAAGCCGAACGCCGCGCCCGCACGCTGATGTGCGGCGGCTGTCATCACGATGCCGGCAACGTGCTCATCGACGAGCCGGGCGTCGGCCGGATCGTCGCGCCGAACATGACCCGCTTCGTGCCGATGTACAGCGACGCGGAACTCGTTCGCCTCATCCGCCATGGCGTCAAGAAGGACGGTACCGGCGCCTTCATCATGCCGGCTAGCAACTTCGCCAATATCACCGATGATGATATAGCAGCGATCATTGCCTGGATGCGCAGTTTGAAGCAGCTTCCCGATGCGGTGGCCGGAACGACGCAATGGGGGCCGCTCGGACGCATCGGCCTGGCGCTCGACAAGATCCCTTTCGAAGCTGATCTGGTGCCGGCTGTCATCACCCCTGCCGCCACTCGCCCGGCCGATATCGGCGAATATGCCTTCAAGACGGGTTGCGGCCATTGCCACAATCTCGATACGGCAAAACAGTCGGAAGCCTTCCTGGCGCCGGCGCTTAAGCCACTGGCACAATCCTATTCGGCCGCCGATTTTAAGACGCTGCTGCGCACCGGCAAGGGTGTCGGCGGCCGCGATCTCGGCGTGATGACAGAGGTTTCCCAATGGGACTTCAGCCATTTCACCGATGTCGAAATCGAACAGATTCAGACCTATCTCGCCCGTCGACCGTAACGCGACGGCAACAACCCGGCAGCGGCCTGCCCGAACTGGTCTTTTTTTGGTTCGGGCGGCTGGAATTCCTGCTGTCGCATGCTATCTAAAGGCAACGATTGAAACGGTGGGCCTTTAACCCGCCTGTTGAAAGGATTAGGTCCCCATGAGCGGCATTCACGAATTCATCGACAACGAAATCAAGACTAACGACGTCGTCCTCTTCATGAAGGGCACGCCGCAGTTTCCGCAGTGCGGTTTCTCCGGCCAGGTCGTGCAAATTCTTGATTACATTGGTGTCGACTACAAGAGCGTCAACGTGCTCGCCGATTCGGAAATCCGCCAGGGCATCAAGGAATATTCCAACTGGCCGACAATCCCGCAGCTCTACGTAAAGGGCGAGTTCGTCGGCGGCTGTGACATCGTCCGGGAAATGTTCCAGGCTGGTGAACTGCAGCAGCATCTCCAGGAAAATGGCATCGCGGTGCGCGCCGCCTCCTGACCGGTCACCGGACGTCCGCCCGGTTTCCAAATCTGTTTCTTGAGTTCGAGGCGCTGCGGCCAGCAGCGCCTTGACCTGTTTATGGGAATTTCATTGTGACAGATTCTTCACAAGCCGTGTCCGCGGGCCGCCTGCCCATGGGCAAGCGAGAATTCATCGCGCTCGCAGCCTTCCTGATGGCCATCAACTCGCTGGCGATCGATATCATGCTCCCGGCCTTGCAGCAGATCGGCGCGAGCCTCGGCGTCGAAAGCGAGAACCACCGCCAGTTCGTCGTCTCCTCCTATCTGCTCGGCTTCGGCTGCGCCCAGCTTTTCTACGGACCGCTTTCCGATCGCTTCGGCCGCCGCACGCCGCTGTTGTTCGGCCTCGTCGTTTATATCGTTTCGGCCATCGGCATCGTCTTCGTTCCCTCCTTCGCCGGCCTGCTGGTGCTGCGCTTCGTCCAGGGCATCGGCTCGGCGGCCACCCGCGTCATCACCATCTCCATCGTCCGCGATATCTATGGCGGACGGCAGATGGCCGAAGTCATGTCGTTGATCATGATGGTCTTCATGATCGTGCCGGTGATTGCGCCCGGCACCGGCCAGATCGTCATGTTCTTCGGTAACTGGCACCTGATCTTCCTCTTCATCGCCACCATGGCGACGGCGATTGCCGTCTGGGCCTATCTACGCCTGCCGGAAACCCTGCATCCCGCCAATGTCAGGCCCTTCACCGCCCGCTCGATCTTCGGCGCCTTCAAGCTGGTGCTGACCAATCGCGTCGCGCTCTGCTACACCATTGCCAGCACCTTCATCTTCGGCGCGCTGTTCGGCTTCATCAATTCGGCCCAGCAGGTCTATGTCGGCATTTACGACCTCGGCGTCTATTTCCCCTTCGCCTTTGCCGGCGTGGCGATCTTCATGTCGCTGTCGTCCTTCTTCAATTCGCGCTTCGTCGGCAAGCTCGGTATGCGCCGCCTGTCGCATGGCTCGCTCATCGGCTTCATCGCCATCAACACCATCTGGCTGATCGTCCAGATGGCCAGCACCGAGCCGATGCCCTTCGCTCTGTTCATCTCCTTCTTCGGCCTTTCCATGTTCCAATTCGGCTGGATCGGCTCGAACTTCAATTCACTCGCGATGGAGCCGCTCGGCCACGTCGCCGGCACCGCCTCCTCCGTCCTCGGATTCATGAGCACGGTCGGCGGCGCCATTATCGGCGCCGGCATCGGCCAGGCCTTCGACGGCACCGCGCTGCCGATGGTCGCCGGTTACTTCGTCGTGTCGATCATCGGGCTCGTCTTCGTGCTGATCGCCGAGAAGGGCCGCCTCTTCCAATCGCAGAACCCAGCCGTCTGAACGGCTGGCCTCATTCGCATCCGGGATTTCACCACATGACGCCGCCGCATAAACCGCACCAGGAAAACCAGGGCTCCCGCCGCATCGGCATGGGCTTTGGCGAATTCGTCGTTACCATCGCCATCATGACCGCCAGCGTCGCCATGGCGATCGACAGCATGCTGCCGGCATTGCCCAATATCGGCCATTCCCTCGGCGTCACCAATACCAACGACGCGCAGCTGATCATCGGCGTGTTCTTCTTAGGCTTCGGCGTCTCGCAGATCTTCTTCGGCAGCCTTTCGGATACGTTCGGCCGCCGCAACATCCTGCTCGGCGGCCTGGCCTGCTATATTGTCGGAATGTTTGCCGCCGCAGCGACCGGCAGCTTCGAAATGCTGCTCGTCATGCGTTTCGTTCAGGGTGTGGGCGGTGCTGCGGTGCGCATCACCACCATGGCCATGGTACGCGACTGCTTCGGTGGCCGCGAAATGGCCCGTGTGATGTCCTATGTGATGATCGTCTTCATGATCGTGCCGATCGTTGCCCCCTCCGTCGGCCAGCTCATCATCCTCTATGCCAACTGGCACTGGATCTTCATCCTGCTGGGCATCATCGCTACCGTCCTGTTCGGCTGGGCTTTCCTCCGATTGAAGGAATCGCTGCCGCCGGAAGAACGGCTGCCGCTGTCGGTCGGCTCTGTCGTGGATGGTTTCAAGACCGTGCTCACCAACCGCATCACCTGCGGCTACATGATCGGCCTCACCATGTTCACCGGCGTCATCAGTGCCTATGTGATCTCGGTGCAGCAGGTCTTCGGCGAGGTCTATGGCCTTGGCGACTGGCTGCCGATCGCCTTTGCGGCCACCGCTGGCGGCATCGCGGTCGCCAATTTCGCCAACGGCTTCTTCGTCCGCAAATTCGGCATGCGCCGCATCTCGCACGCTGCTCTGCTGATCTTCACGGCCCTCTCGGCTGTCGGCTTTTTCTATTCGCTGGCCGGCAAGCCGGATTTCGCCATCGCCTACGGCATCTTCACCATCGTGCTGATGATGTTTGCCCTGATCGCCACCAATTTCACCGCCATCAGCCTCGAGCCGATGGGCAATCTCGCCGGCACGGCGACCGCCATCACCGGCTTCGTCTCGACGACGGCCGGCGCTATACTTGGCGGCCTGGTCGGCCAGATGTTCAACGGCACGGTGCAGCCGCTCTTCGGCGGATTCGCGCTTTTCGGCGCGGTGACGATCGCAGCCACCCTCTGGGCGGAAAACGGCAAGCTGTTCACCCATCCCGGCGACAGCCCGCAACTCGATCCGGGTGCGGCCCACTTCTGAAATGGGAAATCTGCCGGAGCGGTTGGTCCCCGGCGGCATTGCATTAGATTGCAAACTCGGCACGTTCCTAAATCTTGATGCCCCCTGGAAGAAGGAGCCTGGTTTTGGATGCAGAATATCAACGTCTCCCCCCGCCATTGCAGGGTGAGATATTTCAAGTCAAACCAGATACCGGCACTGGCGTTGTTGTACTCGGCGGCTCCAGTGGCCGGGTCGATGTGGCCCGCGCCAGGTTGTTTGCGAGCCAAGGCACAACTGCAATCGCTCTTCGCTGGTTCAGCGGCGACGGTCAGGTACCAGGCATTTGCGAAGTGCCGCTGGAAACCTTTTTCGCTGCCACTGATTACGTGATCGAACTCGGTTGTAAACGCATCGTCCTGGTGGGGACATCGAAAGGCGCCGAAGCTGCGCTGCTCACAGCGGTATACGATCCGCGCATCAGCGCGGTCGTGGCAATAAGCCCCTCTTCAGTCGTTTGGGGAAATATTGGTCCGGGGCTTGATGGCATCAGCTGGCCCGAGCGCTCGTCGTGGACATTGCGAGGTACACCGCTTCCTTTTGTTTCGTCAGACCCAGAATGGGTGCGGGAATACAGAGACGGGCTGGTCGCCTATAGGGATCTGTTCGAAAGATGTCTCGATATGCACGAGTCTGAGATCGACGCAGCGGCTATCCCTTTGGAGAAGACGAATGCCGAAATTCTGCTCGTAGCAGGATGCGATGACGCGCTTTGGCCGTCAGACAAATTTGCCGCATCAATTGTTCGGCGGCGCGCAGCTTCGGGCTTACAGACCCCGCTTGTGTTGGGAAAAGAGGCGGGCCATCGCATTCTGCTCCCGAGCGAAACCACTTCCCGATCATCGCTGCACGCGCATGGTGGAAGTGACGAAGCCGACGCCGAATTGGGACAACTCGCGTGGGGACATATTCTTGAGATGCTATAGCGTGAGCGCTGCAGCCGTTCGATCGAAGGCTCCTCATCGGATTGGTGCGGCAGTGCGCGAAAGGCATCCTAATGGACGACCGAATTCTGATCAGGCACTACGCTCCAGGCGATGTGGACACGACGATTGAAATTTTTCTGCGCGCCATTCGAGAGGTCGCGTCGAAAGACTACTCACCCGCTGAGATCCAGGCTTGGGCAAAGGTGGAAGATCGCGGTCTATGGGCAGAGCGAAGGATAAGCAGACCTGCCTGGATCGCAGAAATTGACGGACGGCCTGTCGGGTTTTCCGATCTGACCGGCGGCGGGTGCCTGGACATGATGTTTGTGCACCCCGAGTTTCAGGGGCTTGGAATAGCAAGCCGGCTATTGAGCAGAGTCGAAGACGAAGCCCTGAAACTGGGGTTTAGCCGAATCTATACCGAAGCCAGCCGAACGGCCCGACCGTTTTTTGAGCGCAAAGGGTTCCGCGTCATCACGAAGCAAATCGTCGAGAAGCGTGGGCAAGGCCTGGAAAACTTTCTCATGGAAAAACTCTACCAGTAATATGCGGCAGGTCGAGCAGTTGTTCAGACCGTGAAAACCTCGCGCCGCAACACCTCCCACGAGGCCTTGTCGGGCGCAATCAGCAGCCCGCCGTCGAGATGATGCGGCAGGTAGGGCGAGCCGTCGAAGCGCGCCGCATAGGCGCCTGCCTCCTGCGAGATCAGCGTGCCGGCAAGGTGATCCCAGGGCATCAGCTTGTTGTACATGAGGTAATGCACATGGCCGCCGGCAAAGGTGCGGTATTCGTGGGCCGCACAGCGGTAATTGGTGAGGAAGCGCACCTTGGCGAGATTGGCGAGCACTTCGGCGCGCTTTTCCTTCGGCAGGTAGCCGGTCGAGGCCATGCCGACCATATGCTCCAGGCCCACGGGCGCTGCGACCGAGAGCCGCTCGGCGCCGCCATCCGGCCGCCGCAGCCAGGCGCCACCGCCCTTTTCGGCCATCACCCAATCGTCGCCCATCGGATCGTAGATGATGCCGGCAACCGTCTCGCCGCCGGAGATAACGGACGCCATGACGCCGAAGGCCGGGATGCCGGCGGCAAAATTGAACGTGCCGTCGACCGGATCGACGACAATCGCGAGATCGGCATGTTCGAGGCTGCCGAGCAAATCAGGATCGGCCGCGACCGATTCTTCGCCAAGGAACAGTGCGCTCGGCCAGAGTTGCGCAGCTTCCGCCTTGATCATGCGTTCCGCCTGCTCATCGGCCTCGGTGACGAGATCGGTCGCCTCGCTCTTGGCGCGCACGTCGTCCTGGCCGAGCCGGCGAAAGCGCGGCAGGATCTCCGCCTTTGCTGCACGGCGCAGCAGATCGGCAAGAACGGTCACGTCAACAGTCGAAGTCATGTCAAATCCTCACGCTTAGGTCTCCCAGGAGAACCTTAAATCAGATGCCGACGATCTCGCGCCGGACAAGCTGCCAGCTCTCCTTGTCGGGTGCGGAGATGATGCCGCCCGTCGTCTCGCCGGGGCGATAGGGCGTGCCGTCGAATTTCGCCGTATGGCCGCCGGCCTCCTGATGCGCGAGCACGCCAGCTAGATGATCCCAGGGCATCAGCTTCGCATGGCCGATGAAATGCATCTTGCCGGAGGCGACCATCCAGTATTCGTAGGCCGAGCAGTTGAAGGCGAAGGTCATCCGGATCTTCGCCAAGTTGGCGCAGATACGCGCGCGATGCGGTTCGTCCATGTGGCTCCATGACAGGCCGCCGACCATCTGGTTCAGGCTAGCAGGCTCAGCGACCTGCAGCTTTGTCGACTGCCCGTCCCGACGCGTCAGAAAGGCGCCTGCCCCCCTGATCGCGGTCACTGTGTCGCCGAGAACGGGATCGTGAATGATGCCGGCGACCGTCTCGCCCTTGATCGTCACTGCCAACATCGTCCCGAAGACGGGCAGCCCGGCGGCGAAATTGAACGTCCCGTCGACGGGATCGATGACGAAGGCAAGCTCGGCATCGGCAAGGGCCGGCACGACGGACCGGTCGGCGTCATAGGCCTCCTCGCCGACGACGAGTGCTGCGGGAAAGCGCTCTCTCAGCGCCGCGGTGATCCGCTGTTCGGCAAGCACGTCCGCCTGCGTCACCAGATCGATTGCCGAAGTCTTTTCCGAAACATCGGCAGCGCCGAGATTGCGGAAACGCGGCATGATCTCGGCGCGCGCCGCCTCTCGGACGCAATCGCCGAGAAAGAGAATATCCTGGTCTGAAATAGTCATACGAAATCCTGCCTTGATGCAATAGCCAGCCTGCCCACAGCGCCGCGCGTCTTTTAGACGCGCAAAGGACGCTGGAACACCTTAAATTGCTGCATAATTCCTTAAATCGATTCCGATTTAAGGAATTATGCAGTAGCCGGCTTTTCATGAAGGATCGGTGACACCAAGGGTGGAAAAGTCGAAGAGTTTAGGATCGAGCAGATGCGACGGGTTCACATGCGAAAGCGCCCGCAGCATCGTATCCTTGCGTCCCGGCATCCGCCGCTCGATATCGGCGAGCATGTCCTTCATCGCATTGCGCTGCAGCCCATCCTGCGAGCCGCAGAGATCGCAGGGGATGATCGGAAACTGCATGGCGGCGGCGAATTTCGCGAGGTCGTCCTCAGCGGCATAGGCAAGCGGCCGGAGCACCATCAGATCGCCCTCGTCGTTCAGAAGCTTCGCCGGCATCGAGGCGAGCCGCCCGCCATGGAAGAAATTCATGAAGAAGGTTTCGAGAATGTCCTCGCGGTGGTGGCCAAGCACCAGCGCATTGCAACCCTCTTCCCGCGCGACGCGGTAGAGATTGCCGCGCCGCAGCCGCGAACAGAGCGAGCAATAGGTGGCGCCTTCCGGCACCTTCTCCTTCACGATCGAATAGGTATCGCGATACTCGATCCGGTGGTGGACGCCGATCTTGGTGAGATAGTCCGGCAGCACGTGCTTCGGGAAGTTCGGCTGTCCCTGGTCGAGATTGCAGGCGATGAGTTCCACCGGCAGCAGCCCGCGCCATTTGAGATCGAGCAGCAGCGCCAGCAGCCCGTAGGAATCCTTGCCGCCGGAAAGGCCGACCAGCCAGCGCTTCTGGCCCTTCAGCATGTCGAAATCGTCGAAAGCCTGGCGCACCTGCCGCAGCAGCCGCTTGCGCAGCTTGTTGAAGGAGACCGAGCGCGGCGCCTCGGCAAACAGCGCATGGCCGATGTCATCCCCGGCCTCGACGGTTTCCAGATCATCGGCGATATTGGCTGCGATATTCATTGCTTCGTCCTACAGAAATTCCACACTTGCTCTAGCAGAAACCCGCGTGGCAACACAGCGTCAATCGCCGAAAACCGACCAGCCCGTGCGCGCCGCAAGCATCTCCAGCGCTGCAGCGCCGAGCTGCGAATTGCCGACCTTGTTCAACCCCGGCGACCACACCGCGATCGAGGCGATGCCCGGCGCCACCGCGAAGATGCCGCCGCCGACGCCGCTCTTGCCGGGCAGGCCGACATGATAGGCGAAGTCGCCCGAGCCGTCGTAATGGCCGCAGGTCAGCATCAGCGCATTGATGCGCCGCGCCCGCTTCGGCGAGACCACCGAATGGCCGGTCGTCGGATTGCTGCCGCGCGCCGCCAGGAACAGCCCGGCGCGGGCGAGCTGCTCGCAGCTCATCGACAGCGCGCATTGATGGAAATAGACGCCGAGCACGTGGTCGACGGGATGGTCGAGATTGCGGTAGGCGCGCATGAAGTTGGCAAGCGCGAAATTGCGGTATCCGGTCTGCGTTTCCGAGCGCGCCACCTTGTCGTCGATGGTGATCGACTCGTCGTCGGCGAGGTAACGCACGAAGCGCAGCAGCTCGCCGATTGCCTCGCGCGGCGCATGGCCGGCCATGACGACGTCGCTGACGGCGATCGCGCCGGCATTGATGAAGGGGTTGCGGGGGATGCCGCCCTCGTGCTCAAGCTGGACGATCGAGTTGAAAGCCGATCCGGAGGGTTCGCGTCCGACGCGCTTCCACAGCCCCTCGCCGACCTTACCGAGCGCCAGCGTCAGCATGAAGACCTTCGATATGCTCTGGATCGAGAAGGCGGTATCGGCATTGCCGACGCGATAGACATTGCCGTCGACGGTGACGATCGCCATGCCGAACTGCTGCGGATCGACCTTGGCCAACTCCGGAATATAGTCCGCGACCTTACCCTCGCCGATCCGCGGCTGGATATCGGCGTAAATGCTATCGAGGGTCGCCTGCAAATCTGCCATCGCTTCTCTCCAGATCGCAAAAAAGCCGCTCGAAAGAGCGGCTTTCCGTATTTCGACGCATGCTGTTGTCTCGCAATCGGTTTCGACTGCGAGACGAATGCATTAACGCGAATAGAATTCGACGACCAGATGCGGTTCCATGACGACCGGGAACGGAACGTCGCTGAGCGTCGGGACGCGGCCGAAGGTTGCGACCATCTTGTTGTGATCGACTTCGATGTAATCGGGAACGTCGCGCTCGGCGAGGCTTACGGCTTCCAGAACGATCACCAGCTGCTTCGACTTTTCGCGAACCTCGATGACGTCGCCGGCCTTGCAGCGGTAGGAACCGATGTTGACGCGCACACCGTTGACCGAGACGTGGCCATGGTTGACGAACTGGCGGGCAGCAAAGACCGTCGGAACGAACTTGGCGCGATAGACGATCGCGTCGAGGCGCGATTCCAAGAGGCCGATCAGGTTTTCAGACGTGTCGCCCTTGCGGCGGTCAGCTTCGGCGAAGATCGCGCGGAACTGCTTTTCGCGCAGGTCACCGTAGTAGCCCTTGAGCTTCTGCTTGGCGCGCAGCTGCACACCGAAGTCCGAAAGCTTGCCCTTGCGGCGCTGGCCGTGCTGGCCCGGGCCGTATTCGCGGCGGTTCACCGGGGACTTCGGACGGCCCCAGATGTTTTCGCCCATACGGCGGTCAATTTTGTACTTGGACGATTCGCGCTTGCTCATCGTATTTCCTTTCAAAGGTTTATGACGGTTTGTTGCCAAACCGCACGAAGGAAACACGCCCTCCTCTGGCCTCTTCCGAGACCTGACAGGATGTTCCGGTTAGCGAACAGGAACGATCCACGGGACATGTCAAATGAAACACCGGGCATTGCTGCCCGGTGCTTGCGGCGGTCTTTAGAGGGCCGTCATGAAATTGTCAACAGCGGCAAAGCTCGAAAGCACCACTATTCCGCCGCCAGCCGTTGGTCCCCGCCAGCATCAGGTGCGTTGGCGTCGCCCGGCGCCGTCTGGCAGTCCATATCAGGGAAAGCAACGATACGCTTGCCGGAAAAATCGGCGTGCACGACGATGATGCCCTGCTCCTCGAAATAGCCAAGCAGGCGCCGCGCGCGGCGGGCGGAATGGGTGCCATAGGCGCGGGCGATGCGGGCGTCCGACGGGCACGGCTCGCCGCAGACGGCGGCCTTGGCGAGCATCAGGAAGACGCCCTGCAGGTCGTCGGTGACACTTGAAGACAGCGACAGCGCCGTGGCCCAGGCATCGGTCGCGGCCGTTGCCGCATCGACGCCGGAGCGCGAGATCGCCACGCGCCGGCGGAAATCCGGCAGCGCGATCGGCGGTCCCGGCACCCGGCGCATGCGCAGCCGGACGAGAAAATCCTGGTAGAGCACCGAATCGGTACGGAAGGCGGAGGTGGGATCGTCGAGGATTTCGGCAAGCACGCCGGCAAGGCGCTCCTCCCGCTCCTCGGCGGAGACTTCCATCTGGCTCGCCCTCGTCTCGGCAGGTACGGCCGATGCCGCCGGCGTCGAGCGCGAGAGTTCGGCCAGAATATCGGTCGTCGGCCGCGGCGCCGGCGGGGCGCGGCGCACCAGCGGCCTCTGGAATTCCTCCGGATCGGGCGTGAAGATCAGGTCTTCGACATCTTGCGGCGCATCCGGCAGCGGCATCAGCTTCGGGCTGGAAGAGCGCGCCGAGGTCTCCACCGCGCCGATCTGGATCGGCAGCGGCCGACGCGACAGCGCCGGTCCGAGAGCAACGAAATTGCCGCGCTTCAGATCGCGGAACATCTCGGCCTGGCGCCGGTCCATGCCGAGCAGGTCGGCAGCACGCGCCATGTCGATATCGAGAAAGGTGCGGCCCATCAGGAAGTTCGAGGCCTCGGCCGCCACGTTCTTTGCAAGCTTGGCAAGCCGCTGCGTTGCGATCACGCCGGCAAGACCGCGCTTGCGGCCGCGGCACATCAGGTTGGTCATCGCGCCGAGCGACATCTTGCGCGCATCTTCCGAGACATCGCCACCGACCGACGGGGCAAACATCTGCGCCTCGTCGACCACGACGAGAACCGGATACCAGTATTCGCGATCGGCATCGAACATGCCGTTGAGAAAGGCGGCGGCGGCGCGCATCTGGTCGTCGAGATCGAGGCCTTCGAGCGTCAGCACGCAGGAAACGCGATGCTGGCGGATGCGGTTGGCAATGCCCGCCAACTCCGCCTCTGTGCGTTCACCGTCGACGACGACGTGGCCGAACCTGTCGCTGAGGGTGACGAAATCACCCTCGGGATCGATGATGACCTGCTGCACCCATTGCGCCGATTGCTCGAGCAGACGGCGGAGAAGATGCGATTTGCCGGAGCCGGAATTGCCCTGAACGAGCAGACGTGTCGCCAGCAGCTCCTCGATATCGAGCGTCGCCGGAGCGCCGGACGCCAGTCCCATATCGATGCCAACCTGCACGTCCAATTCCCCTTACAAATTCCCGGCCCGTCTCTAGATCAGGATGATTTTAGGCCCGGTCGGCCTAAAATCTGTTTCCTGATCTACATCAAAGAAATAGAGCATGATGTCGTCCGAAAACCACGCACACTTTTCGGCATCATGCTCTAGCAGATTCGCAGGCACCGTTGTCGTCAAACCTTTAAGAACCCACAGGAAAGCCAGCCCTGGGCAATAAGGCTTCACACCGCCTCGCGCTCGACGAGGTCCCCCGCCATGTCCTTCTGCGTCGGAATTAGCAAACGTGTGCAGAGCAGGCTGACGAAAAGCGGTACCAGCAAGACCGCAAGCCCCGCGCGCAAGCCCAGGAGTTCGCCCAGAAAGCCGATGATCGGCGGCCCGATGAGAAAACCGGTCAGGGCTGCGAAGGAGAGCGTCGCAACACTTGAAGCGGGCGGGCGGTCAGTCAGCGAAGCGACGGCCGTCACCGCAAGCGGAAACCCGACCGAGACGCCGACACCGACTGCGGCAAAGCCGAGTAGCGCAAGCGGCGTCGCCGGTGCAAGGAGAACGACGAGCATGCCGGCAAGCGAGGCGATGCCGCAGCCACGGGCAATGGCAACCGCGCCGAAACGGCTTTTCATGTAATCACCGCTGAAGCGCCCCGCCGCAACCATGAAAGCGAAAACCGAATAACCGAGGCCGGTTTGCGCACCTTCTGCATTCATGACATCGCGGAGGTAGACCGCCGACCAATCGGCGATCGCACCTTCAGTCATCGTCACGCCGAAGACGAAGGCGCAGATCCCGAGCAGAGCAAGACTGGGCAGCTTGAATCCGGTCATTGCCTGCGAATTCTCCGCATGGTGACTTTCCGGCAATTTCGGCAGGCGCAGGCTGGCAATCAGCGCAGCCGGCAGGATGATGATCGCCGTGATCAGGATCGACCAGTGCGGCGAAAGCCCGATGGCTATGGCACCAACGCCGATCAGGCTGCCGACCATGATGCCGAAGCTCCAGAAGCCGTGGCAGCGGCTCATGATGATCAGCCCCGTCGCCTTCTCCGTCACATCGGCCTCGACATTCATGCCGAGTTCCACCGTCGAAAGCGCGATCCCAACGACAATCAAGGCGAAGAATAGAAGCATGGCGCTGGGCGCGAAGGCTGGAAGCGAAACCACGGCAAGAAAGAAGATGAAACCATAGATGATCGCCATGCGCCCGCCGATGCGCGAGACGAGGCGGCCGGCAAACGGCAGGGTGATCAGCGTGCCGATCGGCAATCCCAGAAGTGCGACGGCGAGATCGGCGGTGCCGAGTTCAAGCTTCGCCTGGATATCAGGAATGCGCGGTAACCAGGCGCCAAAGGCTATCGGCTGCAGAAAGAAGATCAGCATGACAAGTCTTTGCAGCGGCACGACGCATCCCTTTATGTCTTGAACGGTAAGCACCCGCCCGCGATTCCCCGCGGAGATCTTGCGCGATGACATCAGTGAAATAAAGCGCGCAGTGCCTTATCGCGTGCTGAGACCGAAACCCTGCATCAGTCGGCGCGTCGCAAAGTCGGGATTGCCGGATGTAAAGACGGCAAAGTCGAAATTGTCGGGGTGAACGGCATCGGCGATCTGCGGAACGAGTGTGCGCGCCCGCCGGGCAATGGCTTCTGCCGGATCCAGCCAGTCCACCGGCCAGGGCGCCAGTCTACGGAATAAATTGGCCATGAAGGGATAATGCGTGCAGGCGAGCACGACGATATCGGTCCTCTGACTGTCCTTCTCGACGAAGCATTGGTCGATTTCGGCAAGCACGGCGTCGTCGGAGACGGCATCACCGCGAATATAGACCTCCGCCATGCGCGCCAGGTTTTCCGAGCCGACGAGCCGCACATGACATTGTTGCGCGAAGGACTGAATGAGATCGCGCGTATAGGCGCGCTTGACCGTACCGGGGGTGGCAAGCACCGAAACGAGGCCGGAGCGCGTACGCTCGGCGGCAGGCTTGATAGCCGGCACCGTGCCGACGAAGGTCATCTGCGGAAAGGCGGCGCGCAGATCGGCACCAACAAGCGTGAAGGCGGTGTTGCAGGCGATGATACAGACCTCGGGGTCGTGCTCCTCGAGCAGCCGGCCGAAGAGCCCGATCACACGCTCCTTCAGCGCCTGCTCTTCCCATCCGCCATAGGGAAAGCCGGCATCGTCGGCGACATAGATGAAGCCGCGCTCCGGCATCAGCACGCGCGCCTCGCGCAAAACGGTCAGCCCGCCGATGCCGGAATCGAAGACGAGGACGGGTTTCAGCTCATGCGTCAGCGCTGTCATCGGGCGGTGTTTCCTTGGCCGCTGTCGGGAACCGGCCGCCGCGCGGGCTCTTGCGCGAGAAGCGGTCGAGGGAAGAGATAACGCCGCGCAACACGCTGATTTCCTGCTCCGTGAAGGCCCGGCGGGATAAGACAGCGCGCAGATTGTCGACCATTTTCGGCTTTTTCCCGGCAGGATGGAAATAACCGCGCGCATCGAGCGCCTCTTCCAGCTGGTCGAACAGGCCGAACAGCTGATCCTTGGTCGAAGGTGTTTGCCCCATCGCCTGGAAGGGCACGGCGCCGAGATCCTCCATGCCGGATTTCATCCACTCATATGACATCAGCAGCACTGCCTGGGCGATGTTCAGCGAAGCAAAGGCCGGATTGACGGGAAAGGTGACGATCTCGTCGGCAAGCGCCACCTCCTCGTTGGTCAGCCCCCAGCGCTCGCGCCCGAAGAGGATGCCGGTGCCCTCGCCGGCGCGAAACCTCGCCCGCAGCGTTTCGGCGGCAATGACCGGCGAGCGCACCGGCTTATAGCCATCGCGCTCGCGCGCCGTCGTCGCATAGACGAAATTAAGATCGGCGACCGCCTGTTCCAACGTGTCGTAGACCTTGGTCGCCTCGATCACGTGGTCAGCCTTGGAGGCAGTCGCCAGGGCTTTCTCGTTCGGCCAGCCGTCGCGCGGATTGACGAGGCGCAATTCAGCAAGGCCGAAATTCGCCATGGCGCGCGCCACCATGCCGATATTCTCGCCCATCTGCGGCTCGACCAGAATGATGGCCGGCCCTTCGGCCAGAAGTTGACGCTCGCTGTTCGTGCCTGCCATCGTTCTATCCCTGTTTCGAGCGCGCAATAACCTCGCCCGGCGCAAACGGCAAGACATCAGCCTGCGGATAGAGCCTTTCCAGTGCCGAACCGATCATTTCGAGCCCGAGTCTGGCGCCCTCGCGCGACAGCGGCAGGTGCCGCCCTGTCGTCCGCGACGCCTTGCGCTCGATGAAGAAACAGGTCGAGCCGCGCGGAGCCGCATCCTTCATCAGCGCCAGATCCGACGCGATCAGCCTCTTCAGCTCGTCGGCCTCGGCCGATGCTGCGTAGCTCTTCGCCAGGATGCGCGCCCAGTAGGTGCAGGAGAGGAAGATCGCCAGCGTCTGGCGGATCTGGCCGGGCCGCGTCACCACCGACCAGGACGAGCCGAGCGGCCGCGCCGCCACCGTCACGTCGCGGTAGCAGGCATCGATCTTTTGCGACAGCGCAATCAGCGCAAAACCGCTCTTGCCTTTGCCGATCGCGCTCAACAACTCGTCCAGCGCCTGAAACCAGCGGGCGAGTGCCGCATCCAGCGCGCCGCGCGTGCGTGCCGGAAAGACCAGGAAGGCAACCGCCGTTCCGGCCACCGCGCCGATCAAGGTCTCCCCGATGCGCAGTTGCAGGAGATCAAGCGTCAGCACCCCGGTCATGCCGTAGACCAGGCAGAGCACGATCGAGATGAAGAAGGTCATCGTCGCATAGGAGACCTGCAGGAAATAGAAGGCGAGGAAGATGCAGATGCCGGCGACCGGAATGGCGATGACAGGCTCACCCGAAATCAGCGTCGCCAGCACGAGGCCGATGGCGATCCCGAACACCGTGCCGAGCGAGCGCGACAACGCCTTCATCGCCGTGTCACCGCGCGAATTGGTGTTGGTGAAGACAAGGAAGGCGGCAAGCACCGCCCAGAACCAGCGCTCGCGCGACAAGAGCAGGCCGAAGCCCATGGCGAGCGCCGAGGCGAGCGTGATCTGCAGCGCCGAGCGCAGCAGCGGATTGGCGAATGAAAAGTCGATCCTCTCAGGCTGCGCCGTGTCCTTGACGGCATCGATGCCGGCAAAGCCGGAAGCCTGCCCCTCGCCGATCGCCTGCGTCAATTGCTGCCGCGCCTCGCCGAGCCAGAGCAGCGCCCGCACGGTTTCGCCTTGCGGCTCGTCCTTGATGGCTTCGGCCATCCCCTCATAGGTGGCGAGCTCCGCCTTGTCGGCCTCGATCACGGCATGGACGAGCGCAAAGGGCGGCAGGCTCTGGAAGCTCACCACGATCGCGCTTTCGGCAGCGAGATGCGCATCGAAGAGCCGAATCGCCAATTCCGCGGCGGGATCGGAAGCACCGTCGAAGACGCCGGCCGGCGGGCGTGGAATGAAAGTCTCGGCCATCAGCACCACTTCCTTCAGCCGGTCTTCCAGCTGGCGCAGCTCCTGCCGGTCGGCCTCGCCGATATGACCGCTGCCGGCAAGGGTGGCGAGCTTGAAGAGGATCTGGTTGATCCGGCCGCGCACGCTTTCGAGCGAGCGCAGCAGGTCGCGCCGCCAGTTGTCCGGCAGGAGCACGGCTCTCACCGCATGGCCGACCAGCACCGCCACGACGGGGCCGATCGCCACCGCCGGCAGCTCGGCAAGGGAAGGCCGGAAATAAGACCCCATGAAATAGGAGGTGAAGGCGAACATGCCGATCGCAAAGCCGCGCGGCCCGAACACCCGCCCGACCGATGCGAGCGCGATCACCACCAGGAAGACGAGATCGGAGAGAAATCGGCGATCCTCGAGCCCCGCCGCAATGGCGACGACGGCAAGGCTCGCGACACAGCCGAAAAGCCGCGTCACCAGCTGGCGCGAATTGCCCTTGTCGCGCACCGCCACCCCGCCCTCGATCGACAGCACGATGCCGAGACCGAAGGCCGCCGTCGGCAGCGGCACGATCAACATCTGGATGGCGAACAGGATGGCGAAGGAAAGGACGATCGTCAGCGTCACCCGTGAAGCCATGCGCAGGCGCGAAAGCGCCGGATCGTTGGCAAGCAGCCAGTCGCGGAACTGAAAACCGGAAAACAAGTGCAAGAGCCCCTCATGCTGCCCAGATCGACAGATACCGCCGCAAGAGCGGAAATCAAACCGCCCGAGATCGAATCCCGATGCTCTTGAATGTCGCGCGCCTATTGGCCCTTGGCAATCAGCGCCATCGTCGCCTTCAGGGAATAGCGCGCCTGCGTTTCGATATTCTCGGTAACGATATCGTCGATAACGGTTTTGCCGCCCTCTTCGACCACTAGGAAACGAACAGTCGTATAATCCTTGGCGTCAGGCGCGTCCGAGCAGGCGGATTTTCGGAAGCGCACCGTCACCTCGGCCACGCCGTCGACCACAGGCGCTGCCGCCATCGTCAGATCCTCCAGCGGGCAGGCATCCTGGCCGTTGACGATGACATCGTAGTCGAAAGGCGAAATGCCGTCGTCGTCGACGGCGGGAAACTGCGCCGCCGCCTGGTATCTCGCGACGAAATCCCGGCTGTAGAGATGGTCGAGCCGGCTCGCATCGAAAATGTCGGTCCAATCGCTGTTATTGTCGGCCCAATTGCTCCTGGTCGCATCCATGATCTCCTTCACGGGAGCGATGGTGTCGCCGGCATGGCTGGTGCCCGAAAAGGCGATAAGGCTTGCGATAACAACGGCGATTATCTTCATGGTCGAATGTCCGGAGCGGCAGATCGAGGCGGACACTAGCTAAATTCCAGCACTTGGCAATGGCGGCAAAAACGCATTGTCGAGCCCCTTGCAGCTTTGCGTTCCCTGATCACAATGCTATAGCGCTCCTCATCACATCACCCACCCGGGACGCCGGTCCCCATTGAAGCTCGAACGAGGCAGATACATGAACAAGATCAAGGTCGCCAATCCCGTCGCCGATCTCGACGGCGATGAAATGACGCGCATCATCTGGCAGCTCATCAAGGACAAGCTGATCCATCCGTATCTTGACCTCGACATCGACTATTTCGACCTCTCCGTCGAAAACCGCGACGCCACCAACGACAAGGTCACCGTCGACGCCGCCAACGCCATCAAGAAGTACGGCGTCGGCATCAAGTGCGCGACGATCACGCCGGACGAAGATCGCGTCAAGGAATTCAATCTCAAGCAGATGTGGAAGAGCCCGAACGGCACGATCCGCAACATTCTCGGCGGTGTCATCTTCCGCGAGCCGATCATTTGCCAGAACGTGCCGCGCCTCGTTCCCGGCTGGACCAAGCCGATCGTTGTCGGCCGTCATGCCTTCGGCGACCAGTACCGTGCTACCGACTTCCGCTTCCCCGGCAAGGGCAAGCTGACGATCAAGTTCGTCGGCGAAGACGGCACGGTTATCGAGAAGGACGTCTTCGATGCCCCCGGCTCGGGCGTTGCCATGGCCATGTACAATCTCGACGAGTCGATCCGCGAATTCGCCCGCGCATCGATGATGTACGGCCTGATGCGTAAGTGGCCGGTTTACCTATCGACCAAGAACACCATCCTCAAGGCCTATGACGGTCGCTTCAAGGACATCTTCGAAGAGGTGTACCAGACCGAATTCAAGGATCAGTTCAAGGAAGTCGGCATCACCTACGAACACCGCCTGATTGACGACATGGTCGCCTCGGCGCTGAAGTGGTCGGGCGGCTATGTCTGGGCCTGCAAGAACTATGACGGCGACGTCCAGTCCGATACCGTTGCCCAGGGCTTCGGCTCTCTTGGCCTGATGACCTCGGTTCTGCTCACGCCCGACGGCAAGACAGTCGAAGCCGAAGCCGCCCACGGCACGGTCACCCGCCACTACCGCCAGCATCAGAAGGGTCAGGAAACCTCGACGAACTCGATCGCCTCGATCTTCGCCTGGACGCGCGGCCTGGCGCATCGCGCCAAGCTCGACGACAATGCCGAGCTTGCCCGCTTCGCCGCAACGCTCGAAAAGGTCTGCGTCGACACCGTCGAATCCGGTTTCATGACCAAGGACCTGGCGCTGTTGATCGGACCCGATCAGCCGTGGCTCTCCACCACAGCTTTCCTCGACAAGATCGACGAGAACCTGCAGAAGGCCATGGCGTAAGCCGGCCTTTCCAAGATAACATCGAAACGGCGGGGATTTCCCCGCCGTTTTCATTTTGGGAGAATGAACCGATGACGGCCATCCTGCGACCGCTTGAACCCTCGGACCGCGCCGTTTGGGAACGCCTATGGGAGGCCTATCAGCGCTTCTACGAAGTGGTCATCCCGCCCGAAACCACGGCTCTCACCTGGGCTCGCTTCCACGATCCTGACGAACCGATGCACGCGCTCGGCGCCTTTGACGAAGATGGCCGTCTCGTCGGCATCGTCCATGCCGTCTTTCACCGCTCCTGCTGGCTGCCGCAATGGACCTGCTATCTGCAGGATCTCTATGTCGAAAACAGCCAGCGCGGGCTGGGTACCGGTGCCGCTTTGATCGAGGCAGTCGCCGACCTCGCCCGCGCCAACGGCGCAGGCAGGCTCTATTGGATGACGCACGAAACGAATGCAACGGCGCGGCGGCTCTACGACAGGATCGCCGAGCGCTCCGGCTTCATCCAATATCGCAAGGCGCTCTAACGGTCGGGACTTGCAGGCGGCCATCGCTGCGCTATTGATTCCGTGGGACCAAATAACGGCAACACGAGGAGGATTTCATGACCGAGGAACTGGTATTCTATACGAACCCGATGTCGCGCGGCCGCATTGCGCGCTGGATGCTGGAGGAGATCGGCCAGCCCTACCGCACCGAATACCTGACCTTCGGCGAGACGATGAAGGCGCCCGAATATCTCTCGGTCAACCCGATGGGCAAGGTGCCGGCGATCCGCCACGGCGACACCGTCGTCACCGAATGCGCGGCGATCTGCGCCTATCTCGCCGAGACCTTTCCTGACAAGGCGCTGGCGCCGAGACCGGAAGAGCGCGCCCGCTATTATCGCTGGATGTTTTTTGCCGCCGGTCCTCTCGAGTCGGCGGTGACGATGAAGACCCTCGGCTTCGAAATTCCGAAGGAGCGCCTGCGCATGGCCGGTTGCGGCGGTTTCGGCGACGTCATGAACACACTCGAGAAAGCCGTCTCCGCTTCGACCTACATCGCCGGCGAGCGCTTCACCGCCGCCGACGTCTATGTCGGCTCCCATGTCGGCTGGGGCCTCGGATTTGGCGGCATCGAAAGACGCCAGGCCTTCGTCGATTATGTCGGCCGCATCAGCGAGCGTGAGGCCTACAAACGGGCCAACGCCCTTGATGACGAAGCCGTCAAGACCATGCAGGCCGCCTAAGTCTCGAAGGCGCGGCGGATCCGACGCGCCCCCCGATCGACGGCGTCAGACGAGCGGCATGTGAATATCCGTCAGAAGCTCGGTCGGCGGCACCTCGCGTGGATTGTTGAGATATTCCTCGAACATAACCCTGTCCTTCAACTGCCGGCCGGATTTCGGCAGCCATTCGGCAAAGAGCCATTGATAGGACTTCGGCATATTGGCATAGGGACCCTTGTGGCGCAGCACGGCATAATCGCCGCCGTCGATCGTGCGCCGCTCGAACGGCGCATTGGCCGGCACGTCGGAAGCGCCGGTGACGCAGGCGATCGAGCGCAGCTTTTCCTCCGGCACAATGTCGGGATCGTCGAGATAGACGCCAATCATCCGCATGTCGGGTTTGGCGAGGCCGCGGGCGTAAAGCGTGCCGAACAGCGTCTCGAAGGCCTTGTCAATCTGCATGTAGGAACCGGTATGGGCAACGCCGATCAGCTCGATCGGCGCGATCTCACGTATAGTAACGTCTAACATGACTTTGGTCTTTCCGTCAGGTGAGGGCTTATAGGCTGTGTGGCTTCCCTCTTTCCGGTAGCGGGCCGGCGGCATGCCGTAGACCGACTTGAAAATACGATTGAAGGATTGGAGATTGGGATAGCCTGATCGCTTCGCAATTTCACTGACGGCAAGTTCCGTGCGGACGATCTCGCCCGCCGCGTGATGCAGCCTGAGCCGCTTGACGGTGGCCGCCAGCGTCTCGCCGTAAATCGCCCGGTAAATCCTGTGCCAGTGATAGCTCGACATACAGGCGATCTCGGCAAGGCGCTCCATATCCAGCTCCTCGTCCAAGTGGTCGTGAATATAGGCTGAAACCCGTCTTAGACGGTTTTCATAAAGTGCCCATGCCGTTTCGCCATTCATGTGGAACCTCGTGCAAATCGATCGGCTTGAGAGAACCATAACCCGATTTGACAAATCCTGCGGACTTGAACCTTCGGCGAATCCTGCGTAGACCGGAATTCCGGCTCGAACCCAAAAGGAATGATAGATGCCGGATTTTTCAACATTAATGCTCTTTGCCGCCGCAGCGCTGGTGCTGACGGCCACGCCCGGCCCCGACATGCTGCTGATCGCCTCCCGCAGCATCAGCCAGGGACGCGCTGCCGGTTTCCTGACCTATGCCGGCATCGCGCTCGGGACCTATTGCCACGCCCTTGCCGCAGCCTTTGGGCTGTCACAGCTCTTCATGACCGTGCCTGCCGCCTATGAAACAGTACGCTGGGCCGGCTGTTGCTATCTTCTCTATCTCGCCTACAAGACGGTCCGCTCGGAAGGCGCCGCTTTTCAGCCGGCATCGACGCTCAAGCGGCTGTCGGGCCGGCGTATCTTCTTTGCGGGCCTCGCCACCAATCTGCTCAATCCGAAGATGGCGCTCTTCGTCATGGCGCTCTTTCCGCAATTCGTGAATGCATCAGCCGGATCGCTGACGATGCAGATGCTGATACTTGCAAGCATCCTGAACGGCATTGGACTCGTCGTGAATGGCGCCGTGATTTTCCTCGGAAGCACGATCCGTTCGAGACTCCAGTCGGCGAGCCATTTCCCGAAGTTACCGCAATACATTCTGGCAACGGTCTTCACCGGGCTCGCCTGCCGCCTGGCGTTGCAGCCGCGAAACTGAACATCGAGGGACCACGGCCGCTGAAAACAAAACCGGCTGCGAAATCCATGATCTCGCAGCCGGTTTGAATTTCAAACTGTTGTCAGGCGGCAGTTCAGCCGGCAAGTGCTACGGCAACCGCCTCGATCGCTTCATCGGCCTTCGATCCGTCGGGGCCGCCAGCCTGCGCCATATCGGGGCGGCCGCCGCCGCCCTTGCCGCCAAGGGCGGCAGATGCGATGCGGACGAGATCGACGGCGCTATAGCGCTGCACGAGATCCGGTGTCACCGCCACCACAGCACTTGCCTTGCCGTCGTCGGACACGCCGACGAGGGCAACGACGCCCGACCCGATGCTGGTCTTACCGTCATCGGCAAGCCCCTTCAAATCCTTGGGATCGACGCCCGAAATCGCCTTGCCGAGGAACTTGACGCCGGCGACTTCGCGCACGGCATCGACCGAGCTGCCCTGCCCGCCACCCATGGCGAGTTTGCGCTTGGCGTCAGCCAGTTCCTTTTCGAGCTTGCGGCGCTCGTCCATCAGCGCTTCGACACGCGACAGCACTTCGGCCGGCTGCACCTTCAGCGAGGCGGCAAGCGTCTTTACGCGTTCGTCCTGTTCGGCGAGATATTCGCGCGCCGATTCGCCGGTGACGGCCTCGATGCGGCGAACGCCGGCTCCGACGGCGCTTTCGCCGAGAACGCGGATCAGGCCGATCTGGCCGGTGGCCACGACATGCGTGCCGCCGCAGAGTTCGATCGAATAAGGCTTGCCGGCCTTGGCACCGCGCACGCCCTCGCCCATCGCCACGACGCGGACTTCATCGCCGTATTTCTCGCCGAACAGCGCCATCGCGCCTTCGGCGATCGCATCGTCGACGCTCATCAGCCTGGTGGTAACCGGCGAATTCTGCAGCACGATCTCGTTCGCCATATCCTCGACAACCTTCAGCTCCTCGGCCGACATCGGCTTCGGATGCGAAACGTCGAAACGCAGGCGCTCGGGCGCCACCAGCGAACCTTTCTGGGCGACATGGGTGCCGAGCACTTCGCGCAGCGCCTCGTGCAGCAGGTGCGTCGCCGAATGGTTGGCGCGCAGGCGCGACCGGCGGGCATGATCGACGGTCAGCACGACCGCATCGCCATCCTTGAACACGCCGTCGACGACGGTACCCTGATGCACGAACAGACCTTCGCCCCTCTTCTGCGTATCTGAAATCTCGATCTTGCCGTGGTCGGACGAGATCACGCCGGTATCGCCCATCTGGCCGCCGGATTCGCCGTAGAACGGCGTCTGGCTGACGACGATCTGCACCTTGTCGCCGGCCGACGCCTCGGCAGCGACAGCGCCGTCCTTGACGATTGCCTGCACGACACCCTCGGCCGTCTCGGTATCGTATCCGAGGAATTCGGTGGCGCCGTGTTTTTCCCGAAGCTCGAACCAGACGGTTTCCGTTGCCTTCTCGCCGGAACCCGCCCAGTGCGAGCGGGCTTCGGCCTTCTGGCGCTGCATCGCATCGGTGAAGCCGGAGATGTCGACACCGATCTCACGGGCACGCAGTGCATCCTGCGTCAGATCGAGCGGGAAGCCGTAGGTGTCGTAGAGCTTGAAGGCGGTCTCACCATCCAGCATATCGCCCTTGGAAAGATCCGTCGTCGCGTCCGACAGAAGCGACAGGCCTCGTTCCAACGTCTTGCGGAAGCGGTTTTCCTCCAGCTTCAGCGTTTCCGAGATCAGCGCCTCGGCGCGCACCAGTTCCGGATAGGCGCGGCCCATCTGCTGCACCAGCGTCGGCAGCAACTTGTAGACCAGCGGTTCCTTGGCGCCGAGCAGCTGTGCATGGCGCATGGCGCGGCGCATGATGCGGCGCAGCACATAACCGCGGCCCTCATTCGACGGAAGCACGCCGTCAGCGATCAGGAAGGCCGAGGAGCGCAGATGGTCGGCGATGACGCGGTGGCTGGCGCTGCCTTCCGCCTTGACGCCCATCGTGTCCTCGATGGTGCCGATCAGCGTGCGGAAGAGATCGGTGTCGAATACGCTCTGAACGCCCTGCAGAACGGCGGCCATGCGCTCCAGGCCCATGCCGGTATCGATCGACGGACGCGGCAGCGGCGAGCGCTCGCCGGGTGCAGTCTGCTCGAACTGCATGAAGACGAGGTTCCAGAATTCCAGGAACCGGTCGCCATCTTCCTCCGGCGAGCCCGGAGGGCCGCCCCAGACATTCTCACCCTGGTCGATGAAGATTTCCGAGCACGGGCCGCAGGGGCCGGTATCGCCCATCTGCCAGAAATTGTCTGAGGTCGGGATGCGGATGATCTTGTCGTCGGAAAAGCCGGCGATCTTCTTCCACAGCGTCGCAGCTTCTTCGTCCTCGGAATAGACGGTCACCAGCAGGCGGTTCTTCGGAAGGTCGAAGCCTTCGGTGACGAGCTTCCAGGCAAGCTCGATCGCATTCTCCTTGAAATAGTCGCCGAAGGAGAAGTTGCCGAGCATCTCGAAGAAGGTCAGGTGGCGTGCAGTATAACCGACATTGTCGAGGTCGTTGTGCTTGCCGCCGGCTCGCACGCATTTCTGCGAAGACGTCGCCGTCGAATAGGGACGCTTTTCGAGGCCGGTGAAGACGTTCTTGAACTGCACCATGCCGGCATTGGTGAACATCAGCGTCGGGTCGTTGCGCGGCACGAGCGGGCTCGACGGAACGATCTCATGGCCGTTCTTCTTGAAATAGTCGAGGAAGGTCGACCGGATATCGTTCACACCGCTCATGCTATGCCCTTCAATGCTGCCGGAGGCAGGTAATTTAAATTCATCGGCTTTTAACGTTCACCCCCGCCGCTGTCCAGCAGACAAACAAAACCGGCCGCATTCTCATCAGGAATGCGGCCGGTTGGAACTGTCCGATGAGTTTAGGCGCGAAAATTACATTTCCGCAGTGGCATCGCCATCGCCGTCATCGGGGTCCGGTCCGCCGTTCTGCAGGAAGCGGTCGGCGATCAGGCCGGCATTCTGGCGCAGCGACAGTTCGATCTCGCGGGCGAGATCCGGATTGTCGCGCAGGAAAGTCTTGGCGTTTTCACGGCCCTGGCCGAGACGCTGGCTGTTATAGGAGAACCAGGCGCCAGATTTCTCGACGATGCCGGCCTTGACACCGAGATCGACCAGTTCGCCGGTCTTGGAAACACCTTCGCCATACATGATGTCGAACTCGACCTGCTTGAAGGGCGGCGCCATCTTGTTCTTGACGACCTTGACGCGGGTCTGGTTGCCGATCACCTCTTCGCGCTCCTTGACCGCGCCGATGCGGCGGATGTCGAGGCGCACGGAGGCATAGAACTTCAGCGCATTGCCGCCCGTCGTCGTTTCCGGCGAACCGAACATAACGCCGATCTTCATGCGGATCTGGTTGATGAAGATAACCATGGTGTTCGACTTGGAGATCGAAGCGGTGAGCTTGCGCAGCGCCTGGCTCATCAGTCGCGCCTGCAGGCCGGGAAGGCTATCGCCCATCTCGCCTTCGATTTCGGCACGCGGCGTCAGTGCGGCGACCGAGTCGACGACGAGAACGTCGACGGCGCCGGAGCGCACCAGCGTATCGGTGATTTCAAGCGCCTGCTCGCCGGTATCGGGCTGCGAGATCAGAAGGTTCTGCAGGTCGACGCCAAGCTTGCGGGCATAGACGGGATCGAGCGCATGTTCAGCATCGACGAAGGCGCAGATGCCGCCCTTCTTCTGCGCTTCGGCAATCGTCTGCAATGCAAGCGTGGTCTTACCGGAGCTTTCCGGCCCGTAGATTTCGATGATGCGGCCCCTCGGCAGGCCACCAACGCCGAGTGCAATATCGAGACCAAGCGAGCCGGTCGAGATCGTCTCGATCTCGACAACATTCTCGTTGGAGCCGAGTTTCATGATCGAGCCCTTGCCGAACGACCGCTCTATCTGTGAGAGTGCCGCTTCAAGCGCCTTGCTTTTGTCCACCGATTTGTCCTCTACCAGCCGCAATGAATTCTGAGACATCCGATCCACCTTTAGGTTATTGAAGCCGCTCAAGCAATGTCGAGTTTGTACCCTATTTGTTCCATTCTCGCAATAGGCGATCAAACAGTTGAAAGAAAAAGGTAAAACGACACGTGTTCTGCATTTGTTTTATCAATAAAAAGCAACGGCTTAGGCCAAAAGTGCCGACTCCGCCGCGTCAGGGCGCACCGTATCGATTCGTCCTTCGGGCATCGGGAGAGCGGATCGGATGAAGAAAAAGATTCTTGTTCTCGGCGGCGCCCATATCGACCGGCGCGGCCGCATCTCCGGCGAGACGGCGCCTGGCGCCAGCAATCCCGGCGCATGGTTCGAGGAGCCGGGCGGCGGTGGCTTCAATGCGGCGCGCAACCTGGCAAGGCTCGGTTTTCAGGTGACGATGATCTCGCCGCGCGGCGGCGATCCGATGGGCGAGACGGTCGGAGAAGCTGCCGATTTCGCCGGCATCGACGACCGGCCCTTCGTCTTCCTCGACCGCAAGACGCCGAGCTACACGGCGATCATCGAGAAGGACGGCAATCTGGTGATCGCCCTTGCCGACATGGATCTCTACCGCTTCTTCGTGCCGCGGCGTCTGTCCATCCGCTGGGTGCGGGAGGCCTTTGCCGCCCACGATTTCATCCTCTTCGATGCCAACCTGCCGGAAGAGACGATCGCGGCGATCGTCGCAAAGGCGCATTCCCTCGCCAAGCCTGTTGCGGCAATCGCCATCTCGCCGGCCAAGGTCGTCAGGCTGAAACCCTGCATCGGGGATATCGACTACCTGTTCCTGAATGAGGCTGAAGCTGCCGCCCTTACCGGCGAGCGGCCGGAAGAGGCTGCGGGCTGGCCGCCGTTGCTGAATGAAATTGGCATCAGGAATGCCGTCGTCACCCGCGGCCGGCGCGAGCTCGTCGCGCTTTGCGAGGGCCGCGCCATGACGCTGCAGCCACCGATCGCCGACACCGTCGCCGATGTTACGGGTGCCGGCGATTCTCTTGCGGCCGGCACACTCGCCGCATTGATATCAGGCCTTTCGCTCGAAGAGGCCGTCCGCCACGGCACTGCGGCCGCCATACTGACCGTGCAGTCGCGGCACGCCGTCAACGAAAATCTGACGCCCGATCTGCTGAATGAGGCGCTTGCCCTTGTTCCCCAGGTCAGAATTCTGCATTGAAGCGGCTGATTAAATAGTTGAGCATGATGTCGTCACTTCGGCATCATGCTCTGTCGATCACAGGACAAGACCATGACCAAGCCCATCTCCCCTCTTCTGCCGATCGCCTATTCGAAGGAAGTCGCCAGCGCCAAGCAGCGCGGCGCACCGCTGGTGGCGCTGGAATCGACCATTATCACCCACGGCATGCCCTATCCCGGCAATATCGAGATGGCCCGCAGCGTCGAGGCGATCATCCGCGAACAGGGTGCAGTGCCGGCAACGATCGCCGTCATTCACGGCACGCTGCATATTGGTCTTGAAGCCGCGGAACTGGAGCAACTCGCCAAGGCGACCGAAGTGATGAAGGTGTCGCGCGCCGATCTCGCCTTCGCCATCGCCGAGCGCCGCACCGGCGCCACCACGGTCGCGGCCACGATGATCGCGGCGGCGCGCGCCGGCATCCGTGTCTTTGCCACAGGCGGCATCGGCGGCGTGCATCGCGGTGCCGAAGAAAGCTTCGATATATCAGCCGATCTCGAGGAACTCGCTCGCACCGGCGTCATCGTCGTCTGCGCCGGCGCCAAGGCGATCCTCGACATTCCGAAGACGCTGGAAGTGCTGGAAACTCGCGGCGTGCCTGTCGTCACCTATGAGAGCGAGGATTTCCCCGCCTTCTGGTCGCGCTCCTCGGGCATCCACAGCCCGCTGTCGCTGAACAGCCCGGCCGCCATCGCCAACTTCCAGACGGTGCGCGAACAACTCGGCATCGACGGCGGCATGCTCGTCGCCAACCCCGTGCCCGAGGCCGACGAGATCGCGCGCGAAGAGATGGAAATCTATATCGAGCGGGCGCTCGACAGCGCCGAACGCGACGAAGTCACCGGCAAGGCGGTAACACCCTATCTTCTGTCGACCATCTTCGACCTGACGGACGGCCAGAGCCTGAAGACCAACATCGCGCTCGTCGAAAACAACGCGCGGCTTGCTGCTGAGATTGCGGTGGCGCTGGGTGAATGAGAGCTACGGGCTGCCGGTTATGCCGAGCAAGCCCCCTCTGGCCTGCCGGCCATCTCCCCCACAGGTGGGGAGATTGGCTGGAGCCACCGGCTTTCTGAACAAATGTCCCTTTCAACTCGGTGAAGCGTTGATGTGATGGGAAGCGTTCGCCCCTTGTGATCTCCCCACCTGTGGGGGAGATGCCCGGCAGGGCAGAGGGGGGCCAACACGGCACGACCTCTCCGTCAAACCTCCTCACCCGTCCAACGTCTCCTTCACCACAACAGCAAGCTGCTTCAGCGAGAAAGGCTTCGGCAGGAAGCCGAACTTCGCCTCCGGCGGCAGGTTGCGGGCAAAGGCATCTTCGGCATAACCCGAGACGAAGATGAACTTCATGTCGGGATAGGTCTTGCGCAGCTCGCGCAACAGCGTCGGCCCGTCCATTTCGGGCATCACGACGTCGGAAACGACGATATCGACCTTGCCGTCGAGTTCTTCCAAGATGGCCAGCGCCTCGACGCCCGAGCCCGCCTCGTGCACGGTGTAGCCGCGCGTTTCCAGCATGCGCTTGCCGCCGCGGCGCACCGCCTCCTCGTCCTCGACGAGAAGGATGACGGCCGATCCCGTCAGGTCCTCCGGCTGCTGCGGCGATACCGGCAGCGGCACCACTTCGGCCCTGGCGATGGCGCCGTCGATCGAACCTGCTTCGGCGGCCACCGCCGGCTCCGGAATGTGGCGCGGCAGGAAGACGCGGAAGGTCGTGCCCTTGCCGACTTCGGATTCCGGCTGGATGTAGCCGCCCGACTGTTTGACGATGCCGTAGACCATGGCGAGGCCAAGACCGGTGCCCTTGCCGACATCCTTGGTAGTGAAGAACGGCTCGAAGATCTTGTCCATGATCTCCGGTGCGATACCGGTGCCGTTATCGGCGACTTCGACCAGCACCATGTCCTCGGCCGGCATGTAGGAGTAATTGAAGGCAGAGACCTCGGCAGCGGTCAGATTGCGGGTGCGCAATGTCAGCGTGCCACCCTCGGGCATCGCGTCGCGCGCATTGACGCAGAGATTGATCAGCACCTGCTCGAACTGCGAAAGGTCTGTTTTCACAGGCCAGAGGTCGCGGCCATATTGCACGTCGAGCTTGACATTGGTGCCGGAAAGCAGCCGATCGACCAGCATGCGCAGGTCGCCGACGACATCGGTGAGGTTCAGCACCGAGGGCCGCATCGTCTGCTTGCGCGAGAAGGCGAGCAGCTGGCGCACCAGCACGGCGGCGCGGTTGGCGTTGCGCTTGATCTCTATCAGGTCGGCGAAGCTGGCATCGGCCGGCCGCGCCTGCAGCAGCAGATGGTCGGAGGAAAGCAGGATCGCCGTCAGCACGTTGTTGAAATCATGCGCGATGCCGCCGGCGAGCGTTCCCACGGCATTCATCTTCTGCGTCTGCGCCATCTGCGCCTCCAGCGCCTTCTGCTCTGTCACCTCGACGGCATAGACGATCGCCGCCTCCTCTGGCGCCTCGTCGCTCTGGTCGATGACGGCATTGACATAGAAGCGGAAATAGCGCGCCTCGTCGGTCGGTGTGCGGGTGTCGAGGGGCGCGATGTCGCCCTGGCGGTCTTTGGCCGCCGCCAGCGCCGCGGCCAGCTGTGGCCGGTCGCTCTCCTGCACGATGGTTTCGAGATGCGGCGCCTTTTCGAGGTCGTCGCGCGAGACGACGCCGGAGAACATCTTCAGGAACGGCGCGTTGGTCCGCAGGATGCGCCCGTTGCCGTCGACCGAGGCGATCGCCATCGGCGTATTGTTGAAGAAGCGGGTGAAGCGCATGGCGGCGGCCGAAGCGGACTGGCCGCCGGCATCGCTCTTTTCACGCGCCAGCACGATCGTCCGGCTTTCGCCGGGTGCGCCGTCGCGCATCGACGTAACGCTGTGGATGATCTGCACCGGCAGGCTCTGGCCGTTGCTCTTGCGCAGGTCGAGATCGAGCGTCACGGTCTTCTTCAGGCCCGGTTCGGCCTGCACCGACTGGATCAGCGCCAGTCCCTCGCCCGCCACGACCTCGCCGATCGTCATCGAGCCCGGCACAAACTTGGTGAGGTCGAGGCCCAGCCATTCGGCAAGCGTCGCATTCAGGTAGAAGATCTCGCCCTTCCTGCCGGCGGAAAAGAAGCCGGCCGGCGCATGGTCGAGATAGTCGATCGCGTTCTGCAATTCCTTGAAGAAGCGCTCCTGGTCGTCGCGCTCCGTGGTGATGTCGGTGATCTGCCAGATCTGCAGCGGCTTGCCGCCGTTTTCCTCCGGCTGCAGCAGCCGCGCCTTCAGCCGGTACCAATGCGCGCCGGAGCTGTTGCTGCCAGGCCCGACGGCGCGCAGCAGGCGAAATTCCTCCCGGCCTTCCTTGCCTTCGCGCAGGCCGTTAACCAGCCTGTAGAGCGCCTCGTTGGATTCGCGATGGCGCGACAGCAGCGTTTCCAGCGTCTGCACCTCGGTCGCTTTGCGCGCGCCGGTCAGCGCGCCATAAGCGGCATTGGCATAGATGATCCGGCCTTTTTCGTCGGTGATCAGCGTACCGTCGGGATGACTGTTGAGGAAGGCGCGCGCCAGGCTGTCGGACTGGTGCTGCGGCATCACCTCGATGAAGCCGATGACCGAAGACACCAGGAAGAAGATGCCGACCATGGCGAGCACGCCGAGACCGCCAAGCACCACCTCATTGTCGAGCGACTTTTTGAAGAAGACGAAGGCGCCGGCCGCCGCGATCAGCACGAGCGCCAGCAGAAGAATGCGCAAGACCGTGCCAGAACGCCCCCCACGATCCACAAGCGGTGCGTTATAGTCGTCGGCCTGACGCGATTTCGTCATGTATTCCTCACATAAGCCCTCCCGCTTCGTAGCACGAACACGAAGCAGGAATCAGGCACTCTTTCCTTCTTAGCAATTTGCCGCGTCGGCAAAAACACCGCTAGCCGGCAAGACTGCTTGAATTCACAGGCAACAGCGCCATCTGCCCCAGAAGCCAACGCTGCCACCCGTGCGCAAGGTCGCCGGCTGCCAAGCAGCGGAACACGAAATCGCGTTCTCCCGTGACTGGACAGCACCGGCGGCCCTTGCCTAAGGAACGGAAAAGTCGTCAATATGTGCCGAATGCGAAATGGAGTGAGTGACTATGTTGGATGATGTTGTCGGAGCTTATGGCAGCCATTTCCTGCTTGCGGCCGGTGGCGTCGGCCTGGCGCTTCTCCTGCTCATCCTCGTGCTCTGGGTGATCCGCAGCCGGGCGCCCTCGCCCTTCGTGCGCGGCGGCCGCAACCGCCAACCACGTCTGCAAGTGCTGGATGCCGCAGCCGTCGATGCTCGTCGGCGGCTGGTGCTGGTGCGCCGCGACGACGTCGAGCACTTGATCATGATCGGCGGCCCGAGCGATATCGTCATCGAAAGCCGCATCCTGCCCGCAACGGCCGAGCAGCCGGACAGCGCCAACCGCCCGCAGCCCGTAGAGCAGCGTCCGATATCCGTCGATCAGCGTCCGGCATCCGTCGCGCGGCCGGAAACACCGCCGGTCTCGCCACCGCGCCCGCCGGTCGCAGCCCGTGTCGAGCCGGCCGCCGAGCCCACTTTCTCTGCGCCGGTTTCGCCAGAGCCGCGCCCGCGCCCAGAACCGCCGGCCCCGCCGGCCGTTGCACCGCCAGTGGTCACGAGCCCTCTTCCAGCAGAGCCGGTGACAGCTCCGCTGTCGGCCGAACGCGACAATCCTCTGCGTGCCGTCCCGCCCCAGCCGCGTCCGCTGGAGCGTCCCGCCGCTCCCCCGGCCGCGCAGTCCGCACCGTTCCACGATGCCTCAAGTGCCGCCGAGATCCTCGATGCCGCCCGCCAGCGCGTGCTGCCGCAGCAGCGCATCGAACCCGAGGTCTCCGCCCCGCCTGTCAAGGACATGCCGGCGGCCGCACGCGCCGCACCAGGTAGCGCCGAAGACGATTCGGCTGCGCAGTCGGCAGCAGCGAGCCGTCTTGATTTCCAGCGGGTGCTGGAACAGGAAATGTCGAACAATCTGACGGCCGAACGCATCGTGCCGGCGCCGGCAAACCAGGCGCCCCGGCCCGGAGCGCCGCAACCCGGAAACCTGCCGCGCCGCGATCCGGAAATGGCCCCGATCACCGGCGCCGATACCGATCTGCAAAAGGAAGTCGCCCGCATCTTCGGCGAGATGAGTGTCAACCGCGACAAGTGACTGGACGCGACAAGTGACCGGGCGGGACAAGTGAGCGGAACGCACGTCCGACCTTCCTTCATCACCAAGTTGCATAAAAGCCGCAATGCGGCGACTTTCAGTTCCTGATGCGCCAGGGGACTCCATCTTGTGCTGATAATTTGTTATCGCTCCGGTTGAAGAGCGTTGGCGCATCGAGGTCATACTTTGCCTAAGTAAATACCGGTCTCACTCCAGTTTCACCCGTACTGCCGGACAGCGACACGCTGACGGCGTATGAACATGTTCATCGGGTGGTGGCGAGAGACCGGTTTGGCATTGTTGCATGTGCCATGTGCAGCTCCGCTGTCTCAGCTCTTCCGCCGCCCGGAACATCGCCACACCGCGCCCGCAAGGGCTTTCTCACGCACCATCCTGGTGGACTTCCGAACGGAAGACCAACACGATATGTGCAATACCCTTCGGGTCCGATGGACCATTCTGCCGAAAACAGCGCCCCAGCCCTGGATTGTATGCAGCGGCTGCGGGGGCCTCAGAGCTTTCCAATGCAGCGACAAGATCCGGCTCAACGCCAATGGCCGCAAGCTCGATGCCTGGCTTATCTACAAATGCTCGACCTGCGAAAAGACGTGGAACCGTCCGATCTTCGAGCGTCGGAATGTTCGCGACGTCGATCCGGCAGTCCTCGAGGCGTTGCAGTCCAACGATCCGGATTGGATCCGGGCAGAATCGTTCAACCTCGAGGCTCTCAGGCGCAAGTCGCAGCGTGTCGACGAGTTTGCCGAATTTGAAATCGCAAAAGAGATGCAGCAGGACATTGCCAATTGGACGAGACTGGAAATCGAACTGATGGTCCCCTTTCCATCAAGCACGCGCCTCGACCGCCTGCTGGCGTCCGAGTTGCAAGTTTCACGCACTCGGCTACAGGCTCTTCACGATGGTGGCATGCTGCGGACGGATTCGAATCGAGCCGACATTTTGCGGCGGCGGATCAAGAACGGCACCAGGGTTGCAGTCGACCTCGCCGCCGAGACCGGCCGGGAGCAATGGTGGAGGTCTGTGGCGACCGGAAGCTCACCGTAATTGTAAAAGGCGCCGCGATCGGATCGCGGCGCCTGTTCTGCTCTCATGCCTGCATGAAAACTCTCATTCGTCGCGATAGACCTTTTCGCGGCGTTCGTGACGCTCCTGCGCTTCGATCGACAATGTCGCGATCGGGCGGGCGTCGAGACGCTTGAGGCCGATCGGTTCGCCGGTTTCCTCGCAATAGCCGTAGGTGCCGTCGTCGATGCGCTGCATTGCCGCGTCGATCTTCGAAATCAGCTTTCTCTGCCGATCACGGGCGCGAAGTTCGATCGCCCGATCTGTTTCCGACGACGCCCGGTCGGCGAGGTCGGGATGGTTTGCGCTTTCCTCGGCCAGATGGTCGAGTGTCTCACGCGCTTCTCTAAGGATATCATTTCTCCATGCAACCAGCTTGGCCCTGAAATAGGCGCGCTGGTTTACGTTCATGAACTCTTCCTCTTCCGAGGGAACGTAATTGCTAAGATCGATCTTCTCACTCAACGCGATTCTCCTGAAGAACATCTCATCTGGCCGGGTGTATATCCCAAGCGCTAGTCGCGATTCAAGCCAAATACGACAGGTAAACAGATTTTTAAATCTGTTACAATTTTCGGCTAACGATCTATTTTGTCATGGTTATTCCGGCCGCCGTTTTTTGCTTCGCCTTCAAAACGCCGTGTTGTCAGCCACGTTTTAGGCAGTTGCGGCCTGGCTGGCGATTGACGGCGACCAATCGCAACCGCTACTGAAAAGACCCGCCCGATCCTGGATTTGCCCATGACCGTACCGCTGCCTCCGCCCAACCGCATCTATCTCCTGCGTCATGCCGAGGCCGCCTGGGCCGAACCCGGACAGCGCGATTTCGACCGACCGCTGAACGAAAAGGGCTTTGGTGATGCCGAGATCATCGCCGATAAGGCCGCCGACAAGGGCTACCATCCCGATCTTCTGATCAGTTCGACGGCGCTGCGCTGCCGCGATACCGCCGGCGCCGTTCACCGGGCGATGGGCGTCACGCTCGACGTACGTTATGTCGATGCGCTCTACAACGCCACGGTCGATACCTATCTCGAGATCGTCGATGCGCAGGATGAGGCGGCCGTCATGCTGGTCGGCCACAATCCGACCATGGAGCAGGCGCTGGAGGCGCTGATCGGTCATGAGGCGATGGTAAGCGCCCTTCCCGGCGGCTTCCCGACGGCAGGCCTTGCCGTTGTTGATTACGACGCTTCCGCCGCCGTCTGGCGCCTCACCGATTTTGTGGTCGTCTGAAGACTAAAGCAATTCCAGCAAAGGTGTGCCGCGGTTTTGCCAGGCAAAGCGCGAAGCGCTTTTGCCGGGAATTGCGAAAAAACAAGGAAGTAGAGCATTTCCGTGATTCGAAGAAAAACGGAAATGCTCTAACGCCGCTTCTTTTGCGAGCGGCGCGCCCTTCCTATATTGCCGTCAGTCACCAACCGGAATTGCGCCTTGCCGCCACGACTGACATCCTTTGCCGATGACGCCCGCATCGCCTTCGACAATCTCGCCGACCGGGCGAGCGGCCTCGTCAATCCGACCGTGCGGCTCGGCGTTACCGGCCTCTCCCGCTCCGGCAAGACGGTCTTCATCTCCTCGCTGGTTCACAATCTGCTGCATGGCGGCCGCCTGCCGCTGTTCGAGCCGGTCCAATCCGGCCGCGTCTCGGCGGTGCGGCTGGAGCCGCAGCCGGATGATGCCGTGCCGCGCTTTCAGTACGAGGACCATATCCGCGCGCTGGTGAAAGACCGTATCTGGCCGGATTCGACCCGCGCCATATCAGAACTGCGCATCACGCTGGATTATCAGAGCGCCAGCGGCTGGAACCGGTTGTTTTCGCCCGGCCGCTTGTCGATCGATATCGTCGATTATCCCGGCGAATGGCTGCTCGACCTGCCGCTGCTCGGCAAGGATTATCGCACGTTCAGCGAGGAGACGATCGCGCTTGCCGAATCCGGCGTCCGCTCCGAGCTGTCGCGCCAATGGCTGGCGCTGACGCGCGCCGCCGATATCCATGTCGGCGCCGACGAGATGGTCGCCCGCGACCTCGCCACCGCTTTTGCCGATTATCTCAAAGCCTGCAAAGCCGACGAACGCTCGCTTTCCACCCTGCCGCCTGGCCGTCTGCTACTGCCCGGCGATCTCGACGGCTCGCCGGCATTGACCTTCGCGCCGCTGGCTCTGCCGCCGGACGGGCGTCCCGGCCGCGGCTCGCTCTGGACGATGATGGAGCGGCGCTACGAGGCTTACAAATCGGTCGTCGTCAAACCTTTCTTCCGCGAGCATTTCGCCCGCCTCGACCGCCAGATCGTCCTGGTCGATGCGCTGCAGGCGATGAACCGCGGCCCTGAAGCCGTGCAGGATCTGGAACGCGCGCTGACCGATGTGCTCGCCTGTTTCCGCCCCGGCACCAATTCGCTGCTCTCCTCCCTGCTCGGGCGCCGCATCGACCGCGTGCTGGTCGCCGCCACCAAGGCCGATCATCTCCATCATGAAAGCCACGACCGGCTTGATGCGCTGACCCGGCGCCTGGTGGATCGCGCCATCGACCGCATCGGCATGGCCGGCGCCGGCATCGACGTCATGGCGCTTGCATCCGTGCGCGCCACCCGCGAGGCGACGGTCAAGCGCGACGGCCATGAACTGCCGGTCATCGTCGGCACGCCGATGGAGGGCGAAACCATCGCCGGCGAGCGTTTCGACGGTGAGAGAAAGACCGCGATCTTCCCCGGTGACCTGCCGGAGGATCCGGAAAGCCTGTTCGACCGCATCGCCTCGGGCGAGACCGGCCTGCAGCTGCCCGATGTCAATGTCGTCAGGTTCCGCCCGCCGCATCTCGAAGAAACCGGCGGCGGCATCAAGCTGTCAGTACCGCATATCCGCCTCGACCGCGCCATGCAGTTCCTGTTCGGAGACCGTCTCGCATGAGCAAGCCCCCGTCCGATCCGCCGCGCCGCGCGCCCGCCGCCTTCATTTATGAGGACGAAGCCACCGAGCGGCGAGACAACGGCCGGCAAGGAGGTGAGCGGCGCAAGCCGGAAAGCTTCTCCGAGCATATCGTCGTGACGCCTGATGAGGACGATCCCTTCCTCAATCCCGACAAGGATCTGAGCGCGATCCCTATTGCAGCGCCGCGCAAGCGGCGGACCTCCTTCGGCAAGATCGCCGCCGGCGCCTTCGGCATCCTGCTATCTCTGGCCATTGGCCTCTGGACCGATAGCCTGATCCGCGATCTCTTCACCCGCGCCGACTGGCTGGGCTATGCCGCCCTTGCCGTGCTGGCGGTCGGTATCCTTGCCGTGCTTGCCCTCGTCATCCGCGAAACCATCGGCTTGATGCGCCTTGCCGCCGTCCAGAAGATCAAGGCCGAAGCCGAGGCGGCGATACTCGAGACTCGGCCGGGCAAGGCGCGCGCCGTCGTCGCCCAGCTGACCACGCTGCTGTCGGCAAATCCTGAGACATCGAAGGGTCGCGCGACGCTGAAGGCGACCGAAGGCGAGGTCATCGATCCCCCACATCTGATTGCGCTCGCCGAACGCGAATTGCTCGCTCCCCTCGATCGCAAGGCCCGGGCGCTCATCGTCAACGCCTCGAAGCGCGTCTCGATCGTCACCGCCGTCAGCCCACGCGCCGTCGTCGACCTGCTCTATGTGCTCTATGAGGCGGTGCGCCTCATCCGCGCCATGGCCGAGCTTTACGGCGGCCGTCCCGGCACGCTCGGCATGTTCCGCCTGCTGCGTGACGTGCTGGCGCATCTGGCCGTCACCGGCTCGATCGCCGTCGGCGACAGCTTGGTCCAGCAGGTGCTCGGCCATGGGCTGGCCTCGAAGCTCTCGGCCCGTCTGGGCGAAGGTGTTATCAACGGCCTGATGACCGCCCGCATTGGAATCGCGGCGATGGATCTCTGCCGCCCGCTTGCCTTCCACGCCCTGAAGCGGCCGGGAATCGGTGATTTCATCGGCGATCTCACCCCCTCCATGTCGCCGCGCGGCAACAATCCTTGAACGAAGCAGCGAATCCGCAGTTTTCGCCTCCCCTTGCGTAACGCCGAAGGAATTACAGCAGATTCAATGCTTTAGTGACGATTTTCTAAAATCGACGCCGCGCGAAAACTCTGCGTTGCCTTGCATTTCGGCACAATCGAAAGGAAGGATTAACCATTCTTCGGCAAAACTTGCAGCCAGTTCGTGAGTGGTGTTTGCCAAGGAAAATCCATGTATTCGCGCAAGTTTCTCATCGTATGCGGCTTGGCCGCCGCGGCATTGTCTCCCGTCGCAGATGTCGCACCGGCAGCCACCGCTGCAACCCGTGACAAGGCCTTCTTCGATTCCGTCGCCGGCTCCTGGAAGGGCCCCGGCGAAATCGTCGCCGGCAAATACAAGGGCACGAAATTCACCTGCAACCTGATCGGTGAGCCCACCGGCGACAGCAGCGCCGGCATCAAGCTCGACGGCACCTGCCGCGTCGGCGTCTTCAAACAGCCGATGACCGCCGTCATCTCGCAGTCGGGTTCGAGCTACAAGGGCAAATTCCTCGACGGCGCCGCCGGCAAGGGCCTTGACGTCGTCTCCGGCGCCGTCAGCGAGGATACCGTCGTCGTCGGCATCAACCGCGCCAAGCTGAACGGCGCGATGATCGCCCGCGTGCGCGACGACAAGACAATGAACGTCACCGTTTCGGTCAAGGTCGAAAGCCAGATGATCCCGGTGATCGGCCTGACACTGACCCGCCAGGTCGACGAGATGGCCGTCGGTTCTATCCAATAGACAAACCGCACAGCGGATTTTCCTGAAGCGGCGGGTTTCCCGCCGTTTTCCGTTTTAGGTTCCGTGCTTCAGGCGCTCCGCCACCAGTCGTGGCTGTCGTCGGCAATCTCGATGCCGGTTACCTCGGCATCATCAAGCCAGTCACTGACCGCCCTGCCCCTGACCAGAAGACCCGGCGCAATATCGGCAAGCGGCATCAGCACGAAACCGCGATCGGTCATCCGCGGGTGCGGCAGTTCCAGCCGCGGCGCGTCCTGGATCACGTCGCCATAAGTCAGCACGTCGATATCGAGCGTGCGCGGCCCCCAGCGCTCGATGCGCTCGCGTTTCATCTCCCGTTCGATCGACAGGCAGACATCGAGCAAAGCCTCAGGCTCCAGCCTGGTCTCGACGGCAGCGCAGGCATTGAAGAAGAACGATTGGTCGGTCTTGCCCCAGGGCGGCGTGCGATAGAGCCGCGAGACCGCCGTAACCCGGCAGTCGTCCCGTCCGTCCAGCTTCTGCAGTGCCGCAGCCATCGCCTTCACAGGGTCGCCGATATTGCCGCCGAGACCGAGTGTAGCGGATTGCAGTGCGGCCTCAGGCAAGGTGTTCAACGCTCACCTGCACGAAATCGAGAACGCCAGGCACCGGCGCATTCGGCTTGCGCACCGTGATCTTCGCCCGCCGGATCTGCGGGAATGTCTCGCAGAGCCCCTTGGCGATATCGAGCGCCAGGGACTCGATCAAGTAGCGCCGCTTGCCGGTGACGATCTGCTCGATCACGGTGAAGGCGATGCCGTAATTGACGGTGTCGTTGATCGAATCGCTTTCCAGCGCCTCGCCGGCGACGACATCGAGCTCGGCATCGACGAAGAAGCGCTGGCCGAGGAATTCCTCCTCGTCATGCACGCCGTGGCGCGCGAAGAAGGCGCAGTTTTGCAGCGTGATCGTGTAGGTGGTCATGTCGGCCGCTTCCTCTCGAATTCCTGGCGTGCATTGAGCATAGCATCGGCGATATCGAGCGCATCCCTGTTGATTGCGACATTGTGCACGCGGAAAACCGCAGCCCCTTGAAGTCTGAGCAGCGCGCTGGTCGCAGCCGTCGCTGCATCCCTGTCTTGCGCCTCACGCCCCGTCACCGTGCCGAGGAAGCGTTTGCGCGACGTGCCGGCAAGCAACGGCAGGCCGAAGCGGGAAAGTTCGGAAAACCGCGCCATCAGTTCCAGGTTCTCCTCCGTCGTCTCCTTGGCAAAGCCGAAGCCTGGATCGAGCACGATACGGTCGCTGTTGACGCCTGATGCCGCAGCGATCGCCAGCGACCGTTTGAGAAAATGCACCTGGTCGGCAATGACGTCGGGAAGCTTCGCCCTGTCGCGGCCGGTATGCATGATGCAGAGCCCGGCTCCGGTCGCCGCGGCGATATCGGCGATATCGGGCTCCTTCTGCAGCCCGAAGACGTCGTTGACGATATGGGCGCCGGCACTGATGGCAAGCCGCGCCGTCTCGGCGCGATAGGTGTCGATCGAAATCAGCGCCTGGGTGCGGCCGCGCAGTGCCTGGATAACGGGCAGCACGCGCGCCTGCTCCTCGGAAGGGCTGACGGCTGCAGCGTTCGGCCGGGTCGATTCGCCGCCGATATCGATAATGCCGGCACCCTCGCTGACGGCCCGCAGCGCCTGTTCGACCGCCGCATCGACGGTCTCAAAACGTCCGCCGTCGGAAAAGGAGTCCGGCGTCACGTTGATGATCGCCATGATCACCGAACGACGGCCGAGTTCGATCTCCCGGCCATGGCCGACACGCCATATACTGCCTTCGAGCCCTGTCACCAGACTTATCCCATTGATGACGAAAAAAGCGCCATCCGATATTGCGCTTGCGGTGGCTATGCCCCAAGCTCCTGTCGATTTCAACACGGGTTGCGTTCAGAATGCCGCTTGCAGTGCGTTATATGGTCGTTCCTATTGCCTTTTCCATTGCTCTTTCCGTCTGCAGCCCGGTGGCAGCAGAAGTGATCGCATCGAAAAGCTATTCCTATTTCAGCATCAGCGGCAAAACCGCGGATGAACTCGACCGTGAACTCAGCCGGCGCGGCCCGACGGCGAGCGGTTCCTCGGCACGCCATCCCGGCGCTACCAAGATCCGCTTCGGCGGCGAGGCAACCTATATTCAGAATAACGGGCGCTGCCGCGTCGGCAACGTCAAGGTCACGGTCCACACCCAGATCATCCTGCCGCGCTGGAGCAGCCGCAAGGGCGCCAGCAAGGAGCTGTCGATGATCTGGGACGCGCTGTCGAGCGATATCAAGCGCCACGAGGAGCGCCATGCCGAGATCGCCCGCGACCAGGCCCGCGCCATGGAGCGCGCCATCCGGGCGCTGCCGCAGCAGCGCAGCTGCGAAGCCATGCAGGAACTCGTCTCCGGCGAATCAGCTCGCGGTATAGAGGAGCACGACCGGCAGCAGGCGCGATTCGACCGGGTCGAGGCGGTCAATTTCCAGAAGCGCATGCTGAGGTTGCTGAACAATCGAATCAATGGTCGAGACGGCGCAAAATAAGGCTTTTTCAGTCTGATTGCGAGCGGAAACCCTTAGCTGCATAACGAAACTTGTGCGAAACTTGCACCCTCCCCAGCGATTCACTGGTCATTTTTCATCCTGGCAGACTCAACCGGAACGCGTTAATATGAACACATTCGAAAGTTCAGGTACGGCATCTGCACTTTCATCGCTGGGTTCTCCTGGCGCGTTCCGAAGCCGCGGATGTTCCTCCCTCATCCGTAGGTAATGCGCCCGCCTCGCCTCGCTCGCTCTAGCGCGCGAGGCGTCTTTTTTTGGTATCGAATTTTTCGGCGACGTTTGAAGCGCAGCGTGCTTCAGGCTTGGCGTTCCGGCACGTGCACCACGAGCCCGTCATAGACAGCCTTCATCCGGATCTGACAGGACAGTCGCGAGGTCGGGCGCACATCGAAGGCAAAGTCGAGCATGTCCTCTTCCATCGCTTCCGGCTGGCCGACCTTCTCCGTCCACTCCTCGTCGACATAGACATGACAGGTCGCGCAGGCGCAGGCGCCGCCGCATTCGGCCTCAATGCCGGGCACCGAATTGCGCACGGCATTCTCCATCACGGTGGAGCCTTGGTCGACGTCGAGGTCGAAGCGCGTGCCGTCGAAGGCGACGATGGTAAGTTTTGGCATCAGGACTATTTCCGGTCTTCAGGTGGGTGGGCGGATTTTCTTCCGACAATTCGACGCATCAGTCAACATTGGGAAATCCGCGACAGCCTCGCAGATCGGCCCTTCGCCCGCCGTCTTCAAAGCGTCATAAGAGACGTCGCAAAAAGACCCGCGGTTCCGCAATGGAACAACGGGCCTCGATCGAACGGTATCTTATGCACGTCGCCCAAAAGTACGCAGCGGTTTTGGCACAACGACATCTACCGAATAAAACTTGGAGATCAGCCGCGGCAGAGCTTCAGGATGAAATTCTCGGCGTCGATGACGGCGGCACCGAGCGCTGCCGTCGCGCCGGCATCACCACCGTTTTCCTCGACGGCTTCCGCTGTCTGCGACACGCGGAACGCGCCGACCGAGCTTGCCGCGCCCTTCAGCCGATGCGCGGCTGCGCCGATACGGATGGTTTCGCCGCTGGCAATATCCTGCAGGCATGCACGGGCTTGGCGCGCGAACATCTGAAGGACTTCGAGTTCCAGCGTCTTGTCGCCCATCGTCTGCTTTGCGAGATGGACGAGATCGATCGGCCGGACCTTTGAGGGACACGGTCCCTTTGCATTATCCGGCGCCTCGAATACGATGTTCAATGCTGCCATCTGGGCTGCCATTGCCAATTCTCCCGTCTCTGTCGTCCGCAGTTGCAACAGTTCTGCGACAGGAGGGTGGCCATCACGTTAAATTCCGGCACAGTCAGGGCGGAAATCTCGCCATATGGTTAACATCCGTTAATATCCCTAAACTATTGGCTTTTAAGCCGCGCCTGGGATTCAAAGGTGTTAACAACAGGTTAACGTGCCGTGAATCTCAAGCCTTCATTAATTGTGTGAAGAGCCCAGATGTGTCACTACGATACTGGTGGAGCGGGTTTATGGTACGCGCCTTTGCCGAGCGAGTGGATAATGGTAGTGTTTTGATACCTTCCGTTTGAAAAAGCGGCTATCTACTCTGAAATGACATGCTTATCCGTCCTTCGTTGGGATGGAAGGCTGGAACGGCAAAGTTGTTCCCGGGTGAGGCGGAAGCCCAGGAAGCGCTGTCGGACTGGCTGACAGTAACGAGGCATAACCGAATGGCGAACAACAGATATAACGAGTCGATTGAGGACAAGGCGTTCAAGGCATTGGACGAGGCGCTCCAGATCGACTTCAGCAAGGATAACGTACCGTCTCGCCGCGGCGACGCGCCCCAGGCCCCGGAGGCTAATGTGTCTGATCCAGTAAATGCGCGTAACCAGCAGGCCCAGGAAGAAGCGCAGCGCCGCAGCCGCCGCGGTGCCGCCGGCGAGCAGGCTTCCAGGGGTCCGGCGTTCGCGCCCGCCAACGATGCCAGCCGCAATACGCCCGCCTCGATCCTGAAATCCTTTGACGGCGCCTCCAGCCGCTCGGCGGTGCGCACCGCCACCCTGTTTTCCGTGCTTTGGGTCATGGCCGGCCTCGGCCTGATGTCGCTGCTTTATGCTCCGCAGATCTGGCAGATCCGTTCGCTCGCCGATCTCGTCGCCCTGCCCGGCGTCATTGCCGGCCTCGTCGGCATCATCATTCCTGTGATGATGTTCTATGCCTTCGCCATCATGATCTCCCGCGCCCAGGACATGCGCAACGCCGCCCGCTCCATGGCAGAGGTGGCATTGCGCCTGGCAGAGCCGGAAACCATCGCCTCCGAGCGTATCATGACCGTCGGCCAGGCCGTGCGCCGTGAGGTCTCGGCCATGAATGAAGGCATCGAGCGCACCATCGCGCGTGCCTCGGAGCTGGAAACGCTCGTCCATTCCGAAGTCAATGCGCTTGAACGTTCTTATGCCGACAACGAGTTGCGCGTTCGCGGTCTCGTCCACGAACTCGGCTCCGAGCGCGAGGCGATCGTCAACCATGCCGACCGTATCCGCACCTCGATCGGCAGCGTCCACGACCAGTTGAAGGAAGAGCTGTCGCTTGCGACCGAAGAGATCGCGGTGCGGCTTGCCACATCGGGCGAAGCCTTCGCCTCGCTGATCGATACACGCGCCGCGACGATCCTGGAAAAATCGGACAGCGCCCTGCAGTCGATGGGCAGCCTGCTCGCAGCCAAGACCGATACCCTGCTGCAGACCCTGAACGCATCGGGTTTTGCGCTGGCCACCGAATTCGACAACCGCCTCGAAGCCCTCTCCGTCAATCTCAACGACCATGGCGAAAGGCTGCTCAGCCAGTTCGAGACGCGCGCCTCGACCATGGACAGCAGCACCGAAAAGCTGAATGCGGCGCTGAATGAGCGTACGCACCAGCTCAACGAGATCCTGATCGCCCGCACCCGCGAGATCAATGAGAGCCTGACGTCAGGCGAACGCACGATCGGCGGCACGCTCGACGACGTGCTGTCGAAGCTGAACAGCGCGCTCGACGAAAAGGGCGCAAGCTTCCGCCAGAGCCTGCAGACCACCGCCGACGACGCCGTCATGGATCTCGACGTGCGCTCCGGCTTCTTTGAGGAGCGGCTGCAGACGACCGTCGCCCAGCTGTCGACCGCCTTCGACGAACGCGTCTCCGAATTCACCAGCGCCTTCGACAAACGCACCGGCTCGCTCGACACCAAGCTGATGGAGAGCCTCGCCCGTATCAACGAAACGCTGACCGGCGGCTCGGATTCGATCGACGGCATTCTGAATTCCGGCATCGACCGGCTCGGTTCGTCGATATCAGACCAGTCGCTGGCGCTCGCCACCGCGCTCGCCACCGGCCACGAAGTGTTGGAAAGCACGCTCGGCAATCGGGCGGACGAAATCACCGCGGCACTCACCAGCCGCACCGGCGAACTGACCTCGGCGCTGCAGAGCGCCACTTCGGAAATTGCGCTGACGCTTGCGACTGGCACCTCCGAGCTGCAGAACAACCTTCAGACACGCTCGGCCGAATTCCGCGACACGCTGCGCACCACCACCACCGATCTGACGACTGCCGTTGCCGCTGGCACCGAGCAGGTGACCGCTGCCTTCGGCGGTCGCGCCGAGGAACTGAGCGGCGTGCTTACCGCCCGTGCGACCGAAATCAGCGAGGCGCTCGGCACGGCCCATGGCCGTATCGACAGCGTCATGGCAGAGCGCGGCGGCGCACTGCTCCAGGCGCTGACCACTCATCACGGCCGCTTCGAGGAAGCGCTGACGACCCGCTCCGACGCCATCATCAATGCCGTCTCGGGTACCCATGACCGTCTTGCCGAGACGCTCGACGAAAAGGCGATGGCGCTTGCCATCTCTCTGAACGAGAGCCAGGCCCGCATCGAGGACACGCTCGAGACCCGCTCCGAAGCTCTGTTGAACGCCGTCTCCGGCACCCATGATCGTCTCTCCGAGACGCTCGACGAGAAGGCGATGGCGCTCGCCATTTCGCTCAGCGAAAACCAGGCCCGCATCGAAGATACGCTCGAGACGCGCTCCGAGGCCTTCCTCAACGCTGTGTCTGGCACGCATGATCGCCTGTCGGAAACGCTGGACAGCAAGGCGGCGGCCCTTACGACCTCGCTCGACGAGCGCCATGCCCGCATCGAGGATGCACTTGGAACGCGCGCCGAGGCACTGCTGAACACTGTATCCGGCACGCGCGACCGTCTTGCCGAGACGCTCGACGAAAAGGCGATGGCGCTCGCCATGTCCTTGAACGAGAGCCATGCCCGTATCGAGGAGACGCTCGAAACCCGTTCCGCCGCCCTGCTGAACGCCGTCTCCGGCACCCATGATCGCCTCTCGGAGACTCTGGACGGCAAGGCGGCAGCTTTTGCCACCTCGCTGAGCGAAGGCCAGGCCCGTATCGAGAATACGCTCGAAACCCGCTCCGCAGCGCTGCTGAACGCCGTCTCCGGCACCCATGATCGCCTCTCCGAGACGCTGGACGAAAAGGCGATGGCCCTCGCCATTTCGCTCAACGAAACCCAGACGCGGATCGAAGACACCCTGGAAACCCGCTCGGCGGCCCTGCTGAATGCGGTCTCCGGCACGCATGACCGTCTGTCCGAGACGCTGGACGAGAAGGCGATGACACTCGCCATCTCGCTCAATGAGAGCCAGTCGCGGATCGAAGAGACGCTGGAAGCACGCTCCGAAGCCTTCCTCAAGGCCGTGTCCGGCACGCACGACCGTCTCTCGGAAACGCTCGACGAAAAGGCGACGGCGATCGCCGCCTCCCTGAACGAGGGCCAGAGCCGCCTACAGGATACGCTGGAGAGCCGCTCGGAATCCTTCCTGAATGCAGTCTCCGCCACCCACGACCGCCTGTCCGAGACGCTCGACGATCGGGCGATGGCGCTTGCCATCTCGCTGAACGAGAGCCAGAGCCGTCTCGAGGAGACGCTGACAACAGGCGCCGATGCGATCACCAATGCGGTCTCCGGCACGCATGACGGCCTGAACGGTGTACTCGACCAGAAGGCCGCCACCCTCGCCGCCTCGCTGGGCGAAGGCCAGGCCCGCCTCGAGGAAGCCTTGGGCCACCGCACCGCCGCGATCATCGGCGCCGTGACGGCAACCCACGATCGGCTCACCGATACGCTCGACGAAAAGACCATGGCGCTCGCCATTTCGCTCGATGATAACCAGAGCCGCTTCGACAGTGTGCTCGAAGCCCGCAGCAACGCCATCATGGAGGCCGTCTCCGGTGCCGAGGCACGAGTCGCCGGCGCCTTCTCAGACAAGACCGATGCGATCCGCACCGCCTACACCGACAATCAGCAGCGGCTCGAAAATGCGCTTTCCGAGCATAGCGCCGCCCTCTCGGGCGTTCTCGATGCCGGCGGCAACCGCTTCGAGGATCTCGTCGGCGGCTTGACCGGCCGCATCGAAGGTCGTCTGACCGATGCACATACACGGCTCGGGGGCCTCGCCGACGAGGCCGCGGCTCGTATCGAGGGCGGGCTCGCCTCTGCCCATGAGCGCATCCGTACGACGCTCGAAGACCGCGCCAACGCCATCGACCTATCGCTGAACCAGGCCCATGCGCTGATCAGCGATACGCTGGCCGAACAGGCGACCAGCATCGGCACCTCGGTCGCGACGAGTGTTGGCATGCTCGAATTGTCGCTGGAGCACCGTGAAGCTGCGATCCGCGAGGCGATCGATGCCGGCGCCCAGACATTGGAAGATCGCATGCATGCCGGCGCCGGCCAGATCGCCGGCCGCTTCCAGGAGGCGGCAAACGCGATTTCGAGTTCCACTCAGAATTTCTCCGCCCATCTCGATCGGTCGGTCGAAAGCCTGACGGGCCGTTTTGAAGAAACCGGATCCCGCGTGGAATCCGGTCTTGCGGCGATCGAGACCCGCATCCGCGACGGCGTCGGCGGCGTTGCCGAAAAGGTCGAAGCGGCCAGCGGCCAGCTGTCCGGCGTGCTAGCCGACGGCGTCTCCCGTATCGGCGCGCTCAGCGACGACGCCACTCAGCGCATCTCGGCGACGCTCGAAGGCAGTGCTGCAAACCTCACCCAGGCGATCGACAGCCGCACCGCCAATCTGGCCGAGACGCTGGACAGCCGCACCACCAGCCTGACCGGCGCCATCGACGGCCGCACCGCGAGCCTCGGCGAAACTCTTGACCGCGGCAATGAACGCATCGAGGAACGCCTCTCCACCATGGACCGTGCGTTGACCGTCGGTCTCGAGGCTGTCAACCGCACCATCGAAGGCAAGGCCGCCGGTCTTGCCTCGACGCTGCGCAGCGCGGTTGCCGACGCAGCCCAGGGAATGGAAGGCGAAGCGACGAGAACCACCGAACTGCTTGGCAAGACCGGCCAGCAATTCGCCGAGGATCTCAATACGAAAAGCGACGAATTCACCCGCACCATGGATGAGCGCTCGTCGCAGATCGTCACCCGCGTCGCCGAAGCGCAGAACCGGCTGGCAAGCCAGGCCGCTGCCGTCGCCCAGACATTCTCGGAAGCCGGCAACGCCATCGTCAACAAGGTCGCCGAGGCCGAGACCATCGTCGGCACGCAAGTCAATGCCATCTCCAAGGTGCTGTCGGATGCCGGCCAGTCTCTGGAGACACGCGGCAATGCCATCCGCTCGACGCTGTCGGGCGCCGGCAGCGAGATTTCCACCACCATGGCGGATGTCGACCGGGCGCTCGAAGCCCGCAGCAGCGCCATCCGCTCCAATCTCGAGGAGCGCGCCCGCGAGATCGATACGACGTTCTCGGAAATCGACCGGGCGCTCGAAGCGCGCGGCAACTCGATCCGCTCGACGCTCGAGGAGCGCACCCGCGACCTCAACTCGATGCTATCAGGCCGCTCCGTCGAATTGACCCGCATCCTCGACGAAACGGCCCGCCCGATCATCGACCGCTACACCGATGCCGGCGAGCAGGCTGCCGCCCGCATCACCGCCGCGGCCAACCTCAGCGCCGACCGCCTGCGCGCCGAAAACGAAGCGCTCGCCAGCGCCGTTGCCGCGCGCACCGAGAATGTCGCCAATGCCGTCAGCGCCATCGAGAACAGTCTGGTCGGCAACGTCAACGGCCTCGTCGAGCGCATGTCGGAAAGCAGTGCGGCGATGGCGATGATGATGAACCGCGCCGCCGAGCAGCTGACCAGCGTCGACGGCCGTCTCGGCGATACCACCGCGCGTTTTGCCGACTCCGCCACCAAGGCCGCTGAAATGGTCTCCGCCTCGACCAGGCTTCTCGAAGGCAAGGTCGACCGCCTCTCCGACATCTCGGGCCAGACGCTGGCACAGGTCGGCGGCATCATCGGCCGCTTCGACGAACACTCCAAGGTTCTGACCCAGGCTTCGCAGCTTCTCGGCGCCGCCCAGTCCAACCTCGCCTCGACGCTCGAAGAGCGTGAGAGCGCGCTGCAGACGCTCTCGGTCGGCCTCGTCTCGCGCTCGGCCGAGATCGAAAAGACCATGCAAGGCCTCGGCAGCATGATCGAGACCGTGTTCGAGCGGGCAGAGCAACGCTCCAGCCAGGTTACCGGCAATTTGCGCCAGGGCGTGCAGTCCTCCTTCGCCGATATCGGCCGCATTCTCACCGAAACCGAAAAGCGCGCCCAGGAAGCGGCAGAGACGATGCGCGAGGCGATCACCCGCGCCGGCGACGAGGCCAATACGACGATCGACGGCACCTTTGCCAATGTCGAGCGCCGTTCCGGCGATCTCTCCAATCGCATTCGCGGCGGGCTCACCGCCTCGCTGTCGGAAGTCGAACGCATGCTCGGCGAAGCCGGCCGCGCCTCCGACGGTGCCGCCCAGCACATGCGGGAAGCGCTGCGCGAGGCAATCGATGATGCCGTCGGCCGCTTCTCCGGCGCCACCGAGGATATCCGCCGTTCCGCCGCCGACATCCGCAGCGAGCTCGACGCCACCCGCGCCGAACTGAAGCGCGGCGCCTTCGATCTTCCCGAGGAAGCCAAGGAAAGCGCCTCGGCCATGCGCCGGGCCGTCGCCGAGCAGATCAAGGCGCTGCAGGATATCTCCCAGCTCGTCGGCCGCTCCAGCCAGCAGCTCGAGATCTCCGAGCCCGTCGCCCGCACGCTCGTCCAGGTGCAGCCGGCCCCGCGTCCCGCCCAGCCGGTCGCAGCCCAGCAGCCGCAGCCGGCAGCGCCGCCGCCGATCGAAGCGACAGGTCTGCGCGGAACGATCGCACCGTCTGCGCCGGCTGCCGCCCCCCAGCGCGCCGCGCCGCAGCCTGCCCCCAATCGACAGGAAACAGGGCGCCAGGAAACAGGTCGCCCGGAAACAGGTCGCCAAGAGCCGGCTCGTCCGGAAAGCGGCGGCTGGATTAGCGATCTGCTGCGTGGCGCATCGCGTGAGGACGCCGCCGACGAGGCCGCGGCCGCCCGTGTTCCCGCCCGCCCGGCGGAAACTGCCGCACCGGCGGCGCGCAACAATGACAGCCGCAATCCGCGCCACGTCGTCGAATCGCTGAACTCGCTCTCGGTCGATATCGCCCGCGCCATCGATCACGACGCTTCGGTCGATCTCTGGCGCCGTTATCAGCGCGGCGAGCGCGACGTCTTCACCCGCCGCCTCTACACGCTGAAGGGCCAGCAGACCTTCGACGAGATCAAGCGCAAATACGACCGCGAACCGGAGTTCCGCACCGCCGTCGACCGCTACATCGGTGATTTCGAAAAGCTTCTCGCCGACGTCGCCCGCACCGACCCGAACCGCACGGTGACGCAGTCCTACCTCACCTCGGATACGGGCAAGGTCTACACCATGCTCGCTCATGCCGCAGGCAGGCTCGGCTGAGCCTGACCGACTGACGGATACCTTCGATTGGAAAGCCGCCTGAACACATGTCAGGCGGCTTTCGTTCTATAATGCGGGCGTGACCAGACCTCTCTGCGGACATGTGAAAGCAACAACCGAAGCCCGCCACCCAGCCACGGAAACCGCTCCCGAAATGACCAAGGCCTTTCTGATCATCGACGTGCAGAATGCTATTCTCTCAGGAAAAGCCTCGCCGGAGCGGCAGCCTCGTATCGATGCCGCGCTCGACGAGACCGTCGCACGGTTGGCAGCGCTACAGGAAAAAGCCAGGCAGGCGGGCGTGCCGATCGTGCTCGTTCAGCATGACGGCGGCGACGGCCATCGATTGGCTGTCGGCACGCCAGGCTGGGCGCTGCGCGAGGAGATCGCGCCGGGACAAGGCGAGATCGTCGTCCGCAAGAAAAGCGCCGACTCCTTCTTCGAAACCGATCTTGCCGAACGCCTAGACGAACGCGCAATCACCCACCTCATCGTCGGCGGCTGCATGTCGCAATTCTGCGTCGATACGACAGTCAGGCGGGCCGTCTCGCTCGGATATGACGTGACGCTGGTCGCCGATGGCCACATGACCGGCGATACGGCAACCCTCACCTTCTCCGAGATCATCGCCCATCACAATGAAACGCTTGACGGTTTCGACGCAGGCAAGGCGACAGTAGAAATCCGCCCCGCCGCCGACATCGCCTTCTCATAAAGTTTTTCAGGCAGCACGAAAACCGGGACCATCAAGCGGCTCCGGTTAGACTGTGACATTTGCGACATACCCGGGGGCGGTCCCTCGAATAGAGGATGTTCTCGAAGCGGATCACACCCTTTGCACGGCCGAGGCGCATCACTGGAGTATTACCGTTCTTGCCCCGCCAATGTAGCTGAAGTAGGTGCGGAGGAGAGGCAATTGATGCCGCGATCTTTCTATTGAGCATTGCTGCCATCAGTCCGGGCCAGATCATCTGACGCCCAAGCCTGAATTGCCTGATTGAACACACGCTCACCATCCTCGCCCTTTTCAAGCGTCAGCAGCGCTCGTGTGCCGTTCTGATAAAAGATCGGCAAATCAATCCATCGGCGTTTACCAAGCAATTCGATGTTTTTGGCGCGAGCATCAGGCAAACCATTGAGCGCCAGCATATAGAGAGTGTCAGTGACCTTGCCGGCCACGGCTATCAACATGTCGCCGCGAGCGCCTTCCGTGGTCTTCATCGACATGCTCGTCCAACTATTAATTCCGCCTCCTTCAAATCCTGCCGCGATCTGAAACGATAGTTCGAAGAGATGGCTCGCAGCGATCGATAGATCCGTGTTTCGTTCCAGCGTCAGTACAGCCGTCAGGTTACGCTGCGGAATTTCCATGTGGCCCCGCACGACTGGATCGGAGTGGCCCTTGGCGTCGGTCCGCATATCGATTGACCAAGTCACCGAGCCAGCCAATGCCGTCGGCTCCGGCATTCCAACTCTCTCCTCATAGAGAACCATTTGAGCTTTGGTAGCCGGCAAATTGGTGGCGGAGGATGGGCTGAGATAGACAGGTTCCTCGGGCAAGCTGGAATATTCGAACGGTGTCTGCTGGCCATCGGTTTTATTTCGGACATAGGCAGAGACGCGTCTGAAAAGAAAATTCACCTCAAGCCCGGGCATCTCCAGGAACTTCAGCAGGCCCTCGGTATAGGGGCTGTGATCGGAATCGACGCCATTTGCAGTGGCGCCCGCCTCCGCCGAATAGCTGACGAGCAAATTCGGCGTTGGTTCGATCCCCGCAAGCCCTCGTCCGATGGAACGGCTGGCTCCGTTTGGCTTCATATTCAGCACAAAGGGATTCTTGCGGTATACGTCGAGAAGGACGATGCGAAGACCTTTGACGCTGCGAACAGCATCCAGAACATTGTCCAACATCACGGTTTCAGGGGTCGCCTGCGCTTCTGTGCTTAAAGTGGCATCCGTCGGAATGAGATAGTTGGAGCCGTTAAGCTCCATTCCGTGTCCGGCGTAGAATACCACGGCAATATCTGCCCCGGCCGCAACATCGGAAAACGTCGACAGAGCGGAATCGAATTCAACCTTTGTCGCATCATGAACGACCGTCACCTCGAAACCCATTCGCCGAAGCGCTGCGCCGATAGCAGTCGCGTCATTTCCGGGATTCCGAATCTTTTCGACCTGGCTATAGGCCGAGTTGCCAATCACCAACGCAACGCGTCCGGATGACGCAAGGCTGGAAAGAGCAGAGAAGATGAGCAACGACCAAAACCATTGCCGAGCGCATCATAGAAATCCCACCTCACGCAGCGTAATGCTGTCTTCCAGCGCCTTAGATCGAAATGAGCGTGGCCGCAAGGATTGTGCGAGATCCGACGCTTCATTCCTCGCTGCAGGCCGAAGCCGCTCGACGTCGGCAAGGCCAAAGCCTGACATGGTGAAACAAAAGGAATCAGCTGTGGATGATCCTTTTTTATTGCCCCCTGTCCTTCATTCCGTCACAAACTTTTCTGATCCGCTCACATTCAAACAAACGGCTCACTCCACCATCCAAACGACAGAGACAGCAACATTGATGACCAAAACGACATCCAGGCTCCTTGCCACCGCGCTCTCTTCCTTTTTCCTGATGGGCGCTTTCACTCAGGTTCAGGCAGGCCAGGCAAGCTTCGTCGTGGATGTGCAGTCCGGCCAGGTCCTCGAAGGTTCCAACCAGGACGATCTGAACTATCCGGCGTCGCTGACCAAGATGATGACGCTCTATCTGGCCTTCGAAGCCCTGCATGACGGACGCCTCAACTGGGACCAGAAGCTCACCATGTCGGAAAATGCCGAGAGCAAGGAGCCCTTCAAGCTCGCTGTCGGCGCCGGCCGCAAGGTGACGCTGCGCGAAGCGGTCGAAGGAATTGTCGTGCTCTCCGCCAATGATGCGGCTGTGGCGATCGCTGAACAGCTTGGCGGCTCCGAACAGGTTTTCGCCAAGGCGATGACCGACAAGGCACGCCAACTCGGTATGAAGGATACGGTCTTCAAGAATCCGTCGGGCCTTCCCGATCCGGAGCAGGTCACCACGGCGCGGGACATGGCGACACTCGGCGTTTCGCTGATGCGGGACTTCCCCGAAGAGTTCAAGCTCTTCTCCATGCGCGGCTTCCAGTTCCGCGGCATGAAGCTGCGCGGCCACAACAACCTCATGTATCGCTATGACGGCGTCGACGGCATCAAGACCGGCTACACCGATGCATCGGGCTACAATGTCGTGACCTCGGCGCTGAAGGATGGCCGCCGCGTGGTCGGCGTCGTCATGGGCGAAAAGACTGCGAGCATACGCGACGACAAAATGGCAAGCTTGCTGGACAGCACCCTGTCGCCGTCATCAAGCACCACAGCTTCCACGACGCCAGGCACGCAGCCGGGCGCGACGATGACGGATTCGCAACCGACGAAATAGGCCCGATGAGCGGAGACTTGCCGGCAGGATTTTGCTAGCGCATCGTGCTTTCCGAAAATCGGAAGCGATTTTCGGAAAGCACGATGCGTAGACTCAAAGAGTTAGAGCGTCCTTTGTGCGTCCCAAAAGACGCACGGCGCTCTAACGGGTTATCTGAACGCGACTTCCAGATGCTGCCGGTCTTGCGCGATCACCTTGCAATTCGTTTCGAATCCTTCGCCTTTGATGGCCAGGACAAATTCAGAAGGAATGCCTGATGTATTGGAGACTGAAATGCCGGCGCTCTCCGAGCCTATGGTTTTGACGGTGCAGTCGATGGTCGAACGCCGATCGTTGAACAGGATCGAACCTGCCTTCAGCACCCGCCGTCGAGCCCCAATGGCGTGATCGGCGTGGATGGAACTCCACGACACGCAACGATTCCGTCCGCCATGCTTGGCCTGATACATTGCCGCATCCGCCTGAGCCAGCAAGGTCTCGATCTCCTTGCTGACGATCGAGAGTGCCGACGTTCCAAAACTGGCTGTGACGGTCAGAGCGCCATGATCGCCACGAATGATCTCGGAGGCGACGGCGGCTCTGAGTTTCTCCGCGACCGCGGCAGCACCTTCCCGATCGACATGCGGCAGGATGACGGCAAATTCCTCGCCGCCAAGGCGGCCGAACAGATCGCCGGCTCGAAGGGTCGTCTTGCAGGTCGACGCCACCGCCTTGAGGACCTCGTCTCCGGCGGCATGTCCATGGGTATCATTCACCTTCTTGAAATGGTCGATATCGAAGACGATGCATGAGAGGTCGTGCTTGTGCCGCAGAGCGAGCGAAATGAGCTGATCGGCCTCCTGCTTGAAGGCACGCCGTGTCATCGCCTCGGTGAGGCTGTCGATCGCGGCCGACTGCATGAGCTCGATGCGGTCCATCGCCGCGCCCGCCAGTTCCTCGAGAATGCCGAGATCTCTGTTGCCGAACGATCTTGGCCTGCGGTCGATTGCGCATACCGTTCCGATCATGTGCCCGGCTTTTGTTCTCAACGGCACACCGGCATAAAAACGAATACTGTCCTCGCCCGTCACCGCAGGATGCTGTGAAAACCGCGAGTCCCTGGTAGCGTCCTGCACGACAACAGGCCTTTCACAGTCCACGACATAGCGGCAGAACGTATCTTCGCGCGACACCTCGTCGCCCGCGAGGCCGGAGCAAGCCTTGTACCATTGCCGATGCGCATCGATCAGCGACACGATGCCGATGTCGATGGAAAAGACCTCCTTTATCAGGCGTACGATCCGCTCGAAGCCCTCGTCTCTCGGCGTGTCGAGCAGATCGAGCTGTTGCAGCGCAGCCAGGCGATCATTTTCGCGCTGGATCGCCTCCGATGACGATTTCCCGAATACTCGCGCAACCACCATGCAGCATTCCTCCTGAAAGGGACTACATGATGCGTTCCATAAATTCGTGAAGAAATTGAATACGATGACGACCCCTATGCCAGGGATCAAATATTTTTCACAATCGACAACCCCCGATATTCACGGGGCGGCATCGAAATTCAAATTCAAATTGAGCGCAGCGTCCAGCTGACGATCTCGGAGGCGACGTTGGAGAAGGCGCGGTCGAGGCCTTTGACGAAGCCGTCATTGTCGCCGCCGGCCGGCGCCATGGCGCGGAACACCTTCTGGGCGCGCACCGAGCCGTTGCGATCATTGAGGATCTTGGCGGAAATTTCGACCACCGCCTGGTTGCCGTGCGAAGCGTCGATCTCGAAGGCGCGGATATCGGTGACGATCTGGTAGTCGATCGCCAGCCCCTGCCCCGGCATGCCGACGCCGCCGAGCTTGCCCGAGTTCTCGAAGGCTTCCACCAGCTTCGACTGCACTATGCGCGGCAGCTTGTCGCCCCACTGCGCCTTTGAGAGATACTGGATTTCCGAAGGCGAAACACGGATGACGATCTGCTCGCTGTCGAGCGACCTTAGCGCCGTCGGGCTGGCGATCAGGATCTGGCGGGATTTGGCCGCGGGTCCACTGCCGTCGACGGCAGCGGGCAGGTCATAGGTGTCGTTCTTGGCCGCGGTGCCGCACCCCGAAAGGATCAGCGCCGTCAGCGGCAGCGCGATCACCGTTCCCCTGATCCGTGAACGGCGCGACAACAAATGCGATGCGACCATATTAGGCTACCCCTGATTTCCCAGTTAACGCCGCGTCCGGCCGTCATATTGCTTCACCGTGTCCCCGCCGAAGATCAGGCGTTGCGGATTGCGGTCGAAGTTGGTGATCGTATCGTTCAGATTGCTGACGGTTCCGCGCATGTCGTTGACGAGAGTCTGCACGTCGCGCAAGCCGCCGCTCGAGAATTTCTGCAGATTGTCGGCAATCGGTCCAATGCGCGAATTCAGGTTGTCGGCGACCTTCTTGAAGGATTCCAGCGTATTGCGCGCCTCGGTGAACAGCGATTGCGTATTGTCGGTGCCAAGCAGCGCATCGACCTTGATGAGAATGCCGTCGATGCGGGTCGAGGCCGAATTCAGCTTGTTGGAAAGTTGCGATACGTCCTGGATCGTCTGGTCGATATCTTTCTGACGCGCCGAAACCGTGTTGGCGACCTCGCGGATCGAGGCGACGGCGGCGCGCGCATCCTTGGTCGCCTGCGCGATGTCGTCCACGGAACCCTTCACCTTCGCCGGGTCGATCTGGGCAACGAGCGTATCGACGCGATCGAGTGTCGCCTGCGCCTGCTTGCCGAAATCGTTGAAGGTTGTGGCCGTCTGGTCGAACTTCTGGATCGCGCCCTTGAGGTCGCCGGAGGCATCGGCGACATTAGCGGTAATCTTCTCGGCATTGGAGACGATGTTATCGATCTTTTGCGCATCGACCGCCTTGACCAGCGACTCGACGGCTTGAAGCGTCGAATCGACACGGCCGGAGACCGCCTTCACCGTATTGGAGAGCTCACCCACGCTCTGCAGGAAGGCGTCGATATTGCCGGAATTCTTGGCAAGCGCATCCGAAAACGTCTCGGCATTCTTGAAAGTCTCGGTCAACGGCCCGCGCGAATCTTCGATGAAACCCTGAAGCTCGCCGACCGCGTCGTTGGCGCGATCGAGGATCTTGTCGGCGGTCGCCAGAAGATTGGTGACGCTCGATTGGTCGGCAACGATGACGGCGCGTTTGCCGTTATCGATCGCATGCTGGAGGATGCTTTCCTCGCCCTTGCGGCCGCCCGAGAGTTCGATATAGGCAGCCCCGGTCAAACCCTGGATTTCAAGGGCGGCCTTGGTGGAGGGGTAGATCGGCGCATCGGTGCGCACCTGGGTGAAGGCCAGCGAATATTGCGGATCGTCGGCATCGATCGACAGCGTCTGCACCGAGCCGATCTGGATGCCGTTGAAGCGCACCGGCGAGCCGACGCTGAGACCGTTGGCCGAGCCCGGAATACGAACGATCAGTTCCGTCATCGGGCCGCCGCGGCCATATTCGGCCATCCAGTAGACGAAGCCAAAGGCAGCCGCGATCACCAGCACCGTGAAAAAACCGACAATCGTGTAATTGGCTTTGGTTTCCATCTTATCCGGTCACTTTCCGCTGCTGTCGTGCCGCGCGGCAGCATCGTTCTGCGGCACAATCGACCGCGCGCGTTTGCCCTTGAAATAGGCCTGCACCCACGGATCGTCATAGGCCAGCATGTCGTCGATCGTGCCTTCCACCATTACTCGCTTCTTTCCGAGCACGGCAATACGGTCGCAGACCGAAAACAGGCTGTCGAGGTCGTGCGTCACCATATACACGGTCAATCCCAGACTATCGCGCAGGTTGGCGATCAGTTCGTCGAATTCGGCCGCACCGATCGGGTCGAGGCCGGAGGTCGGCTCGTCCAGGAAGACGAGTTCCGGATCGAGTGACAGTGCGCGGGCAAGGGCTGCGCGCTTGATCATGCCGCCGGACAGTTCGGATGGATATTTGTCGGCGGCATCGGCTGCAAGCCCGACCATACGGATCTTCAAATGCGCCAATTCGTCCATCAGCGAGGTCGGCAGGTCGAGATATTCGCGCATCGGCACCTGGATGTTTTCCTTGACCGTCAGCGACGAGAACAGCGCTCCCTGCTGGAACAGCACGCCGAGCCGCATGTCGAGGGCGTTGCGCTGCGGTTCATCGAGCTCGTCGAAATCCTGGCCGAGGATCTTGATCGTGCCGGAGCGGCGCGGCAGCAGCCGGAGCACCGTGCGCATCAGCACCGATTTACCCGTGCCCGACGCGCCGACGAAGCCGAGGATCTCGCCGCGGTAGATATTGAGGTTCAGATTGTCGAGCACGACCTTGGAGCCGAAGCCGACGGTGACGTCGCGCGCCGACAGCACGATGTCCCTTTCGTCCTTGTCTTCCGTATCGATCGGTTTCTCGTCCACGCGGTCCGCCATCCTAGAAATCGATCGCTGCATAGAACATCGCAAAAAGCCCGTCCATCAGGATGACGACGAAAATCGCCTTCACCACCGCGGCCGTCACGTGCTGGCCGAGCGATTCCGCGCTGCCGCCGACCTTCAGCCCCTCGACGGCGGCGACGATGCCGATGACCAATGCCATGAACGGCGCCTTGATCATGCCTGAGAGCACCGTCGACAGTGTGACCGCCTCGTGCAGGCGCGACAGGAAGTTGGCGAAGGTGATGCCGGAATAGCCCCAGGCGACGGCGGCAGCACCGCCCAGCGAGGCGAAATTTGCCAGCACCGTCAAAAGCGGCAGCGCTATGGTCAGCGCCACTAGCCGCGGAAAGATCAACACGCCGATCGGGTTCAGCCCCATCACCTTCAGCGCGTCGATCTCCTCGCGCATCTTCATCGAACCGATTTCGGCGGTGATCGCGCTGCCCGAGCGGCCGGCAATCATGATCGAGGTCAAGAGCACGCCGATTTCGCGCAATTGCAGGATGCCGACGAGATCGACGACGAAGACCTCAGCACCGAAGTAGCGCAGCTGGAAGGCGCCTTGCTGGGCGATGATCGCCCCGATCAGGAAAGACATCAGCAAGATGATCGGAACGGCGCGAACGCCCATATGGTCGATTTGGTTGACGATCGAGGCAGGCGAAACGCCGCTGCCGCGGCCGAACTTCATCTGCGCGCCGCGCACAGCCGAGCCGAGGATATACATGGCAGCGGCGAAATTGTCCCAGACCTCATAGGTCATTTTGCCGATCGGCGCGAAGATGCGCGTGGCAAGCGAGACTTTCTCCACCTGCTCCGGCTCGGGCTTAGCCGGCTCCTCGGAAAACATCTCCAGCATTTCGTCGATATGCGAGTTGGTGCCTTCGAAGCGAACCGTCCGCCCGCCCGCCTCTTCTTGCTTCTTCAGCCGGCACAGCAGCCAGATGCCGGCGGTGTCAATCTCCGAAATCTCCGAGAGGTCTACCGTCAGATCGCCATTCTTCTTTTGCAGGAGCTTTTCGAAATCGCGCAGCACCAGATGGATGTAAGCGCTGCGCCAATTGCCCTGAAGACGCACACGCTGTCCCGAGCCATCAGCCTGGTCGTCCACTTGCAGTGAGGCGGCGTTGCGATTCTCGGCGTTCAAGATACTTGTGTCTTTCAAGGCTTACAGCGACATTGCCGAATCGCGAAGCAGATCGTTCGCCCGGCGCGTCAATATACAGAAGCACCGTGCAATTTCCATGCTTGCAGGAGAGCAATAATGCCGCGCACCCTCGATATCCAGATGAATTCCTTTCCGATTGCCGGGACCTTCACCATCTCGCGCGGGGCAAAGACCGAGGCCGACGTCATCACCTGCACGCTTATCGAAGAGGGTAAGCAGGGGCTTGGCGAATGCGTGCCCTACCGCCGCTACGGCGAGACCATGGAGAGTGTTTTCGCCCAGATCGAGGCGGCGCGACCGCTGATCGAGGCCGGCATCTCGCGCCGCGACCTGCTGTCGGCGATGCCGCCGGGTGCGGCCCGCAACGCCGTCGATTGCGCCCTCTGGGACCTGGAGGCGAAACAAACCGGTGAAAGCGTCGCGGCCCGTCTCGGCCTTTCCGCTCCGCAGCCGCTCACCACAGCCTACACCATCTCGCTCGGTGAGCCGGAGGTGATGGCCGCCCAGGCCCGCGAACATGCCGGCCGTGCACTGCTCAAGGTCAAGGTCGGAACCGGGGACGATGAAAGCCGCATCCGCGCCGTCCGCGCGGCCGCGCCCGATACCGCCATCATCCTTGATGCCAATGAGGGCTGGCCGGAAGCGGTGTTGGAACACCACCTCAATATCGCGGCGCAAGCGGGTGTGGCCCTCGTCGAACAACCGCTGCCGGCCGGTCGCGACGCGTTGCTCGCCGAAATCCGCCGCCCGCTCCTCGTCTGCGCCGACGAGAGCGTCCACCACACCGGCGATCTCGCAAGCCTTGCCGACCGCTACGACGCGATCAACATCAAGCTCGACAAGACCGGCGGCCTGACGGAGGCGCTGTCGATGAAGGCCGAGGCCGAACGGCTTGGATTCAGCATCATGATCGGCTGCATGGTCGGCACCTCGCTTGCCATGGCGCCCGCCGTTCTGCTCGCCCAGAATGCCGATTTCGTCGATCTCGACGGTCCGCTGCTGCTTGCCCGCGACCGCGAACCCGGCCTGCGCTACGCCGCTTCGCTGGTCTTTCCGCCGGAAAGCACCCTTTGGGGCTGAAGGTAATAGGCGAAGATGACGAGGCCGAGGCCGGAAAACGCGACCAGCGCCATGACGTAATAGCTGACGACGCCGAGCCAGGCATAGAGATAACCCGACGCCAGGGTCATCAGCGCCATCGCCATGCCGACATAGAAGAAATAGGCGCCCTGTGCCGAAGATTCCTGCGTCTCCTGCACCGTCGCCATGATCCGTCGCTGCACGCCGGTATGCACGAAGGCGTAGGTGAAGCCGTGGAAGCATTGCAGCAGGAAGAAACCGGCAAATCCCGTATTCATCGGAAACAGTATCCAGCGGCAGACGCTGATGGCGCAACCGAAGCGGATCAGCGTCCAGGCGTCGAAGCGACGGCTGAGGCGCTTCGACAGGAAGAACACCGTCACTTCCGAAGCGACGCCGGCGCTCCAGAGCAGGCCGACCTCGGTGCCGGAAAAACCGAGGTGATGCCAGTAGATCGAGGAGAAGGCGTTGAGCACCGCATGGCTCGATTGCTGGATGGCGACGCCGATCAAGAGTAGCAGCAGGTGTGGCTCCCGCAGGCCGCTGCCGGTGGCGGCCGGAAGATCGATCGGCTGGCCGCGGCGCCGCGTCGGCCCGATGCGCGGACAGAAGATCGCCATGACAACGGTCATGATAAAGCCGAACGCCATGACATCAAGCACCATCCCGCCGCCCCACCGGTTGATCAGCTGGCCACCAACCAGCGTCGAAACGATGAAAGCAATCGAACCCCAGACCCGCATCGATCCGTAATCGAGCCCCCAGCGGCGCACGCCCGATATGACGATCGATTCGACGACCGGCACATAGGGCGCGAAGGTGGCGCCCTGCAGCGTAAAGACGATGAAGACAGGCCAGAAAGTCGTCGTCCAGTAGAGTGCTACGGCCGTCAGCAGCGACAGGCCGCCTGACCAGAGCAGTACGTCGGCGCGCTCCTTCATCCGGTCGGCAATCATGGCGACAACAGGCGCCACCAGCACGCGCACCACCATCGGAACGGCCAAGATCACACCGATTTCGTGGTCGCTGAAGCTGTGGCCCGCAAGCCAGACGGGGAAGAACGGCAGGACGATGCCGTTGACGAGCAGCGGCGCGCAATAGGAAAGCGCGCTGAGCAATCGGAAGCGCCGCGGCGCTCCCTCACCCGTCGGGGAAATTTGAGCGGGAATCATGGATGGACCTGAAGGAAACTCGTCGTTGTCCTAACACACCACCCCGGAAGCGACTATTGCGAGAAATAGCCCTTCTGAAACGTTTTAGAAAAAAAATAGGGCCTGTCGCCTGACGGTAACGGCTAAATTCCTACTGCAAAATTTCAAAGTGCTACAGCGTCCTTTGCGCGTCTGAAAAGACACGCGGCGCTGTAAAGCGCCGGCGCCAAAATCAGGCGGCTTGCGGGGCCAGTTCACCCTCGTCATGCATTTCGATGGCGGCAAGCGCCGGCACACTGCTGGCGAGCGCCCGCCAGGTGATCAGTTCGAAGGTGCCGTCCTCGTGCTCGGCGACCGCCGTGCAGCTTTCCACCCAATCGCCGGTGTTGATGTAGCGGATGCCGTCCATATCCTGGATGATGGCATGATGGATATGTCCGCAGATCACGCCGTCGGCGCCGTTTTTGCGGGCTTCCTCGGCCACGACGCGCTCGAATTCGCCGATAAAATTGACGGCATGCTTGACCTGCAGCTTCGCCCAGGCCGAGAACGACCAGTAGGGCATACCCAGCCGGCGGCGCACTGCCGCCAGGATGATGTTGATGCGGATCGCCGTGTCATAGGCCCAGTCGCCGAGATAGGCGAGCAGCCGGGCGTTGCGGACCACGACGTCGAACTCGTCGCCGTGCAGGATCAGGTATTTCTTGCCGTCGGCGCCGTCATGCATCATGCGCTCGACGACCTCGATGCCGCCGAAATGCATGCCCGGGAAGGCGCGCAGGAATTCGTCGTGATTGCCTGGAATATAGACAACGCGCGTGCCCTTGCGCGCCTTGCGCAACAGTTTCTGGACGACGTCGTTGCAGACCTGCGGCCAGTACCAGCTGCGCTTCAGGCGCCAGCCGTCGACAATGTCGCCGACGAGCACGATCGTGTCGGCCTCGTGGTGGCGCAGGAAATCCAGCAGGAAGTCGGCCTTCGCGGCCTTCGAGCCGAGATGGACATCGGAAATGAAGAGCGTGCGGAAATGTCTGGGTTCCATCATGTCTTTCACGAGCTGCCGCTCATGTCCCATCTTTCATCTAACCTTCCAAAACCAGACTCGTGTTTCAGGAAGATGACAAGCTGGGGAAAAGCCCTGCAAACCTGTTCATCCCACGCGGGCAGAATGCCCGTCGTCGCGAAGGCAGCATGCCCGTCGCCGCGTGGCCGCATGGCCGTCGCCACGTGGGCAGTATGCCCGTCGCCGCCAGGTCCGCGGACAAGGTTGCCCTGTGCATTCAGGGCGTTCATGATGACGGCGATTCATATCCGACAATGCGGGATGGCTGATGCGTCTCTTTCTCGTTCGCCACGGCGAATCCCTCGGCAACATCAATGAACAGGCCTACCGCCAATTCGGCGATCACAATGTGCCGCTGACGCGATGGGGCCATCGGCAGGCTCTCGAGGCAGGCGGCGTGATCGCGTCCTATCTCCAGGCATTGCCGAACGCGGGTTTCGGCAAGCTGCAGATCTGGTATTCGCCCTTTCTCAGGACCCGGCAGAGCAAGGATGCGCTGCTCGAAGCCCTGCCGGAAAGCTTCGTCGGCGATATCAGGGAGGATTATCTGCTGCGCGAGCAGGATTTCGGTCTCTTCACCGAAATCTATGACCACGCCGAACAGAAGCAGAAGTTTCCCGAGGAGTTCGAAAAATGGGCGAGGCTGCGCAGTAACAGCGGCAAGTTCTACGCCCGGCCGCCGGATGGCGAAAGCCGGGCGGATGTGGCCCAGCGGGTGCGTCTGTTCCTGCAGACAGTCATGCACGACGCCGAAAATAGCGACCACAACGTCGTGATCGTCGGCCATGGCGTCACCAACCGGGCGGTCGAGATGAATTTCCTGCACCGCCCTGTCGAGTGGTTCGAGCGCTCCGACAATCCCGGAAACGCCGATATCACGCTGATCGAGGGGACGCGCTCGCAAGGATACGAGTCGATCCTGCTGCATCAGGCCGCCGACCGGCAGCCGGGACAGGAAGGCGAATTGCGCGATGCCTATGGCGCCGACGTGACGATCACGCCGAAGCCAAAGGCATAATTCCTGAAATCCAACCGCGCAAAGGTGTGGCGAGTTGCGCAAGGCAACCCTCCAACTCTTCACCTCAGGTCGGCGACGTGACGGTTGCCGGCTCCTGCCCGGCCGGCGCCTCCTCGTTTACAGTCTCCGGCCGCTTCGTCCTCAAGAGACGCAGCACGAAGACGAAGAAGACGGGAACGAAGAAGATCGCCAATACCGTCGCCGAGATCATACCGCCGAGCACGCCCGTGCCGATGGCATTCTGGCTCGCCGCACTTGGCCCGGTGGCGATCGCCAGAGGCACCACGCCCAAAGTGAAGGCGAGCGAGGTCATGATGATCGGCCGGAAGCGCAGACGAGCACCTTCGATCGCGGCATCCATCAGCGATTTGCCCTCGGCAAAACCGTCCTTGGCGAATTCGACGATCAGGATGGCGTTCTTCGCCGACAGCCCGATGATCGCGATCAGGCCGACCTTGAAGTAGATGTCGTTGGACATGTCGCGGCTCATCACCGCGAGCACGCAGCCGATGACGCCAAGCGGCACGACCAGCATCACCGACAACGGGATGGACCAACTCTCGTAAAGCCCCGACAGCAGCAGGAAGACGAAAAGGATGCTGAGGCCGAACAGGAACGGCGCCTGCGATCCCGATCTCAGCTCCTCCAGCGACTGGCCGGTCCATTCGAAGCCGAAGCCGTCGGGAAGTTCCGAGGCCAGCCGCTCCATTTCGGCAATCGCCGCCCCCGACGAATATCCAGGCGCCGGAGCGCCAGAGATACGTACGGAAGGGTAACCGTTATAGCCGACGATCTGCGCCGGTCCCTTCTGCCATTCGGCGACGGCGAAGGACGATAGCGGCACCATGCCGCCGCTCGCATTGCGGACATTGAGCTTCATCAGATCTTCCGCCTGAAGTCTGCTCTTGTCCTGTGCCTGCACGATGACGCGCTGCATGCGGCCCGAATTCGGGAAGTCGTTGACATAGCTCGAGCCGAGATTGGCGGTGATCGTGCTGTTGATGTCGGCGAAGGCGACGCCGAAGGTATTTGCCTTCTCGCGATCGATAACGAGCACGAGCTGGGCCGAGTCAGGCATGCCCTCCGGTCGGATGCCTGATATGATGGGGTTCTGCGATGCCTTGCCGATCAGCATTCCCGCCGCCTCGGTCAGTGCCGCCTGGCCTTTCGCCCCGCGATCCTGAAGGCGGAAGGTGAAGCCGTTGGTCGTGCCGAACCCTTCGATCGGCGGCGGCGACAGCGCGAAGGATGTGGCGTCCTTCAGCCCAAACAGCTGCATGTTGGCGCGGTTGGAGATCTCCTGCACGGAATTGCCGGCGCCGCGTTCAGCCCAGTCCTTGAGCGTGACGAACACCAGGGCGGCGTTCGGTCCCTGCCCAGAGAAGCTGAAGCCCTGGATCGCAACGACGTTGGCAACGGCCGGCTCCTTCTTGAAGATCGCTTCGATGCTTTCGAGCGAGGCCACCGTGCGGTTGCGACTCGCCTCCGGCGGTCCCTGCACGTCGACGATCAGGAAGCCCTGATCCTCATCCGGCACGAAGCTGCTCGGCAGGTTGACGAAGAGATAGCCAAGGCCGATGAGCAGCGCGACATAGACGGCCATCACCCGCCAGGAGCGCTTGGCCAGTCGCTCGACGGTGCGGGCATAACGGCCGGTCAGCCGGTCGAAGTTGCGGTTGAACCAGCCGGCGATACCCTTCTTCTCGTGATGACCTTTGATCGGCTTCAGGAAGGTGGCGCAAAGCGCCGGGGTCAGCGACAGCGCCAGGAAGGCCGAAAACAGGATGGATACGACCATGGTCAGGCTGAACTGACGGTAGATGATGCCTGTGGAGCCTGGGAAGAACGCCATCGGCACGAAGACGCAGGAGAGAACCAGCGTAATCCCGAGGATCGCGCCGGTGATCTGCCGCATCGCCTTCTTGGTCGCTTCCTTCGGTGACAGCCCTTCCACCGCCATCAACCGCTCGACGTTTTCCACCACCACGATGGCGTCGTCGACCAGAATGCCGATGGCAAGCACCATCGCGAACATCGTCAGCACGTTGATCGAGAAGCCGGCGGCAAACATGACAGCAAGCGTCCCGAGCAGCGCGACGGGCACGACGAGCGTCGGAATGATGGTATAGCGGAAGCTCTGCAGGAAGATAAGCATGACGACGAAGACGAGCGCGACGGCTTCTGCGAGTGTATGCGCCACCTTCTCGATCGATGCCGAGACGAACGGGCTGGTATCATAGGGAACGGAATATTCGACGCCATCAGGGAAGAAGCGTGACAGCTCCTCCATCTTCGCCTTGACCAGGTTGGACGTATTGACGGCATTGCCCGTCGACGACAGCTGGATGGCGATGGCGGCACTCGGCTGCCCGTTCAAGCGGGTCGAGAAACTGTAGCTCTCGCTGCCCTCTTCGATGCGCGCGACATCGCGCAGCCTGACGTTCGATCCGTCGGCATTGGCGCGCAGCACGATGTCTCCGAACTCCTTGATATCGGTCAGTTGCCCCTTCACCAGCACCGTCGCCGTCAGGTCCTGCGAGATCGGATTGGGTGCTGCACCGATCTGGCCTGCCGCGACCTGGGCGTTCTGCGCCGAGATCGCCGCGCTGATGTCGGATGCTGTCAGGTTCAGGCCGACCATCTTGTCGGGATCGATCCAGATGCGCATCGCCCGCTGCGACGCAAACAGCTGGGCGCGGCCGACGCCTTCGAGACGGCGCAGCTCGCCGATGACGTTTCGGTTGAGATAGTCGCCGAGCGCCACCTCGTCGGTCTTCCCGTCCGTCGAGGTCAGCGAGATGAACATCAGGAAGCCTGAGGACGCCTCCTCGACGGTGATGCCCTGATCCTTGACGGATTGCGGCAGCCGCGGTTCGACGCGGCGGATGGCGTTCTGAACGTCGACCGAGGCCTGGTCGATATCGGTGCCGGCCGCAAAGGTCGCGGTGATCGTCATTGCGCCTGAGGTATCGGAGGTCGACTCGAAATAGGAAAGGTGCTCGACGCCGTTCAGCTCTTCTTCGATCTGGCGAGTAACGCCCTGATAAATGTCCTGCGGCGACGCGCCGGGATAGCTGGTGGTGATGCTGAGCTGCGGCGGCGCCACCTTTGGATATTGCGCAACCGGCAGGAACGGTAGAGCGATCAGGCCGGCGAGAGAGATGAAGATCGCAAAGACCCAGGCAAGGATCGGGCGATCGATAAAGAAACGTGCCATCGATCTTACTCCGGCTTCTTGGCGTCACCGGACGCGAGCTGGCCATTCCGCCACTCTTCCGGGGCGACCTTTGCGCCCGGCTGCAGCTTCTGGCCGCCGTCGACAACGAGACGCTCACCTGGTGACAGGCCGCTTTCGACCACCCATTCATTGCCGAAGGATTGACCGAGCTCCACGTCACGCGGCTGTGCTACGTCTCCCTCCTGGACGACATAGACCTGCGCCTTGCCGTCGGCCGTGCGGATGACGGCGCGCTGCGGGATAAGGATCGCCTTCTCACGGACGGCCTGTTCGATGCGGACCCTGATGTAAAGACCCGGCAGCAGGTCGCCCTTCGGATTGGGAAATTCACCGCGAAGGGTGACCTGCCCGGTCGTCGCATCGACGCTGGCACTGCTGAAGAGCAGCTTACCGGCTTCGCCATAGACCGTGCCGTCATCAAAGACGAGCTTGATGTCGGCCTTGCCTGGTTCGGTCGACGTGAGGCTGCCGTTCTCGACCGCCCGCTTCAGCGCCAGCAGGTCTCCGGAGGATTGCATGAAGTCGGCATAAACTGGGTCGATCTGCTGGATCATCGCCAGCGCGTCGCCGGCGTCGGCCGTCACCAGCGCGCCTTCCGTCACCAGCGCGCCACCGATGATGCCTGATATAGGCGCGCGAACTTCGGTATAGCCGAGATTAATCTTCGCTTCGTCGAGCGCAGCCTGCGCCAGCGCGATATCGGCATCGGCCTGCGCAAGGGCGACGGCGGCCGCATCATATTCGATACCGCTTGCAACATCGCGGTCGCGCAGCGACTTCTGCCGGTCTAGCTGCTGGCGGGCATTCAGCTGCGTCGCCCTGGCGCGATCGAGGCTTGCTTCCGCACTGGCCACGCGGACCCGGAAAAGCGCCGGATCGATCCGGTAGAGCACATCGCCCTGATGAACGAGGCTGCCCTGCTCGAAGATCCGTTCCTGCAGGATGCCGGAAACCCTGGCCCGCACTTCGGAAACGCGCGTCGCGGCAATGCGGCCGGGCAATTCGCTGATAACGGGAACCGGACGCGCGTTGAGCGTCAGGACGCCGACGGCTGCTGGCGGCATCGCGCCGCCTTCCTGGGCGTAAGCCGGCAGGCCGGCACCGAATATCAGCGCCAGGACAAACGTATAACGCAATGATTTCGTTCGAAAAAGCATGTTCATTAGCCTTCCTGCTGGTCCCGCTGGGGTCCAAAAAAGCACAGCCCGCCGAAATGACGTTCGGCGGGCCTCCTCGGCCGACAGATAGTCGATCTTTTTTTGCTTTGCAAGATACCTACCGGTTGGTATGATAGCATTATCATGATCGGAACTCCCATGGCCCGGCGATCCCGGGAGTGATACTGATCTTCTCAGGCGCCTCGGCGCGTAGCTTATCTCGAACACAGGTCATGCATTGGTAGATAGCCCCCGCAACAGAAAGAAACAGCCGGATGTCGTGCGGCAGGCTCTTCTCGATTGCGCCAGGAAGCTGGCGCTCGAGCATGGCCTGGCCGCCGTCAGCCTGCAGGCAGTCGCCAGCGCAGCCGGCGTGACCAAGGGAGGGCTGTTTCATCACTTCCCCAATAAGCAGGCTCTTATAGAGGCCGTGTTCGACGGCATGATGGAAAGCCTCGACCGCGAGATCGACGAGGAGCTTGAAAAGGATAAGGGCGGCCATGGCACATTCACCCGCGCCTATGTCCGCACCCTGTTTGCCGACCGAGCCCTTGCCAACAGCCCGTGGTCGGCGCAGACGATGACGGTGCTCGCCGACCCCTACTCCAAGAGCCTCTGGCACAGATGGATGAATGACCGGCTGGTCAGGCACGCCGAAACCGACATGGGAATGCGGCTGGAGATCGTTCGCCTGGCGGCGGACGGCGCATGGCTTGCCCATGTTTTACGGCCTGACGACCATGCCGCGTCCGACGACGCGGTTCTACTGCGTGAATTGATCGAACTCACCGAGGGGTGACAAGCAATTGGCGTCTCATCCCGCGCCCGGCTATATCACCCGAGCGCGGGGATGGTCGGGCTAGGCAGCTCGCACTGCCGCCATCGGTTTAACATTCTGGTTCATCCGGAACAGATTGTTCGGATCGTAGCGCCGCTTGATCTCGGCAAGGCGAGCGTAGTTGGCGCCGTAGGCAGTCTCGACGCGATCACCTTCGTCTTCGGGCATGAAGTTGATGTAGGCGGTGCCGACCGAATGCGGCTTGGTAGCCTCGAACAGATCCCGTGCCCAGCCTATGCAGCTTCCATCCATCCCGGTCTCCCGCCAGCGCGCATGCACATTCATGACGAAATGCGAACTGCGTTGCGGAAATGCGGTGGCCTCGGTGGCCACGCGGCCAGCCGCACCGCCGACATGACCGATGAAGATCTCGCATTCCGGGCCGGGCAGCCTGCGCACGGCATTAAGCAGAACCTCGATCGCGACATCGGGGAGAGATGCAAAATCCTGGCTCTTCCAGTAATTGCGTGCGCCGGGCGTGAGCAACGGGTCGAATGCCTGCTGCCAGCCGGTGAACGGCACCGGGCCGACGACGTCGGCAATGGGATTTCCGATCGCGCGCAATCGAGACGTTGCCTTTTCGCCCGCCGCGATGTCTCCGCAGTAGCACATGGCGAGCACGACGATTTCCTTGCCGTGCCATTCCGCGGGAAGGAACGGCAGCGGAGGCGCCTGGCGCATCACCACCCAGCAGGTCAGTTCGTCAGGTGCCGCGTCCAGCGCCTGTCGGTATTCCCTCAGCACCTTCTCCGCATCAGCGAAGGGATGTACGACCAGCCCGGCGAGAACCTCTGTGTTGAGAGGGTTGAGTTGGAACTCGAAGGAGGTGACGACGCCGAAATTGCCGCCGCCGCCGCGCAGCGCCCAGAAGAGGTCCGGCATTTCCTTTTCGCTCGCCTTGACCAGTTCGCCGTCGGCCGTCACTACATCAACCGAAAGCAGATTATCCAGCGTCAGCCCGAATTTGCGGGTCAGCCAGCCGAAGCCGCCGCCGAGCGTCAGGCCGGCAATGCCGGTCGTCGAATTGATGCCGGTCGGCAGCACCAGCCCGAAGGCCAGCGTTTCCTGGTCGACATCGGCAAGCGTGGCGCCCGGCTCGATCCTGGCGCGCCGCGTCTGCGGATCGACCCGCACCGATTTCATCGCCGACAGGTCGATGACGATACCGCCCTCGCAGACGGCGTTGCCGGCAATGCCGTGGCCACCGCCACGCACTGAAACGAGCAGATTGTTGTCGCGTGCAAACCGCACCGCCCGCACGACATCGGCGGCACCCGCGCATCGCGCGATAAGCCCGGGCCGGCGGTCAATCATCGCATTCCAGATCGTCCGCGCCTCGTTGTAATCCATGTCCTTGCTGGTCAGGAGACTGCCGCGAAATCCGGCGGCAAAGGCATCGATGGCCACGTCATTGACCATCGTCTGCCCCTTTTGCAGGGTCGTCAGGTTCAAATTGTCCATGATTTCCTCCATGCGACCGGCGCCCCGCACCCTCGCGGCGGCATTTTGCGCTTGTTGAAGTCGTCAAACAAGTTTCCCAAAGGGATTAGTCCCGTGATGACGATACGTCAGCCCAATCTGAAGTGCCCTGGGGTACCCCCCTCTGCCCTGCCGGGCATCTCCCCCACAAGGAGGGAGATCGGATGGGCGCGGCGGCTTCCCCAAACAACTGCCGTAAAGTTATTTCGATGCTGCAGAGAGGAACGGATGATCCAACCGCTTGCCGATCTCCACCCTTGTGGGGGAGATGCCCGGCAGGGCAGAGGGGGGTGCCACACAGTATACCCCCCGCCCACCTCGCGAAAACTTCTCCCATCCCTCATTTCCATACTGTCGCCCGTATCCGATTGATGTATGGAGGGAGCTCAAAAGACGTGCACGGAGGCGGCGATGGATCACCCGGAAAAATCGAAGACGGAAAAGAACCTGACGAGCGGCGATCTCGACGAGCAGGCACTTTTCTTCCACCGCTATCCCCGCCCCGGCAAGCTGGAGATCCAAGCGACCAAGCCGCTCGGCAACCAGCGCGACCTGGCGCTCGCCTATTCGCCCGGCGTTGCCGCCCCTTGCCTTGCCATCCGCGACAATCCGGAGATGGCGGCCGAATATACCTCGCGCGCCAATCTCGTCGCCGTCATCTCCAACGGCACCGCCGTGCTTGGCCTCGGCAATATCGGCCCGCTTGCCTCCAAACCGGTCATGGAGGGCAAGGCTGTGCTCTTCAAGAAATTCGCCGGCATCGACGTCTTCGATATCGAGATCGATGCCGCAGGCGTCGACCAGATGGTCTCGACCATCGCCTCGCTGGAGCCGACCTTCGGCGGTATCAACCTCGAAGACATCAAGGCGCCGGAATGTTTCGAGGTCGAGCGGCGCCTGCGCGAGAAGATGAAGATCCCCGTTTTCCACGACGATCAGCACGGCACGGCGATCATCGTCGCCGCCGCGATCCTGAACGGGCTGGAACTCGCCGGCAAGGCGATCGAGAACGTCAAGATCGTCGCCTCCGGGGCCGGTGCTGCCGCCCTTGCCTGCCTCAACCTGCTTGTCATTCTCGGGGCAAAACGCGAAAACATCTGGGTCCACGATCTCGAAGGCCTCGTCTATGAGGGCCGCATCGAGCTGATGGACGAATGGAAATCCATTTATGCCCAGAAGAGCGACACACGCACTCTGGCCGAAAATATCGGCGGCGCCGATGTCTTCCTCGGCCTTTCCGCCGCCGGCGTGCTGAAGCCGGAGCTGCTGGCGAAGATGGCCGACAAGCCGCTGATCATGGCCCTTGCCAATCCGACGCCGGAGATCATGCCCGATCTCGCCCGCGCTGCCCGCCCCGACGCGATGATCTGCACTGGCCGCTCGGATTTCGCCAACCAGGTCAACAACGTCCTCTGCTTCCCTTATATCTTCCGCGGCGCGCTCGATTGCGGCGCCGAGACGATCAATGAGGAAATGAAGATGGCGGCCGTGCGCGCCATCGCAGCCCTTGCCCGCGAAGAGCCGTCCGACGTCGCCGCTCGCGCCTATTCCGGTGAGACCCCGGTCTTCGGCCCTGACTATCTCATCCCCTCACCCTTCGATCCGCGCTTGATCCTGCGCATCGCACCTGCGGTCGCCAAGGCCGCCGAACAGAGCGGCGTGGCGCGCCGCCCGATCCAGGATTTCGACGCCTATCTCGACCAATTGAACCGCTTCGTTTTCCGCTCCGGCTTCGTCATGAAGCCGATCTTCACCGCCGCCAAGGCCGCCGAGCGCAAGCGCGTCATCTTCTCCGAAGGCGAGGACGAACGCGTGCTGCGCGCCGCCCAGGTGCTGCTCGAAGAAGGCCTTGCCGAACCGATCCTGATCGGCCGCCCGCAAGTCATCGAGACGCGCCTGAAGCGCTACGGTCTGCGCATCCGCCCGCTGCAGGATTTCGAGGTCATCAACCCGGAAGACGATCCGCGCTTCCGCGAATATGTCGATCTCTATTTCTCCCTCGTCGGTCGGCGTGGCGTCATCCCGGAAGCAGCCCGCACGATCGTGCGCACCAACACCACCGTCATCGGCGCGCTGGCGCTGAGGCGCGGCGAGGCCGATGCGCTGATCTGCGGCCTGGAAGGGCGTTACGAGAAGCATCTGCGCGACGTCCGCCTGATCATCGGCAAGCGCAAAGATGTCCGCGATTTCTCAGCCCTCAGCCTGATGATCTCGCAGCGCGGCGCCACCTTCTTCACCGACACCTATGTCACCTTCAATCCGACTGCCGAGGAGGTCGCCGAGGCGACGGTACTGGCGGCCGAGGAAATCCGCCGTTTCGGCCTCACCCCGCGCGCCGCCCTGGTCTCGCATTCCAATTTCGGCTCGCGTGAGTCCGAAAGCGCCACGAAGATGCGCAACGCCCTGCAGCTCGTGCGCGAAGCCGCGCCCGACCTCGAGGTCGACGGTGAGATGCACGGCGAAAGCGCCATCACCGAAGCACTGCGCAAGCGCGTCATGCCGGACACGACCCTGCACGACGAAGCCAATCTTTTGGTCTTCCCGAACCTCGATGCCGCCAACATCACCCTCGGCGTCGTGAAGTCGATGACCGACGGCCTGCATGTCGGCCCGATCCTGCTCGGCACCGCGCTGCCCGCCCATATCCTCGCCCCCTCGGTCACCTCCCGCGGCGTCGTCAATATGGCGGCACTCGCCGTCGTCGAGGCATCGCAACCGGCTTGAGCCGGTTCAGGCTGCTGACAAAGTCGGCCAACTCCCTTTCGTCATGCTCGGGCTTGTCCCGAGCATCTGCAGCCGGTTGATATGCAGCAGATATCAGGCCACGGCGCCCGGGATAAAATCCTTTGGCTCCAAGACATGTCCTCATGCCGTATCAGGCACTCCGTATCGACAGGCGCCCTTTATCCGCAAGCGCATCGGCGCGTTCGTTACCGGCAATGCCGGAGTGGCCCTTGCACCAGGCAATGGCAATGAGCGGCTTCTGGGATAATTGAAGATCGACCGCTTTCCAGAGTTCCGCATTGGCGATAGTTCGGTTTCGAGCATTCCCATTGGGGTTGCCTTTCCTCCAGCCGTTGTTCCTCCAGATATGTCGCCGGCTGTTGCAGCCTTTGACGGCGTAGACGGAATCGGACCAGATGGTGACAGGCTCGCCGCTTGCCTCGCTGTTGATCCAGATTGCCGCCCTGAGCACGGCGGTCAATTCCATCGAATTATTGGCGGAATCTTCGGCGCCACCGAAGCCGGACGCGATTTCCGCCGCATCGCGATAAACGACGAATGCCCAGCCTCCGTGCCCAGAACCGGGTTCATAACAACCGTCCACGAAAACGTGGAAGCCGTGCTGGGTTTCCGGCAGCCCGACTGTCGTTGCGGGGGAGCTGCGTTCGTTGGCAATACCTGTCATTTTCGACGTCCGGATATGAGTACGTTCCCCAAGCGACTGAGGAGATTGGAGTGGAGCACGTGGCCTCGTTGATTACCATCGGCAGCCTCTTCATAATCGAACATTGGGTCTCTGGCGGTCCGCTGGATAAAATCGCGAAAATACGGTAGGAATTTATCCCAGCTTATTAAGAGAAATACCCTAAGAGAAACCCGCGGCGATCGAGGCCGCAATCGACCGATCGATTCTTTGCTCATTCCGGGACGACGCCGTGAAACGCCGAAACCTGTCTCTTGCCCTTCTCCTTGCCTTTGCGGCGCCTGCCGCCGCGCAAAGCAGCAGCGCCGTCTGTGAGGACCTGCGCGGCCGCCTCGCCGACTTGCCGCGATCGATCGGCAATGGCAACGGCCCGGAAGCCCGCCAATATTCCAGCGCCATGGCCGAGCAGAACCTCGAGCTGCGCAAAGTTCGCAACGAGCTGCGCAGCAATGGCTGCACCTCAGGCAGCATGGTCGTGATCGGCGGCGAGAATGCCGATTATTGCGCCGAACTCTCGCAGTCCGAAGCCCGCATGATCGACAATATCCGCTATCTCCAGGACCGCCGCAACGAGCTGGCCGGCCAGAATGGCGCCGCTGACGGCACGCGCCGCGAACTGATCGCCGCCCTCGACCACAATGGCTGCAACAGCGAAAACTTCTATGCCCCGAGCGATCGCAGCGCCAACGAACCGGCTCCGAGCGTCGAGGAACAGGCGATGCGCACCGATACCTTCATTCCGCTCGGCGGTGAAGAGATCGATCCGCGTTACGGCGTGCCACGGGCAGAGATGCTCTCCCCGGTCAGCACCATGTGCGTGCGCAGCTGCGACGGCGGCTTCTTCCCGATCAGCTCGAACGCCACGTCGGTCGATTTCGGCCGCGACGCCCAGACCTGCGCCAAGATGTGCCCAGGCATCGAGACCGAACTGTTCTATCGTGACGTGACGAGCACCGAAGCCTCGAACATGATCTCGGTCGCAACGGGCACGCCCTACAGCGCCATGAAGAACGCCTTTGCCTACAAGAACCGCACGCCCGGGGAAAAGTCCTCCTGCGCCTGCAATCTCACCGCCTATTACGAGGAGATGCGCGGCAAGCAGGCGGTAAGCGAACCGCCGCAGCAGGGCTCGATCACCACCATTCGCACCAATCCACCGGCGAAGGATACCGCAGCCGCCGCGCCGCAGCCGTCCGTTCCCGAGCGCCCCTATGATCCGACGCAGAACCGCGTCCGTCAGGTCGGCCCGCAGTTTCTGGCCGGCGATCAGGGCGCGATCGACCTCGCCAATCCGGCAGCGCCGGGCCCGCAGCCGCAACAGCAGCAGTGATCGAATGGGTCAGTAGGTCGTACGACCGCCGCTCAGGTCGAACGTCGATGCGGTCGTGTAGGAGTTCTCTTCGGAAAGCAGCCAGACCACCATCGAAGCGATCTCACGAAGTTCGACAAAACGGTCGCGCGGAATGCGGACGCGCATATATTCGATAAACTCGGCTGTCAGCCCGTCCAAAATAGGTGTCTTTGCTGTCGTCGGCGTTACCGCGTTCACGGCGATTCCCGTCTTTGCGAGTTCCTTGCCAAGTGACTTGGTGAAGCCCAGCACACCAGCTTCGCAGCGCTGTAGGCGGCGATGTTCGGATTTCCTTCCTTGCCCGCAACCGAAGAGATGTTCACGATCCGTCCGTAATCGCGTTTTGACATGACAGGAACGACGTGCCGGCAACAATTGAAGGTTCCCGTCAGGCAGACATCGACGACGTCTTTCCACTCGTCGACATCGTATTCGATCGTGGGTTTTACCGGACCGGTAATCCCGGCGGAATTGACGAGGCCGTCGATACGGCCAAAAATCTCCTCGGTCGTCGCCGCCGCGTTTTTCACTGATTGGGGATCTGCGACGTTGACGCCGAAAGCGACCGTGCCGGATCCGAGAGCGGAAGCGCTGTCCTTCGCCATGTTTTCGTTCAAGTCCCAGATGGCCACCTTGCCACCAGACTGGATGACGCGCTCTGCGATCGCGTAGCCGATGCCGCGCGCACCGCCTGTGATCACGATGGTCCGTTCCTTCAAGTCGATCATGTTCATTGGGCCGTTATCCTCCGATTGAGCCACCGATAGCCGAATATCTATTGGAAATTCCGGGATTTCGCCTTCAGCGTATCGATATGAAGGTCAAGAATTTATCCCGAGTCGGATACTATGCCGAGCCCATTCGCTAAGAGATTTCCGGTAGTCCAGGATCGAAAGCTCGGCATGGTTTGAACGCGTTGGAAGACCGGGTTCGGCCCTAAGCGGACTTTTTTCGTTGTCGGAGGAGATGGCGGCTTTGCGCCCTCCTTCCGGACCTTTGCTGGTGATGACGCGAGGGCGCGTCTCGGCCAAAACAGCCTCGCAGTCGATCCTGAATATCGACGCTTACCTTGAACTCGGCGATTCGACGGCTATGGACTCTTCTCTTGCAAAGGCGCAATTTTGAAATAGGAGACGCAAGCTAGAAAACCGTCCGGCGCTGCATGTTTGAATGCGCAGCTGACGCTTGACCTCGCTCCGAAAATTTCCGGGTGAGGTAAGACATTGTGCGCATATCCGTGCCCAGGCTGCGGCAGATGGCCCGCTGCAGTTCGTTCCGGATGCATGTGGAGGGAAAACCATGCCTGTTCTTCAACGCAGAGAATTCATCGTTCAGGGAAGCGCGGTTCTCGCCGGAATCGCGGGTCTTTATTCGTCGCTGGCCTACGCTTTTCCGACGCGGCCGGGCGAGAAAGTCATTCCATGGCTCGATCAGCCCACGGAAAGTCCCGATCCGGTAGGGATTCAAACCCAGCTTGTCTGGGAGGATTTGGATGCCTTCATAACTCCGAACGACAGGTTTTTCAGCATCTCGCATTTCGATCGACCGACGATTGACGACAAGTCCTGGTCCCTCGACATCGGAGGGCTGGTCAAGAAGCCCTTGAAACTGACACTCGCCGACATCAAGGCGCGGCCGCGGCAGGAGGTAGTTTTCACCGTGGAATGCTCCGGCAACCACGGCTTCCCCTTCTTCACCGGCGGCATAGGCAATGCCCGCTGGGCAGGCACGCCGCTTGCCCCGATCCTCCAGGATGCCGGGGTCCTTGATAGTGGCATCGAGGTCGTCTTCTTCGGCACCGACAAAGGCGAGGTCACGATTCGCGACATCAAGATGCAACAGAACTTCGCTCGCAGCATGTCGCTCGCCGACGCGATGAACCCCGACAATCTGCTCTGCTACGAAATGAACGGGGCGACCCTGCCTGCCCCCAACGGTTTCCCGCTGCGGCTGATAACTCCGGGCTGGTACGGGATCGCCAACGTCAAGTGGCTGAAGGGCATCGAGGTTCGCGACACCCGCTTCATGAGCCTGCTGATGGGCCGCGACTATGTCACCATCCGGGAGGAAGAGCACAACGGCGAGACCGTGTGGGCCGAGACCTCGGTCGGCCGGGCCCTGCTGAAATCCGCGCCCGCGAAGGTCACGCGCAACGACTCGGGTCACCGGGTCGTCGGCGCAGCCTGGGGTGCACCGATCGACCGGGTCGAACTGAAAATCGATCAAGGGCCCTGGATGCCGGCAGTCATCGATCACAGCGAGGAGGCCGAATACGCCTGGAAGATTTGGTCACTGGATTGGCCAAATCCCTCGCCTGGAGAACACACGGTGACCTCGCGCGCGATCAGTACCGCAGGGCAAATTCAACCGGCGATGGACGATCCCTTGATCGCCAAAAAGCACACATACTGGGAAAGCAATGGCCAGGTGACGCGCCGCATCCGCATCGTTTGAGAAACGTTGCTGCCTCGCACGTCGGCTGCTGAGTGAACGGAACGTTCCACCGACAACCCCTCGCTTAGGATTGCGACATTTCAGGAGAAAGGCGCTAGCGGCCCTTCCGCTAGTCTGCCCCGTCTTTTTTTGCCCGCTCGATGAATTTCCCGGCGACCGCTTTGCCAAGTGCGGCACCGGCCCGGTTGTCCATTTCATAGTGGATGCCGGCCCAGATGCGTGAATCGCCCGCTTCCTTGCCGACCGTTCGGATGAACTCCGCCTGGTCGGGGAACAGATAGGCAAGCACCTCGCATCGGGCAGTCGACAACGTGGAGTGATTCGACGGATAACTGGGATGGGCCGGCACTGCGAACAGGGGAGTGATGCTCGGGTCAAGCATGTTGGGCCGCAGGTACCAATAAGCGTATTTCCCGTCGTTGCTTGCAATGTAGGCGTCGTGGTAGACCGTTGCGAGCATCGCGTAAGCCCGTGCGGCGCGCGGCGGGTTCGAATCCGTCTTGTCCTCGAACATCCACTTGCTGGCATAGTCATACCAGTCGGTGAACAGGCCGGATGGGCTTTGCCAGTAGAACGCCTTGTAGCTGTTGGGGAATTTTCGCTCAAACTGGCGGACTGCATCCGTCTCGGCCTTCACGGCCGCAGACTTGCAGTCGGGCGGAGTCGGTGGCCTGAATTCATCGGCTGTCTCGAGCAGGATCGGCTTCCAGTTTGGCATGGTTGCATTGGCGGGTTTGTCTCCGACCCACATGCACGGCCCGGTCGGCACGGTGCCGGTCCAGACGGCATCGGAGCCGTCGGCCTTTGCCCGCGCAATCACTTGCTCTGCCACGCTTCGCCCCAGTTCCAGGCCGGCGGATGAATCGCTTGGGAACTGGACACCGGCAAGGACACGCGACTGTGCGGCTTCTTCGGCCATCGCCTGGAACGACAACGCCTCGTCGGGAAAGAAATAGGCAAGAACGGTCGCGGCGGCTCCAGCGGCTGCCGCGTGTGCGGATGGATAAGCGGGACTCCGAGGCGTGGGTAGCGCAGTCGGCAGTGTCGTATCCACCTCGCTCGGGCGGGGGCGATTGTAGAAGTATTTCGACTCCCAAGCCGCGATGGTGGCGTCGTAGACCGCCATCGTCAAATAGGTGTAGACGCGATGCGCATTGGGGATCGTCTGGTTTGCGAGAAGACGGTTGTTGACCAGGTCGATCCATCGATAGCCGGGCGAGCCAGCGTCCCAGAATCTGATCTTGGCGGCGACCTGCGCATCGTTCTTTGCGACAAGTTCGCGGACCTGCTCCAACTCGGTTGCGGAAGTATCCGGTGGGGGCGAGACTCGGAAGTCTTTGCCCGACGTGATTACCCACGTCTTCCACATTCCAGCGTTTGGCTCTATCTGATCCGATTGGGCGAAAGCGACGTTCCCTGAGAAAAGGATTAGCGCGCAGGCCCTGCTAAAGCCGCTAAGCATTTTCGACCCCCATAGTTGATCCCCGGCCCAGAGACGGAAGGTTTTCTGTTTTGACGGCCGTCCCACTTTCTATTTTAGCCCTCTCTAATTATACCGCGAAGCGCTGCCAAGTGAAAGGATCAAAAATGAGAGCAGGTTGCGGTATGAAAGGTCAGGTCCGAAGATCGCTGTCTTCCTGATTTGCACCCCGCAGGGTTGCTGTGACGACGCTCAGCAGTTAAGCCATCGGCGGGCCCCTTCCCACGTACCGATGGAATCGGTCGCCCGGAACAATCTGATTGCTCCCAGCGAATGGAAAGTCCTTTCCGGCCATGACTACTTCCCTTCGATCTAAAGAGACTGACGTAGCTTTTAGGGAAGTGAGAATGGTCGCCACGTTCCGAACTAGGGCCGAGGACCGCAATTGGCCGCCGCTCATAAAGCCCCTGAGGCTTCTCGGCGTCTGAGCGGTTAGCGCCCCGCTCCGGCCGGAAAGGCCGGTGGAGTCATTTCCCAAGAGCAGACGTTTCCCGAGGCGAGTTTCCCGACCCGCGCTACTCGCCTATGCTGGAAAGCAGTTCGTCGAGCTGTTCCAGTTGCTCCGGCAATGCCGCCGCCCCGCCCTGTAGTGCTTCCTCAAGCGCCTCCTTGGACGGATAGGCTTCGTGGAGATTCAGCAGCGTCTTCCCGCCCTGGTCCTCGAAGGTCACGGTCGTGACCGCGCCCTCTTCGCCCTCGTCGTCTGTCCAGACCGGCTACCGGCCCAAATCGGTAACTCATTCAAGTCGAGCCCATGACTGCTTCTGGCGCCAATTGCAGTCATCGGCCTCAGGTCGATGACTGTCTTAGAGGATAGCTTTTCCGTTTATGCAGGTAACGACATTGCCGCCAACCCAAATATCTTCAGATTCGAGCCGGACATGTACCCGCCCTGACCTGCCCAAGACCGTCCCTTGCGCAGCGATGTATGAAGGCGGGGCGAGATTTGCGGAAATGAGCCATTTTGCCAAACCCGCATTTAGGCTACCAGTGACTGGGTCTTCGTAACCAGCGGCGGTGAAGGCGCGGACCTCGAAATCCACGCCATCGACGTCCCCCAAACATGGTGCAATCAGGCCTACCCTTAGTCCGGAAATACTCTGGTAGTTCGGACGGACACGTAGGACATCGTCTCTGCTTTTCAGGAGCAAGGCCATCCAACCGGGACCGTTGTCTACCCAACTCGCATCGACTATCATCTCAGATGACAGACTTAGACCGCTCATAACTCGTTTCATTAGATCGTTATCGATATGTCCAGTCTTGATCAAATCTGGAGCCAGAAATGAGAGGATATCGCCGTCTCTTCTGATCCGGATCAAACCCGCCTCGCATTCCTGGATAACAACTGGCTGCTTTGGCTTTCCGCCCAAGGTCAGCCATGCGTGGCAGCTACCCAAAGTCGGGTGTCCGGCAAAGGGTAGCTCCTGATGCGGCGTGAAAATTCTGACGCGATAATCAGCATCCGGGACCGTCGGCTTTAGGAGGAAGGTCGTCTCGCTTAGATTGGTCCAGTTGGCAAACTTGGCCATCGTTGGTGTATCAAGATCGTCCGCATCCACTACCACCGCAAGTGGATTTCCACCCATTCGCTCCGAGGAAAAAACATCAACCTGTTGAAACGATAGCTCTTTAAGGTTCCTGTTCATAGCATCTCCTACTGTTCGTTCGCTAACAGCGTGCGCCAATGTCTATACACAAGGGGGCTGCAGAATGCCTTTCGGAGTAACGGATGCAGACAAAGATTTCCGCTTCGGGCATACCCGGTCTTCCAAGATATCTCGGCCTCGCACCGCGTCGGCGATACCGACATCGGTTTGCTCACCTTGACCGTCAATGGCGTGACTATGCGATTGAGGCCATGCTCCACCGCACTGCTCTAGGTGTTCAGTCCCCATCCATCATGAAAGACGAGTTCCTCGAGCGGTAGCCGCTGCCGCCAGCCTTTGACGGAGAGTTCCGGCTCGTCATAGAGCCGGTCGACGAAACCGGCACAGAGCCAGGCGACCACTTCGATATGCTCGGGTATGCCGAGAATGGTTTTCAGGTCGCCTTCACGAAAAATGCTGACCCAGCCGATGCCGACCCCTTCCGCCCGTGCCGCAAGCCAGAGATTCTGGATGGCGCAGACGGTCGAGTATGAATCCATCTTCGGATTGTGGGTGCGCCCCAGCACCACGCTGCCGCTGCGGGTAGGATCGCAGGTCACGCATATGCCGAGCGGCGCCTCGACGATGCCTTCGAGCTTGAGCGATCGGTAGGCCTGCCGCCGCTCGCCTTCGAACATCAGCGCCGCCTCCTCGTTGGCCCTCGCAAACGCGTCCTGGATGCGCGTCCGGACAGCGGCACTTTTCACCAGAATGAAATTCCACGGCTGCATGAAGCCGACGGATGGTGCGTGGTGAGCGGCCGTCAGCAGCCGCTGCACAACATCATCAGGCAAGGGATCGGGCAGGAACTGGCTGCGAACGTCGCGCCGCGTCATGATCGCGTGATAGACGGCCTCGCGTTCGGCCAAGGAAAAACCGGACGCCGCCGAAAGGGCATCCTCATCAAAGGGTCGCATCGTCAAATCCCCAACAACGCGACCGCCCCGCTGTCCGCGCGGATCGGTCTATCTTGCCAGGCCGGTCTTCTGACTCGGCGTCATCCGTCTGCCGCAGCCTTCCCGGCAAAAGGCCAGTGGCATGATGAAGCGGCAAGCGTCGGCCTTACAGCGTTGGGCACGTTCCGGTCTTGCACCGGATTCCCGATTCTCCCGCCTTATCGGCGGGCACCTGACGACGCATCTATTTCAGGAAAGCGCGGCGGCGGCAAGCTGGGCCCGATGTCGCAGTCAAGCCGGAGGCCGCGCGGTGCCGCCTGTCCCTCTCTTCCGCCGGCAAAAGGGAGCGCTGCGGTGCCACGAATCTCTTCTCCCCAGCGGGGAAAAGGTGCCGGCAGGCGGTTGAGGGGGTGAGCGGCAAAGCCGCGAATGCGCTGAGCGTAAGCGAAGGGCAATGATGAAGGGCAGCCGTGCAGCCCCCTCATCCGACCCTTCGGGCCACCTTCTCCCCGCTGGGGAGAAGAGAGCGCAAGCCGCAGCCTCAGTTCCTACATCAAACCCTTGGGAGGACAAAAGGAAACAAGACGTACGATCCCGTTTCGTCATCCACCCGCGTCGGTTTGAAGCGGCTAGGCAAGCCCCTTCACCGACAGTTTCTATGGCCTTATCACCACCGAAAGCGTATGGACTGTGACAGTCCATCGCAGCATCTCGGTTGCCCGTGCCCCGCCTCACACCCATGATCCTTGCGGTCGCCCTGTTCATGGAACAGATGGATTCGACCGTGATCGCCACCAGCCTGCCGGCAATCGCCGCCGATATCGGCACCTCGCCGATCGCGCTGAAGCTCGCCGTCACCAGCTATCTCGTGGCGCTGGCGATCTTCATCCCGATCAGCGGCTGGATGTCCGATCGGTTCGGTGCGCGCAACATCTTCCGCATGGCGATCTTTGTTTTCATGATCGGCTCGATCGCCTGCGCCTTTTCCAACTCGATCACGGCCTTCGTCGTCTCGCGCCTGATCCAGGGCGCCGGCGGCTCGATGATGACGCCGGTCAGCCGCCTGCTGCTGGTCCGGGGAACGCCGCGCCACGAACTCGTCGATGCCATGGCCTGGCTTACCATTCCCGCTTTGATTGGCCCGATCATGGGGCCGCCGATCGGCGGTTTCCTCACCACCTATCTCACCTGGCATTGGATCTTCTGGATCAACGTCCCGATCGGCGTGCTCGGCATCATCCTCGTCACGCGTTTCCTGCCGACCGTCGAGCCACGCAGTCCGCGGCCGATGGACTTCCCCGGATTCTTCCTTTGCGGCATCGGCTTCTCCGGCTTCGTTTTCGGCGTGTCGGTCATCAGCCTGCCGGCCGTGCCCGTCATCTACGGTTACGTCACGGTTGCGATCGGCATTCTTGCCGGCCTCCTCTACCTCCTGCATGCCCGCCGCGTGCCCTATCCGCTTCTCGATCCGAAGATGTTCCGTTACCCGATGTTCCGGGCGGCGATCCTCGGCGCTTCGAATTTCCGCATGGGGCTCGGCGCCCTGCCGTTCCTGATGCCATTGATGCTGCAGCTCGGCTTCGGCCTGACGCCGCTGCAATCGGGCTCGGTCACCTTCGTCAGCGCGCTCGGCTCCATGGGCTCGAAATTCGCCGCCTCGCGCACCTTCAATGCCTTCGGCTTCCGCACCGTCATATCAATCACCACTTTGCTGGCGGCGATCTTCCTCGGCATCAACGGCCTTTTCACCGCCGAAACGCCGCTGTTCCTGATCATGGCCTGCCTGCTGATCGGCGGCCTGTTCCGCTCCATGGCTTTCTCGGGCGTCAACGCCATGGCCTTCGGCGATGTCGATGACGCCGACAGCAGCCAGGCAACCGCGATCAATGCCGTTGCCCAGCGTATCTCCATGGCGATGGGTGTGGCGATCGCCGGCGGCATTCTCGAAATTTCGAGCAGCTTTCACGACGGCAGGCTGCTGGTCTCTGATTTCCATATCGCCTTCTTCAGCGTCTCGGCGATTTCGGCACTGGCCTGCATCACCTTCCTGCGCCTGCCGCATGATGCCGGCGCGGAACTGACGGCGCGCGGCCGCAAGCGCCGGCACGCCGAGCCCGAAGAGGCCGTGGCGGAAAACAGCTGATCGAGACAGATCTGCTTGGCGCGAAGGAAGCACTCCTCCTCCGATTCGCAAGGTTCGGCGCCGGCGAAAGCTACACGCGTGTGTTCCAGCATCTCATTCCACTTTATGATTTATTCACATATCAAATACACACTGCGTTTGCGCGTTTTGGGTTGCAATCCGGACATGGGCATGAGGGCTCGTGATGTGACCGTCAGCGCGGATGCCCGTATTGAGACGCCGGTCGGGAACATATCCGACTGAGCCGCAATTCTAGGCCGCCGCGGAATGTTCCAATTTTTGAAAACGATGCCTCTGACAGCCAAGCTGGCGGCGATTATCGTTGCCGTCAACCTCTGCGGCATTTCCGCTTTCGCCACCTATACGTGGATGTACGAAACCCGGGCATTGATCGATGGCGCCAAGGCGAATTGGTCCAAGGATGCGGAGCAGTTTGCCTCTCTGGCCGCGGGCGGCGTGAAATGGGGGAAGGCGAACGCCGTTCGCGAGGCTTATTCGCTCTACCGCGACGACCCCTCGCTCGATCTTGTGCAGTTTGCCGCATTCAACGCCGAACCTGCCGCCGTCGATACCTGGGCGCGCGATGGCGTCAGTGGTTTGCCGGCACCAGCCGATCTGGTGAAGAGCCTCGGCGCGAAACCGGAAAAGACGACCATCGATGACGGTAGAATATCTGCCGGCGTGGTGACGATCATCGCGCCGCTCCCGCTGGATAAGTCGGGCAAGGCCACCGGTTACATCGTCACGAACTGGTCCGTCGAAAAAATCGCTTCCGAAGTCAGGCAGAAAGTTCTCATTTCGCTGCTCACGCAGTCCGCGATCACCGCCATGGCCGTCGTTGCCTTCCTTCTCGCCATGCGCAGCCTAGTCGGCCGGCCCATCAGGGTAATCAGCGAACGAATCAGCGCGTTGCAGAAAGGCGATCTGGTCTCTCCCGTCACCTACAGGGAAAATGGCGACGAGATCGGCTTTCTGGCGCGTGCATTGGAGGTTTTCCGTCACGAGGCGATTGCGAAGGTCGAGAGAGAGCAGGCCGCTGCCGAGCAGAGTGCTTCGCTCGACGCCGAACGGGCGCGCAACGCATTGTTGACCGAAGAGGCCAGCAACACGCAACGGCTGGTCATGAACGCTCTCGCAAATGCATTGGAAGGGCTCGCCGCCGGCGACTTCTCGATACACCTGGCCGACGTCGGTCCAGAATTCGATAAATTGCGTCAGGATTTCAACAACATGGTCAATGCGGTCGCGGCCGCTCTAACAGAGATCAAGACCGCTTCCGTGGCGGTTGAAACCGGCTCCAGCGAGCTGGCGACCTCCGCGGATCAACTCGCCAGGCGGACCGAGCAACAGGCAGCAGCATTGGAACAGACCGCTGCGGCACTGGATGAGGTGACCACAACGGTCAGAACATCGTCGCAGCGAGCCGAAAATGCCGGGCAGCTGGTCGAGGAGACAAAGCGCAGCGCCCATGTCTCGGCGACCGTGGTGCGTGATGCGATCGGGGCGATGGACCGGATTCAAACCTCGTCGAGCCAGATCGGCCGCATTATCGGCGTCATCGACGAAATCGCCTTCCAGACGAACCTGCTGGCGCTGAACGCCGGTGTCGAGGCGGCGCGCGCCGGCGAGGCCGGCAAGGGTTTTGCGGTCGTTGCGCAGGAAGTGCGTGAGCTCGCCCAGCGGTCGGCAAATGCCGCCAAGGAAATCAAGAACCTGATCAACGTATCCGGCCAGGAAGTTGCCGCGGGCGTCGGGCTGGTGAACCAGACCGGCGATGCCCTGCTGAAGATCGAGGAGCAGATCAACCGCATCAGCGACAGCATCGCTTCCATCGTCCAATCCTATCGCGAACAGGCGACAGGCCTGCAGGAAATCAACAGCGCGATCAACCAGATGGATCAGACAACACAGCAGAACGCGGCGATGGTCGAGGAAACCAACGCGGCCTGCCACGAACTGCTGTCGCAAGGACGCCTGCTGCAGGACTCGGCCGGCAGGTTCATCGTTGGCGCGTCTGCGGCCAGCCCGCCCAAAGCCGTTCAACCCACCCGCCAATCTCGTCCCGAGCCGAGAGCCTTCGCGCAGCGGCATGCAGGAAATGCTGCCGTTGCCGCTGCTCCCGGAGCCTGGGAGGAGTTCTGACGTCGTCAGCATCCGATAAACCTTAGTTCTCAGCAACCTATAATCAGGAAGGAAACACTTATGAAGAAAATCGTGCCCGCATTTCTTTTGGCCTGCACCGCATTTGCCATGCCCATGGGCGTATCCATGGCGCAGGATGCCAAGCTTGCCCCGATCTCCGACTACGTGACAAGCGACGTCAAGCCCTGGCTTAACGACCCCGCCATCATCGAGGCTGTCAAGGCGCAGAACGCTGCCAACGCCAATCTCAGCGCAGCCGATGTCGACGCCCTCGACAAGAAGTGGCGTGCCGAAGTCGATGGTTCCGACCACTCGATGATCGACGGCGTGCTCAACAATGGCCTGTCGAAATTCCTTCAGGGAAAGAAGGAGGCTTCCGGCGGCAAGATCACCGAGATCTTCATCATGGATGCAAAGGGCCTGGACGTCGGTCAAAGCGACATCACATCCGACTACTGGCAGGGCGACGAGGCCAAGTTCCAGAAGTCCTTCGGCGCCGGCAAGGATGCCGTCTTCGTCGATGAGATCGAAAAAGATGAATCGACCCAGACGCTCCAGTCGCAGGCAAGCGTGACGATATCAGACGACACGGGAACACCGATCGGTGCCATCACCGTCGGCGTGAACGTCGACGCCCTCTGATCTCAAAGACCCTGAGCACGTCGCACGAGTGAGATCGAGTGCGACGTGCTTCCTGCCCCGGTGGGTGTAGCTCGCGCAAGAGCAGTTGCTGTCCCCAGGAGCGTCCGGTTTAGGCAGAAAAATCTGCGTGACAATGCGCGGGCGTGACGCTACATCAGCCTCATGTCGATCACGTCAATCAACGCCTCGCGATTTTATTGGTACCGCTGCTCTCAGCGGATGCGGGTCCATGCGTAACTGAATTCGACGCGACGACAACCCGAACAGCCGCTAGTCTACCTGGCGGCTTTTTTGTTCCGCACGGTATGACCAAACAGGAGCCATACCGTGTCTGATGCCATTGATGATCTACGTATCCTCGAGATCACGCCCCTCACCAAACCCGCCGATATCCTCGCAGAAATTCACCGCGATACTGCCGTCACCGAGACCGTGACCAGCAACCGCGATGCGATCCACAAGATTCTCCGTGGCGAAGACGATCGCCTGATTGTCGTGATCGGCCCCTGCTCCATCCACGATCCGGTTGCCGCCCGGGAATATGCCGCGCGGCTCGAGGAACAGCGGCGGCGCTTTGCCGGCGATCTCGAGATCATCATGCGCGTCTACTTCGAAAAGCCCCGCACGACCGTCGGCTGGAAGGGCCTGATCAACGACCCGCATCTCGACGGCAGCTACCGCATCGAGGAAGGGTTGAGGATTGCGCGACGGCTGCTGCTCGATATCAATGCAATAGGTCTTCCGGCTGGCGTCGAATTCCTCGACACGATCACACCACAATACATCGCCGACCTCGTCAGTTGGGGCGCGATCGGCGCACGCACGACCGAAAGCCAGGTGCACCGGCAGCTTGCCTCCGGCCTTTCCTGCCCGATCGGCTTCAAGAACGGCACCGACGGCGGTGCACGTGTGGCGCTGGATGCCATCCTTGCAGCCTCACAGCCGCATCACTTCCCAGCTGTGACCAAGGACGGCCAGGCGGCCATCGCCTCGACGACGGGCAATGAGGACTGCCACATCATCTTACGCGGCGGCAAGCGGCCGAACTATGAAGCGGCCGACGTCGAAGCGGTCACCGGCGAAGCCGTCAAGCTCGGCGTCGCCCCGCGCATCCTCATCGATGCCAGCCATGCCAACAGCGGCAAGGACCCAATGAACCAGCCGCTTGTCGTCAAATCCGTGGCCGCGCAGATTGCCGCCGGCAACAACGACATCAAGGGCATGATGATCGAAAGCAACCTCGTCGCCGGCCGCCAGGACCTCGTTCCCGGCAAGCCGCTGGTTTACGGCCAGTCCATCACCGACGGCTGCATCGACTGGGACATGTCGGTTGCGGTGCTGGAAGACCTGGCAAAATCCGCCCGCGAGCGCCGCCAGACCCGCACTTAAGCCGCCGGGAAATAGCGGACATAGGCGAATTCTTCGCCGTCAGGAGACCAGCAGGGCACGTTGATCGTGCCCTGCCCCCCGAAAAGCTCGAACAGCGTCTTCAGATTGCCGCCGTCCATGTCCATCAGCCGCAGCCGCACGTCGAGATCGCGCGGATGGTCGAAAACGGACGGGTCGTAAGACAGGAGCAGCACCATGTCGTTGTTGGGCGACGGATGGGCGAACCAGTTGCCCTGATTGTCCGAGGTCACCTGTTCGAGCCCGGTGCCATCGGGATGGATGCGCCAGATCTGCATCAGCCCGGTGCGGCTGGAATTGAAATAGATCCATTGGCCGTCGGAGGAATAGTCCGGTCCGTCATTGCGGCCCTCGCCATGCGTCAGCCGCGTCTCGGCGCCGCCGTCGACGGAAATGGTGTAGATATCGAAGAGGTCGTCGCGGATGCCGCAATAGGCGAGCTGGCGCCCGTCCGGCGACCAGCCATGCCAGTAGGATGGCAGGTTCTCGGTGATCAGCCGCGGCGTGCCGCCTTCGATCGGCAGGATATAGATCGCCGACTTGCCGAATTCGGTCTTGTCGGAAATGACGATCTCAGTGCCATCGGGCGAAATGCCGTGATCATTGTTGCAGTTGACGGCAAAGCCGGTATCGACCGTGACCACCTCGCCGCCGTCGAGCGGCAACCGGTAAAGCAGCCCGTCGCCGTTCAAGAGCAGGGTGGAACCATCAGGCGAGAAGTTCGGTGCCTCCACCAGCCTGTCCGTCTGCCAGACCTCGCGGGCCCTGCCCGTCCTGACATTGTAGATCTCAACTGAGCTGCGCATGTTTCCTCCCGAAAAGCTTGATGCCGTCAGCGATCTCGATTGCGTCAGCGATCTCGATTGCGTCAGCGGTCCCTGAACCGGTTGGTGATCGGATAGCGCCGGTCGCGGCCGAAGTTCTTTTTGGTGATCTTCACGCCGGGCGCCGATTGCCGGCGCTTATATTCGGCGAGATAGAGCAGATGCTCGACCCGGTGAACGGTCGCAACATCATGGCCGCGCCCGACGATCTCCTCGACCGCCATTTCCTTTTCCACCAGGCATTCGAGAATATCGTCGAGAACGGGATAGGGTGGCAGCGAATCCTGGTCCTTCTGGTCGGGACGAAGCTCGGCCGACGGCGCCTTGTCGATGATATTCTGCGGGATCACCTCGCCCGACGGTCCCAGCGCACCCGGCGGCACGTTTTCGTTGCGCCAGCGGGAAATCGCATAGACCTGCATCTTGTAGAGGTCCTTGATCGGATTGAAGCCGCCGTTCATGTCGCCGTAGAGCGTGGCATAACCGACCGACATTTCCGACTTGTTGCCCGTCGTCACCACCATTGAGCCAAACTTGTTGGAGATCGCCATCAGGATGACGCCGCGCGCCCGGCTCTGCAGGTTCTCCTCGGTGATGCCGCTATCCGTGCCTTCGAAAAGGCTGGCGAGCGCGCTGCTGAAACCCGTTACCGGCAGTTCGATCGGCACGATATCGTAGCGGCAGCCGAGCGCCTTGGCGCAATCGGCCGCATCCTTCAGCGAATCCTCGGAGGTATAGCGGTAGGGAAGCATGACGGTGCGCACCCGCTCCTCGCCGAGCGCATCGACAGCGATTGCCGCACAGATCGCAGAATCGATGCCGCCGGAAAGGCCGAGCACCACAGTTTTAAAGCCGTTCTTGTTGACGTAGTCGCGAAAGCCGAGCAGGCAGGCGCGGTAATCGGCCTCTTCGCTTTCAGGGATATGCGCCATCGGCCCTTCGGCGCAATGCCAGCCGCCGTCGCCGCGCTTCCACGTCGTGACCGCCAGCGCCGTTTCGAACTGGCTCATCTGAAAGGCGAGCGACTTGTCGGCATTGAAGCCGAAACTCGCACCGTCGAAGACGAGTTCGTCCTGGCCGCCGAGCTGGGCGGCATAGATCAGCGGCAGGCCGGTCTCGATCACCTGCTTCAGCACCACCTGATGGCGGATATCGACCTTGCCGCGATAATAGGGCGAACCGTTCGGCGACAGCAGGATTTCCGCCCCGCTTTCGGCCAGCGTCTCGCAGACGCCGAGATCGCCCCAGATATCCTCACAGATCGGAATGCCTATGCGCACGCCGCGGAAATTCACCGGGCCCGGCATGGCGCCCTGGTCGAAGACGCGCTTCTCGTCGAACTCGCCGTAATTCGGCAGGTCGATCTTGTCGCGCACCGCAATCACCTTGCCGCCGTCGAGCACGGCGACGGAATTATAGCGCCCGGTCTCGTCCTGCCGGGGAAAGCCGATGATGACGCCCGGCCCGCCATCGGCGGTATCGGCCGCGAGATTCTCGACCGCCTTCCAGCAGGCGCGGATGAAGGCTGGCTTCAACACCAGGTCCTCCGGCGGATAGCCGGAGATGAAAAGCTCGGTCAGGACGAGCAGATGCGCGCCCTCCCGTCCCGCGTCAATACGCGCCTCGCGCGCCTTGGCGAGATTGCCGGCGACATCGCCGACCGTCGGGTTGAGCTGGCCAATGGCGATGCGGAAGATATCAGAAAGGGCGTTTTCCTGTGTCATGTCATTTATTTAGCCTGCACCTTTCACGACCGCAACACGTTCGAGCCGAAAGCGGCACCTCCCGACGACGAAATTTTTATGAACGGATCACGCGTGGCTCCGCGCGGCACCGATACGCATTGCAATTTGCCTCCGGAGCGGAATACTGGCGCCGAAAGCGACCGCATCGATAACCGGTATCGGAAACAGGCAATGTCTAATCTTTCGGACTTCGTGCACCATCATTTCGACAAACCGGCCGACGAGCTCGGCGACGTCGAAAAGCGCGTGCTGGCGAAAGCGCACCAACGCAAGGTCATCTCGACCGACGTCAATGCCGCCTTATCCGCCGAGTCATCCTTCGGCGAGCGTATCGCCGATGGCATCGCCCGCGTCGGCGGCTCGTGGTCCTTCATACTCGCCTTCCTCGCCTTTCTCGCCGTCTGGACACTGATGAACACCATCGGTCTGGTGGCGAATCCCTTCGACCCATACCCCTTCATTTTTCTGAATCTGATCCTGTCGATGATCGCCGCCATCCAGGCGCCGATCATCATGATGTCGCAGAACCGGCAGGCCGAGCGCGACCGCTTCGAGGCCGCCAAGGATTATGAGGTCAATCTCAAGGCCGAGCTTGAGGTGCTCTCCCTGCACCAGAAGATCGACATGAGCGTGCTGACCGAGCTGACGGCGCTGCGCGAGGATGTGGCCCGTCTCACAGCTGCGCTTGCCGCCAAGGGCTAAACCGGATTCACCGCATATTGCGGCAAGCCGTCCGTTATCTCGTAGAAATCGCCCTGGTCGGCACAGTAGATATGATGGCCGAAGGCAAGGCCGCTCGGCGTATCGAAGGCGCCGGCCATCACCGAAATCTCCGCCGATCCGTCCGCCTGCCAGAACAGTGCGGAGCCGCAATTCGAGCAGAAGCCGCGCTGCGCCTCCTCGCTCGACCGGTACCAGCGCACCGCCTCAGTGCCATCAATCGAAAGAGCCAAGCGGGCCACGTTGACCGCGGCGTAGTAAAACCCCGTCTGCCGGCGGCACTGCGAGCAATGGCAGCCGACGACAGGTCCTGGCTTCGCCGTCGTTGAAAATCGCACAGCGCCGCAAAGGCAGCCGCCTGTATGCCGTTCGGTCATCATCGCCCTCCCGTTTATGACGGGACGTTGCCGCTGATCGCCCCCGGCGTCAAATCCATTCCGCTCAACGGAAGCATCAGAAATTTTGAAAATTGCCGGCCTTATGCATGCTTGGTCGGCTCGAGCACCTGTTGCTCGACGACAACAGCCGCCAACCCCATCTCATCCCGGCATTGAATCGCCGGCTGTTGTCGGCAATACTTAAGGTCCAATTCATTCGACCCCCGGGAGACTGACATGAGAGCGACCCTGTCCGAACAGAAAGGAAAAATCCCCCACAAGGACATTCAGCTTCATGAACATTTCGTTCTCCCGCGCGAGGAAAAGCTCGCGACGCCATAACCTCTTCCTGAAATTCTTCCGCGACGATGCGAATGCCGCCGACCGCGAGCGGCGTTGGTCGCGTATGCGCAAATTCCTCTCCTACTACCGCCCGCATCTGCCTTTGCTGCTGGCGGACCTGCTTTGCGCCATCCTGGTCGCCGGCACCGCGGTCGCCTTGCCGCTCTGCGCCAATATCGTTACCAGCAGGCTTCTGGCTCTGCCCGACGCGCCGCAGGCCTTCGCACAGATCCTGGCAATGGGCGGCATTATGCTGGCCGTTCTGGCGGTCCAGATCGTCGCCATCTTCTTCGTCGATTATCGCGGCCACGTGATGGGCGCGCGCATCGAAGCGACGGTGCGGCAGGAACTCTTCGAGCATTGCCAGAAGCTCTCGTTCAGCTTCTACGACCGCCAGCGCACCGGCCAGCTGATGAGCCGCATCACCAATGACAGCCTGTGGCTGGGCGAACTCTTTCATCATGGCCCCGAGGATCTTTCCATCGCCGTACTCAAATACGGCGGCGCCATACTGGTGCTGTTCTTCATCGATCCGCCATTGGCAGCCCTGATCCTGCTGCTCACCCCGGTGGCGGTCGCCTATGCGCTCTATTTCAACCGCCGCATGAACCGCGCGCTCGAAGCCAGCAAACGCCAGATCGCCGCCGTCAACGAACGCGTCGAGGACGCTCTTGCTGGCATCCGCGTCGTCCAGTCCTTTGCCAACGAGGCGCTGGAGAAGGAACGCTTTGCCGAACAGAACCGGCGTTTCCTGCAAAGCCGCGCCGAGGGCTACCGCAGCGAGGCCTGGTTTTCGGTCGGCACCGAAACCTTCGCCCAGCTCGTCACCATATTGGTGATTATCGTCGGCGGCCTGCGCATCCTGGCAGCGGAGCTGACCGTGCCTGATATGCTGACCTTCCTGCTCTGCGTCGCCGTGCTGGTCGATCCTGTGCAGCGGCTGGCGAATTTCGTGCGCCTCTGGCAGGAGGGTTACACCGGCTTCGTCAGGGCCATGGAGATCCTGGAGATTGCCCCTGACATCACCGATCGGCCGGAAGCGCGGCCGATGCCGGCGCCACGGGGCGAGATCAGTTTTTCCAACGTCGCCTTCGGTTACGAGGCCGATGGCCCGCGGGTGCTCGAGCAGCTGTCGCTCACCATCGCCCCCGGGGAGTTCGTCGCCCTGGTCGGCCCGTCAGGGGTCGGCAAGAGCACGCTTTGCGCGCTGATACCGCGTTTCTACGATGTCGAGGCCGGGGCAATCCAGATCGATGGCATCGACATCCGCGATGTGACGCTGGCCTCGCTCCGGCGCCATGTCGGGGTGGTGCAGCAGGATGTCTACCTGTTTGCCGGCACGGTGGCGGAAAACCTGCGTTATGGCCGGCCCGACGCCAGCGATGCCGAGCTGGAGGCCGCCGCGCGCGCCGCCAATGCGCACGACTTCATCATCGCCCTGCCCCATGGCTATGACACCGATATCGGCCAACGCGGCGTCAAACTCTCGGGCGGCCAACGCCAGCGCATCACCATCGCCCGCGCCTTCCTCAAGAATCCGGAGATCCTGATCTTCGATGAGGCGACCAGCGCGCTCGATAACGAGAGCGAACGGGCGGTGCAGCAGGCGCTGCTCAGCCTGGCGAACGGCCGAACCACCCTGGTCATCGCCCACCGTCTGTCGACCGTCCGCCATGCCGACCGCATCCTGGTCCTGACGGCTGATGGTATCGTCGAACAGGGCACACATGACGAGCTCATGGCGCAAGACGGCGTCTACGCCAATCTGCACAGCGTCCAGGCCAGCATCTGAGTGCAGCATATGACGCCGAGTGAAGGGCAAGGCCAGTCAACAAAAAGCCCGGCGGAACCGGGCTTTTATCATCTGTTTTGGCCTAATCTCAACCGTTGGCGACCATCCGCTTTTCGTCGCGGCCGCCCTTCATGCGCTCGGCAAGCAGGAAGGCGAGCTCGAGCGCCTGGTCGGCGTTGAGGCGCGGATCGCAATGGGTGTGGTAGCGGTCCTGCAGGTCTTCTGCGGAGACCGCGCGGGCGCCGCCGGTGCACTCGGTCACGTCCTTGCCGGTCATCTCGATATGGATGCCACCCGGATGCGAACCTTCGGCGCGGTGGATCTGGAAGAAGCTTTCGACTTCCGACAGGATCCGCTCGAAGGGACGGGTCTTGTAGTTGTTGAGCGTGATCGTGTTTCCGTGCATTGGATCGCAGGACCAGACGACCTTGCGGCCCTCGCGCTCAACGGCGCGAATGAGCTTCGGCAGGCTGTCGGCGACCTTCTCATGGCCGAAGCGGCAGATCAGCGTCAGGCGCCCGGCTTCGTTGGCCGGGTTCAGGATGTCGATCAGTTGCAGCAGGTCGTCGGCCTGCAGCGACGGACCACATTTCAGGCCGATCGGGTTCTTGATGCCGCGGCAATATTCGACATGCGCATGGTCGGCCTGGCGCGTACGGTCGCCGATCCAGATCATGTGGCCTGACGTTGCATACCAGTCGCCCGAGGTGGAATCGACGCGGGTCAGCGCCTCCTCGTAACCGAGCAGCAGCGCCTCATGGCTAGTGAAGAAATCGGTCTCGCGCAGGCTCGGATGGTTTTCCGAGGTGATGCCGATCGCCTTCATGAAATCCATGGTTTCGCTGATCCGGTCGGCAAGCTTGCGGTAGCGCTCGCCCTGCGGGCTGTCCTTGACGAAGCCGAGCATCCACTGATGCACGTTTTCGAGATTGGCGTAACCGCCCATCGCAAAGGCGCGCAGCAGGTTCAGCGTCGCAGCCGACTGGCGGTAGGCCATGGCCTGGCGTTCCGGATTCGGAATGCGCGACTCCTCGGTGAACTCGATGCCGTTGATGATGTCGCCGCGATAGGCCGGCAGCGTCACGTCGCCCTGCTTCTCGACATTCGACGAACGCGGCTTGGCGAACTGGCCGGCGATGCGGCCGACCTTGACGACCGGCAGCTGCGCACCGAAGGTCAGCACCACGGCCATCTGCAGGAAGGCGCGGAAGAAGTCGCGGATATTGTCGGCGCCGTGTTCGGCGAAGCTCTCGGCGCAGTCGCCGCCCTGCAGCAGGAAGCCGTTGCCTTCGGCGACATTGGCGAGATGCTTCTTCAGGCGGCGCGCTTCACCTGCAAAGACAAGCGGCGGATAGCTGGCGAGCGTGGCTTCCGTTGCCGCCAAAGCGGCTGCGTCGGGATATTCGGGAACCTGCAGGATCGGTTTTTGCCGCCAGCTGCTCGGGGTCCAATTGTCTGCCATCTCACTCACCTGTTCTCACATCCATACCTCAGGATGCCCTCAATATGCGGCGGCTTATAGACCTTTAGGTCAGGCTTGCAAAGACCATTCGCCGACAGTTGTCGCCTCGCCGCCGGCCCTGCTCTGGTTAAACCAGCATATACCATGTCGATTTTCCCATATTTTAGACTTTCAATGTAGAACCGGAGAGAGTTTCAATTTCGGGGACATGGCATGACAATCCTTCCGCCCGGCTTCATATCGGACCGCTCGGGCAATTTCGGCATCATGACGGCACTGCTGGTGGTGCCGCTCTTCGGTGCGGCCGGCATGGCGGTGGATTTCGCCCACGCGCTCAGCTTGAGGACACAGCTCTACGCCGCTGCCGATGCCGCCGCCGTCGGTTCGATCGCGGAAAAATCCGGCGCGGTCGCAGCCGCCATGACCATGAGCGGCAACGGCACGATCTCGCTCGGCAAGGACGACGCCCGCAATATTTTCATGTCTCAAATGTCCGGGGAGCTGACCGACGTTCATATTGATCTCGGCATTAATGTCACCAAGACCGCCAACAAGCTGAATTCGCAGGTTTCCTTCAGCGCGACCGTGCCCACCACCTTCATGCGCATCCTGGGCCGGGACTCGATCACGATATCGGGCGCGGCAACTGCCGAATATCAAACCGCCGCCTTCATGGATTTCTACATCCTGCTCGACAACACGCCTTCCATGGGCGTCGGCGCAACCGCGAATGATGTTTCCAAGCTGCAGGCCAAAACAGGCTGCGCCTTCGCCTGCCATCAGATGGACCAGAGCACCAACAACTACACCATCGCCAAGAGCCTCGGCGTCGCTATGCGCATCGACGTGGTGCGCCAGGCAACCCAGGCGCTGACCGATACGGCCAAGACCGAGCGCGTCAGCAGCGACCAGTTCCGCATGGGCGTCTATACTTTCGGCACCAAAGCCGAGGACGCAAAGCTGACGACGATCTCCAGCCCCACCTCCGACCTGACGAAGGTGAAGAATTACACCGACACGGTCGACCTGATGACCATTCCCTACCAGAATTACAACCAGGATCAGCTCACGAGCTTCGATAGCGCCCTGACGCAGATGAATACCATCATCGATCCGGCCGGCGACGGCACGTCGAATATCAGCCCCGAAAAGATCCTGTTCTTCGTTTCCGATGGCGTCGGCGACAGCTACAAGCCGTCGACATGCACCAAGAAGACGACCGGCGGCCGCTGTCAGGAACCGATCGACACCTCCTTCTGCAAGCCGCTGAAGGATCGCGGTGTCAAGATCGCCGTGCTCTACACAACCTACCTGCCGCTGCCGAGCAACGATTGGTACAACAAATGGATCAGCCCCTTCCAGAGCGAGATTCCGACGAAGATGCAGGCATGCGCTTCGCCCGGCCTCTATTTCGAGGTGACGCCGACCCAAGGTATCGCCGATGCGATGAAAGCACTTTTCCTGAAGGTCATCCGCTCGCCGCGCATCACCAGCTAGCGCATCGGCCCGAAAATCGGAATCGATTTTCGGAAAGCACGATACGTAGTTCAAAGAGTTAGAGCGTCCTTTGTGCGTCCGAAAGGACGCACGGCGTTCTAATGCATGTCGCCCGGAAGTGTGCAGCGGTTCCGGGTCAACGACATGCAGGGCAAAAGCACGTCGTGGCTCAAATCCGCTTGCCGTCGCGGATCCGATAGCTCGGCGCATACATGGTGACGAGCTCTTCGGCCGCCGTCGGGTGCAGCGCCATCGTCCGGTCGAAATCGTCCTTGGTGCAGCCGGCCCTCAACGTGATGCCGAGCAGTTGCGCCATCTCGCCGGCATCGTGGCCGAGGATATGGGCGCCGACCACCTTGCGGCTCGCCGCATCGACGATCAGCTTCATGATCATCCGCTCGGCCCGCCCGGAAAGCGTGGCCTTCAGCGGTCGAAACTGGGCGCGGTAAACCTCGAGTTCGGAATAACGCTTGCCCGCCTCCTCTTCTGAAAGCCCGACAGTGCCGATCTCGGGCTGCGAGAAGACGGCGGTCGGGATCAGTTCGTAGTCCGGCCGGGTCGGATTGTTCTTGTACTCGGTCTCGATGAAGCACATCGCCTCGTGGATCGCCACCGGCGTCAGTTGTACCCGGTTGGTGACATCGCCAAGCGCATAGATGTTTTCGACATTGGTGCGGGAATATTCGTCGACAATAACGGCGCCGCGCTCGTCGACGGCGACACCGGCCGCCTCGAGGCCGAGGCCTTCGGTGTTCGGATCGCGCCCGAGCGCCAGCATGACGACGCCGGCTTGCAGCGTGCCGTTGTTCAGCGTCTCCAGAATGAGCCCGTCCTCACCTTTCGAAACCTTCTGCAGCGTGTCGTGGCAGAGGATGCGGATGCCCTTGGCGGCCATCGCCTCATGCAGCCCACGCCTCAGATCTTCGTCGAAGCGCGACAGGATCTCGGCACCGCGATAGATCAGCGTCGTCTCGACTCCGAGACCATGGAAGATATTGGCGAACTCGACGGCGATATAGCCGCCGCCTGATATCACGATCGATTTCGGCAGCTCTTCGAGATGAAAGGCCTCGTTGGAGGAAATGCAGAGGTCGTGACCGGGAAGCGCTGCATGCGGGTTCGGCCGTCCGCCGGTGGCGATGACGATCGTCTTTGCCGTGACCGTCTGTCCGGTCTTCAGCAGCCGGACCGTATGGGCATCGACGAGTTCCGCGCGCGTTTCCAGGATCTCGGCATTGGCGCCGGCGAGACCTTTCTTGTAGAGGCCTTCCAAACGGGCGATTTCAACATCCTTGGCTGCCACCAGCTTCTTCCAGTCGAAACTGCTTTCGCCGACCGTCCAGCCGAAACCCGCCGCATCCTCGAAATGCTCGTGGAACTGCGAAGCATAAACGAAGAGCTTTTTCGGCACGCAGCCGCGGATGACGCAGGTGCCGCCGTAGCGATACTCCTCGGCGATCGCCACTTTCTTGCCGAGCGATGCGGCGACACGGGCGCCGCGCACGCCTCCGGAACCGCCGCCGATGACGAAGAGGTCGTAGTCGTAGGAAGACATGAGGAGCTCCGGAAGGGAATCGCAGGAAGGATGTTCCTGATATAGGGGCGATCGTCATGAAAACAAAAGCCCGCTCCTGCGTCATCCGGTTCCCATCGCCGAATCTTCATTGTAAAGGGCTCAGCCCAGTCACCGTCTTCGGTTGACCAGTCACCGTTTACGGTTGACCCGGTCGGCCGAGGCTGGCAGGCAATCCATGGGATGGAAAAGAATGGCGGAGCAAAAGATGGATCAAACTCTCTTCAGCAACCTGTGCAAGGCTGGCAAATTCAAGGAAGCGCTCGGCCTCGCCATTCAGGGCCACGAGCATGAAAAATATACCCCGAGCCGCTTCTCGATCGACAAAAAGACGAGACTGCCGATCTTCTATCGTGGCAACAAGCGCGTAGAGCCGGATGAGACGGGTGAATGGCAACTTGCAAAGAACCCGAACCCATAGGGCTGAGTTCCGGCGCATATGCGATGCCAATTGCATCTGCCTAGCGATGACTGCTGTCAGCGGGTAATGCGGAAATCCGTCGGATTCTTTTCAAGCTGGGCTGCTTCCGTCTCGACGCCCAAAACCGACGCCCCCGAAGGCCCGCGCCTAAAACGCTCGATCATCGTCGAGATGGCGCTGTCGGGTCCTGCGATCACAGCGACGACGGCCCCGTCCTCTTCATTGCGAACCCAGCCCGTCAAACCGAGCCGTACCGCCTCATCACGCGTCCACATGCGAAAACCGACACCCTGGACCTTGCCGGATATCCGAACTCGGACAGCCTTGTCATGATCGGACATCTGCAGTCACCTGAAACCTCGCCGGCGGCATTTGCCGCATCATAGCAAAAAAGCCCGGACGATGCCGGGCTTTCGCAAATTTGAGGGGCAGCCCTTACTGCTGGGCAGCCGGTGCCGGAGCCGGAGCGGTCGGGCTGTCGGTTGCCGGCGGCGGTGCCTTGATGACCTTGGAAAGCTCGGCGTTGCTCTGCTTTTCCAGGTCGCGGGAAATGCCCTGCGCCCAGATGTCGGCAGCCTTCGCCGTCTCGCGCGAGGCGACCGGGCCATCGCGTAGCAGCTTCTTGCCAACGTCGGAATTATAGAAGTCGGCGATCGCCTTCAGCTCGTCGACGGAGAAGGTCTTGGCATAGGTGAGTGCCGCCTCCTTCTCCAGATCGCCGCGGCGCGGCGCCAGCGCCAGCGCCTGCGCATCGACCGTCGACGAAATGATGTCCTGGTAGTTCGGCGAATCCTGGATCAAGCCGGCCTTCAGACGCTCGGCGAGACCGGGCAGGATGTTGTCGAACTGGGCAGTGGCGCCGATGGCGTCGATCGCCGCGCGAGACGCCTTCAGCTGCTCCTCGGAGACTTCCTGCGCCTTGACGGCGGAGCCGAAGGCAAGCCCGGAAAGAACGACGGTCGCAGCGGCGAGACGGCCAAGACCTGCAATGTTCATCATGAGTATATGCTCCTGTTATCTGTTTGCCTGCAGCGTGCGCGCACCCGCAGGACCGGCAATGATCGCAAGTGCCGCCATATTGATAAAGAGCCCGTGTTCAACGACGCCGGGTATGGAATTCAGCTCGCTCGAAAGCGCCTCTGCATCAGGAATGCGGCCAAAAGATGCATCGATGATGTGATGGCCGCCATCCGTGGTAAACTCTCCGTCACCCGACTGGCGCAGGTCGAGTTCACCGGAAAGACCAAGCCGGGCGGCGACCTTTTCGATCGCGATCCGCGTCGAGACGAGCCCGAACGGATTGACCTCGATCGGCAGCGCGAAGGCGCCGAGCGTTTCGACCAGCTTGCTCTCGTCGGCAATGACGATCATTCGCTCGGAGGCCGCCGCGACGATCTTTTCGCGCAACAGCGCGCCGCCGCCGCCCTTGATCAGCCTGAGCGCCTGATCGACCTCGTCGGCGCCATCGATCGTCAGGTCGAGTGCCGGCAGTTCGTCGAGCGACTTCAGCGGGACGCCGAGTTCGACGCAGAGCCGCGCGGTTCGTTCGGACGTCGGAACGCCTTCGACCCTGAAGCCGCCCGCGACCTTCTCCGCCAGCAGGCGAACGAATTCTTCCGCCGTGCTGCCGGTGCCGATCCCGAGACGCATCCCGCTTTCCACATGGGCGAGTGCGGCCTCGGCGGCTTTGATCTTCATTTCGCGGGCATCCATGCGCCGCCAGCTCCTGATATTGCGTTGGATGTGCTGTTTACACGGCTCGCCTGGCAAACGAAAGTCAAAATCATCACGGAAAATGAAAAGCCGAAACAGAGGCCTGCAGCCTTCCCGGCCATCGTCGGACGTTGCTTTCCGCCGCATGATCGCCTACCTCAGGGACGATCCATCGTTCCCTTGGACGATCCATCGCTCCTCAAGACGACCATCGCTCAAAGAGACATGCCCTTGACCCCTGTTCCCGCTCGCCCGGCGCTCGTCGTCTTCGATCTCGACGGCACCCTTCTCGATACCCATGTGGATCTGGTCGAGAGCCTGAACCATACGATCGCCGCCCTCGACCTCGAACCGGTCAGCTACGACGACCTCACCCACCTCGTCGGCCAGGGTGCGCGCGTCATGATCGAGCGCGCCTGCCGGCTGCGCGGCCATCCGCTCGAAAGCGACGCCCTGCCGCTGCTGGTCGAGCGTTTCGTTGCCCACTATGCCGGCAACATGCCCGGCCGTACCGAACCCTATCCGGGTCTGGTCGCCGCGATGGACCGGCTGAAATCTCAGGGTTACCGCCTCGCCGTCTGCACCAACAAGATGGAGAGCCTGGCACTCGGCCTGCTCGACAAGCTCCACCTCACCCGATATTTCGACGCCATCACCGGCGGCGACAGCTTCGAATACCGCAAGCCCGACGCCCGCCACCTCACCGGCACCATCGAACGCGCCGGCGGCGACATCGCCCGCACCGTGATGATTGGCGACAGCATCAACGACATCGCCGTGGCGAGGAACGCCGGCGTACCGTCGATCGCCGTGCCTTTCGGTTATTCCGATGTGCCGGTTTCGAGCCTCGATCCGGATGTTATCATCACCCATTTCGATGAGTTGACACCGGAGCTGGTGGAGAGGCTGATCCGCGACTTCGCGGAGAAGGTTGCGGTCTGAGTCCCAGCCGTCCCCGACTTCCGCTGGGTGCCACGCGGCAAGCCCTCTCCACTTTGTTCCCATTCCGTGCTCGCTGCAAAAACAAACCGGGCGGCCCGAAGACCGCCCGTTCGCATAAACCATCAAATCCGATATCAGATCTGCGCCCCACGCGCCTTGCTCGTCGCATCAAAAGCCTTGTCGACGTAGGCGTCGCGGCCATAGACGTCGTCGAAATACTCCACCACGCCGTCCTTGTTCGGCCAGGCGGTGAAGTAGGAGACGTAGACCGGGATCTTCTGCGGCACGCGCACCGCATGGTTCTGCCCGCTGGCGATCTGCTTGGCGACGTCGTCGACCGTCGTGCCAAGCACGGCGGCCGCCATCGCCCGCGGATCGGCAAGGCGTACGCAACCGTGGCTCAGCGCCCGCATGTCGCGCTTGAAGAAGCTCTTCGACGGCGTGTCGTGCATGTAGATCGCGTGGCTGTTCGGGAACAGGATCTTCAGTTCGCCGAGCGCATTGTCGCTGCTTGGCGGCTGGCGCACCGAAACATTATTGGTCGAGCCGTACCAGTCGACGCTGGACGAGGCGACGGCGTGGCCGTTCACTTCGACCTCATAACCGAGCTGGTCGAGATAGTTGGGATCCGAGCGCAGCTTCGGCAGCATCTCGTTGATGATGATCGACTGCGGCACGCCCCAGAAAGGGTTGAACTCGACCGTCTCGATTTCGTCGTCGAAGAAATAGGTTTGGTTGTTCTTGCCGCCGACCACCACGCGCATCGACAGCTGTTCCTTGCCGTCATTGTGGTAGTAGACCATGTAGGCCGGCTGGTTGATCATGACGTAACGGGAACCGAGATCCTCCGGCAACCAGCGCGCCTGCTCCATGGCGACGACGAGCTTGTCGATCTTCGAGGCATTGGTATCGCCGCCGGTCATGGCGCGCACCGTCGCCTGGCCGATGACGCCATCAGGCTTCAGCCCACGCTCTTTCTGGAAATCCTCGACCAGCGAAACGATGTCGGGCGAATAGTCGATGCTGCCGGCGTAAGCAGCAAGCGTTGCCGCATGATCGGTCCTCAGCGTTTCGGAACCGTGCTTGCCGATCGCCTTGACGATATTGGCGATCTCCGGCGAGCTTTCGCCAGGCCTCAGCAGCCTGTCGAGCGAAACGACGATTCGCTCCTCATTGCCGCCGTCGGCGGCACGAAGCTTGGCAAGCTCCGCCTTCAGCGCCTGGAATTGCGGACTATCAGGCGAGCGGCTGGCGATGTAGGCGCCGACATCTGGGCTCAGGCGGGCAAGCTTCAGCACCGGGGTCAGATTGACCACCTTGCGCTGGAAGTCGTGATAGCCGGAGATCTTGTTCGGATCGATGCGGCCGCGCACCGTGTCTTGCACGAAGGCGAGCACCTTGGCGGAGAGATCGAGCTCGAACTGTGTCAGCGCCCGGTCGCGGAAGGCGGGATCGGGATTGGCCGGGTCGATATCAGGCGTCTGGACGGCGTAATCCGCCGCGTCGAGGCCAACGAAGGACGCATCGGCAAGTACCTGCATCGCCGACTTGGCGCGGTCGTTGATCTGGTTGCCTTCGACCCAGACGAGCGGATTGCGGCTGTCGCCGTAATAGGCTTCAAGCGCCTTTGCGACGTCGGCATTGGCGCGCACCTTGGCCTGCGCCAGGAAACGGCGCTGCACGGCCGGCTCGGCGCTGGCATCACCGCTGCCCGAAACATCGGCGACTGCGCCGGTGACGACGGGATCGGCAAACCTGCCGGTATCGACGAACTGCAGCGTCTCGGTTTTGTAGGTATAATAACGTGGACCGCTCACCTTCGGTAGCGGCGCTTCCGGATCGAGCCCGCCGAGCGAGCCACCGACGCCACCGCGCGAACCCACACGGCCAGGCGGCATCTGGTCCATGAAGATGGTGCTCTGCGTCCGCTGCCTGTCGCCGCGCAGCATGTCCATCAGTGTATAAGCATGCGCGGGTGCGGCAGTCATCATTGCCACGCCGCAGGAAAGTGCCAATGCGGATGCCGCGCTTCTCAAAACGAACGTCATATATCTTCCAGTCCCGGTGTCATGCTGTTCTTGTCACGAGCGCAAGGCTCAAGCTCAAATCCCGCGAAACTCAAGCAGCGTAGGGCCTCATTGATCAGAAACCGGCCTGCGCCGCCAGCGCCGGCAGACTCAATTTTGTGTGACGGAGATCCTGCACGGCGCCGGCCAGCAGTTCACACAAAATTATGAAATTATTAGTTAATTTTTTACCGAATTTTCGCCGCCAGACCAGTCCGGCGAAAACGCCCGGACGCATAAAATTTCCAAAGTGGCTTAAAAGGCACGCCGAAAAGCCAGCGCAAACATGACTGGCGATTTCAATATTTCGCGCGGCGTCCAGTTTTCTTGTCGGACTTTCCAACCTATAAGACCTCATCTTTCGAAAATGCCCGAAAACAGCATGTAAAGGGAAGGCAAGGCCGATGACCGCAACCCGCACCGAAACCGATACTTTTGGCCCGATCGAGGTCGTCGCCGACCGATATTGGGGCGCCCAGGCCGAGCGTTCGCTCGGCAATTTCAAGATCGGCTGGGAAAAGCAGCCGCTGTCGATCGTGCGTGCGCTCGGCATCGTCAAGCAGGCCGCCGCCCGCGCCAACATGTCGCTCGACCAGCTCGATCCTGCCCTCGGCAAAGCGATCGTCGACGCCGCCCAGGAGGTGATCGACGGCAAGCTGAACGACCACTTTCCACTGGTCGTCTGGCAGACCGGTTCAGGCACGCAGTCCAATATGAATGCCAACGAGGTGATCTCCAATCGTGCGATAGAAATGCTCGGCGGCGTCATGGGTTCCAAGAAGCCGGTGCATCCGAACGATCACGTCAACATGAGTCAGTCGTCGAACGACACCTATCCGACGGCCATGCACATCGCCTGCGCCGAGCAGATCGCCCATCACCTGCTCCCGGCCCTCAAGCACCTGCATGCCGCGCTTGACATGAAGGTCACCGAATTCAGCCACATCATCAAGATCGGCCGCACCCACACCCAGGATGCGACGCCGCTGACCCTCGGCCAGGAATTTTCGGGTTACGCGGCCCAGGTCGGCTCCGCCATCAAGCGCATCGAAATGACCCTGCCCGGCCTTTGCGAGCTCGCCCAGGGCGGCACTGCCGTCGGCACCGGCCTCAATGCGCCGGTGGGTTTTGCCGAAAAGGTCGCCGAAGAGATCGCTGCCATCACAGGCATGCCCTTCGTCACCGCGCCGAACAAGTTCGAGGCACTCGCCTCGCATGACAGCATGGTCTTTTCCCACGGCGCCATTAATGCCGCCGCTGCCGCCCTCTTCAAGATCGCCAACGACATTCGCCTGCTCGGCTCCGGCCCGCGGTCCGGCCTCGGCGAACTGGCGCTGCCGGAAAACGAGCCCGGCTCCTCGATCATGCCCGGCAAGGTCAACCCGACCCAGTGCGAGGCGATGACGCAGGTCTGCATCCACATCTTCGGCAACAACGCAGCCCTCACCTTCGCCGATAGCCAGGGCCATTTCGAGCTCAACGTCTACAATCCGATGATGGCCTATAATTTCCTGCAGTCGGTGCAGCTGCTCGCCGACGCCGCCGTCTCCTTCACCGACAATTGCGTCGTCGGCATCGAGGCCCGCGAAGACAACATCAAGGCCGGCCTCGAACGCTCGCTGATGCTGGTCACCGTGCTTGCCCCGAAGATCGGATACGACGCCGCCGCCAAGATCGCCAAGACGGCGCACAAGAACGGCACGACGCTGAAGGACGAGGCCCTCGCCAGCGGCCTGGTGACATCGGAAGAGTACGACGAGATCGTGCGCCCGGAAACGATGATCGGGCCGAAGTAAGAAGGTCGCATAGGCCGCAGCCCCTCATCCGGCTGCCGCCACCAACCGGGGTCGAGCCACAGGTCTCGACCCGTCCTTCGGACCCCCGCTCGGGGGGAGAAGGGGATATGCCGCAACGCCTCGACTCCCTCCGGCCTATAGCAAGGCAAACAGCGAAAAATTGTCCATCACGACGGAATTGCCCATGAAATCGAAACGGATTTCTTCAATGTCTTCGAGATTGACCTCGAGAGTGGGGCCGGTGACTTCAAGCTCCTGCTGATAGACGATCTGGCCATCGTTCAGGGCGGTGAGCGTCAGGTGAAAGGGCGCTGCCGACAATTCGGCAATCGAAACGCTCTGAAAGGTGAACTCCCCGCCATCGAGCATTTTCAAGCTTACGGGCGCGGAACCTGGAAATAGGACCGTATCGCTGAAACCGTCCTCGGTGATGGCGTCGACGCCCGGGATGGTATCATAGACATGCCCGTTCAGAAGCGTCAGGTCGTGGCTGCCGTTCACCGAAAGTGCAAAGTTGCGGTAGTCAGGCAGAGAGAAATTATCCGCCCTCGAGGTGACGCCCATATCGTCGAAATCCAGGACTTCGTGGTATTTTTCGCCTACGTCGACGCCGTCGATCGCAAGGGTCAGCACGCCGAGGTCCGTGCCCCCTGAGCCATCGGACATCTTGTAGCTCAGCGTCTCGATGAGCTGATCGTATTTCCCTAAATTCTTCACGACGTCGAGCGTGTAGTCCAGCTCATATTCGAAGTGGCCGTCCGGCTTCACTCTGAAGGTTCCGTACTCGCCCTTGATGATCGTTTCATGGTCAGGCCCATGTTTGGCGTCGATACGCACGCCATTGACGAAGCGAGCATACATGTCCGCTCCCTCGGGATCACTGGCGAGGCGCAGCAGATCCCCACGGATCCAATTGTCTTCGAAAAAAACGAGAAGGTCGTCGACAGCAGTTGGCTTTGCATTTGTCATTGGAAGCCCCGGCAAGTTAACGCTGCCGGGAATATGAACTGGCCTCGACCGGAAGGCAACCTGAAGTCGTCTGCTTCGCGAAAAATGTCGACTTCCCCTTTACTTTCACTCGCTTACCGTGTGTGACGTGCCGACTGCAAAACGCGACACGACATGGCCGCCCACTCCAGAGTCCGCCGCATCCTGATTGCTTTTGCCCCGCGGCGGATTTAGACCGGTTCCAATCTAGCGACGCCCTACCAGAAAGGTCACTTCGATGGCTGACGATCTCTTCCCCCTCGGCAAGGATACCACCCCCTATCGCAAGCTCAGCGGCGACCATGTCTCGGTCGACACGTTCAAGGGCCAGGAGATCCTGACCGTCGAGCCGGAGGGGATCCGCCTGCTGGCCGAAACCGCCTTTGCCGACATCAACCACCTGCTGCGTCCCGGCCACCTGAAACAGCTCGCCTCGATCCTCGACGATCCCGAAGCGACCGACAATGACCGTTTCGTCGCCTACGATCTCTTGAAGAACGCCAATATCGCCGCCGGCGGCGTGCTGCCCATGTGCCAGGATACCGGCACGGCGATCATCATGGGCAAGAAAGGCCGCAGGGTCTGGACCGAGGGCGAGGATAGTGCAGCGCTGGCCCGCGGCGTCATGGACGCCTACGAGAAGAAGAACCTGCGTTATTCGCAGCTCGCGCCGGTCAAAATGTTCGAGGAGAAGAATACCAGAAACAACCTGCCGGCCCAGATCGACATCTACGAGGAAGGCACCGACGCCTACGAGTTCCTCTTCGTCGCCAAGGGCGGCGGCTCGGCCAACAAGACCTTCCTCTACCAGGGCACGCCCTCGCTCTTGACCCACGACCGAATGATCGACTTCCTTAAGGAGAAGATCTTGACGTTAGGGACGGCAGCCTGTCCTCCCTACCATCTGGCGATCGTCATCGGCGGCACCTCGGCCGAGATGAACCTGAAAACCGTCAAGCTCGCCTCCACCCGCTATCTCGACGAACTGCCGACCGAAGGTTCCGAGAGCGGCCACGCTTTTCGCGACATCGAGATGGAGAAGGAAATCCACAAACTGACCCAGCAGATGGGCGTCGGCGCCCAGTTCGGCGGCAAGTATTTCTGTCATGACGTGCGTGTCATCCGCCTGCCCCGCCACGGCGCCTCGCTGCCGATCGGCCTCGGCGTCTCTTGTTCCGCCGACCGTCAGGCCAAGGGCCGCATTACCCGCGACGGCATTTTCGTCGAGCAGCTCGAAACCGATCCGTCGAAATACATGCCCGAAATCGACGAGGCGAAACTGTCGGAATCGACGGTGCGCATTGATCTCAACCGGCCAATGGCCGAGGTGCTCGCCGAACTCTCCAGGCATCCCGTCAAGACCCGCCTGTCCTTGACCGGCACCATCATCGTTGCCCGCGACCTCGCCCATGCCAAGATCCGCGAACGGCTGGAAAAGGGCGAAGGCATGCCCGATTACCTGAAGAACCACCCGGTCTACTATGCCGGCCCCGCCAAGACGCCTGCCGGCTACGCCTCCGGCTCCTTCGGCCCGACGACGGCCGGGCGCATGGATAGTTACGTCGACCAGTTCCAGTCCTTCGGCGGCTCGATGGTGATGCTCGCCAAGGGCAACCGCTCGCGCGCCGTGCGCGAGGCCTGCAAGAAGCACGGCGGCTTCTATCTCGGCTCGATCGGCGGCCCCGCCGCCCGTCTTGCCCAGGACTGTATCCGCAAGGTTGAAGTATTCGAATATCCCGAGCTCGGCATGGAAGCGGTCTGGAAGATCGAAGTCGAAAACTTCCCCGCCTTTATTGTCATCGACGACAAGGGCAATGATTTCTTCCAGGAACTGAATTTGGGGTGATGGGGCAGGCTGCGCCTGCTCTACCGTGCCGACGCCTTATCCGACGCGCTGATGTTCCGCGCCGTGACCACCTCGCCCACGCTCACCACAGCCCCAGCATCGACCCTTGCCAGGATCTCCGTGCGGAAAGCGCCGGCGAAGAAGCCGGTGTGCTCCAGCAGCAAGACGCCGGCGGCAAGGACGGTGAAGGTCAGGATGGCGAAAGAAATATGACGGGAGGTTTCCATGGTCTCACGCCCTGATTTGTGGGCCAAGATCGGGTCCGTTGCAGAAAATACGATCCCCAAAATGTCGAGACTGCAATACGAAACGGCCAAAACCAACTGTCGACAAGATGAATACGGTCTCCAGCAGAGAAGAACTGTAAGTTTTTCAGACACTGTACCCGCTCAGCGAGTATGCACTGCCTCAGTAAATATACGTTTTTCCATGGAGAATCATAGGTCTGATCGAAGTATTACCCCATGGGGCATTTGTCGTATGTAATCTTTGGTATATATCGCTTTAATCTTTTCCCAAGAAATTTAAGCTAACAAATAGAATATTGCCTTTGAATATATGAGGAGTTCGCCGGATGAATACGGCTGTCGCGCCCAAGGTGCCGGTTCCCGACGTTGCGGGTCAGATCACCTATGCCATGCGCTCTATGGGCGTCGCGCCGATACCGCGCAATTACCAACTCTTCTACGAGGCCTATATCGGCTCTAATCCAGCCCTGACCCGCGAGCTTGCGGCCCTCGGCGGCCAAGTGACCCAGGCCGAACTCGATGCGCTCGGCGCGCAGCACTTCACCCACAGCCCGGCCCGTGTCTTCGATGATGCCCATACGCGCATATCAGGCGAGCTCGATGGCCTGCTGCGCATTCTCAGGCAGGAGCAGAGTTCGCTCGAAAGCTATACCAGACTGCTCGGCGAGACCCACAAGCGTATCACCTCCAAGAGCAATGCCAGTGTCGAACTGATCGAAAACGCTATCGATCTCCTGAGCCAGGCGACCGGCGACACCATGGCGCATGGCGAACGCACCGTCGAGGACGTCGTCCAGCGCTCGCAGGAGATGGATCAGGTCCGCAAGGAACTCGACGAATACAAGCGCATCGCCAACACCGACTCGCTGACGCGCCTTTCCAACCGCCGCGCCTTCGACGACCGCCTCGCCGCCATTTTCGACAATTCGAGCATGCGGCCGGTGACGGCGCTGCTGCTCTGCGACATCGACAATTTCAAGAAGATCAACGACACCTACGGCCATCCGGTCGGTGACAAGGTGCTCGCCACAGTCGCCTCCGTCATCCGCAGCAATGTCCGCCGTGACATCTTCGTTGCCCGCACCGGCGGCGAGGAGTTCGCCCTCATCATCGATGGCAACACGCCCGAGGAAGTGACCGCGATCGCCGAGCGCATTCGTCGCACGCTGGAGACGACGCCCTTCAAAAATTCCCGTACGCGGGTGAATTACGGTCCGGTCACCGTCTCGATCGGCATCTGCATGGCCTCCAGCGCCGGGGATGCCGGCGAACTCTATAGCAAGACCGACATCGCCCTTTACGGCGCCAAGAATGCCGGCCGCAACTGCACCATCCTCTATCAGGACGGCATGCAGAAGGATTTCACCAAGAGCTGGCTGATCTATAAGACGTGAGGGTAATCGGTCGCCGTGCGCACGCTGTCACCACAAGGTGACGGCTTAGACTGTTGTTCGGTTCACGCCGATGGCTCCGCCAGGAGTCCGAGGGAACGGACGAGGTAGCCGCTTGCTCCCTCATTCCTGTGCCTGTCACAGGAATCCAGCCACCGCGCGTCTGCGCGGTGAATAACTCTCTGCGACCGTGAAAATGTCTTCCGCACCCAAGGACTTGGGCGCACTGGATTCCTGTGACAAGCACAGGAATGAGGGAAGAGAGGTGGGTGTCCGCTTCTCGACACCACACCCTACCACATCGTCTTCGCCGCCCTGCCCGGCCATTCCCGGTCATAGGTCTCCTGGTCGAAATCACCCACCGCAGCCTTCAGCATCTGTCCCGGCGTCGGCAGCTTCGCCGGATCGGCGAAGTGTTCTCCGTTCCAGAGTTCGGCCCGCATCACGGCACGCGCGCATTGGAAATAGACCTCGTCGATCGAAATGACGACGACGGTACGCGGATGTTTGCCGTCCATCTCGAAGCTCGAAAGCAGCGCCTCGTCGTCGGAGACGATACCGCGGCCGTTGATGCGCATCGTCGTGTTCGAGCCGGGGATCAGGAACATCAGCGCCAGGCGCGGATCGCGCACGATGTTGGAGAGCGAATCAACGCGGTTGTTGCCGCGCCAATCCGGCAGATGCAGCGTCTCGTCGTCGGCGACGCGCACCACGCCGCCAAGATCGCCGCGCGGCGAACAGTCGAGCCCTTCCGGCCCGACGGTCGCAAGCGCCGCAAACGGTGAGATCTCGATCATCTCACGATAGAGGGGTGTCAATTGCTTCGTCACCTTGGTGACGGAGGCCGGCGACAGGCCGGCGCCATAAATCGTATTGAGCTCTTCGATGCTGCTGATGATTTTCATGAGGCGTCCCGCCGCGGCTTGATCTTCGCGACGGACGCTACAATGCCGCGCGCCTTGCCGGAAGCTCAAAAAACGGAATGATCTCCGCATCTTTTTTGATGCTTTCATCAGGCACTTCACCCACGCCCCGATCGCCGTCGAGAAACGCCGCGATCGCGGCAAGAACCGGTGCGGCGCCGATGATGCGCCGGTGGCCGAAGCCGTTCGCCCAGAACAGCCGAACGCCCTTCCCCGCCGCGCCATAGCGCCTGGCATGGAGAGACGACACCTCCTTGTCTTCCTCGGCATGGATGACGAGCACCGGCCGGCCGATGACGCCCGCCGCCGCGCCGGCGTCGAAATCCTCAAGTCTCCGGCCGGTGACGCGATGGACCTCATTCTCCAGTGTGGCTTGCGCCGCAGGGCGAAGACCGACCATCCGGCCGAAATCGGTAAACAGCCAGCCCATCTCGCTCGGCGCGCCGATCAGCACTAGGCGGTCGCCGCCAACAGGCGCAACGCTGGGCAGCAGGCCCGCCGCCGAGACCATCAACGCCGCGCCGCCAAAGGAATGGCCGATCGCCGCATCGAATGCGCCGAAGCGCGCCTCGGCCGCTGCGATCGTCTCGACCGCAAGCCCCATATGCAGGAAGCGCCCGCCGGAACGGCCGTGGCCGGGAAAATCGAGCGCCACGACCTCCGCGCCCGTTGCCGCAAGCATCGAGATGAGTTCGGCCATATATGTCGCGCTCGATCCCCAGCCATGCGTCACCAGATAGCGCTTGCGTTTGCCCCTCGCCCCGCCGTTCAGCCGATAGGCATGCGCTTGGCGCCCGCCGGCAAGCCGGAGGGTAAAGCGTTCGGCGCCGGCAAGCCGGGCCGCACCCGCCGCATGCGCCAGCTTCGACTTTGTGCCCTTGGGTCTTGCTGACGGCGTCCGGCAGAACAGCTGGAACGCCGCTCTGGCCGCCAGATCAGGAGAAACCGTCTGCAGCAGCGAAAACCCGAGGCGGGTGACGTTAAGCGCAAAGTTTGCCATAGTGGCATTCCAAAATACTGTTCAACACTGAACAATAAAGTACAACGATGAACAAAAATCAATCCCTTCCCTGGGATCATCCGCGTTTTCGCAGCTGGATCGCGGTGGCTCGCGCCTGCCAGCTCATGCAACAATCCCTGGCCCGCTCGCTTGCCGATCTCGACATCAAGCCGCCGCACCTCGATATCCTGGTCAATCTCTATCGTTTCGAAGGCATCTCGCAGCAGGAACTGGCGCGCAAGCTGCTGGTCGGCCGCTCCAATATGAGCATGCTGCTGCCGCAGATGGAAAAGCGCGGTCTAATCCTTCGCCGCGATGACGAACGCGACAAGCGTGTGCTGCGCCTCTATTTGACGCCAGAGGGTCGAAAGCTGAGTGAGGAAGCCATGGCCATCCAGACCGGCCTCATCGATCGCGTGCTGTCGGACGAGCCGATAGAGCAATGCATGGCGACCGCCGATTCGATGGAGCGGATCATCACCATGCTGCTGAAAGATCTGCGCGACGAGGACTGATGTTCAATGCAGCGTCGGCGCCGCCTCCGTACCCGTCAGCGAGCGGTATTCCCAAGCGGCGACGACGATCAGCACCAGCGTCGCCAGAATGCCCATCAGATAGACCTCGATGAAGGGCGCGACAAAGGCAAGCAGGATCAAAAACACCAGGCCGGCGAGATGCGAGAGTGGCATCCGCCCGCTGGTCGCGCCCTTGAACCAGAGATTGCCGATCAAAAACAGGCCGGAGCCGCCGAGGACCGCCGCAGCGATGCCGAGATCACCGGTTTCGTGTGGATGCGAGAACATGAACTCGACCGCGACGGCATGGACGATGATGCCGGCGAGGATAGGGATATGCCCATAGGTGAAGGCCTGCCGCGCCAGGCTGCCCGGCGTCTCTTCATGCTCGATGCGGTGGGCGGCGCGTCCGTGTCCGAAGCGGAAATAGAGCCACCACATGGCGACCGTGCCGATGAAGGCGGTGACGAAGACGACGCTGGTCAGTCCTGAGAACGGCAGCTCCGCAAAGGTGCGGCCGGACACGAGGATCGCTTCGCCGAGGCAGATGATGACGAAGAGTGCACAGCGCTCCGCCATGTGCGCGCCGGAAACGTCCCAGTCCCGTGCCGTCGAGCGGCCGAGCCCCGGCACGGCAAAGCCCGCGGCCGGCCCGGCATATTCGATCGCAAGCGCTATCACCCAGGCGATCAGCCGGGCTTCATGCTCGAGCAGCCCGCCGACAATCCAGAAGACCCCTGCAGCCACGAGCCAGGCGGTGATGCGGACGAAATTCAGCGTATTGGCGCGGTCGACGCGCGTCATCGCATAGGTCGTAAACAGCGAGCGCCCGACCTGCATCGCCACATAGGCGCCGGCAAACAGCAGCCCCTTGTCGCCGAAAGCCTCGGGAATGGAGGCAGACAGCAGCAGCCCGAGCATCATCAGCGCCACCAGCATGCCACGCACCGGCATCTTGTCCGGATCGAGCCAGTTCGTCACCCAGGCGGTGAAGATCCACACCCACCAGACGGCGAAGGTCATCAGCGCCGCTTCGGCGGCACCGAGCGGCGTGTAGTGGGCGGCGAGCGCATGCGAGAGCTGCGAGATCGAAAAGACGAAGACCAGGTCGAAGAACAGTTCGAGGAAGGTCACCTTGTTGCTGCTGGCGCTGCCCTTGGCGCGCAGCCAGTTCTTTCCGTTCGTTTTCGCCATATGGCCCCCCGATGGCTGGAATTGTGGGTCTCTTGAAAGTGATAGCGGCGCTCTCGTGAGCGTCAGCGCGGCTTCTCCGCCGTATCGCGGTTCATGCCCTTTTCGCTGAGCTCGTTCTCGTAGGCCGAAAACAGCTCCGTGCCCCGTTCGCCGAGCTCGCGCAGATAGGTCCAGGTGTAGATGCCGGTATCGTGCATGTCGTCGAAGCCGATCCGGACCGCGTAATTGCCGGTCGGCATCATCGAGATGATCGCAACATTGCGTTTGCCGGGCACCGTCACCTTCTGCCCGGGCCCATGGCCTTGCACCTCGGCCGAGGGCGACAGCACACGCAAGAGCTCGGCCGACAGGTCGAAGCTCTGGCCGTCGTTGAAAGTCACCGCCAGCCGCTGCCTGTCTTTCGAAACGCGAAGTTCGCTCGGCCAGATATCGCTCATCATTTTGTCCTCTTCTCATGCGAGGAGTAGGCGTTGATCTTTTTCAGCGCAAGCTGAAATTGGCATGCTCGCGCGGCTGTTTCCCTTGACGCGACAATAGCATATGCCCACATTGATGAGAGTACGGAGATACAGGTGAACACCAGAGTCGGAACGATAGGCAATGCATCGCCGCTGGTGGCGGATACACACCCGATGATCGACCCCTTCGGGCGGGCGGTCACCTATCTACGTGTCTCCGTCACGGACCGCTGCGATTTCCGCTGCACCTATTGCATGGCGGAGAATATGACCTTCCTGCCGAAGAAGGATCTCTTGACGCTGGAAGAGCTCGACCGGCTCTGTTCCGCCTTCATCGCCAAGGGTGTCAGCAAGATCAGGCTGACCGGCGGCGAGCCTTTGGTGCGCAAGAACATCATGTATCTGGTGCGCCAGCTCGGCCAGAAGATCGGTTCCGGCCTCGACGAGCTGACGCTGACGACCAATGGCTCGCAGCTTTCCCGCCATGCCGAGGAGCTTTATGATTGCGGCGTGCGCCGCATCAATGTTTCACTCGATACGCTCAACCCGGACAAGTTCCGCAAGATCACCCGCTGGGGCGACTTCGCCAAAGTCATGGAAGGCATCGACGCGGCTCAGAAAGCCGGGTTGAAGATCAAGCTCAACGCCGTGGCGCTGAAGGATTTCAACGATGCCGAGATGCCGGAGCTGCTGCGCTTCGCCCATGGCCGCGGCATGGATCTCACCGTCATCGAAACCATGCCGATGGGCGAGATCGAAGAAGACCGCACCGACCAGTATCTACCGCTCTCGAAACTGCGCGCCGACCTCGAAGACCAGTTCACCCTTGCTGACATCGATTACCAGACCGGCGGCCCGGCGCGTTATGTCAGGGTCGAAGAAACCGGCGGCCGCCTCGGCTTCATCACGCCGATGACCCATAATTTCTGCGAAAGCTGCAACCGCGTCCGCCTCACCTGCACCGGCACGGTCTACATGTGCCTCGGCCAGAACGACGCCGCCGATCTCCGCGCCGCACTCCGCGCCACCGAAGACGACGCCCTCCTCCACGCCGCCATCGACGAGGCCATCACCCGCAAACCCAAAGGCCACGACTTCATCATCGACCGCACCCATAATCGTCCGGCGGTGGCGAGACATATGAGTGTCACTGGCGGGTGAGGCGCGGTCCCGCAAGGCGGAAGCGATCGATCCAGTGAATCGATCGCAGCGTCGAACGCCCTGAGCCCAAGCGAAGGGCCGGGATACGGTGCGGCAAACTCCCTCTTCTCTTCTCCCCAGCGGGGAGAAGGTGGCCCGAGGGGTCGGATGAGGGGACCTCACGGCACGCCATTCATTGCCCTTCGCTTGCGCTCAGCGCATTCGCGGCTTCGCCGCTCACCCCCTCATCTGCCCTACGGGCATCTTCTCCCCGCTGGGTAGAAGGGGGAGCAAGTGGCACCGCCGCGCCAACCCATCACCCAGGCTTACGCGCACAAATCGCAAACCGATCCTGCACCATGCGCTCCAACCCGCGCAGGAACGGCATCTTGCGCGCCTGCGCCCAATGGATGTCGGCGAGTTTGCGGTCGACGACAATATCCGTAAAACCGGCTTGGCGCAGAAGGTCGACGACTGCTTCGGCTGGCATCTGGTTGGAGAAATGCACGCGTGAGCGGATCTTCTGGTGCCGCGCCATCATCTCCGGCGACATGTGGCTCGCCGGCGGTTTGCCGGTCACCTTCGTCCAGAGCTTCTGCAGGCCCTTGACCCAGGTTTCCTTGCCCATATTGCCGTCGAGGATCAGCACCTTGCCGCCCGGTTTCAATACCGAGAACCATTCCTTAAAGGCAGAAGCCGGGTCCACCAGCGTCCAGACGAGATGGCGGTTGGTGATGACATCGTAACTGTCCTTGGGCTCCATCGTGTTTTCGGCGTCGCCGGAAACGAAACGGATATCGGTGCCCCGCTTCTTCGCCTTGGCGCGCGCCTGCGCCAGCATCGCATCCGACCAGTCGAGGCCGGTGACCGCAAAGCCGACATCGTACATGAGATGCGAGATGACGGCGGTGCCGCAGGCGAGATCGAGTGCCGCGCGCCCCTGCCCCTCGCCCAGATGTTTTCTGATCAGCCGCTGCCAGCCTTTGCGCTCCGCTTCCGAAAAGATTTCATGGCCGACGCTCTGGTCGAAGGTCGCCGCCCGTTCCGACCAGAAGTCGCGAATTTCGTCGCGGATGGAGTAGTTCGTGTTCATGGAATTCATCTGAGGCACCCCGGCATCGGATCAGTTTGGAAACGCTCTAAAACATAGAACTTGATTCATAAAGTCATATTTCTTATGCCTGCGGACATTATTCAGACCTCGGGGGAATTTCCAGATGAATTTCGTGAAAATACTCGCAGTCTCCGCAGCGGCGATTGCGAGCCTGATGCCGCTTTCGGCCTGGGCGCAGTCCTTCACCGTCAAGGATGTCGCGGGTCGCGAAGTGACCTTCGACAAGCCGGTCGAGCGTGTGATCCTTGGGGAAGGCCGCATGCTCTATGCCGTAGCACCGATCGAGAAGGAAGATCCCTTCGCCAAGATCGTCGGCTGGCGCAACGATCTCTGGACCACCGACAAGGATGGCTTCAACGCTTATGTCGAGAAGTTTCCGAAGGGCAAGGACCTGCCCTTTTTGGGCAACCTGACCGACGGCACGCTGCAGACCGAGACGGTCGTCAAGCTTCATCCCGATGTGCTGCTGCTGCCGATCGGCAACAAGGCGGCGGCCGACGAGGTGAAGCTCGAAGACATGCTGAACGGCATCGGCGTGAAGATCGTCTACATCGATTTCCGCGAGCACATTCTCGCCAACACCGAGCCGAGCCTGAAGATCCTCGGCCAGATCTTCGGCCATGAAGACCGCGCCGAAGCCGTCGCCAGCTTCTGGAAAGAGCAGATGGCCCGCGTCACCGACAAGCTGAAGGCCGCCAATCCGCCGAAGCCCAATGTCTTCATGTACCGCGCCGCAGGCCTGGTCGAATGCTGCGGCACCTTCGGCCCCGACAATTTCGGCCTGATGGTCGATTGGGCCGGCGGCCACAATCTCGGCTCCGATTTCCTGCCGGGCTATACCGGCTCGATCAATGCCGAGCAGGTCGTCGCCTCCAATCCTGACGTCATCGTCGTCACCGGATCCAATTGGAGCCAGACCAAGAATGCCAAGGACTTTGTGAATGTCGGTCCCAATGCCGCCGCCACCTTCGACGACAGCCGCAAGGCGCTGACTACGCTGATGGAAAACCCAGCCTTCACCGGCTCCAGGGCGGTTGCCGGCGGCAATGTCCACGCGATCTGGCACCAGTTCTATACCAGCCCCTACCAGTTCGTCGCCGTCCAGCAACTGGCCAAGTGGTTCCATCCTAACCTCTTTGCCGATCTCGATCCCGATGCCACCTTCAAGGAATTCCACGAAAAATTCCTGCCGGTCGCCTACCAGTCGGGTTACTGGGTCGACGCCAAGGCGGGTCAGTAATCCAAAATGGCCGAGATCGCCGCCATATCGATCGAAGCCGAAGCCGGGAGGGAGCGCTACCGCGCCCTCGCCCGGCGCAAGCTGCTGATCCTTGCCGCCATGACGGCAGCGCTCTGCCTGTCCTTTGCGGTCGATCTCGCCTGGGGCCCGGCCCGCTATAGTCTCAGTGAAGTCGTCGCCGCCCTCCTCGACCCCTCCTCCGTTTCGGATCAGGTGCGGGCCGTCGTCTGGGGCATCCGCATGCCGGTTGCCGTGATGGCGATCGTCGTCGGCGCATCGCTCTCCGTCGCCGGCGCGCAGATGCAGACGATCCTCGCCAATCCACTCGCCAGCCCCTTCACGCTCGGCATTTCAGCGGCGGCAAGCTTCGGTGCTGCCCTTGCGATCGTCACCAGCATTCCGCTTCTGCCTGTCGCAGCCGGCCTGCTGGTACCGGTCAATGCCTTCATCATGGCGTTGATCGCCACGCTCTTCATCCATTTCGTCTCGCAGGCCCGTGGCGTCTCGGTGCAGACAGTGGTGTTGCTCGGCATCGCGCTGGTCTTCACCTTCAATGCGGCTCTCGCCTTCCTGCAATATCTCGCCTCCGAACAGGCGCTATCGGCTGTCGTCTTCTGGACGATGGGCAGCCTCACCAAGGCCACCTGGCCAAAGATCTGGGCGACGCTCGCCGTGTTGCTGATCGCCCTGCCGCTCTTTGCTCGCAATGCCTGGGCGCTGACCGCGATTCGCCTCGGCGAGGACAAGGCCGCAAGCTTTGGTGTCAATGTCCGCCGCATCCGGCTGGAAACTATGCTCGTGGTCTCGCTGCTTGCCGCAGTCCCCGTCAGCTTCGTCGGCACGATCGGTTTCGTCGGCCTCGTCGGGCCGCATATCGCGCGCATGATCCTCGGCGAGGATCAGCGCTTCTTCCTGCCGGGCTCGATCCTGTCAGGCGCACTGCTGCTCTCGCTGACTTCGATCGTCTCGAAGTCGATCATACCAGGTGTCGTCTTCCCGATCGGCATCATCACCGCTCTGGTTGGCGTGCCCTTCTTCTTCTCGCTCATCCTCTCTAACAGGAGCCGGTCGTGGTAGCGCTTCAGTTGCAATCGGTCGGCGCCTATCACGGCCGCAAGCTCTTCGTCGAAGACGTGACGACGCCGGTGATGACATCAGGCGAGGTCGTGGCGGTGATCGGCCCGAACGCCGCCGGAAAGTCGACCCTCTTCAAGCGCATCACCGGCCTCCTCAAAGGGCCGGGCCATGTCGTCGTCGAAGGGTCGAAGGCGAAAAACGCCATCAGCTACATGCCGCAGGATACCTCGGCAAACGCCGTGCTGACGGTCTACGAATCCATCCTGCTTGCCCGCAAGCAGGGCCAGTCCTGGGCCGTAAGCGACAGCGACCTGCGCTTCATCGACGAGATCATGAAGGCGCTCGATATGTCAGCCATCGCCTTTCGCGATCTGGGCGCGCTTTCCGGCGGCCAGCGCCAGCTCGTCTCGATCGCCCAAGCCCTGGTGCGCGAACCTGAAATCATGCTGATGGACGAGCCGACCAGCGCGCTCGACCTCCACCGCCAGGTCGAGGTCCTCGACTTCATGCGCCGCCAGGCCCGCACCAAGGGCATGATCGTGCTGATCGCCATCCACGACCTCAACCAGGCGCTCCGCTTCGCCGATAAGGTCCTCGTCATCGCCAACGGCCGCATGCACGCCTGCGGCACCCCAAGGGATGTCGTCACCACCGAAATGCTGCGGGAGATCTACAGGGTCGAGGCCCGGGTGGAGAAATGCTCTATGGAGTACGACCACGTGATTGTGGATGGGACAGCCCATTGAGGCTGCCAAAATCAGCCTGCCTCATCAGTTGATCAATCGCTGCGCGGTAAACTTGTCCGTAACAAGCATGTGGATGACCCCCACGCGGAGCGCCCCTGCGATTGCGTCGGTCTTTTTGGACCCGCCGGCAAGAGCAATGACCCGGTCCACCCGTTCGAGATCCTCGAGTGGAAGCCCTATGACCCGGTCGTCCAGAGGTGTCTTGACCGCCTTGCCGTTTTTATCGAAGAAGCGAAGCGAGATATCGCCGACGGCTCCCGCTTCCGCGAGATCAGACAGTTCGCGGGATGAAAAGATGTTGCCTGACCGTGCGAGAAGTTCGGACGGTTCGACTGCTCCGATTCCGACAATCGCAAGCGTTATGCTGCCGAACAAGTCCATCGTCTCCCGAACGTATGGATCGGCCTGCATAAGAAATTTTGCCTCTCTAGACGTCGTAACGCCTTGCACGGCGAGCAGTTTTGGCTCAGCGCCGGTCAGCCGAGCAAGCCGCGTGGTAAGCTGCGTCGCATGCGTCTGCACTGAAGGATCGCCCATGCCTCCAAGGGTTTGGACGACGTATTTCGCCTGAGCGCTCTTCAGGGGATGAATGTTCTCGACCATCTTGGAAATGGTCTGGCTCCAACTCGAAACGCCGATGATCTCCCCTGGCGCAAGCGTCACCTCCAAGAGATGAGCCGCTGCCTCTCCGATACGGGCCATGATGGCTCCGTCCCGATCTTCCGTGCACTCAACGACGATCGCCTCCGGCAAATCATATTTCTCGCGAAGCGCGCTCTCAAGCTCGCTGTAGGTGCCAACGGGGGGGGTCACGCTGGTTCGTACAATATCTTCGGCCTCGGCACGCTTGAGCATGCGCGACACAGTCGCCTGCGACAGGCGAAGGTGCTGTGCGATCTCCGCCTGTCGCCGTCCCTCCAAGTGGTACATCTGGGCGACCCTCGAGATGAGGCGGAGTTCATTGAGGCGAGTCATCGCTAATCCTAGAGTGAATTTTTATTCATCATTAGCCGTTGTTTCGCGTGCCGTCGAGCGGGCAAGTGCATCATTCCAGGTATCCAGAAGCACCGCTCGATCCACGGGTTCCGGGTCAATGATATGTGAGCTCCGGGGCAACTCTGCGATAACCTGGAGATCGCTCCACAGGCCAAGTGAGAGACCCGCGAGATATGCGGCCCCCAAAGCCGACGCCTCGGGTGCTTCGCATTGAATCACGGGATGTTCGATGAGATTCGAGACACACTGCATCAGGAAGCGGTTCTGGCTCGGTCCGCCGTCCACATAGAGCGCCCCGAGCTCGCCGCCGCTTTGTGCTCGCATGGCGGCGATCACGTCGTGCACCTGGAAGGCGATCGAGTCGGTTACCGACCGCGCCATTTGTGCACGTGTCGTATTGAAGTTGATCTGCGAAAACAGGGCACGGGCGTCGGATTTCCAATAGGGTGCGCCCAGTCCCACGAATGCCGGCACGAAGCCCGGTCCGCCCGGTTCGGCGCTCGCCGCAAGTTCGACAAGGGCCGCCACGTCCGAAAGGCCGAGAATGCCCGCCATCCAGGGGAGACTGGCGGCGCAAACGAGAATATTGCCTTCGAAAGCGAAAGTCGGCTTTCCATGGAGACGCCATGCGACAGTCGTTGTGACGCCGTTGCGTGGGGGAATAAATCGCGGAAGCGTCGTCATCACCGACGAGCCGGTTCCGAAGGTTACCTTGCCATCACCCGGCTTGAATGCTCCATGACCGAACAGCGCAGCATGACTGTCTCCGATCACGGCCATTATCGGAGTTCCATCCGGCACGCCTGGCAACCCTTGCGTCCTGCCGAAGTCGGCAGAGCTGTCGAGTACCTCGGGGAGGAGCGCGATATCCACGCCGAAAATCTCGCCAAGTTCCTCGCTCCATCTCTGCTCCTGGAGATCGAACAACTGGCTCCTGGCGGCATTCGAAGCATCGCAAACATGCCGGCGCCCGCCCGTCAGGCAATGGACGAGCCAACTGTCGACCGTTCCCAGCCGCACCGATCGCCCGGCCGGAATACGGTCGAGCAGCCATCGGAATTTCGAACCCGGGAACATCGGATCCAGTGGCAGGCCTGTGAGCGCCTGCACGCGGTCAAGGCGGCCTTCAGCAATGAGACGTTCGCAATCCTGTGCCGTTCGACGGCACTGCCAGCTCACCACCGGTCCAAGTGCTTCTCCCGTTTCGGCGTCCCAGGCAGTGACCGACTCGCGCTGATTGGAAATCGCCACGGCCTCGACAGCCACATCGGGGGCGCCCTTCAGGCAGGCGTCGATCGCCTCGCAGACGGATGCGTAGAGCCGGCGTGGGTCTTGTTCGACCCAGCCTGATTTCGGATAGGTGATGCCGACCGGAGCCGAACCCCTGCCAACAATTTCTCCCTTTTCGGAAACGAGAACTGCCTTCGAATTGGTCGTGCCCTGGTCAATTGCCAGAATTGCCCGCATTCCATCCTCCCCAGATCAGACGGCAGCCGGGACGACAAAAAGCGTCCCGGCTGATCACGTGATCCCAGTTACTTGCGCCTGATCAGCGACTGCGCCGCGTCGGCGATTGCGGACGGCGCCATCCCGAATTCGTCGAGCAGGAACTCTGCCGAACCGGTCGGAGCGTAGACGCCGGGAACGCCGAGACGTTTCATCGGGACTGGAGCATTGTCGACCACCACTTCGGCGACTGCGGAACCGAGCCCGCCAAAAATCGAATGCTCTTCGGCTGTGACGATCGCTCCGGTTTCCTTCGCCGCGGCGATGATGGCGTCCTCGTCGATCGGACGAACCGTTGCAAGGTTGAGCACTCTGGCGTTGATACCGCGTTCTGCGAGGATTTCGGCAGCCCTTAATATGCGATGAGTCAAAGTGCCGTTTGCGATAAGGGTGACGTCGGAACCCTGGCGAAGGAGGTTTGCCTTGCCAAGTTCGAACTTGTGACCCTCCGGAAGGAGATCAGGCACACCGACGCGAGACAGACGCAGGAAACAGGGGCCGTTGTAGGCCGCGGCCCACTCAACCGCAGCAGCTGTTTCGATGCGGTCACAAGGCGCAATGACCGGAAGATTAGGCAGAACCCGCGTCCAGGCGAAGTCTTCGATCGAGTGATGGGTCGGGCCGAGTTCGCCATACGCCATTCCAGAAGAAATGCCGACCAGCTTGACGTTGGCATTCGAATACGAAATATCGGCTTTGATCTGCTCCAGCGACCGTCCCGTTAGAAACGGAGCGGCGGCGCACACGAACGGAAGGCGTCCGCCATTGGCGAGGCCTGCTGCAACCCCCACCATGTTCTGCTCAGCGATACCGACATTGACGAGGCGCTCTCCAAACTTCGCCTTGAAGCCGCCGAGCTTGGAGGACCCCACGGAGTCGTTGCAGACGGCAACGATCGTTTCGTTTTCGGCTGCCAGCCGCTCAAGCGTAGTGGCGAATGCGTCGCGGCAATCGTAGAGCTTGGGTGCGTTTATTGGCGCGTTCATCACAGTGCCTCCGACAATTCTGCCAATGCGATTTCGTATTGTTCCTTGCTCGGTACCTTGTGGTGCCAGTCGACTCGGTCTTGCATGAACGAGATTCCATGCCCCTTGTTGGTGTGGGCCACGATACAATGCGGTCTCGATCCCCGGTATTCGAGGGCTGAAACGACTTCGCTCATATTGTTCCCGTTGATCTCGGTGACTTCCCAATCGAAAGCTTCAAGCTTCGGACGAAGCGGGGCGAGATCGTTGGTTTCCGCCAGGGCGGCGCCCTGCTGGAACCTGTTGTGGTCGATGACCAGCGTCAAGTTATCGAGCTTGAACTGCGCGGCCGCCATGATCGCTTCCCAGTTGGAGCCCTCCTGCATCTCACCGTCGCCGGTGACGACGTAGGTGTGATACTTCGCGCCTGAGAGCTTGGCGGCTTTTGCCATTCCTATTGCGACTGGAAGACCGTGGCCGAGCGGCCCGGTATTCGTTTCAACGCCAGGGACCTTGTTGCAATTTGGATGCCCGTTCAGCCTCGAATGCGGCTGCAAGAAGGTGGAAATCTCTTCCTCCGGGATGAAGCCGCGTTTTGCGAGCGTCACATACAGAGCGCATGCAGTATGTCCCTTCGAAAGAACGAACCTGTCGCGGTCCGGGTGCTTTGGCTGATCGGGCCAAACATTCAGCACACGAAAATAGAGGGCAGTCAAAATGTCGATGACCGACATTTCCCCGCCAATATGGCCGGCGCCCGCTTCAAAGACCGCCTGGAGATCGCGCAATCGGATCTCGCGAGCGACCCGCTCGAGTTCTGTCGTATTCATGGGTTCCTCTCATGCATAAATATTCAGTTATCAATATTTTTGCACAAGACACCGATTAGTCAAGCCCTTTAAGCAACGCGCCGGCAGTTGCAAGTCCGGAAAATCCTATTGACAGCTCGGAAGCAACTTGTTAATGAATTTTCCAGCATCAGTGAATATTTATTCGTAGAGTGAATTAGCGATAGCCTAGGCATAGGGAGGAACAATGGTGGCGCTCGATATCAATGAACACGGGCTTTCGTCCGGCGCCTGGTTGAGCAAGCTCAAGGGCGCCACCGGCCCGCTCGTGGGGCTGCTCTTGCTTTGCGTCTTCCTGAGCCTCAGCACCGACACGTTTCTTTCGGTTCGGAACGGCCTCAACATCCTCGATCAGATCACTGTCCTCGGCATCATGGCCGTCGGAATGACCTTTGTCATTCTGATCGGCGGCATCGATCTTTCCGTCGGCTCGGCGCTCGCTCTTGCGATGATGGTGATGGGCTGGACTGCGAATGTCGCCGGCCTACCGCTGCCGGTCGGGATCGCTTTTGCTCTGGTCGCAGCGGGCGTTTCGGGGCTGATCGTCGGACTTCTGGTGACGCAGTTCAGGGTTCCAGCGTTTATTGCCACTCTTGCGATGATGTCCGCGGCTCGCGGCGTCGCAAATATGATCACGGACGGCCAGCAGATCGTCGGATTCCCCGACTGGTTCATGATGCTGGCAATCGATCGCCATTTCGGCGTGTTGACAGCCACTGTGTTTCTCATGCTTGCGGTTGTTCTTGCGGCGTGGCTTTTCCTGCACTTCCGGTCCGAAGGTCGCATGCTCTACGCGGTGGGAGGAAATCCGGAAGTCGCTCGGCTGGCGGGTATCAACGTTCCGCTCGTAACGATTGGCGTCTACGTCGCAAGTTCAGTCCTTGCGGGGCTCGCGGGCATCGTACTCGCCGCCCGACTGGATTCCGTCCAGCCGTCCAGTGGTTTGGGCTATGAGTTGGACACCATTGCCGCGGTCGTCATCGGCGGGACTTCGCTCTCGGGCGGTGCGGGCGGCATCGGTGGAACGCTGATCGGCGTTCTTATCATCGGCGTCCTTCGCAACGGGCTCAATCTTCTCAACGTCTCGCCATTCCTGCAGCAGGTGATCATCGGCATCGTCATTGTGCTCGCGGTCGGCGCGGAGACCATTCGTCGGCGTCGCGCCTAACGAACAGGGTCCGCCGCGTCGGCGGGCTCGGAATTCCGCTCCAAGGGTTTGGGGCGGATCAATACCCCGAGGGGGAGGACATACCCGAGGGTTCCATCAAACAACGGAGGAAATACAATGAAAATAGCGCGCACCATGCTCGCGTCTGCTGCACTGCTCGGCCTCATGCTCGGCCCCGTACACGCGGCGGAACTGAAGAAGCTCGGCCTGGCCGTAGCCAACCTTCAGGCAAACTTCTTCAACCAGATCAAGCAATCGGTCGAAGCCGAAGCCAAGAAGCGCGGCATCGAAGTCATCACGGTCGACGCAAAGGGCGACGGGCCGACACAGGTCAATCAGATCCAGGACCTTCTGACCCAAAAAATCGACGCGCTGATCTACATTCCGGCCGGCGCGGCGGCTGCGACCGTTCCGGTCAAGCTCGCAAAGAGCGCTGGTATTCCGGTCGTGAACGTTGACCGCAACGCCGAGGGCGCACCCGGCGATACCTTCCTTGCAACGGATTCCGTCGCGTCTGCCAAGGCCGTGTGCGACTACATCCTGAAGGAAGCCGGCGGCAAGGGGAAGATGGTCATCATCCACGGCCAGAAGGGCACGACGCCGGAAGTCGATCGTTCGAAGGGCTGCGGTGAATCTCTCAAGGCATATCCTGACGTCAAGGTTGTCGCCGAGCAGTTCTCGAACATCTGGAGCCAGGACGAAGGATTCCAGATCATGCAGAATATGCTGCAGGCAAATCCGGACGTTTCGATCGTGTTCGCCCAGGCCGACGGCCTCGCCCTTGGCGCCGCGCAGGCGATCAAGGTCGCCAATCCTTCCCAGAAGATCGTGGTTGGCGGCTTCGATGGTGACACCGCAGCTCTCGAAGCGCTCAGCAAGGGCGTCTTCAACGTAACGGCGACCCAGCAGACGCAGAAGATGGGCCGCGACGCGGTTGAAAACGCCGCCAAGCTTGTTGCCGGGGAGAAGGTGCCGCCGGTCCAACTCATGGATGCCACCCTGACCACCAAGGAAAACGTCGCAGGCTTCATCGCCAACCATCCGTAATGAAGTTGAGGTCTTGAGGAGGTGTGCCGTGACTGATCCAGTTCTTTCCCTGAGGGGCATATCCAAATGGTATGGGCCGCTCCAGGTTCTGAAGAATGTCAGCTTGGACGTCTATCCGGGCGAAGTGGTTGCACTTCTCGGTGAAAACGGAGCGGGCAAGTCAACGCTATCGGGCATTATCGCCGGGTCACGCACGCCGTCCGAAGGATCAATGACATGGCTGGGGCAGCCTTATGCCCCGGCCACCCCAAGGGAAGCGATCGACAAGGGCGTTGTCCTGATCCATCAGGAGCTGCAGCTTCTGCCGCAGCTGTCGATCGCGGAAAACGTCTTCATCGGACGTTGGCCGATGAAGAACGGTGTTGTCGACCGCGCCCAGATGGTTCGCCGGGCCCAGGACCAGCTCGCTCGCTTGAACCTTCACATCCCCGCAACGCGGACGGTCGCCGGCCTTTCTACAGCAAATCAGCAACTTATCGAGATCGCCAAGGCGCTGGCTCTCAACGCAAAGCTCTTGATCCTCGATGAGCCGACAGCCGCCCTTGGCGGCGCGGAGACGGAAGCTCTTTTCGAACAGGTTCGGAAGCTTCGCTCAGAAGGCGTCGGCATCGTCTACATTTCCCACCGCATGGAAGAGATCAAGCGAATAACCGACCGGATCGTCGTTCTTCGCGATGGCGAGCGCGTGCAGGAATTCTCAGACAGCGCGACCCCGGTGCGAACGATCGTCGAAAGCATGGTCGGACGCCCGCTTGACCGCTTGTTCCCTGCCCTGCCAGTTCCGACAGACCATCCGGTACTCCAGGTGTCCGGACTGAGCTCGCCGGACAACTCGTTCCGTGACGTTACCTTCGAAGTGCGCGCCGGGGAAATTCTCGGAATCGCCGGATTGGTCGGCGCCGGCCGCACCGAACTTGTCCGCGCCCTTTCGGGCGCCGACCCAATCAGTGCAGGTTCGATCAAGCTGGAAGGCGAAGAACTTAGGCTGCGCGATCCGGCGGACGCGATCGCCAAGGGCATCGTGATGGTTCCGGAAGACCGCAAGGAGCAAGGCCTGATTGTCGGGCACCGGATCGGCGAGAACATTATCTACGCCAATCTCGACAAGCTGGGCGGGCGTTGGATTACGCCGAGCGTCAAGCGCTCGTTTGCGGAGAAGGCAGTTGCCAAGTTCGGCGTAAAGGGCCGTGCGGAGCAATATGCCTCGGACCTGTCCGGCGGCAACCAGCAGAAGGTGGTCATCGCGAAATGGCTGATGCGCGATCCTAAGGTCGTCGTGCTCGACGAACCGACGAGAGGCATCGACGTCGGCGCCCGAGCGGGCATCTACGACATCATCGTCAATCTTGCAAAACGGGGCGTGGCGGTCATCGTCGTAAGCTCGGACCTTGAGGAAGTTCTCGGAGTCTCCAATCGCATTCTCGTGCTTGCGCAAGGCAAACAGGCAGGCATTCTCAATCGTGACCAGGCAAATGACGTTTCGGTCATGGAGCTAGCTACCATCTAAACAGACAGAGAAAGGAAGAGCGGTGTCCGACATCACTCTGAACGCCCCGAAGCTTTTCGATCTCAGCGGCCAGGTTGCCATCGTTACCGGAGCCGGAAGCGGCATTGGGCAGCGCATTGCCATCGGCCTTGCGCAATGCGGGGCGGACGTGGCGTTGCTCGACCGTCGAACCGACGACGGGCTGGCCAAGACGGCTGAACATATTCGCGCCGCCGGCCGCCGCTCGATCCAGATCGCGGCGGATGTCACGAGCAAATCTTCCCTTGGAGATGCCGTAGCACGGACCGAAGCCGATCTCGGCCCATTGACACTTGCAGTCAACGCTGCAGGCATCGCTAACGCGAACGCAGCGGAAGAAATGGAGGAGGACCAATATCAGACGTTGATGGATATCAACCTGAAAGGCGTCTTTCTTTCCTGCCAGGCAGAGGCTCGCGCCATGCTGAAGAATGGGCGCGGCTCCATCGTCAACATCGCTTCCATGTCGGGTGTGATCGTAAACCGGGGGCTTAGCCAAGCGCACTATAACGCCTCCAAGGCGGGCGTGATCCATATGTCGAAGTCCATGGCGATGGAATGGGTCGACCGCGGCATTCGCGTCAACACCATCTCCCCCGGATACACGGCAACGCCCATGAACACCCGTCCGGAGATGGTCCACCAGACCAAGCTCTTCGAAGAGCAGACGCCGATGCAGCGCATGGCAGCGGTGGACGAGATGGTGGGCCCGGCGGTGTTCCTGCTGTCGAATGCGGCAAGTTTCGTGACCGGCGTCGATCTGCTGGTCGACGGCGGTTTCTGCTGCTGGTGATGCGATGAGAAAGCTCATTGCCGCCGCTGGAAAGTGACCGGTCTCGCTTCCTCCCTGGCTGAGATCGAGGCGCTGAAGGGACTAACGGGCAAGACGGCGTGCGATATCGCCGTCTGCCCGCCCTTCACGCCGATCGAACGGGCTGTCTAACGGACGGAGGGCTCGGGCGTCGTCATCGGCGCTAAAGGCTGCCTGAATTTGCGACAACCGGTTGAGATCCAATAATGATCGCATGGTAGGTCGCACCCAGATTTGCTGTTTATCGAGTGACACAAGGAAAGAGCATGAAACGCTTTGAGCAGAAGACTGTCGTTATTACCGGGGGCAGCCGCGGCATCGGCGCCGCCATCGCCAGACGCTTTGCGCGCGAAGGCGCCAATCTCGTCGTCTCGGCCAATGAGGAGCTGGTCCACGGCGTTGCCGAACAGATCCGAACCGAAGGCGGCAAGGCGATCTCCTTCATCGGCGATGTCACCGACAAGGCAAGCGTCACCGCCCTCTATGATGCCGCCGAGAAGGAATTCGGCTCGGTCGACGTTTCGATCCAGAATGCCGGCGTCATCACCATCGCCCGCGTCGAGGACCTGACCGAAAACGAGTGGGACAAGGTCATGGCCGTCAACACCAAGGGCGTCTTCCTCTGCGCCCAGGAGGCAATATCAAGAATGCGCAAGCACAAGCGCGGCGGCCGCATCATCAACACCGCTTCCGGCCAAGCCCGCGACGGCTTCATCTACACCCCGCATTATGCCGCCTCGAAAATGGGCGTCGTCGGAATCACCCAGAGCCTGGCCAAGGAAGTCGCGACCGAGAAGATCACCGTCAACGCCTTCTGCCCCGGCATCATCGAGACCGACATGTGGGCCTATAACGACCAGGCCTGGGGCAAGCTGCTCGGCAACTACGCCCCCGGCGAACTGATGAAGGAATGGGTCGAAGGCATCCCGATGAAACGGGCCGGCTCCGGCGAAGATGTCGCCGGCCTGGTGACCTTCCTCGCCAGCGATGACGCTGCCTATATCACCGGCCAGACGATCAATGTCGACGGCGGCCTGATCATGTCCTGATGCAGGCGCCCAAATTGCGTAGCGGTTTTGGGACAACGACATGCATCGAACAAAGAGCAAACCACGAGCGAAGTGCGGAAGGCGACACGGTCGTCGCCTCTGTGTGAACAGTGTGTCCATCGGCGTTAGGGCAGCTTTGCATTTTTGCCTGGTCGAGTGACCTTGCCATCCGCCTGTTTTTGGTCCTATCTTTGAAGTGTTCTCAGGGCGGGGTGTAATTCCCCACCGGCGGTATCAGGAGCAATCCTGGAGCCCGCGAGCGCTTCCGGCACCTCCTGTCGGAAGGTCAGCAGATCCGGTGAGATGCCGGAGCCGACGGTATAGTCCGGATGGAAGAGGACAACACGGGCAGTCGCACTCCATCCTGGAGGCGGCTGACGTTTGTTCGCCCAAGGGCAGAAGGCTCGCTCACGGATTGAGCCGAGCAGACCATGTCAGTCCGCTGACATAACCCTTGAAAGGCCAGACAGCATGACTATCGCAACAATTGAAGATGCCATTTCAGCCATTGCCAGCGGCAAGATGGTCGTCGTCGTCGACGACCAGAACCGGGAAAACGAGGGCGATATCGTGGTCGCGGCCGATGCCGTCACCCCGGAAACAATCGCCTTCATGATGACCCACGCCCGTGGTCTCGTCTGCATCGCCATGGAAGGCGGGCGTCTCGATGCGCTCGACATTCCGCTGATGGTGCCCAACAACACGGAATCGCACAAAACTGCCTTCACGGTCTCGGTTGATTATCTCAAGGGCACGACGACGGGCATTTCTGCGGCGGACCGCGCCGCCACCGTCCGCGCCCTGGTCGATGATCGCGCAAAGCCCGCCGATTTCGCCCGCCCCGGCCATATCTTTCCGCTGCGCGCCAATCCCCGCGGCGTGCTCGGCCGCCCTGGCCATACCGAAGCCGCCATCGATCTCGCCCGCCTTGCCGGAAGGGTCCCCGCCGGCGTCATCTGCGAAGTCGCCAACGACGACGGAACCATGTCCCGCCTGCCCGACCTCACGCTCTTCGCCGAACGCCACAACCTCCCCCTCGTCACAATCGAGGACCTGGTCGCCTATCTCGACCGCCAGGCGGAAAGAGACATACGCGAAGTCGCCTGATCGATGCCTTTGTTGCGGCGGCATAGCCCGCCGCAACAAAGAACGTGCCGCAGTGATGACCGTGACGGCACCGTCCCTTGCCCACCCTATGTCCGGCTGATCGAAACCCCACCATCGGCCAGCATCGCCGTGCCGGTCACGAAGCTCGACATGTCGGAGGCGAGGAAAAGCGCCGCATTGGCGATCTCTTCGGGTTGCGCCATGCGTTTCAGCGCATGCAGCCCCTCCACGAAGGCGAGCACCTCCGGCGTGGCATCAGGCGCGTTGGTAATGCTGGCGGGCGTGTCGGTGCCACCAGGAAGCAGTGCGTTGACGCGGATCTTCTGCGCTCCGAGTTCAGCGGCGAGCACCTGCACGAAGCCGATCAGCCCCGCCTTGCTCGCCGCATAGGCGGCCATGCCAGGCATACCGACGGTGTGGCCGACGAAAGTCGAGGTGAAGATCAGCGAGCCGCCGCCTTTTCCCATCGCCGCCGACTGGTGTTTGGCGCCGAGGAAGGCGGCGGTGAGATTGATCTCGATCGTCTCGCGCCAGCCCTCGAGCGACAGCCCGGCAACCGGCCCTATCTCACCGAGGATGCCGGCATTGTTGAAGGCGATGTCGAGCCGGCCAAAACGCGAGACTGCCATTTCGACGAGCCTTGCCTGCAGCGCCTCGTCCCTGACATCGCCTGATATGGCGACGGCTTGACCACCCTCCGCCTCGATTTCGGCGATGACGGCATCGAGCGCGTCCTGCCGCCGGCCGGTGACCACGAGCTTGGCGCCTTGCCGCGCAAAGAGTTTCGCCGCCGCGCGGCCGATGCCGGAGCTTGCGCCAGTGATGATGGCGATCTTGTCGTTGAGAAGTGTCATATCGGTCTCTCCTGGGTTGTTGCGAGATGTGAGATGCTCAAACATCAGGCGATGCAGCCACCCGATTCCCGCGCAAGAAGAGAAAAACGCCTATGGCCGAACCGGAAGGAGCGATGGCGCGTCCCCATCGACGCCTTGATGGCCGTGCGGAAGTATCGGGATTCACCATATAAAACGGTGATTTGCGGCGATCTCACTCACACGCCTGCGTTGAGGTCAGCGTTATTGTGCACCGCATCATCGATTTATGCTTTGTGTGACATTCATCCGATTCCCTTGATGCATCTTCGCGATTAAAAGGAGCGCACAGGTAACGGGAATCTCTTCATGCCGCGGTCACGCAATACTGAGGGCGCCATCTATATGAGCATGGCGATGGCCGGCTTTTCTGCAAGCGACGCTCTATCCAAATCGGTAATCGCCTATATGAACGCCGGCGAGATCATGTTCCTGCGCGGCCTCTTCACCAGCCTGCTTGTCTATCTGATCGCCTGGAAAATGGGTGCGCTGCGTTCCTGGCGCATCATGCTGCAGCCGATGATCATTTTCAGGATCATCTGCGAGACGCTCTCCGCCGTCACCTATATCACCGCGCTCGGCATGATGCCGATCGCCAATGCCTCGGCGATCCTGCAATCGCTGCCACTGGTCGTCACCTTCGGCGCGGCGCTCTTCTTCGGCGAGCCGGTCGGCTGGCGGCGCTGGTCGGCGATCCTCGTCGGCCTCGTCGGCGTGATGATCATCATTCGTCCCGGCCCTGAGGGATTCACCGCCGCCGCCCTCCTCTGCGTCGCCGCGGTGCTGACGACGGCCGGCCGCGATCTCGCCACCCGGAGCATCAGTCCGGAGATTCCCTCGCTGATGATAACCGTCATCACCGCCATATCAGCCTCCTTCTTCGGTGCGCTGCTCATTCCGGTGCTTGGCGGCTGGCAGCCGGTCAGCGCCACCGCGCTTGGTCATCTCGTGCTCGCATCGGTGCTGGTGCTCGTTGGCTATCAGTCGGTCATCCTCGCCATGCGCACTGGCGAAATCTCTTTCGTCGCGCCGTTCCGCTATACCAGCCTGATCTTCTCTTCTGTGCTCGGCTTCTTTTTCTTCGCCGAAGTGCCTGACAGCTGGACGCTCGTGGGGGCTGCGATCGTCATCGCCTCCGGCCTCTATACGTTCTATCGTGAGGCCAAGCGCCGCGTGTCGCCGATCGCGCAGGAATCCGCGCCGCGCGCGCCGGTTTGAGGAAGGATGATGGCTGGATTCTCATTGGATAAATCTCAAATAGCGGGCGTCGTGCTGGCCGGCGGCCGCTCACAGCGCATGGGCCGCGACAAGGCGGGCGTGATGCTCGGGGCCGAGAGCCTGCTCCACCATGTGCTGACCCGCCTCTCGCAGCAGGCCCCGCTCGTTGCCGTCAACGCCGATGCCGCTGCCGAGAGCGTGCCTGTCGTTCCCGACCGTTTTCGCGGCAAGGCCGGGCCGATGGCCGGTATCCATGCGGCCATGGTCTATGCCGCCGGCCTGCCGTCGACCACCCATGTCGTCACCGTCTCGGTGGATTGCCCGTTCTTCCCGGCCGATCTCGTCGCCCGGCTGGCGGCAGCGGTCGACCACCCCTCGCAGGTCGCCATTGCAGCCTCCGAGGGCCGCAGCCATCCTGTCTTCGGGCTTTGGCCGGTGACGCTGGCCGCCGATCTCGAAGCCTGGATCGCCACCGACGAGAAGCGCCGCGTACGCGACTTCCTGTTACGACATGACGTTACGGAAGTGGCGTTTCCGCTGCATCCGACCCGTGCCAGCCTGCTGGATCCCTTCTTCAACATCAATACGCCCGACGATCTCGTCGAGGCGGAACGCTGGCTGGAGGCCCTTCGCGGATGACCGCACCGAAAATCTTCGGCATCGCCGGCTGGAAGAACTCAGGCAAGACGGGGCTCGCCGTCCGGCTGGTGACGGAGTTCACTCGCCGCGGCTACAGGATCTCGACGATCAAGCACGCCCATCATGATTTCGACATCGACAAGGTCGGGGCCGACAGCTACCGCCACCGCCAAGCCGGCGCTCACGAGGTCACCATCGTCTCCGGCACGCGCTACGCCATCATGCACGAGCTGCGCGGTGCCCCCGAACCTGAGTTCGAGGAGATCCTCGCCCGCCTCGCCCCCTGCGATCTCGTGCTGATCGAAGGTTACAAGCGTGAGCCGATCCCGAAGATCGAGGCCCGCCGCCTGGAGGCCGCCAATCGCGAACCGCTGGCGCCAAGCGATCCCCATATCTGCGCCATCGCCGCCGATCATGCCGTCACGGATACGGCCTTGCCGGTCTTCGATCTAGACGACACAGGCGCCATCGCCGATTTTATCGCTGACATCGTCGGCCTTGGATAGGCGAGGCTTTGAACCACCTGCGTCACCGCCGGACCTGAGAAGCGGAACCGTTTCGCTTGCCATCGCCTTGGCAATTTCCTTGGCAAGCTGAGCCTGATCATAGGGCTTTGCCAATCTCGGAAGATCGATATCGGTGCCGGCAGGAAGATCGGCGTAACCTGTCGCCAGCACGATCGGCAATGCCGGATGAATGTCCCGTGCGGCCTGAGCAAGCTGTGCGCCGGTCATACCAGGCATCGAATAGTCGGTTATGACAAGGTCGAAATACTGACCGCTGCTGATCAGTTCCAGCGCCTGCGCGCCGGAGTTTGCTTCGACGACCTCGTGGCCGAGATCTTCAAGCATGTCGACCGAACTCATGGCGATCAAGGCATCGTCATCGACCAGAAGGATCTTCAGTCTGGATGCAGCTTGCGGAACGGGCAGTTCCGCTTCGATCGCCCGCTCGGGGCGCCGTTCGGTCGCCGGAAGCCACAGTTCGGCAATCGTTCCCACTCCAAGCTCGCTGGTCAGAAGAAGTGCGCCATTGAGCTGAACGGCAAGTCCGTGGATCATCGACAAGCCTAGGCCCGTGCCCTTTCCGAGTTCCTTGGTAGAGAAAAACGGATCGACCGCCTTCTTCAGCGTCTCCGCGTCCATGCCGGTGCCGCTGTCGGCCACTGCCAGCACAAGATATGCCCCCTTGCCGAGAGCGCCGTCATCGCCGGCCACCTGCTCCTCACGCAGCGATATCAACAGCGTCCCGCCATCCGGCATCGCATCGCGGGCATTGACAGCAAGGTTGAGCAGCGCCAATTCGAGCTGGTTCGCATCGACTAGCGCCGGCGGCAGCGTCGCCGGCAGGCTGGTTTCGATGCTGATCGACGATCCGACCGAGCGCCGCAGCAAGTCGTTCATGCCGGAGACCAACTCGGCCAGATCGACGGGCTTGACCTGCAGATCCTGCTGTCTGGCAAAAGCCAGCAGCCGCTGCGTCAGCGCCGCCCCGCGTCGCGCGCCCTGAACCGCGCCATCGACCAGACGCGTCGCCTTCGCATCTCCAGCCACGTGCTTGCCGAGCAGCTCCAGATTTCCGAGAACAACCATCAGCAGATTGTTGAAATCATGGGCGACGCCACCGGTCAGTTGGCCAATCGCTTCCATTTTCTGCGATTGGCGAAGCTGCTCCTCGGCCCTTTCGCGCTGGGCGACCTCCTCAAGCAGGGTCTGGTGGGCAGCGTTGACCTCCCTGGTCCGTTCCCTCACACGCTCTTCGAGGTTCTCATTGAGCCGTCTCAGATTTTCTTCGATGGTCTTGCGGGCGGTGGTATCGGAGCAGACGCCGACCAGTTTGCTGGCGGACCCATATCTGTCGGCGTAGAGCTGCGCATGGACTTCGGTCCAATGCAGTGATCCATCCGGCCAGATCGTCCTGTGCTCGATCGAATAGTCTTCTCCAGTATCAATCGTCCGGCGCAGGCGTGCCAGCACAAGGTCCCGGTCATCGGGGTGGATGCTGGCGATCAGATCGTCGCGGGTGACATCATCATCCGGTTCTCGGCCGAAGACTGCCTTGCAGGTCGCCGAGGCCGTCAACGCCATCGTGGAAAGTTCCAGCTCCCACGCCCCGAGACGACCGGCGGCGAGTGCCGTCTGCAACCGGCGTTCTCCCTCGCTCAGAGCCTCGAGCCGGGCGCGCGCTTCGTATTGGCGCAGACGTCCCTTCAAAGCTGTGCGGACAACGCTGATGAAGGAGGTCGCATGGAACGGCCTCTCCAGAAAGGCGACGTTGCCTAGAACCTCGGAAAGCCTGGCAGCGGCTGGATTTCGTTCAGGTCCGCCACCGCGGCGGGTGAGGACGATGAACGGCAGGTCGGACCAGCTTGGCTGGGCGGCAACCCAGGCAGCGATCGGTTTCAGGTCACTGCCGCGAACGGCCTCTTCCGTCAACACGCCAACCGCGATGTCGTCATCCAGCGATGACGCGAAGAGATTCAAATCGGCAACTGCGATCGATGATAGTCCGGCCTCATCGGTCAAGGATGCCGCAACCTGGGCATCGCGTCCGGCCGGGGCATAGATCAGTGCCTTCGGGTTACTGGAATTAGGAATTGCCGCCGTCCTCACTGTCGGTTGGCAAAAGCGCAGCGGACTTTGCAACGAAGTCCGGGACGCCACGAAGCACCCCCTGAAAACCGACGATGGGATCTCCGATCGTCAGGCCGTCCGCATCGATCCGATACTCCCGGATGGTGTCCTCGTGGTGGCCGGTCCTCTTCTTGATGACGGAGACCGCCCGCCGCACACGTCCCACGGCCTCGAAGTAACGCAGGAGGATGACCGTATCGGCGAGGTAGGTCACGTCAACAGGCGATTTCATATCGCCCACCAGTCCATGCTGGGCGACCGTAAGGAAGGTGTTCGCGCCTTGTCTGTTCAGATATTGCAGCAGCTCGTGCATATGCAATATCAGCGAATTTTCATCCGGCATCGAAGCCTGGTAGCCATTGATGCTGTCGATGATGACGGTCCTCGCGCCCGACCTGTCGACACAGGTCCGCACACGGTGGGCGAATTCGCCGGGTGATAGTTCCGCGGCATCGAGCTGCTCGATATGCACCAAACCCTCATCCCTCAGTCCCTCGAGATCTATCCCGAGCTGTTTCAGGCGGGCGAAAAGCAAACCGAGCTCCTCATCGAAAATAAAGGCAGCCGCCTTTTCTCCGCGCGCGATGGCCGCCATCAAGAATTGAAACGAGAAAGTGCTCTTGCCGGTGCCGGCGGGACCGAGGATCAGTGTACTGGACCCTCGCTCGAGCCCTCCGCCCAGAAGAAGGTCCAGCTCTGCAATATTGCTGGGAAGCTGATCGCGAACATATTTCAACCTGTGTTCTGCGGCGACGAGACGCGGAAACACGACGACACCGCCTGTCTGGATGGTGAAGTCGTGGTAGCCGCCACGAAAAGCCTGCCCGCGGTATTTCATCACCCTCAGGCGTCGCCGTTCGGAGCCGTAATTCGGCGCCAGCTCGTCGAGATGGATAACCCCGTGCACGACGCTGTGTACCGTCTTGTCGAGCGTGTCGGAGGTCAGATCGTCGAGGAGAAGCACGGTCGCCCCTTGTCGGGCAAAATAATGTTTGAGCGCAAGAATCTGCCGGCGGTAGCGCAGCGAGCTTTGTGCGAGAAGCCTTATCTCGGACAGGCTGTCGAGAACCACCCGGCTCGGCTTGATCCGCTCGAAGGCGGCGAAAATTTCTCTTGTCGTCTCACCGAGTTCAAGATCCGACGAATAAAGCAGGCTCTGCTGTTGGTCGGCATCCAGCAGGCTTTCCGGAGGCACGACCTCGAAGACCTCGATATTGCCCTCGATCACCATGCCGTGCGATGCGGCACCGGCCCGAAGTTCGCTCTCGGTTTCCGAAAGGGTGATGTAGAGCCCCTGCTCGCCGAGCCGTGCACCTTCGATCAGGAACTGCAGCGCAATCGTCGTTTTGCCAGCTCCCGGATTTCCCTCCAGGAGAAACACGTGCCCCGGCGAAAGGCCCCCCTCCAAAACTGTATCCAAACCGGACACGCCGGTCCGAGCTTTCGTGGCAGACGCCGCAGTATTCATTCACTGTTTCCTTCAATTTCAAGTGTGAATTAGCGGCGAGCGATGGAATGTCAAATTGCCGGCGGCATGATTTCACCTCCAGCAAGAACCAATCGATTGAACGTCAGGTAGTTCGGATCCATGCCTGTCCGGACAGCTCGAAACGGCGAGACCTATCCCCGATAGCGCAGCGCATCGACGACGAGGGCGAATGCCGGCGATGTATGCCTGCGGCTCGGATAGTAGAGATGGTAGCCGGAAAACGGCAGGCACCAATCCTCAAGGACCCGCACCAGCCGCCCCTCGGCAAGATGCGTCTCGACCAAGTTCTCCGGCATATAGGCGAGGCCCAGACCGGCCAGCACGGCATTCAGCCGGAGCGCTATATTGTTGAAGACCAACTGTCCTTCGACGCGAACCCTGAGTTCGCGCCCGTCCTTTTCGAACTCCCAGGCATAGACACTGCCATAGGTCGGCAGGCGCAGATTGATGCAATTGTGATCCGTAAGGTCCTGCGGCGTCAGCGGCTTCGGCCTGGTGTCGAAATAGGCGGGAGCACCGACAACGGCCATGCGCATGTCGGGGCCGATGCGCACCGCGATCATATCCTTCGCCACCTGTTCTCCAAGCCGCACCCCCGCATCGTAACGCTCCGCAACGATGTCGGTCAGACCGTAGTCGACGATGATCTCGACATTGATGTCGGGATAATCGGGCAGCAGCTTTTGCAAGGCGGGCCAGAGGACGGCATCGGCCGCATGCTCGCCGGCATTGATGCGAATGGTGCCTGCCGGCTTCTCCCGGAACGCGCTCAAGGCAGCCAGCTCGCTCTCGATCTCGTCTAAGCGCGGTCCGATGGAGACGAGCAGGCGTTCGCCGGCTTCCGTCGGCGAAACGCTACGGGTCGTGCGTGTCAGCAATCGCAGTCCAAGCCGTTCCTCAAGCCCTCGGATGGTGTGGCTGAGCGCCGACTGCGACACACCGAGCTTGCCCGCCGCCTTGGTGAAGCTTTGAGCGCGCGCGACGGCGATGAAGGCGATGAGGTCGTTGACGGCGGGGCGCGGCATTTATGAAACTTTCTCATGGGTTCTTGCCGTTTATACCATCTAATCGCGGCCAGGCGCACGCCCTAAATACCTTGTTACTCGAGTGGACATGTCCACCCCGCCATCGAAAGCCCGGCATCGAAAGGAAGACAAAGATGGATATCAAGCGAAGCGGTTCGCAGCCATCGGCCAAGGGACCGACCGATTGGTTTACCGGCAGCGTGCGTGTCGACCCGCTGTTTGCCGTGACCAGCCCCGCACGCGCGGCTGGCGCCAGCGTCACCTTCGAGCCCGGCGCCCGAACCGCCTGGCACACCCATCCACTCGGCCAGACGTTGATCGTCACATTGGGCTGCGGTCGCGTGCAGCGCGACGGCGGCCCCGTCGAGGAGATCCGCGCCGGCGACGTCGTCTGCTTCGCACCGGGTGAACGCCATTGGCACGGCGCATCGCCGACGACGGCAGTGACCCATATCGCCATCCAGGAACAGCTCGACGGCAAGGTCGTCGACTGGATGGAGCATGTCACCGACACGCAATACCAAGGTTAGAAAAGGAAACTTCTATGCAGAAGCGTGAACTTGGAAAGAGCGGACTTCAAGTCTCAGCCATCGGTCTCGGCTGCATGGGGCTGAGTTACGGGTATGGCCCGGCGACAGATATTCAGGAAGCGACCGTACTGATCCGGCGGGCATTTGAACGCGGCGTGACCTTCTTCGACACAGCCGAGGCCTATGGCCCCTATAAGAACGAAGAGCTTCTGGGAGAGGCGCTCGCCCCCTTCCGCAAAGAGGTGGTGATCGCCACGAAATTCGGTTTCAACTTCGATGCCAATGGCGGCCAGAGCGGCATGAACAGCCGGCCGGAACAGATACGCGCGGTGGCCGACCAGGCGCTGAAGCGTTTGAAGACCGATGTCATCGATCTCTTCTATCAGCATCGCGTCGATCCCGATGTTCCGATCGAGGATGTCGCCGGCACGGTCAAGGCGCTGATCGCGGAAGGCAAGGTCAGGCATTTCGGCCTCTCGGAAGCGGGCGCCCAGACGATCCGTCGCGCCCATGCCGTCCAGCCGGTGGCGGCACTGCAGAGCGAATATTCGCTGTGGTGGCGCGAGCCCGAGCAGGAAATCCTGCCGACGCTCGAAGAACTCGGTATCGGTTTCGTGCCCTTCAGCCCGCTCGGTAAGGGCTTCCTGACTGGCGCGATCAGCGAAACGACCACCTTCGACAGCAAGGATTTCCGCAACGTCGTGCCGCGCTTTTCTCAGGAGGCGCGAAAGGCCAACCAGGCGCTCGTCGATCGTCTCGGAGAAATCGCCGCCCGCAAGAAGGCCACCTCCGCCCAGGTCGCTCTCGCATGGCTGCAGGCGCAGAAGCCCTGGATCGTGCCGATCCCCGGCACCACCAAGCTGCATCGCCTCGAGGAGAACATCCGGGCCGCCGAGGTCGAATTGACGGCCGAGGATCTCGGCAATATCGAAAGCGCGCTCGCCACCATCAAGGTGGAAGGCGATCGATATCCCGCGCATCTGCAGGCAAGGGTCAACCGCTGAGAAAAGAGCCGGCCGCCATCGTTTGCGGCCGCTTCTTCATTGATCGCATCATCGTCTCGGCGCCGGCGCATTCTCCTGGAAAGCCGGGATCGCCTCGAGCCTGCCGACAATCTCCGCGATATTGGGCCACAGGGCGAGATCGAAGCCCATGCGCCGGGCGCTGATCGCCTGCGGGAAGAGGAAGATATCGGCAATACCAGGCCGGTAGCCGATGGCGAAGGCGCCATGCCTGCGGCCGGCGATCATCGTCTCCACAGCGGCCATTCCCTCGCCGACCCAGTGACGGCTCCAGGCTGCAATGGCATCGGCATCCGCTTGGAAGGCCGTTTTGAGGTGCAGGCCGATGCGTGGCGGCAGCAGCGCATGGATCTCGGCTGCGATTGCAAGCGCGATCGACCGCGCCAGCGCCCTGCCCTCCGCCGTGTCGGGCAGCAGCGGTGGTTCGGGGTGAAGCTCGTCGAGATATTCGACGATCGCCAGTGACTGGGTGATGAGAACGCCGCCATCCGTCAGCAAGGCCGGCACCAGCCCTTGCGGATTGACGCTGCGATATCCGGCCTGCCGGCTCTCGGCCTCTTCGCCGAGGATGGTCACCGGCAGTGTTTCCGCCGTCAATCCCTTCAGGGCGAGCGCGATGCGGACTCGCGACGTCGCCGAGGAAATTTCATTCTGATAGAGCTTCACTGGTCTTCTCCCTGGTGACTTAAAAGAGGAGCTGGAACGGCCGCTTGCTCCCCGGAAGACGATGCTGCCGTCACGAGGCCCGCAAGCGGCGAGGGCTCCTGCGAGCTTACGTCGTAGATGCAGGGCGCGGCGAAAACCGTCGCGCCCAGAATGCAGATGATCATCAATCTCATCAGATCCTCCATCGGCGAGGCCCGGTCGGCCTCGTCCTGTTTGCTTTCGGCTCCTGTCCTTTGCCCGCCGCAGCCAATGGCCTTCGGTGGGCAATTCCACTCGTTAGGCAACCGTCAATTCGACATGAATGTTGCCGCGTGTGGCCTTCGAGTATGGGCAGGTCTGGTGAGCCTCTTCAATGAGGGCTCGTGCCACATCCGCTTCGATCCCGGGCAGGCTGACCTTGAGACGGGCCTGCAGGAAATAGCCGCCATCGGCTGTTCCGAGATCAACCTCGGTGTCAACGGCAAGATCGGCTGGAAGCTTGACCTTTTGATTAGCCGCGGCAAAGCCGATCGCGCCGATGAAGCACGCAGACCAGCCGGCGGCGAAAAGCTGTTCGGGATTGGTGCCGGCGCGGTTGCTGCCCGGAGGCGAAAGCTTGATCTCCAACTGGCCGTCGTCGCTGTGCGAAGCGCCATCGCGCCCGCCCGTCGTATGGGTCTTGCCGGTATAGAGAACCTTATCGATCTTTGTCATGGAACACTCCTTGTGTTGCGTCGCTCCAGGCGACTGGCCGCGCTGCGCGGCCGGGTTGACGGAGTGTGGTTTGACCGACGGATATATCCGCCATGTTTCCGAAATCGCCCGAAATGTCACAAAGCGTAGCATCCGGTATCGAGGACATCTTCACATACAAAACGTCTCGAAATTTTGCAGCGCCTCTGATGTCAACGGATAGTGATTTCCGCTGCCAGCCCGCCGCCAGCGCGATTGTGGAGCCGGAGCGACCCACCAATCTTGGCCGTCAGTTGCTGGGCGATAGCAAGACCGAGACCGGTGCCTCCGGTCTCCCTGTTGCGGGATTGTTCCAGCCGGAAGAAAGGCTGCATGGCGGCTTCCAGCATATCGTCCGGAATTCCCGGCCCGCGATCCATGACTGTGATCACGATATCGTTCTCGGCGCTGCGCTCGACACTAATCTCGGCAGCACCAGCGAACTTCAGCGCATTGTCGATGAAGTTCGACAGGATTCGGCGAAGTGCATGCGGCTTGGTGAAGGCGGCGCCCTGAACCAGCCCGACGACGGTGACGGCCTTTCCGGTATCCTGGTAGTCATAGGCTATGCTGTCGATGAACGAGGCGAGATCGATCCGGGCGCTCTTCTCGCCGTTGCCATGCGCGCTGCGAGCATAGGCAATCCCGTCCTGGACGAGACGCTGGATCTCGCCGAGATCATGCACCAGCTTGTCTTTCTCCGGCGACTCCTCCGCCATGTCGGCGCGCAGCCGCATGCGGGTGATCGGCGTCTGCAGGTCATGCGAGATTGCCGCCAATATCTGAACGCGCTCTTCGAGATAATGGGCAATCCTCTCCCGCATCGCGTTGAACGCCCTTGCCGCATGGGCGACCTCGCTCGGCCCCGCCTCGCTCAAGGCCGGACCGTCCTTGTTCGGGTCGAGAGCATCGGCGGCGGCGGCAAGCTCGCCGAGCGGCCGGATCGCCTGGCGAACCGCAAACCAGGTGCAGAGGATCAGCAGCGCCATCTGGACGATAAAGACATAAGGCAGCCATGCGGCAATAGGCATGACACCCTTCGGCGTGACGTCGATCGTCAAGGGGCTTCCGTCGCTCAACGTCAGATGCGCCTGCAGCCGGTTCACATCGCCTGGAATCCGTTCGATCCGGATTGGAAAGCGGTGCCCGATAGCCTCCTCGATCTTTCCTGAGATTTCCGCCCCTTTGCTTGACGTGTCAGGCACGCCGGGAAGGCCGGGCCCGAGCACGAAACGGTAATTGCCGCGGCTCAGCCGGTCGAGCAGGTCGCCGCGCTCGCCGGGCGGAAGCCGATCGAGAACCGCAATCGACGTTGCAACATCGTTTTCCAGCGTGCCGAGCATCACGGCCTTCGCCGACATGTAGCGCTCCATATAGAGCACACTGAAGGACAGCCCGTAGGCCAAGGCCAGCCCGATCAGCAGGATCAGGAAGATCCGCGACCGCAATGTGCTCGGCCACGTCAGGCCCGAAGGCAAGGGGATTGCCGCCTTCATTGGCGCGGCTCCGATATTTCGACCGGGACGGAAAACACATAGCCTTCGCTGCGCACCGTCTTGATATAAGTCGGTTCGCGCGCATCGTCGCCCAGCCGCTGACGCAGGCGGCTGACCAGGAGATCGATAGAGCGATCGAAGAGATCGGCGTCGCGGCCCTGCGTCAGGCTCAGAAGCTGGTCGCGATTGAGCACACGTTGCGGGTGATCGATGAAGACGCGGAGCAGACGGTATTCGGCGCCGCTCAGCGCAATCGCGGTCCCTTCCCTGTCGAGAAGGTGCCGGGCAACCGTATCGAGCCGCCAGTCGCCGAAGGTCAGCAATTGTCCGGCTTCGCTGATCTGCAGGTTGGGCGGCAGCATCCGCGTCCGCCGCAGCACCGCCTTGATGCGGGCGAGAAGCTCACGCGCAGCAAAGGGCTTGGGAAGATAATCATCGGCGCCCATCTCCAGCCCGAGGATCCTGTCCATCTCGTCGGTGCGGGCCGTCAGCATCAGGATCGGGATCGCCTTGTGCCGGCCGGCGCGCAGTTCGCGGCACAGCACCAGCCCGTCGTCGCCGGGCATCATCACGTCGAGCACGATCAGGTCGACGGCATTGGCGTCGACAAAACTGCGCATCTGCCGTCCGTCGGCAGCAACGCTCGTGCGCAGGCCATTCTTCTGCAGGTAGCCCGATACCAGCTCGCGGATTTCGCGATCGTCATCGACGATCAGGATGTGATCGACATGATCCATATTTCCCTATTCCCCATCAATAGAAGCGGCCGCGCCGGTCGCTTTGTTCCTGACCGAAGCGACAGACGCGACCTACGCATATTCCGCTGGCCGGAGCAACGAGGCGCTGCACGGCAGCGTCGACCTAGAAACGATCGACGTCTATGACCGCCTGCGCAAAAGCCTGCGGCGCTTCCTGAGGCAGGTTGTGGCCGATGCCGCCGCCGATGGTGCGATGCTCGTATTTGCCGGAGAATTTTCCGGCGTAGGCGGAAGGCTGCGGATGCGGCGCACCGTTTGCATCGCCTTCCATGGTGATGGTCGGCACCGAAATGACAGGCGTTGCGGCGAGCGTCGACTCGTAGGCATCGTACTTTGCCTCGCCTTCGACAAGCCCCAGGCGCCAGCGATAATTGTGAATGACGATGGCGACGTGGTCGGGATTGTCGAAGGCAGCGGCCGACCTGTCGAATGTCGCATCGTCGAAGTTCCACTTCGGCGATGCCGTCTGCCAGATGAGCTTTGCGAAATCATGCGTGTTGCTCTCGTAACCCATACGTCCGCGTTCGGTGGCGAAATAGAATTGGTACCACCAGGCAAGTTCGGCTTTGGGCGGAAGCGGCTTCTTGTTGGCCTCCTGGCTGCCGATCAGGTAGCCGCTGACCGATACCATCGCCTTGCAGCGCTCGGGCCAGAGCGCCGCCATGATGTTGGCGGTCCGCCCGCCCCAGTCATAGCCGGCAATGACAGCTTTCTCGATATCAAGCGCATCGAGCAGCGCGATCATATCGGCGGCGAGCGCTGACGGCTGGCCGTTGCGCGGCGTCTGGTCGTCCAGGAAGCGGGTCGTCCCGTAGCCGCGCAGATAAGGCACAATCACCCTGTAGCCCGCCGTGGCAAGCAGCGGTGCGACATCGACGAAACTATAGATGTCATAGGGCCAGCCATGCAGGAGCAATACGACGGGGGCATCCGCCTTTCCCGCCTCGGCATAACCGATGTCGAGCACGCCTGCCTTGACCTGCTTCAGCGCTTCGAAGGACGTGTTGGTTCCGGGCTTTATAGCTGGCACCGATGCGGCAGTCGCAGACGACTGGGCGGCAGCCGTGCCGGCCACGCCGAATTCGACGGCCGCAAGGGCGATTGCCGTCATGCCGAAGAAACGGCGGCGGTGATGGTTGATTTGCTCTGACATCGGTCTCTCCTGTCGAATGGATCACGGTCGCGAAAAGGCGCTCTACTTGTATCCCTGATATGTCGCAAGCAACCGTTTTTTGAATGCGGATGTAGCTTCCGGCCGCCTGGATACATTCCGATACAATCGCGCGGCCTCGGCAAGTGGTCGCCTTGGCTGCAGTCGTCTCCTCGCGGCTGCGGCAGTTTGTATCGCTTTGTATCGCTGCCGCCCTACCCCGACACTTCGGTACATTTTCCCGCAAAGCCGGACACATCGGGGATACTTCACACCGGCCATATCCCCGCCGTTGCTGGTTCAGGCCCCATCGCCGCCCAGAGCCCGATCAATCGGTTTCAAAGGAAACGATGATGACACTTCTGATCATTGCCTATCTCGGAGGCGCGCTGACGATCCTCAGCCCGTGTATCCTCCCCATCCTCCCCTTCGTCTTTGCCCGCGCCGGACAGCCCTTCGTCAGAAGCACGCTGCCGATGCTGGCGGGCATGGCCGCCACCTTCGCGCTGGTCGCCACACTGGCCGCGGTCGGCGGCAGCTGGGCCATTCGCGCCAATGAATATGGCCGCCTTGCCGCCATCGTCCTGCTTGCCCTCTTTGGCGCGAGCCTGCTTTCGCCGCGTTTGGCAAGCACGCTTGCCCGGCCGGTCGTCGATCTTGGCAACAATCTTCTGAACGCCACCGGCGGCGGGCGCGGCACCACGACAGTGAAGAGCGCGCTTCTTCTCGGCGTTGCCACCGGAATGCTCTGGGCGCCTTGCGCCGGTCCGATTCTCGGCCTTGTGCTGACCGGAGCTGCATTGCAGGGCGCCAATCTGCAAACGACCTTCCTGCTGATCGCTTATGCCGCTGGTGCTGCAAGTTCGCTTGCGGTAGCCCTGCTGGTCGGTGGCCGGATATTCGCCGCCATGAAGCGTTCGCTCGGCGTTGGCGACAGGATTCGTCAGGGGCTCGGCGCTGCCGTCCTGGCGGGTGTCGCCGTCATCGCGCTTGGCCTCGACACCAGCCTGCTCGCCCGGCTCTCCTATGCCAGCACCACATCGCTGGAACAGGCCGTGCTCGACAGGCTGCATGCAAAGCCACTCAGTGGCGCATCTTCCGAGCTGGCGAGCAACGAGGTGATGATCGCCGCAGCTGATGCGAAGAAACCCTTCCGTAGCGACTTGCCCGTCGAAGGCCACGCCCCTTCGCTCGACGGCGCGGTCGAATGGCTGAACTCTAAGCCTCTGACATCAGAGCAATTGCGGGGCAAAGTCGTGCTCGTCGACTTCTGGACCTATTCCTGCATCAACTGCATTCGCACGATCCCCTATGTCAGGGCCTGGGCGGAAAAATACGCCGATCAAGGCCTTGTCGTCATCGGCGTCCACGCCCCGGAATTTGCCTTCGAGAAGAAGATCGACAACGTCAAAAGCGCAATCGACGATTTCAAGATCGGCTATCCCGTTGCGATCGACAATGATTACAAAATCTGGCGCGCTTTCGAAAACAGCTACTGGCCTGCCGCCTATCTGATCGATGCCAAGGGTCAGATTCGCTACCACCATTTCGGCGAAGGCAATTACAACAGGACCGAAAAGGCCATTCAGGACCTGTTGCGCGAGGCCGGCAGCCAGACGACGGCAAGCGCGCCGGTCGCGCCGGATGCCAAGGGCGTGGAAGCAGGCCCAGATCTCCGCAATATCCGCTCCGGCGAGACCTATCTCGGCTACGAACAGGCGGCGAATTTCGCCTCTCCGGAAGGGCTGCAGGCTGACCTGGCACAAAATTATACAATCGGCGAACCGGGCCTCAATGGCTGGGGCCTGTCCGGAACCTGGATCGTCGGCCGGGATCAGGCGACGCTTGATCAGTCGGGCGGTGGCATCACCTATCGCTTCAGCGCCCGCGATCTGCATCTCGTTCTTGGGCCGGGTGCCGGCGACAAGCCGATCCGCTTCCAGGTGAAGATCGACGGCAAGGCGCCAGGGCCCGACCATGGGTCAGACATCGATGCCGACGGCAATGGCACGGTGACCGCGACGAGGCTTTATCAGCTCGTCCGCCAGTCCGGCACGGTCGCCGCCCGCAACTTCGAGATCCGCTTCCTCGATCCCGGCGTGCAGGCTTACGCCTTCACGTTCGGCTGAACCTGAAACGCATCAATATCCCGATCATCAACAATGACCAAAGGAGTGATACTCATGAACAAACGTCTTCTTTTCACGGCAGCGCTTGCATTTGCCACCACCGCCATCGCGTTCGCAGCAGAGGCTGCCGCGGTCAAGAACATCGTGATCGTCCACGGCGCGCTGGCCGATGGCTCGGGATGGCGCAAGGCGACGGACATTCTCGAGAAGCGCGGCTTCAACGTCACCATCGTCCAGCAACCCATTACCTCGCTCGACGACGATGTGGCGGCGACCAAGCGCGTTCTCGACCTTCAGGACGGCCCGGTCCTGCTCGTCGGCCACAGCTATGGCGGCATGGTCATCACCGAAGCCGGCAACGATCCCGCGGTCGCGGGCCTGGTCTATGTCGCGGCATTCCAGCCCGACAAGGGCGAAAGCCTGCTGAGCCTCGCCAGCTCGAAGCCCGCCGGCAGCATGGATATAAAGGAAACGAAGGACGGCAAATATCTCTATCTCGATCCGGGCGCCTTCGCCGCGGATTTCGCAGCCGACCTTCCGCAAGCCGAAGCCGATTTCATGGCAAAGTCACAGGTCTTCGCCTCGAAGCAGGCATTCTCCGCCAAGATCACTCAGCCGGCATGGCGGACCAAGAAAAGCTGGTCGATCGTCGCCACCGAGGATCGCTCCATCAACCCCGAGCTTGAACGCGACATGGCAAAACGTGCCGGAAGCGACGTGACTGAAATAAAGGCAAGCCACGCCGTCTTCGCCTCCCAACCGGAAAAGGTTGCCGATGCGATCGAAACGGCAGCAAGGAAAGCCGGCGAGTAGCGCGCGCAGCCAGGAATGTCCTCAGCAGTCGCGAGGATGAAGCCTCTGGTCGGAAGGCCACCCGACCAGAGGCGTGACGAACTCGCCCCTGCCGGCCGAGAATATCGATCTCGTCGTCACCCGCTTCCCGCAGCCGAAGTGAGGCACCATCCATGCAGTTTTGTGACTATTCCATCACAAAAATGGAAGATTGGTCACAAATTCTCATTTCAAATTGCGGGGTTTCCCTGTAAAATTGAGACGATATGCCATGTTGCGCGCAACCGGCTGGTGCAGAAGCTGCAGCTCGGCGCAAATGCCGAATCGTAGCTCGAGGGACAAACAAGATGAGAACGGCAGTCCCTTGTTAAATTTTCATCAGAACACTATTCCAGGTGTAAACGATAAGGGAGAGATGCGATATGGATAGTCGCAAGGGCCGGCGCATCGCAGTCTTATCCGAGGCCCTTTCACAACATCGCATTCTGCACATCAAGAATGCTGCGGAGATCCTGGGCGTCTCAGAGATGACGGTTCGGCGTGATGTCAGCGCCAATGCAGACCAATTCGCGTTTCTCGGCGGCCACATCGTTGCAGCTGTCGAAGCGGAAAACGATCCCTATGAAATTTCCAAGGCAGCCGACAGTCATGCCGCTGCAAAACGGCAAGTTTGCACACAAGCTATTGATTACATTCACCATGATGATACGGTGTTTTTCGATTGCGGCACCACCTTACCCTATCTGGTCGATCTCCTCCCAGACCAGATTCACATAACGGCGATCTGTTACGCCATGAATGTCGCTGATCGCCTGACGCGAAAACCCAACGTTCGCCTTGTTATGCTCGGTGGTCTTTACCACCCAGCATCGGCGAGCTTTTCCGGTGCCACGGGGCTGGAAATGCTCGATCAGCTTGTGATCAACGTGGCATTTCTATCGGCAGCCGGTGTCGATGCCCGGCGTGGCGCAACCTGCGCGCATTTTCACGAAGCGGAGATCAAGAAAAAGGCGATGTCCCGGGCACGAAAGAATATTCTTCTCGCCGACAGCAGCAAAATTGGCAAGCTCAAGCCAGCCTTTTTCAGCGACATGAAGTCGTTCGACGTGGTCATCACCGAAAACGGCATGAACGATTTCGATTGAGAAATCCCGCATTTTTTCTGCGTCTGGCGAAATCTAAACTTGACGCAGCGGCGCGGTGATGCAAACCTCACAAACAGTGAAAAAAAAATCACATTTGAGCCAGTCGTGAAGCTTCCTCTGCGTGCCTCTGCACTTGATGGCAACAGGATCTTCACGCTCGGATCGGGAGGATTCTAGTTGGAAACCGTTGCTGTTCACAATGCGGCAAACGCGGCGCATCATGGAGGCCCTTCGCGATTGCCGGGCGGCACCCATAACCGGCCGCGCAATACCGGGATGGAACTCGATCTGTCTTGGGTGCTTGACACCCGGGTCAACCTGTCTGCCACCGAGCGCCGCGTAGCCTCGCTTCCCGGACGCCGGACCGTCAAAAAGGACGCACAGGCGGCTTGGCTCCTGAAGGCGGTGACCTGCATCGACCTGACGACATTGAACGGCGACGATACCCCCGAACGCGTCAAGCGGTTGTGCGCGAAGGCGATGAATCCGATACGCGCCGACATTCTGGATTCGCTTGGCATGAGCGGCCGGTCGATCACCACCGGCGCCATCTGCGTCTACCATCGTTTTGTTGCAACGGCCGTCGAGGCGCTCGGAGATTCCGGCATTCCGGTCGCCGCGGTTTCGACCGGTTTCCCTGCCGGCCTCAGCCCGCACCACCTCAAGGTCAAGGAAATCGAGGCGTCAGTTGCCGATGGCGCGAAGGAAATCGACATCGTCATCACCCGCGAGCATGTACTGACCGGCAACTGGACAGCACTCTACGAGGAAATGAAAGAATATCGCGCCGCCTGCGGTGATGCGCATGTCAAGGCCATTCTGGCGACCGGCGACCTGAAGACGCTCCGCAACGTCACCAAGGCCTCGCTGGTCTGCATGATGGCGGGAGCCGATTTCATCAAGACCTCGACCGGCAAGGAAGGCATCAATGCGACGCTGGCCGTGACATTGACCATGCTGCGGGCGATCCGCGCCTATCAGGAACGCACCGGTATCAAGATCGGCTACAAGCCGGCCGGAGGCATTTCAGCGGCGAAGGACGTGTTGAACTACCAGTTCCTGATGAAGGACGAACTGGGGCGCGAGTGGCTGGAGTCCGATCTCTTCCGTATCGGTGCATCAAGCTTGCTTGCTGATATCGAGCGGCAGTTGGAGCATCACGTCACCGGTGCCTATTCAGCCCTCAACAGACACCCGATTGGATGATCCAGATGACTGTTGCAAAGTATTTCGACGAGATGTCCTACGGCCCCGCCCCCGAATCCGATACCGAAGCTCGCGGCTGGCTGGCGCGCCACGCTTCCGGTTTCGGTCACTTCATCAATGGCGCATTCGTGCCCTCCGCATCGGGCAAGAACTTCGACACGTTCGAGCCAGCCACCGGCAAGGTCCTGGCGAAGCTCGCAAACGGCGGCGCGGCGGATGTGGACAACGCGGTTGCTGCGGCCCGCAAGGCACAGGCGTCATGGGCGCGACTGCCGGGCCACGCGCGGTCGCGCCATCTCTATGCACTTGCCCGGATGATCCAGCGCCATGCGCGTCTGATTGCTGTGGTCGAGGCAATCGACAATGGCAAGCCGATCCGCGAAACCCGCGATCTCGACGTGCCCCTGGCAGCCCGTCATTTCTATCATCACGCCGGATGGGCGCAAATCCAGGACACGGAATTTGCCGATCATGTGCCGGTGGGCGTCGTCGGCCAGATTATCCCGTGGAATTTCCCGTTCCTGATGCTGGCCTGGAAAGTGGCGCCGGCTTTGGCGCTCGGCAACACCGTCATCCTGAAGCCTGCCGAATTCACCTCGCTGACGGCCCTTCTCTTTGCCGAACTGGCATCCGCGGCGGGCCTTCCGCCGGGCGTACTCAATATCGTGACCGGCGAAGGTGAAACAGGCGCGCTGCTCGTCGGGCATGAGGATATCGACAAAATTGCCTTTACCGGATCGACCGAAGTCGGGCGCGTTATTCGCGAGCGTACCGCGGGTAGCGGCAAATCCTTGACGCTGGAACTCGGCGGCAAGTCCCCTTTCGTCGTTTTTGACGACGCCGATATCGACGGCGCCGTGGAAGGCGTGGTCGACGCGATCTGGTTCAACCAGGGACAGGTCTGCTGCGCCGGTTCGCGGCTTCTGGTCCAGGAAGGCATTGCCGATCTTTTCCATGAGCGGCTGAAGCGCCGGATGGAGACATTGCGGGTCGGTCAGCCTTTGGACAAGTGCATCGATATGGGTGCGATCATAGCGCCCGTGCAATTGACGCGTATCGAAGCGCTGGTGAAAAAGGGAGTTTCAGAAGGCGCGACACTGCATCAGGCCAAGATCGACCTGCCGAAGGGCGGCAGCTTTTACCCGCCGACGCTTCTCAGCGGCGTGCAGCCGACATCGATCGTCGCGACCGAGGAAATTTTCGGGCCGGTTGCGGTCTCCATGACTTTCCGCACACCGGAAGAGGCTATCCAGCTTGCCAATCACACCCGCTACGGCCTCGCCGCCAGCGTCTGGAGCGAGACGATCGGCTTGGCGCTGAACGTTGCGGCAAAGCTTGCAGCCGGCGTGGTCTGGGTGAATGCCACCAATCTTTTCGATGCCGCCGTCGGTTTTGGCGGCAAGCGCGAATCCGGATTCGGCCGCGAAGGCGGACGCGAAGGTTGCTACGAATATCTGAAGCCGAAGGCTTGGGTCGGTCGCAAGGCGCGCGCAGCTATGCCCGCACTTTCGCAACTAAAGCCGGTTGCCGGCGATTTTGCCCTGCCAAGCATCGACCGGACGGCAAAGCTCTTCATCGGCGGCAAGCAGGCACGCCCGGACGGCAATTATTCCCGTGTCATCGCCTCGCCCAAGGGCAAGGCGATCGGGGAGGTCGGCGAAGGCAACCGCAAGGACATCCGCAATGCGGTGGTTGCCGCACAGGCCGCCTCCGCCTGGTCGAATGCGACCACTCATAGCCGCGCCCAGATTCTCTATTACATCGCCGAAAACCTCAGTGGCCGCGCCGACGAGTTCGCCTCGCGGATAACAGCGATGACCGGAGCTTCCGCAGCCAATGCAAACGCCGAGGTCGACGCCGCGATTTCCCGTCTCTTCACCTACGCAGCCTGGGCGGACAAATATGAAGGCGGCATTCACCAGCCGCCGCTTCGCGGCGTTGCCTTGGCCATACCGGAAGCCATCGGCGTCGTTGGCGTCATTTGCCCGCCGGAAGCGCCGCTGCTCGGCTTTATCAGTCTGATTGCACCGTTGATTGCCACCGGCAATCGTGTCGTCGCCGTGCCAAGTGAGGCCTTCCCGCTTTCGGCCACGGATTTCTATTCCGTTCTGGAAACGTCGGATGCGCCTGCCGGCGTCGTGAATATCGTCACCGGGTCGGCGATCGAACTGGCAAAGATCCTTGCCGCGCACAATGACGTTGATGCGTTGTGGGCCTTCGGCTCGGCGGAACTTTCGACGACGGTGGAGAAGCTGTCTTCGGGCAATCTCAAGCGAACCTTCGTGGACAATGGCAAGGCGACGGACTGGATGGACAGAGCCGCTGCCGAAGGCGCGCTATACCTTCGCCGCGCTGTGGATGTGAAGAATATCTGGATCCCCTACGGAGAATAAGGGCTCCAACTCTGGTCATCCGGGCGGGAGGAGAACCGCACCGGCAGGCGAGAACAACGGAATTTGAGGGAATCGCAGAGCTGTAACGGAGCTGCGGTTATTGGGCTCTGTTTTGCGGGCACGAGGTGCTGCGAAATGGTGCAACTAAGGGAGGATTTTCATGCTGAAGAATATCGATCCGGCTCTGAATGCGGATGTGCTGCATGCGCTCCGGTCCATGGGGCATGGCGACACGGTCGTCGTTTCCGACACCAATTTTCCTTCGGATGCCATTGCCCGGCAAACGGTGCTCGGCAAGCTGCTGCGCATAGACAATGTGTCTGCTGCCCGCGCCATCAAAGCTATTCTTTCGGTAATGCCGCTGGATACGCCGCTGCAGCCGTCCGCCGGACGAATGGAAATCATGGGCGCGCCGGACGAGATCCCTCCAGTGCAGCAAGAAGTCCAGGCCGTTATCGACGGCGCCGAGGGCAAGCCGGCGCCGATGTATGGCATCGAGCGTTTCGCCTTCTATGAGGAGGCCAAAAAGGCCTATTGCGTCATCACTACGGGCGAAAACCGCTTCTACGGCTGCTTCCTCTTCACCAAAGGCGTGATTCCGCCGGAAACCGTTTGAGGGGAAACGATAATGAAGGTGGGTGTTTCGATCCTCGGGATTTTCGTCGCCGACACGGCCTATCTGGCCAAGCGCATGCCAAACGTTGGCGAGACCATCACCGGGACCGGTTTTGCAGTAGGCCCGGGCGGCAAGGGATCCAACCAGGCTGTCGCTGCTGCCCGCGCCGGTGGAACGGTCTCCTTCATCTCGAAGATCGGCCGTGACACGTTCGGCGACATGGCGCTGAAGACCTATGCGGAAGCAGGCGTGACGCCGAAGGTTGTACAGATGGACGATATGCCGACCGGCGCTGCCTTCATCTACGTGAATGACGGTAACGGCGACAATGCGATTATCGTCTATCCAGGTGCCGCAGGCACCATCGGCGTTGGTGATGTCGAAGCGGCACGCGAAACCATCGAACAATCGGCTGTTTTCGTGACCCAGCTCGAACAACCGGCTGAAGCGGCGCAACGCGCCCTCGAAATCGCCCATGCGGCCGGCGTTACCACTGTTTTCAATCCCGCGCCGGCCGAGCCGTTTCCAGACACGATCTATCCGCTCTGCGACTATATCGTGCCAAACGAAACCGAGGCGGCGGCCATCGTCGGTTTTCCGCTCGACACGCTCGACGACGCCAGACGGGCTGGCGACGCCTTTCTTGCCAAGGGCGTGAAAGCCGCGCTGATCACCCTGGGTGGTCGCGGTGTGCTCTATCATACGGCCGGGCAATCGGTTCATGTTCCGGCGGTCTCGTCGGGAGCAGTCATCGATACCACCGGCGCCGGCGACGCATTTGTCGGTGGCTTCTCGGCAGCGCTCTCGCGGGGCGCTAGTCCGGTCGAGGCCGTGCGTTTCGGCTGCGCGACCGCCGGTATTGCGGTGACGCGGCGGGGTACCGCGCCTGCAATGCCGAAGATCGAGGAAATCGAGGCGCTTCTCCAGAAGGGAGACGCAGCATGACCCGCAACGATCCAGTCAAACACTTCTTCATCTGGCCGGCGTTGCTGATCGTGCTGGTGATTTCGATCTTCCCGCTGATCTATTCGCTGACCACCAGCTTCATGAGCCTGCGGCTCGTGCCGCCGATCCCCGCGCGTTTCGTCGGCTTCGGCAACTATACGGAACTGCTTCAGAATCCGCGCTTCTGGAGTGTCACCTGGACGACGACGATCATCGCCTCTGTCGCGGTGACGCTGCAATATGTCATCGGTTTTTCCGTGGCGCTGGCGCTCAGCCGTCGTGTGCCCGGCGAAGGCTTGTTCCGGGTCAGCTTCCTGGTGCCGATGCTGGTGGCGCCCGTTGCCGTTGCACTGATTGCCCGCCAGATCCTCAATCCCACGATGGGCCCGCTCAATGAGCTGATGACCGTCTTCGGTTTTCCCAACCTGCCGTTTCTGACGCAGACCAGATGGGCTATCGGCGCCATCATTTCCGTCGAAGTGTGGCAGTGGACACCCTTCGTCATCCTCATGCTTCTTGCCGGCTTGCAAACCCTACCGGAGGACGTCTACGAGGCTGCCGCGCTTGAAAATGCCAGCCCCTGGCAGCAGTTCTGGGGGATCACTTTCCCGATGATGCTGCCAATTTCGGTGGCGGTGGTCTTCATCCGCCTCATCGAGAGCTACAAGATCATCGACACGGTGTTCGTCATGACAGGCGGAGGGCCCGGCATTTCGACCGAAACGCTCACCTTGTTCGCGTATCAGGAGGGCTTCAAGAAGTTCAACCTCGGCTACACCTCCGCCCTGTCCTTCCTGTTTCTGATCGTCATTACCGTGATCGGGCTCGTCTATCTCGCCATCCTGAAGCCTTATCTGGAGAAGCACAAATGAGCGTGCGTGACCTCAAAGGATCCGGCCGCTGGTGGGCGCTCGCAGGCTGCCTGCTCTGGCTGGCCTTCACCTTCTTTCCGCTTTACTGGGTGGCGATCACCTCGTTCAAGTCGCCGCTCGGCGTCGTCGGCGGGCCAACCTATATTCCATTTGTCGACTTCGACCCGACGCTGACAGCCTGGAGCGAGCTTCTGTCGGGCGCGCGCGGCCAGTTCTACAACACCTTCATCGCCTCGACGATCATCGGGCTTTCCGCATCGGTGCTGGCCACCTTCATCGGATCGATGGCAGCCTATGCGCTGGTGCGCTTCACCTTCGAGGTCAAGCTGCTGTCCGGGGTGATTTTCGTCGTTGTTGCCTTCGGCGGATATCTTCTCGGCCGTCATGTGCTGGGCTACGGGCAGGCTATTTCGCTGATCTTTGCCTTTGTTGCAGCGCTTGCCCTCGCCATCGGCTCCAGCCGAATGAAGCTTCCAGGGCCGCTCCTCGGCAATGATGATATCGTCTTCTGGTTTGTGAGCCAGCGCATGTTTCCGCCGATCGTCGCCGCCTTTGCCTTGTTCCTGATGTACACGGAAATCGGCAAGTTGGGGTTCAAGCTGGTGGACACCTATACAGGGCTCACCTTCGCCTATGTCGCCTTCTCGCTGCCGATCGTGATCTGGCTGATGCGCGATTTCTTTGCGGCACTGCCGGTTGAAGTCGAAGAGGCGGCGATGGTCGACAATGTGCCGTCGTGGAGAATTTTCTTCGGTATCGTCCTGCCCATGTCCAAGCCGGGCCTGATCGCGACATTCATGATCACGCTCGCCTTCGTCTGGAACGAGTTCCTGTTCGCACTCTTCCTGACCAGTTCCAAATGGCAGACCCTTCCCATTCTCGTCGCAGGGCAAAACAGCCAGCGCGGCGACGAGTGGTGGTCGATATCGGCAGCCGCCCTGGTCGCGATCATACCCATGGTCGTCATGGCGGGCATTTTGAGCAGGCTGATGCGGTCTGGCCTGCTTTTAGGAGCAATAAAGTGACCGTTCGACAAGCCTAGTCATTGTTCAATTCCGGGGAGGAAAACATGAGAAGATTGCTACTGAGTTCAACGGCCGCGGTACTGTTTGCGGCGGCGGGCACCGCACCGGCGCTCGCGTGCGAACCGGACTACACCGGTGTCACACTCACGGCCACGACGCAGACTGGGCCCTATATCGCCTCTGCACTGCAACTCGCGGCCAAGGGCTGGGAAGAAAAGACCTGCGGCAAGGTGAATGTCGTCGAATTTCCGTGGTCGGAACTCTATCCGAAAATCGTAACCTCGTTGACTTCGGGCGAAGACACGTTCGACGTGGTCGCCTTTGCGCCGGCCTGGGCACCGGACTTCACCGACTTTCTCTCAGAAATGCCGAAGAATATGCAATCAGGTGCCGACTGGGAGGACATCGCGCCGGTTTACCGCGAGCAACTGATGGTCTGGAACGGCAAGGTCCTGTCGCAGACCATGGACGGTGATGCCCATACCTATACCTACCGCATTGATCTGTTTGAAAACGCGGAAAACCAGAGCGCCTTCAAGGCGAAGTATGGCTACGATCTGGCCCCGCCGAAGACATGGAAGCAGTATCTCGACATCGCCGAATTCTTCCAGCAGCCGGACAAGGGCCTCTGGGGCACGGCGGAAGCCTTCCGCCGTGGTGGCCAGCAATTCTGGTTCCTGTTCAGTCACGTAGCGGGATACACCAGCCATCCCGACAATCCCGGCGGCATGTTCTTCGATCCGGATACGATGGATGCACAGGTCAACAATCCGGGCTGGGTGCGCGGCCTTGAGGAATATATCCGCGCCTCCAAGCTCGCACCGCCGAACGCTCTCAACTTCTCGTTCGGCGAAGTGAACGCGGCCTTTGCCGGTGGCCAGGTCGCGGAATCGATCGGCTGGGGCGATACCGGCGTCATCGCCGCCGACCCGAAGCAGTCGAAGGTTGCCGGCAATGTCGGTTCGGCATCGCTGCCGGGCTCCGACGAGATCTGGAACTACAAGACCAAAAAGTGGGACAAGCAGCCCGAGGTCGTCCAGACTTCCTTCATGGCCTTCGGCGGTTGGCAGGCGGCTGTTCCGTCGTCCTCCAAGAACCAGGAGGCGGCCTGGAACTATATCCAGTTCCTGACGAGCCCGGCGGTTTCTGGTCAGGCGGCCATCACCGGCGGCACAGGCGTCAATCCTTACCGTCTTTCGCACACGACAAATACGGCGTTGTGGTCGAAGATCTTTTCCGAGCGTGAGGCCAAGGAATATCTTGGAAGCCAGAAGGACGCGGTGACCGCCAAGAACACGGCGCTCGACATGCGCCTGCCGGGCTATTTCTCCTATACGGAAATTCTCGAAATCGAGCTTTCCAAGGCATTGGCTGGAGAGGTGACGCCGCAGCAGGCGCTGGATACCGTGGCTGCCGGATGGAACAAGCTGACGGACGAGTTCGGCCGCGACAAGCAACTGGCAGCCTATCGTTCGTCGATGGGCCTGCCTGCGAAGTAAGCCCATCCTCAACATCTCATCCCGGCGGTGCCGGGATGAGATCAGACATCGTTGAAAGAAGAAGCAAACCATCGCCGCTTAGAGCGCCGTGCGTCCTTTCGGACGAAGGACGCTCTAACTCTTTCTCGCATCGTGCTTTCCGAAAATCGATTCCGATTTTCGGGCCGATGCGCTGGGGCCAGGCGATGGAATTCTCATGAAAAGGTTACAGCATGTCCCAGGTGCGTTTGGATCAGGTCACCAAATCCTTTGGTAGCGTTGAGGTCATTCCTCCGCTCGATTTGGCAATTGCCGACAAGGAATTCGTGGTTCTTGTCGGGCCTTCCGGCTGCGGGAAGACAACCACCCTGCGGATGATCGCGGGGCTGGAACAGACGACGTCAGGGGAAATCCGTATCGGCGAGCGGGACGTTACTGCGCTGCGCCCGGGTCTGCGCAATTGCTCGATGGTGTTTCAGAATTACGCGCTCTATCCGCATATGACAGTCGCCGAAAACATCGGCTACGGCATGAAGGTGCGCGGAACTCCGAAGCAGGACATCGATGCCGCCGTTGCAAATGCGGCGCGCATTCTCAATCTCGGTGCCTATTTGAAACGCAAGCCGAACGCGCTCTCAGGTGGCCAACGCCAACGTGTGGCGATTGGCCGAGCGATCGTTCGCCAGCCGGATGTGTTCCTGTTCGACGAACCACTGTCCAACCTCGACGCTAAATTGCGCATTGAAATGCGGACAGAAATCAAGCTCTTACACCGCAGGCTCAAAACCACGATCGTCTACGTTACACACGATCAGGTAGAGGCGATGACGATGGCAGATCGGGTCGTGGTTATGAATCAAGGGCGGATCGAGCAGGCCGCTGACCCGATCACCCTTTATGAATCCCCGAAGAACCTCTTTGTCGCTGCCTTCATCGGTTCGCCAAGCATGAATTTCATCGAGGGGCGACTTGTGCAAAACTCCGGTGAAATTGCCTTCCAAGCCGAAGGTGGGGTCGACATTCCGGTTCCTACACAAAGAGCCGAGAGCCTTTCGGCGGCAGTGGAACAGTCAGTGGTTCTCGGAATCCGACCGGAACATACTATGGTTGGGGATCCCAACGTTCCAACTGTGAGCCTTCATGTCGCCGATATCGAGCCTCTCGGTCCATACACACTGGCGATTGGCAAGGTCGGGTCAGCGGCCTTTACTGCCCAGATCCACGCGTCATCGCGCGTTGGCCCGGATGACAGGATTAGCGTTCCAATTGATACCCAAAAAATGCACTTTTTCCTTAAAAGTACCGGAGATACGGTCGGCTAAGAAAGCACAGTGAGCTTATCCGGCAATCCACCAAAAGGGCATGCGGCCATCGCGATTTGCGCCGTATGAATTCAAAGATACGTGGCGTCGGCAGCCCCGCATAGGCGCTAAAGGCGTCGCAATGCCTCCGATGATCGACGACAATCCGCTCTCCTGCCGGCACCGCCCCGGTGGGGAGAAGAAGCCGCACGTCTCAACCATCCATCAAGCCGCTTGGAAAGCAGAAGAAAGAACGGAATGCCCCTCCCCAAGAATGGAGAGGGGCATCCACATCATCACTTGTTGGCAGCGACCGGGCGGACCAGTGCCGTGACGCGGCGGATGGTGACGCGGCGGTTTTCCTGCTCAGGGGCCGACGTGTTGACCTTCAGGTAGTTCTCACCATAGCCCTGCGTCGCGAGGTTCTCCGGCGCGATGCCGTAGACGTCGGAGAGCACGTTGGCGACCGATTCCGCCCGCTGGTCGGAGAGGATCAGGTTGCTCTGGTCTGAGCCGACAGCATCGGTATGACCCTCGATCAGGAAGGTTTCGCTCGGATCTTTCTCGAGCACCTGGCTGATCGCGTCGGCGACCTTGCGCAACGTGCGCGCCTGGGTCATTGGGATATCGGCGCTGCCGGTCGCGAAGGTGATCGTGTCGAGATCGATGCGACGCACCTTGTCGCGGATACGGGCCGAATACTTCACCTCATCCAGCGAATAGACGCGCTCGACCGGCTCGACGGGCGGCTCGCTCAGGAACTCGTAATAGTCCCGGTTCGGGTCGCTGCGGGTGTCGATGATGTAGTCGCTGAGCGGCACACGCAGCCGCATCGGCGGCAGGTCGGCGCCCGGATCCTCGAAATAGTCGCGGTCCGGATCGTCATAGAGATCCTGCGAATAATAGAGCACGTTCTCGCGTCCGCGGGCATCGACGCGCGAGCGCTGGATGATGTCGCCGTAGCGGTTGCGGATCGTCACGATGCGATAGCCTTCCGGCCGCGTGATCGTCTCGCGGTAGCGGTCGCCGGAGAGCTCTTCGTAGCTCGGCCGTTCGCCGTCGCGCAGGAAGCGCCTGTCATCGTCGCCGCGCACGATCGTCCTGTTGTCGTATTGGATGATCACACGGCTGTCGTCGCCGCGGTCGTCGAAGCGCGCGCCGTCGGGACGGACGAATCGTGGCCGCTCATCGAGCTTCCTGCCCTTCTCGCGCGTCACCGCCTCGAGTTTGACTGGCGCCGGCGCCTTGCCGCCGGTGGCGGCCTGTGCATCGGCATCGGAGGTCGGCACCTTCACCTCCTGGCTGTCGGCGCGCTGCCTGTCGCGGTCGCGGCGGCCTTCCCGGCCCTTGCTGCGGTCGGCATCCTTGTCGCTGTCGAGCACGGCCGCGCCGTTCTCCACCGGCAGCACGACGGTCTCGCTGCTCTTGGCCGGATCTGCGGCGATCTTTTTGCGGCGCTCCAGTTCCTCGGGCGAAGCCTTTTCCGGCGCCGGAATAGCCTGCTCAACCTGCTGGCCGCCGCTGGCATCCGGCAGCGGCTGGGCAGTGTCAGTTGCGGGCACGGCCGGCTGTGCGCCGGCGGGCTGCTCACCGGCGGGCTTTGCCGCCGTGCCGTCCTTGGGCTTTTCGACGGGTGCGGCTTCCGGTGCCGCCGCCTTGTCCTCCGTCGCCTTGCCTTCGGTTGCCTTGCCTTCGGTTGCTTTGTCTGTGGGTGCTTTGTCTGCTGGTGCTGCAGTCTCACCCTTTGTCGGCTTTTTCTCGGCCGGCGCCTCGGCGGCGGGTTTTGCCTCAGGCGTGGCTTCGGGCTTGGCCGTTTCTGCAGTCGGTGTCACGGCTTCGGGAGCGGCAGGCTGAGCTTCTTTCTCGGCCTTACCCTTGCCTTTATCCCTGCCCTGGGCCTTGTCCTGTCCTTTATCCCGTTTGCCACCTTCCGGCTTGGCTTCGGGCTGTGCTTGCTCCGCTTCCGGCTGAGCTTCCTTTGCTGCCGGCTGCTGTTCGGGTTCGGCCTGCTGCGCCTCCGTCTTCTTCGGCTTTTTCGGCTTTTCCTGGGTTACCGGCTGCTCGGCCTCGGGCTTTGCCTCGGGCTGCGCTTCCGATTTGGCTTTCCGCGCGGGCTTGCTTTCCGGCTGCTGAGCAGGCTCTTCTTTCGGCGCTGCTTCGGCCTTGGGCGCCTCAGGCTCTGCCTTGGGTTCAGGTGCCGGAGCTTCCTTGCGCTCAGCCTTCGGCTTTTCCGCGGGAGCTTCCTGCTGCGCCGGCTTCTCGGCGGCGGGCGCCTGTTCGGCCGGGGCTTCCTCCTTCTGCTTGCGCTTCTTCTTCAGCAACTCCTCTTCGGAAGGCGCATCCTGCGCCACCTGGAAGCTGCCCTGCTCGGCCTGCCGCACGGGCGAAGCCTGCGTCGCGACGTCGCGCACGGCCGCCATCGCCGCTGCCGGCTGCAAAGCCAGCGAAAAAGAAAGCAACGGAAAAGCCGCGCTTGCGAACAATCTTGATTTCATGCCCATCGGGTTTCCTCGATCCTGTTTGAGCTTCTTGAGGCCGCCAGGCCCTGGTTCCGCCCCTAGCCTCGCATTGAGGCGAAACGGCGGAATGGCAATTGCCGAGCCGCCGATTTGTTCCGGTTCTAAGAAGTTGGGGATTAACCTCGCGTGAATGTTGCAGTCTGCCGGCGTTCATCTCGCCTGCTATTTGCACCGCACAATTGCGATGGGATTTGTGTTGCAATTCCATGAAAAAAAGTCTGATTATCGCCGCAAGGCGGTCTCAGCACCGTTGAACTGCGGCCGTCAGCCCAACAGAAATAAGGAGCGACGGCCACCAACAGAGAGGATCCTCATGCTTAATTCTACCCGTATTTTCGCGGCAGCCTCGATCGCGGCGATGTCCCTTTTTGCCGGATCGGCCATGGCCGATGGCGAGAAATATGTGATCGGCACCGATTCGACCTATCCGCCCTTCGAATTCGTCGATGCCAGCGGCACCATCCAAGGCTTCGACATCGACATCACCAAGGCGCTCTGCGCCGAGATGAAGGCTGAATGCACCTTCGTCAGCACCGACTGGGATGGCATCATCCCGGCGCTCAACGCCAAGAAGTTCGACATGATCGTCTCCTCCATGTCGATCACGCCGGAGCGTCTGAAGCTCGTCGACTTCTCAAACAAGTACTACAACACCCCGCCGGCCATTGCCGTGCCGAAGGATTCGACGATATCGGACGTCGCCGGCCTCAAGGGCAAGGTGATCGGCGCGCAGACCTCCACGACACACGCCAACTATGCCGAGAAGCATCTCGCCGACACCGAGCTCAAGCTCTATCCGACCGCTGACGAATACAAGCTCGACGTTGCCAGCGGCCGTGTTGACGCCGTCATCGACGACGTCGTCGTTCTCTCCGAATGGGTAAAGTCCGACGCCGGCGCTTGCTGCAAGATCCTGACGACCCTGCCGGTCGACAAGGAAATCAATGGCAACGGCGCAGGCATTGCTATCCGCCAGGGCGATCCGCTCAGGGAAAAGCTGAACACGGCGATCGCCGCGATCCGCGCCAGCGGTGAATACAAGAAGATCCAGGACAAGTACTTCGACTTCGACGTTTACGGCCAATAAGAAATTCGTTATCTGGCCGACGAAGGTAATGGCGGAAGGCTTGCTCTTCCGCCATTTTTGTTTGACAAGGATTGCAAGATTAAAACGGCAAAAGCCGTGAGGGGAATTCTCGCATGGGCGGATTATTTTCCGCGCTGAGCTCCTTCTGGAGCTGGATTGTGCACATATTCGATCCGCTGTGCGGACCCGTTGGCATCTTCACGTGGTTAGGTCAGTCGACGATCCTTGCCTGTGGCGATACCGGCTGGGGCGACGAGATTGCGCTTGGCCTGCAGGTCACCATTTCGGTGGCGATCGTCACCCTACCGATCGGCCTCGCCATCGGCTTCCTGGTGGCGCTCGGCCAGCAGTCGGAGGAAAAGCCGCTGCGGCTGGCGGCTGGTATCTACACCACGATCTTCCGCGGCCTGCCGGAGCTTTTGACGCTCTTCATCATCTATTACGGCATGCAGATGCTGATCCAGTCTCTGCTGACCTTCGTCGGTTATGACGGACCGCCGATCGAGATCAACGCCTTCCTCGCCGGCGTCATCGCGCTTTCGGTCGTCTTCTCCGCCTACTGTTCGGAAGTGCTGCTCTCGGCCTTCCACGCCATTCCCAAAGGACAATATGAGGCGGGAGACGCGCTTGGGCTGCATCGCGGCCGCACGCTGCGCCTGATCATCCTGCCGCAACTCGTGCGCATCGCGCTGCCGGGCCTGACGAACCTCTGGATGGTGCTGCTGAAGGATACCTCCTATGTCTCGATCATCAGCCTTGCCGATATCCTGCGCCAGACGAGTGTCGCCGTGCGCGTGACCAAGGAACCCTTCTTCTTTTATGGTCTGGCCTGTTGCCTCTATCTGGTGCTCGCCATCCTCTCCTCCTTTCTGCTCGTCTATGTCGAGCGTTGGGCCAAGCGTTCGGAGGTCCGCCGATGAGTTACGCCGAAACGCTGATTCCGCCGCAGCCCGCCCCCCGCAAGGTGATGAAGCCGATGACGCCGGCGCGCATGGCCGGCTATATCCTCGTCGCTCTCTGGGCTCTGCTTGGGGTGCTCCTGGTGATCTCCGTCATCAATGGCTGGGATCCGGAAAAATTCACCCGCTACGGGCCGCGTTATCTCCATGGCCTCTGGATAACGCTGAGCCTCGTCTTCATTTCCGTTATCTGCGGCGCCATCCTGTCCCTGCCGCTTGCCATGGCGCGCATGTCAAGGAACCGGGTGCTGAATGCGCTGGCCTACGGCTACATCTATTTCTTCCGCGGCACGCCGCTGCTTGCCCAGCTGTTCCTGGTCTATTACGGCCTCGGCATATTCCGGCCGCAGCTTGAGGCCGTCGGCATCTGGTGGTTCTTCCGCGATGCCTGGTATTGCGGCCTCTTTGCCATGACCATCAACACCGCGGCCTACCAGGCGGAAATCCTGCGCGGCGCCGTCGAAAGTGTGCCGCATGGCCAGCACGAGGCGGCCGCAGCACTTGGCATCCACAAGTTCATCGCCTTCCGCAAGATCATCATGCCGCAGGCTCTCATCGTCGCACTTCGGCCTTATGGCAACGAGATCATCCTGCTGATCAAGGGCTCGGCGGTCGTCGCCATCATCACCGTGCTCGACCTGATGGGTGAAACCCGCTACGCCTTCTCCCGCACTTTCGACTACCAGACCTATCTCTGGGCGGCGATCTTCTACCTCACCATCGTCGAGGCCTTGCGCCATCTCTGGGCCTGGTTCGAGCGCCGCCTGACCCGGCATCTCAAGCGCTGAGCCTTTGGCAGCACTCTCGGGACGATGCTGCCAAACCATTGATATTAAAAATAAATTGCCCTTTTACGAAGTATCTGTAAAGCTTCCGTTAACCACTCGCATGTTTCCATATCATGCAGCGCTAATAAGCGCGCGAGTGGGAACAAGAAGAAGCGGAATACGATGCATAAGGACATGGAAAAACAACTGAAGGGCTATGGTCTGACGACCGCCCAGATCCTCTACCGCCTGCCGGACCACCCGGTGATCCTACAGACCTATGTCTGGCAGGATTACGACCTCGCCCCTGATTTTCCCGAAATGCGCGGCTTCCTGAAATTCTGGGAAGAGAAGCTCGACGGGCCGCTGCATTCGGTGCGCTACATCCACCGCCAGCTGATCTCAGCAACCGAATGGCGGGCACTGAAGGGCGAGTTCATCCTGCACTGATCGGCTCTGGAGCATGATGCCGAAAAGAGTGAACGGCTTTTTCGCGTAACATCATGCTCACCGCATCAGACATGGGCTTCGCCATGGCCGAATTCGCCTTCGTCGCGATCCGGACGCAGGGCGAAACAGAGCATGCCGAGATAGAAGGCGACGACGGCTGCAATGACCGCAAGGCCGGGAACCGGCCCGAGCACGGCATTGTCGATGACATAGGCCCACGACTGCGCCTGCAGCGCCGGCATCCCCTCCGTCTGCAGTTTCGGCGTCGAGATCTTCAGGCACCAGGCGAGCAGCAGGATGAAATACATCCAGCCATAATTGCGTTTGAGCCGGCGGTGCATCGCCTCTTGATAGCTGAGCAGAAAGCGCGGCTTGCGCAGGCTGCGGGCGACCACCACCGCCCATTCGCTGCCGGCATTGGCGTCGGGCGCCAGAATCTGTGCGAAATAGCAGCGCTCGATCTGGCGAATGCGCGCGCGATAGATATCGAAGAAGCGGTAGCGCCGCGCCTCGATCATCAGAAGCAGCGTCACCAGCATCATCCCGAACAACAGCACCCCGTGATGCGAGGTCGGCGTCGACAGCGACACCGAAAGGAGTGCTGCAACCACGGTGATTGCCCAGTTGGACGTTCGGTCGATGCGGTCGCGCCAGCTCGTCATCCGCCCGAGTTCACCGCGGTAATAATGGCTGAGCGTATTGGTGACCTCGTTTGGTGTCGTAGGTAGCAGCAATGCCCGGCCGGCCTCGCCTTCCGTCGCCGATAATGTCCTTTCTGGCTCCGTCTTCATGGTCTTTCCTCCCTGGGTCTTCTTTTCGGCCATTCTGCGCCTGCAAGCGCGCCATTGCAAAACATCGAAAGCCGTCTTAGACGCATGCCTGAAACAAAAGGACGATGGACTGCGATGGCAAAGAAGATCGACGAAGATGCCCTTGGCGAGGCCTACAACCGCGCGCTGGAGCTGGAAAAGGCCGGAGATGTCGATGCGGCCGTTGCAGCCTATGAGGAAGTCCTGGCACTCGATCCCGACGATCACGGCGGTGCGGCCGTACGCATCGCCGCGATGGGCCGCGGCGAAACGCCGGTCAAGGCGCCCGACGCCTATGTCGAGACCTTGTTCGACCAGCATGCCGAGGTTTTCGAGGACGTGCTCGTCGAGCAACTCGGCTATCACGTGCCGATGCTGGTGCGCCAACGCCTGCAGGCTTTAAAGCTCGGACCGTTCAAGCGGTTGCTCGATCTCGGCTGCGGCACGGGCCTCACCGGCGGCGCGCTGCGCGACCTCTGCGCTGACATGACCGGGATCGACATATCGGAGAAGATGGTCGAGATCGCCCATGAGAAGGATCTCTACGAGACGCTCTTCGTCGCCGAGGTCGAGGATTTCCTCGACGACAACGACGAGGAAGCCTTCGACATCATCGCCGCCACCGACGTGCTGCCCTATCTCGGCGCGCTCGAACCGCTGTTCTTCGGTGCCGCCGAGAACCTGATGCCGGGCGGATTGTTCATCTTCTCCTCGGAAACCCTGCCTCAGGAAATTCTCGCTGGCCGCGCCTATATGGTCGGCCCGCACCAGCGCTTCGCTCATGCCGACGCCTATGTCAGAGAACGCCTGACGGCCACCGGTTTCGAACTCGTCGAGATATCGGATATCAACGTGCGCATGGAAGAAGGCCAGCCGACACCAGGCCATTTGGTGATCTCCCGGTATAATGGCTGACGCCAACACTTGATAGATCAGCTGCCGGAATACTTGCGCGGTTGGCGAAGTATCTATTGCGTAATGTGTTATGACCTGATAGTTAGTCGATCGGTAAAGTTTACCGCAACGATAGGAAAGGTCGCCGCATGTCGCTCGTGCTCCATGGGCATCCGCTCGCATCCTTCTGTCATAAAGTGCTGATCGCGCTTTATGAAAACGGCACTCTCTTCGAGAATCGCATCGTCGATCTTTCAGACGAAAGCTCGCGCGCCGATCTCTTTCGCTTCTGGCCGATCGGCAAGATGCCGCTGTTGCGGGACGAGGCGCGCGACAGCACCATTCCCGAGACATCGATCATCATCGAATATCTCGAGCAGTATTATCCCGGCCCCGTTCGCCTGCTGCCGCTGGAGATCGACCGGGCGCTGCAGGTCCGCCTTTGGGACCGCTTCTTCGACCACTATGTCCAGGCGCCGATGCAGACCATCGTCAGCAATCGTCGGCGCCCCGACGGCACGGCAGACGAGATCGAGGTAGCAGCCGCCAAGGCGACACTCGCCACCGCCTATGCGATGATCGAAAAACAGCTCGCCGACAAGCAATGGATATCAGGCGAGGGCTTCACCATGGCCGATTGCGCCGCCGCCCCTGCCCTCTTCTATGCCGAGACACTGATCCCGTTTTCAGCGGAACAGCCGAGTCTTCGCGCCTATTACGACCGGCTGCTGGCGCGCCCGTCCTTTGCAAGGGTGCTGGAAGGGGCCCGCCCCTACTTCAAATTCTATCCCTACAAAGAGCGGTTGCCGGCTCGCTTCCGGGATGCGACGGAATGATGGACGGCCAGGCGGATCTCGACCGCATGTTCCATGCACTTTCCGATCGCAGCCGCCGCGGCATGATCGATCGTCTCGGCCGCGGCCCGGCCTCCGTCACCGAGCTGGCCGCGCCGCTCGCGGTTGCCCTGCCGACGGTCATGAAACATCTGCAGGTGCTGGAGGAGAGCGGCCTCGTGCTCTCCCAAAAATCCGGCCGGGTGCGAACCTACCGCCTGCAGCAGGATGCGCTTGCCGCCGTCGAGCGCTGGGTGGAGCAGCGGAAGATCCGCTGGACGACTACCTTCGACAGGCTGGATCACTTTCTCGCCAATGAAACGGAGACCCTTCCCGAATGACGACACGATCCGCCGAACACGCCACTCTCGTCATCGAGCGTCACCTGAAGGCGCCGGTCGCCCGCGCCTTCCGCGCCTGGTCGGCGCCGGAAGCCAAGCGCCAATGGTTCGCCTGCCACGGCGAGTGGGTGCCGCTGGACTACGGGCTCGATTTCCGCCCCGGTGGCGCGGAAAGGAACTACGTCGCCGATACCGACGGCCTTCTGCACGCCTATGATGCCCATTACATCGACATCGTGCTCAATACCCGGATCATCTATGCCTATGAGATGAAGCTCGGGGAAAGCCGCATCTCTGCCTCGCTCACAACCGTCGCCTTCGAAGCCGAACCCGGCGGCACCAAAATGGTCTTCACCGAACAGGTGGTCTTCCTCGACGGCTACGCCGATAACGGCGCCCGCCTTCAGGGCACGGAGATCGGCCTCAACAATCTGGAACTCTTCCTCGAACGCGAGGAAAGCCCGATCCACTGATCGCATGTCACGCAAAACCAAATCGCCTCGCATGAATCAAGTTTGACGCGAATGTTTCAGGCGAAATAGGCCAAGCCTCAAGCGCTGCTTGGTTTCTTCCGCGAGCCGGCAGGACGAGCGGCGGCCCGCTTTGAAGTGTTGAGTGCGACAGCACCGCGAATGAGCGCCTTCAACGCCTGCTCGTCAATCTCGTCGCCCTCATGGAAATCGATGGCGCGCCTGGTATTGCCGTCAAGGCTGGAGTTGAAGAGGCCTGAAGGGTCCTCCAGCGAGGCGCCCTTGGCGAAGGTCAGTTTCACCACGCTCTTGTAGGTCTCGCCGGTGCAGATGATCCCGGCGTGCTCCCACACCGGAACGCCTCTCCACTTCCATTCCTCGACCACGTCGGGCTCGGCCTGTCTGATGAAAGTTCGGACGCGGGCGAGCATCTCGCCGCGCCAATCGCTCAACTCCTCGATCCTCGCATCGATCAAACGAGAAGGAGAGTCTCCGTCTTTCTCTTCGCTGGAGCCGCTCTTCTTCGGGGTTGCCGTGGCTTTCTTCATCGATATCTCCCCTTCATCCCTTAAATGCTGATGGCCTAAGCGCGCAGTGCGTCTTTTCGGACGCACAAAGGACGCTCTAACGCTTAAATCTACGCGTCCGCTCACATTCGTTCGCCGGGCAATTGGCTTGCCTGTTCCACCCAGGCGGCGAGCTGGGCCTCGTCGAGTCGGTCTTCCTCATGAATGTGGAAGTAACGCACTTCCTTTTGTTTGGACTCGCCGGGCGGAACGGGACTGAGCGACGTGCCGCGGAAGAAAGCAACCTTGATGTATTTTGCGAAGCAATGGACACCGAGAAACCAGCCCTGCCCTTCCATGCCGTAAAGGGGCGAGTTCCATTTCACGGCCTTGTACACCCCGGGCACCGTGCGGGTGATGAGCGCGTCGAGGCGATGCCCGACGTCGCTTTTCCAGCCGGGCATGGCGGCGATGTAGGCTTGCACGGGAGCGTCGCCGTAACCCTTGGCGATCTGAGGGTTGCCGCCCGAGAGAAGGGTCGGCTCCGCGGTATCAGGCTTGGCGGCTGTCTTCTTCGTGACCTTTGCCGCAGTCTTGAGTGTCTTCCCGGACATTGCCTTCACTCCTACCCTCCCCTGCGTCCCGCGCCGCGCCACTTTGTGGCATATGGCAGCGCGAACAGGTAGAGACCGGTGAGCAGCAGCAAGGTCAGCGGCAGCAGCGCCATGAGGCCCACCCAGACCGACGATTTCTCCTGCACCATCGCGATGATATTAATTATGACGGCCAGCGTAAAGGCAATGGACAGCCAACGGTGGATCTGCCGAAGCCAGTTATTCCAATTCAAGGGAACCTCCTGCGAAAACGAGCGAAGCGGATGGCGTGATCCGTTTTGGCAGCGGTCTCACTCGATGCGCGTCAGCACCTGCTCCAGCTTTGCGAAGAACTGCTGCCAACCGCTTTTGGCGCCCCCGTAAGCCTGCCGCTGATCCGGCCGGAAGCCCGACTGCTCCATGCGCAACTGCGTGCCCGCGCCCTTGGGTGTGAGAGTCCAGGTGACGACACTTTCGAGATCATAGGCAGCCCAGGTGTAAGACAGAGTTTTGTTCGGCTCGACTTCCAGGACCTGGCAGTCGACCGAGCCCCAATCCGCGCTCAGCTTGAAACGGTGATCCACGACCGGCACGAAGTCGTTCTTCATTAGCCAGTCCGCAATCAGATGCGGCTGCGTGAGCGCGCGCCAGATCTTTTCCGGCGGAAAAGGGATCTCTCGTTCGACGATGACGGAACGGGTTTCGTTTGAAATTTCGGTCATTGGTCCATCCTTTTCAATAGATCTTCCAGCTGGTCGAACCGATTTTGCCAAAAGCCCGCCATCTCACTTGTCCAGTCGACCAGCGGCGCCAGCGCACCGAGCTGGGCGCTATAGTGGGTCTGGCGACCTTCGTGACGGTCGCGCACCAATCCGGCCTGCTTCAGGATTCCGAGATGTTTCGAGACGACCGGTTGCGAGACCCCGGCCCGAGCCGTCAGAGCCCCGACCGTCTTCTCTCCTTCGCGGCACAGCCGTTCGAAAAGAGCCCTCCGAGTCGGATCGGCGAGCGTTCTGAAGAGCACGTCCTGGGTGTCCGACATCTACAATCCATACCTCGTTGGCTATGGATTAACGTATAGCCATGGAGGTATGAATGAGTCAAGCTGAACGTAAAACAACTTGAGGAAAATAGTATTGCTGAATTTGGTGCGCGTGGCAGCGCGCGTGGCAGAGATAGGGTGAACTTCACATACCCAAGCGGCTATGCATTTTCGCCATTGGTCATGCATGCTCGCACCGATACGCCTCGCCTATGCCGAGGTCATGCAGCATCGCGACTAGCGCTGGGATCAATGGCCGCCGTCGGTGCCGAGAATCGCGGCAAGCAGCCGGCCTTCCAGCTCGGCGAGGCCAGGATGGCCGTGCCGGCGCGGACGCGGATAGGGAATGGCAAGATCGAGTGCGATCCGCCCCTCGTCGAGCACGATGACCCGGTCGGCGAGATGCACCGCCTCGCTGACATCATGGGTGACGAGCACTGCGGTGAAGCCGAGTTCGCGCCAGACACGGTTGATGAGTTCTTGCATGCTGATCCGCGTCAGCGCATCGAGTGCGCCGAGCGGTTCGTCGAGTGCCAGCACGCCCGGCCGGCTGACCAGCGCCCGCGCCAGCGCCACGCGCTGCCGTTGCCCGCCGGAAAGCCGCGCCGGCCATTCCCCGGTCTTTTCGCCAAGCTGGACTTCGGCAAGCACGGCGTCGGCCGCCTTCAGCGCCGCCCGCCTGTCGATGCCGTCGCCGAGCCCGACGACGACATTGTCTGCGACACTGAGCCAGGGCAGCAGCCGTGGCTCTTGAAAGACGATGCGCGCGTTCGGGCTCGCCTGCGCCCCGTCGGCATCCTCGAAATGCAGCTCGCCGGCACTCGGCTCGTCGAGGCCCATCAGGATGCGCAGCAGTGTGCTCTTGCCGCAACCGCTCTTGCCGATCACCGCGACGAACTGGCCGGCCGGAATATGCAGGTTGATGCCGCGCAGCACGCGGTTGGCCCCAAAACTCTTTTCAAGCCCCGTCAGGCTGATCGCGGCGGGCGCACTACGGCCCACTGCCGGCGCGTTTTCACGCGCATAAGCTGGCTCTTCGGCGACGGCGTGAAAACGCTCATGTGCGATCGATGTCATGGCGTTTCTCCTACTTCTGATAGACCGGGTTCCAGGCGAGCAGCCGCCTCTCCAGAACCCGGGCGATGACATCGGCAAGCTTGCCGAGCACGGCATAAATGACGAGGGCGAGCACGACGACGTCAGTCATCATGAATTCGCGGGCATTGTTGGCCATATGGCCGATGCCCGAGGATGCGGCAATCGATTCCGATACGATCAGCGTCAGCCACATGATGCCGAGCGCATATCTGAGACCGACGAAGATCGACGGCAGCGCACCTGGAAAGATCACCTTGCGGAAAAGCGTCCAGTTGCCCATGCCATAGACCTTGCCCATCTCGATCAGATCGCGATCGACATTGCGCACCCCGTGATAGGTGTTGAGATAAACCGGGAAGAGCACCCCGAGCGAGGTCAGAAACAGCTTCGATTCCTCACCGATCCCGAACCACAGGATGACGAGCGGGATCATCGCCAGATGCGGAATGGTGCGCAGCATCTGCAGCGTCGTATCGGTCAATTGCTCGGAAATGCGTGATACGCCATTGGCAATGCCGAGCAGGAAGCCGATCGAGCCGCCGACGAGAAGGCCGGCAAAGGCGCGGCCGGCGCTCACCAGCACGTCATTCGGCAACTGGCCGGAAACCGTCGTCGACCAGAAGGCGAGGCCGACATCGGCTGGCGACGGCATGATGCGCGACGAGATCCAGCCGACAGAGGAGGCAAGCTGCCAGAACGCCACGATCGCCACCGGCACCAGGTAAGGCGTCAGCTTCTCCAGGCCGGGCAGCGGCAGGCGCAGACCCGCCTTCCCGGCCTTTTCGGAAGCGACCGACCGTACGAACGGAGTATCGAAAGTCGACATGCTTTGTCCTCGCGCTTATCGAAAGCAGGGTGTCGCAAGCCGTAAGCGGCTTGCGACGGTGTCACGCTCTGTTCGAGCTCAGGAGCCGGAGACGACTTTCAGATTGCCGCCATGGCTGCCGCCTGCGAAGACCTGCTTGCGGCCGAACTCGTTGTTGAAGCCCAGACGCTGCTGCTCGCGGGTGATGCCGAGTTCGGGGAAAAGCAGTTCGGCGACGCGATAGGCCTCTTCCAGATGCGGATAGCCGGAGCCGATCACCGTATCGATGCCGATCTCCTGATACTCGCGAAGGCGCGCGGCCACCGTCTTCGGCGAGCCGACCAGCGCCGTGCCCGCACCGGCGCGCACCAGGCCGACGCCGGCCCAGAGGTTCGGCGAGACTTCGAGCTTGTCGCGCCGGCCGCCGTGAAGGGCGGCCATGCGCTTCTGGCCAACCGAATCGGACTCGTGAACGAAGCGCTCCTGCGCCTCGCGGATCGTATCGTCGTCGAGATGGCGGATCAGCCGCTCAGCAGCCTCCCATGCCTCATCATCGGTTTCGCGCACGATGAAGTGCAGGCGAATGCCGAAGCTCACCTCTCGGCCGCGCTCGCCTGCGGCCTTGCGCACCTTGGTAATTTTCTCGGCAACCTGTGCCGGCGGCTCGCCCCAGGTCAGGTACTTGTCGACGCGTCCGACGGAGAAATCGATGCCGGCATCCGACGAGCCGCCGAAATAAAGCGGCGGGCGCGGGTTCTGCACCGAGGGAAAGCCGAGGCGCGCATTGGTCGCCTTGATGTATTTGCCGTCGAAGCTTGCCGTTCCCTTTTCCAGCAGTTCCTCGAACACGGTGAAAAACTCTTCCGCATGGGCGTAGCGCTCGTCATGCTCGAGATGGATCCCATCGCCGGCAAGCTCCGCAGGGCTACCGCCGACGACGATGTTGAGCAGCAGGCGGCCGTTGGAGATCCGGTCGAGCGTCGTCGCAAGACGCGCGTAATAGGCAGGCGATGCCGTGCCGGGACGGATCGCCACCAGGAACTGCAGCTTCTCGGTCTTGGCGGCAAGGGCTGCTGCCGTCACGAAGGATTCTTCGCAAGCAACCCCGGTCGGCAGCAGTACGCCGGAATAGCCGAGCCGGTCGACGGCTTGGGCGATCTGCGTGAGATAGCCGATCTCGGGCGCGCGGTTGAGATCGGAGGAGCCGAGATAGGTGCCGTCCCCCGATGTCGGGATGAACCAGAGGAAATTGATGGGCTCGGATGTGCCTGTATGGGAGATGGTGGTCATTGGAAGACGGTCCTTTAGCTGCGGAATTCGAAAATCAACTCGCGTGGTCGAGATGGCTCTCTGCAAGCGGCGACACGCAGACCGTCTGCCTTGCGCAGAGCCGCCGCCGCACAGATGCTTGGGAGGATCGTAGTGGCGGCGGAGGCGGCAAGAAGGCCGGCTGTCTGTCTATGCGCGAACATCTGAAATATCCCTGTCGATCGGATGGAAGCCGGCAGATGCTTTTCGGTGTCCGCTCGATCGTGAGGATAGTGACATAGACCACCAATTAGATCGACAATATCAATTTGCTATTCTAATCCGTTTTGGGGAATATTTTTGCGGTTCGGCGGCATGGAGGCCCTCTCCATGCCGCCTCGCGGAAATCTTGGCCCGAGCCGGAAAATCAGCTTGCCTTGGGACGCCAGACGATATCGCCGGTCACGAGCTTCTTCGGCAGGATGCCGAGCCCGTGGAACTCGTCGGCGAGGGCTTGCTGATAGGCGGCGGCGGCATCGGTGATGGTCGAAACGCTGCCGAGATCGGCGCCCTTTCGCGTCAAGGTCACGCGCGTTACGTCAACCGGAACGCCGGTGATCTCGGAAAGCTCCTTCACCGTCTCGTCGAGATTGCTCTGGGCCGACGTGCCGACCTTGGCAAGCTCATCGATCACGTCGACGACCACTTGCCCGTTCGCATCGGTGAAATCGCGATTGGCGAGGAAGAAACTGTAGGAGTCGACGATGCCTTCGGCGGTCGTCAGGATACGTGTCTCCGGATCGGCTTCAGCAATCGCCAGATAAGGATCCCAGATCGACCACGCGTCGATGCTGCCGTTCTTGAACGCAGCGGCGGCATCCGGCGGCGAAAGATCGAGCTGCTCGACATCTTCGGGCTTCAGGCCTGCCTTGCGCAGAACCTTGACGGTTACATTGTGCGCGCTGGAGCCGCGCTTGAAAGCGACCTTCTTCCCTTTGAGGTCTTCAAGCGTCTTGATCGACGAATCCTTGCGCACGAGGATGGCCGAGCCTGCCGGGCTGCCCTTGTAGAGACCGACATAATAGAGCTGCCCGCCGGCCGCCTGGGCAAAGAGCGGCGGCACATCGCCAGTCGCGCCGAAATCGAGAGCACCGGCGCCCAGCGCTTCGAGAAGCGGCGGGCCGGAGGTGAATTCTGACCAGCTGACGGTAATGCCGCGATCGGCAAGCCGCTTTTCAAGTGCGCTACGACGCTTGGCGAGCGCCAGCACGCCGTTCTTTTGCCAACCGATACGAAATTCGCTGGCGGCAGCGCGTGCCGGCCTGATAGCCGGCAGGATTGCCGTGGCCGCGGCTGCTGCGAAAAGCCCGAGCGTTTGTCGACGTGAAATCATGACTTTCCCCTTTTTTGATGGTGTCGGGCCTGTTTTCGGCTGGTCGACCCAGTCAGTGATGAATGCCATGATGATGAAATCTATAATTTATATCGACAATTTTATTTGCAAGATTCCGCCTTTGCTGAAATTTTGCGGCCCGAAAATCGCCCTCAAGCGAAATTTTTTTCGCGCGCGGCTTATGCTTCCCTAACCCGGCTACTCCCGACCTTCGGCGGCCAGCCGCTCCCGGATGAAGGTGGGGCCGCCGGCAAGACGCTTCGCAAGCAGGCTTGCGGGATCGACCATGCGCCAATGGGGCGTGACCGTCGAAACCGGCTCGCCCTTCTCCAGCGCGCCGTAGGACAGCTCGGCGATCGCACGCAAATGCCGCTGCACGGTCACCGGGCAACAGGCGTCCGCCCCGTATTGAGCGGCGAGACGGCGGCGGAGAGTGCCGACTTCGGTGAGGACACCTTCCGGTGCCGATCGAATCTGCTCTGCGACCATCTGCTGCGATGGAATGAGCATCGTCTGCATTCCGCTGCGGCCTTTGCGCCGCGGCTTGATCGTCGGAATTTCGCTCATGTCACCCCGGAACATAATGCCTTCCCTCCAATCTAGAGCATGTCTCGCAAAAGTGTGCAGCGGTTTTGCGATAAAGACATGCGGAAAAGCAAAGACCTAAAGCGTGGCAAGCGAATCTGAAAGATCGCGACGCGCTTTAGGGCTCGTCCGAAAGGCCGCCAGCCTCATATGCGTCTATCGGAAGGAAGTCCGCCTTCGCGGGCTTTTCTGCTCCCGCCGTTTCGGTTAATCCTCGGAGCCTGCACTTGAGGAAAAGGATAGGACATATGGCAAAAGTCGCGTTCATCGGTCTCGGCGTCATGGGTTTTCCCATGGCGGGGCATCTGAAGACGAAAGGCGGCCACGATGTCACCGTCTACAACCGCACGGCCGAAAAAGCTGCCGCCTGGGCCGAGAAATTTTCAGGCCACGCCGCCCCCACCCCGGCCGAGGCCGCCACTGGGGCCGATTTCGTCTTCGTCTGCGTCGGCAATGACGAAGATCTCCGCTCGGTGACATCGGGTGAGAACGGCGCCCTGCACGGCATGAAGCCAGGTTCGGTGCTGATCGACAACACCACCGCCAGCGCTGAGGTCGCCCGCGAACTTTATGCCGCGGCAAAGGAAAAAGGTGTCGATTTCATCGACGCTCCCGTCTCCGGCGGCCAGGCCGGCGCCGAAAACGGCGCCCTGACCGTCATGTGCGGCGGCGACGAGGCCGTCTTCGAACGCGCCAGGCCTGTCATCGACGCCTATGCCCGCATGGTTGGCCTGATGGGGCCGGCAGGCTCGGGCCAGCTGACCAAGATGGTCAACCAGATCTGCATCGCCGGCCTCGTCCAGGGACTTGCCGAAGCGCTGCATTTCGGCAAGCGCGCCGGCCTCGATATCGAAAAGGTCGTCGAGGTGATTTCCAAGGGGGCAGCCGGCTCCTGGCAGATGGAAAACCGCCACAAGACCATGAACGCAGGCAAGTATGATTTCGGCTTCGCGGTCGACTGGATGCGCAAGGATCTCGGCATCGTGCTCACCGAAGCCCGTCGCAACGGCGCCAAACTGCCGGTCACCGCGGTCGTCGATCAGTTCTATGGCGACGTGCAGGCGATGGGCGGCAATCGCTGGGACACATCCTCGCTGCTCGCCCGCCTCGAAAAATGATCGGCCCCTCCTCCGATGCGGCCGAATTGATCGCGCATCTCGAAACGCTGCGTTCGGAGGAGAATGTCGCCGGCATGGCGCGCTTCGGCATCGTCACCGGCGGCGCCCTCGGCATCTCCAATCCCGATATCCGCGCGGTCGCCAGACTGACGAAGAAGGATCACCTCAGGGCAATGCAGCTCTGGCGAAGCGATATCCGCGAAGCCCGCCTGCTCGCCCTCTGCACAGCCGAGCCGAAGCGGTTGACGACGGAAGAAGCCCGAAATTGGGCCGATGATTTCAACTCCTGGGAGATCGTCGATTGCGCCGCCGATCTCTTCGTCGAAGCCCGGCTGGATGAACTCATCTCAGACTTCGCCGCCGACGAGCGCGAATTTATCAGGCGCACCGCCTTCGCCATGATATCAGGTGCCGCCGTCCATCGGAAAAGGGAGTCCGACGCGACCATCCTCGCTTGGTTGCCGTTGATTGAGGCCCATGCCGGCGACCCACGAAACTTCGTGCGCAAGGCGGTCAACTGGGCGCTGCGCAGCATCGGCAAGCGCAATCTCGCCTGCCATGCGCCGGCCCTGGCGCTCGCAAGGGCCCTGGCGGAAAGCCCTGACAAAACCGCCCGCTGGATCGGCAAGGATGCCGTCAGGGAACTGGCCGGCGAAAAGCTGTTGGCACGGTTGAGATAAGGCGGGATGCCGGCTCGAATAAAGATGCCTGGCGCTGTGAGTCAATGCTGTTTGGATTTTTCGACTAGGAAATCGATCAGGACCCGTACCGCCGGCGGCATGCCCTTGGCCGTCGTGAAGACGATGTAGAACTGGCTCTCCTCCGACTGCCATTCCGGCAGCACCCGCACCAGCTTGCCGGCCTGGAGATCGGCCTCGCAGGCGCTTTCGAGCAAAAGCCCGAAGCCGAGGCCGGCACGGGCTGCGTCGAGGATGGCGGTCATACTGCGGCAGGTGAGCCGCGGCTGATGCCGAATCACCTGCTTAGCGTCATTCGGACCGACCAGTTCCCAGGTGTGGAACGACACCCATGACGTCATCGCCAGCGTCGGCTGGTCGGCGAGTTCGTCCACGCAATGCAAGTTGCCGGTACGTTCGACAAGCGCCGGACTTGCGACCAGGATACGCCTGATACGGTCGAGCTTGCGCATCGTCAGGCTCGTCTGCGTCTCCGGCTCGTTGGTCGCCCTCACCTCGAGGTCGATCCGTTCGTTGATGAGATCGGCGCGCCGGTCGGAGCCGATGATCTGCAGCTTGATCTTCGGATAACGTTCCAGGAATTCGGGCAGAATCCCCCCGACAGAGATGTCGACGAGACCGAGCGGGCAGCCCATCCGCACCACACCTTGCGGATCGGACTGAGCCTCGCTGACGATCGATTTGGCGCGATCGGCCTCCTGCAGGATGGTCTGGCATCTTTCGTAGAAAGCTTGGCCGATCTCAGTTACCCGGAAGTGGCGGGTCGAGCGTTCTATGAGCCTTGCGCCAAGCCCTTCCTCAAGCCGGCTGACCCGCCTGCTGAGCTTCGAACGTGGTATTTTGAGATCGCGACTTGCAGAAGCGAAACCGCCGCTGGAGACGACAGCGGCGAAATAATAGTAGTCGTTGAGATCGTCCATAAGAACAAGCTATCCGCGAGTAGGAATGAATGCCGGCCCCCAGCAAGGGTTGTATCCTCTCTCCCAAAAAGCTGTGATCACATTGTCGGCATTGGATTTTCTTTTCGCGACCTGTTGCGACAAAACAAACAGATGCCGAAGGGGAGAATAGACAAACAGCCGTCCGCACGACAATTCTATCGGTGGATCCAGCTCGTTGGAAAAATGGAAAAACAGGGTGCCTCTAGAACGAGGCTGGCGGGATGCTGAGTGCAATACACACCGCACCGGTTCGGCTCACCTGAAGGCATCGTCATTGACTGCCTTGAAGACTGCGCGTCAAAAACGCTGCAAGGACGGTCCGGCAGGGAAGACCGGACCCGTCCCCGTAGCTGATCGGAGGTCACTCGGATCAGAAACTGATTTAAGTGCTCCCGGTCCGAAGACCGGGAGCATATCCACCAAGTGGATTAGAACGAACGCTGCAGACGGAAGTAGCCCGTCGTGGAGTCGTCGCCATCATCCGGATCGAGGTACTGAACCGAAGCCTTGGCGTAGAAGTTGTCGACGATCTGGTAATCAACCGTCAGACCAACCTTCCAAGCATCGCCGAGACCGTCGTAGTCTTCCGGAACTTCCGTGCCACCGCCGAAGTAGTTGCCGTAGTACTGAACGGCCGGGGTGATCTTCAGCTTGTCGGTTGCCTTGATAGCATATTCGGCAGCGACAGCCCATTCAGCTGAGGAGTAGTAGGAGTTCGGGCCGGAAGAGTAAACGCCTGCGAGGCCGAGCGTGCCGGGACCGATGTCAACCGTACCCATTGCACGGATAGCGCCGTCTTCGTTGTCGACGTCCCAGCCACCGGTGACCTGGTAGCTGAATGCGCCGGCAGTGCCGCCAACGCCGAAGGCAACGCCGACATTGTTCGGACCATCGTCCGCAGTAAAGACGCCGGTGACGGGATCCACGGTACCCTGGTAGACGCCGTCTTCCAGTTCGTCGACGCTGAGGCCGGCGTAGAAGGTGCCGCTTTCATACTGATAGCGGATCGAGTTGTGCAGCGTTACGACCGAACCGATGTCGTCGGTTTCGCCAGAGAGACCATCGTCCCACCAGCTGTAGAACAGACCGGCGCGGAAGCCCGCGACGTCGAGGTAAGCGGAGTCAAGGATGGCGTCCTGATCGGTGGCATTGTCAGCATTGAACTGCATGACGATGACGCCGGTCAGCGGACCATACTCGGTGTCGCTCTTGGCCGTGAACTGAACCTGACCGCGGGTGACGGCATCCCAGTCCGAATCGCCGCCGACATCTTCGCCAACGTTGACCTGGAAACGGATGTAGCCTTCGATCTTGAGGCAGGTTTCGGTGCCCGGGATGTAGAAGTAGCCGGTGCCGTAAGCGTCGCAGACGCGAACATATTCAACCGGTTCCGGCTCAGCAGCAACAATAGCGTCAGCTGCAAGAACCGGCGTCGATGCAGCAAATGCTGCTGCTGATGCAAGCAAAACCATTCTGATGTTCATTTACCAATCCATTCCTTTGTCGATCGGGGCTGGCTTCAGATCGGGTAGTCGATTTGAAGCCGGCCCAGTTTGAACAGCCATCTCGGCGTGCGGATCGATCGAACCGCCAAACCGTCATCACATACAAGGCCCTATCAAGCAATTCTCGATACACGCCAGATGGGTTCTCACCGGATACTTTCCCCGACAACGTGATTTTTATACAACAATTTCAGATATTTAGACGAAAGACACGCCAAACGGCTCCGCGACGGAAATCTTCCATCGCAAGCCGCAAACGCTACACCCCTTTGTCAAATTCTCCACCGCCCGACCCCCGTCGAACATACTGGTGAAGCGCATAAACTCTACCGCCGGCTAACAAGCACAAACAAGGTGGCGGTTTAGAACATGGTGTCCTGAATTCGATACCAATGAGACAAAATTATGACATATCGCCCATTGGTTTCATCGACCATAACCCCGGAATCCTTACCAGGCTATTCATTTTTCCAGGAATTAGGGGAGATTTGAGCGTTTTTTCGCTATTTTTGAGGCTTTTTTGCAAACGCCGACCGCATATGCCAGAACTCGGTCTTGCCGAACCGGCATTCTAGTGTGCGGCCAGCGTGTCACACCTCGCCTCCAACGGGCATATCCCCGGTCAGACTCACGCCTGGTCCCAGTCCTCGTTGCATTTTGCATGATCGCGTGCGGTCATGGCCGCACGCTTGACCTCAATCCTCGTTGGACTTGGCATTGTCGAGAATCATGTAGTCGAGCGGCAGCTGCGTCGAATACTTGATCTGCTCCATCGCAAAGGCGGAGGAAACGTCGCGAATCTCGATCTTGGCGATCATCCGCTTATAAAAAGCGTCATAGGCGGCGATATCGGGCACGACGACACGCAGGAGATAGTCGACATCGCCGCTCATCCGGTAGAATTCGACCACTTCGGGGAATTCGGCGACCACCTCGGAAAAGCGACGCAGCCATTCAATCGAATGGGTGGCAGTGCGAATCGACACGAAGACGGTGACCTTGGTGTTGACCTTCTCCGGATCGAGAATGGCGACTCGGCGCTTAATGACGCCGTCTTCTTCCATCTTCTGGATGCGCCGCCAGCATGGCGTCGTCGAGAGACCCACTTTCTTGGCGAGATCGGCAACGGCAAGCGTCGAATCTTCTTGCAGAAGACGCAGTATTTTTCGGTCGAGGCGATCCATGCGCACAACAGTCCTTTCGAATTATTTTCTTTGTATAACTCGATTCCGCGCAACGAAAAGAATTTTGTTTCAGGAAAGCAGCATTTTCGTCCGTTCCTGCAGGACCGGGAGCAATTCTTTCTCGAACCAGGGATTGCGCTTCAGCCAGCCGCTATTGCGCCAGCTCGGATGCGGCAGCGGCAGCACCGCCGGCGATCGGTCGGACAGAAGACTGTCGCGCCACGCTCGCACCGTCTCGGTCATATTGTCCTGCCTTTCGCCGGCCATATGCCAGGCCTGCGCATATTGGCCGATGACCAGCACCAGTTCGATCTGCGGCATGGCCGAGATCACTCTTTGCCGCCAGAACGGCGCGCATTCGCGCCGCGGCGGCAGATCCGCGCCCTTGTCGTCGTAGCCGGGAAAGCAGAAGCCCATCGGCAAGATGGCGAATCGGTCGCGGTCATAGAAGCTTGCCCTGTCAACGCCGAGCCATGATCGCAGCCGGTCGCCCGATGCATCGTCGAACGGCAGGCCGCTCTCATGCACCCGAAGCCCGGGCGCCTGCCCGGCGATCAGAATGCGCGCGCTGGATGAGATCACCGCCACCGGCCGCGGCTCGTGCTGCAGCCGGTATTCGAGGCCTTTCGCCGGTGCGTCTCGACAGATGCGACAGCAGGCGATCTCCCGCCGCAGTGTCTCCAGCATGGCTTCGTCGCTCATGGCTTTACTCCCACCCGACGATCTGCCCGATGAAGCGCAGAGCGCCATCGAAGCCGGAACCCTGGCGCGCATGATCGCGCACATCGCGCGGCCGCTCGAAAGTCCCGGCCCAGAGACCGGCCTTCTCAGCCGTCGCCTCGGCCTCCTCCTTGCCATAATCGCCATAGGAAATCGCCATGCCCCGGCGCACCATGGCGGCATTGATGTCGCCGCCTGCCCCGCTCCGGCAGACGACCAGCAGCCTGTCGTAGCGGTCGCGCCGGCTGCCCTGACAAAGCGTTCCCGATACCAGCACCATGTCCTGCAGCGCCTCGCGCGCCGCGCGCCCGCAGGCCCAGGCTATCCCCGCCCGCTCGCAGCTCTGGTTGAGTTCTGGCGCATCGATGCCTTCGAGGCGCAAACGTTCGTCTCCCAATACCAGGCTGTCGCCGTCGGCGGCATGGAAGGCGCCCGCATGCTCGATTTTTGCTGCATCGTTGAGCTTGGCGGCGATCAGCGCCACGAGCGCCAGCAGGGCAAAAGCGGTCACGCCGTCGCGAATCAGGCGCAGGCCCCGTGTCACGCTTTTGCCTCCTTAAAAAACAAATCCTTGGCAAAGATGGCAAACATCTTCTTAAGAATTGCCGGTTAAGCTCTTATCCACCCTGGGATGAAGTTTCAACGTGCACATGAGTACCGGCGTAAGCACATCGACCGACAAGATCATCGTCGACAGGTCGCGCAGCCACCGCAACAAGGCCGTTTCCAAGGCCGTGCGGCAGACGCGCGAACGTCTTCAGTCCGGTCATGCGTCCAATTCCTCCTTCGATCGTGACGTGCTCGACATGTATGTGGCGTCGGTGCTGCAGGGCGCGACGATCATGCCGCTCTTCGTCGTCATCATCACCGCGCTTGGCGTCTATTTCACCCAGAATACGCAATTGATCTTCTGGGCGCTGCTGACACTCACCTGTCACGCCGGCAATATCCTGCTTGCAAGGCGCGCGCGCCGGCAGGAGATCACCGCCGAGAGCGCCCGCAAATGGCGCCGCCTGCTGCTCTCCGGCCAGTTCCTGATTGGCTGCTGCTGGGCCGTCTTCGCATTGCAGGGCTGCGACACCTGCGAGCCATCGAGCTTCATTCTTTATAAGGGCGCCACGCTGCTGATCGCGCTCTCCGTCACGGCGATGTCGAACTTCATGCTGACGCCCGCCGTGCTCGCCGCCTTCTCGCCGGCGGTCCTGGCGCTTGCCGCCAAGAGCGGCCTGTCGCGCGACCTCCTCGAAATCAGCCTGACGGGGCTCTTCACCACCACCCTCGTCTTCTTCAATTATATCAGCGACCGGCTCTTCAAGTCGAACCTCAGGATCCTTTCCTACCAATCGGAGAAGGACGACCTGATCGCTGAGCTGGAAGTGGCGAAATCGATGTCGGACGAGGCTCGCCGCCGCGCCGAAGAGGCAAACCTCGCAAAATCGCGCTTCCTTGCCTCCATGTCGCACGAACTCAGAACCCCGCTCAACGCCATCCTCGGCTTTTCCGAGGTGATGTCGGCCGAAGTCATGGGACCGCTCGCCAATCCGACCTACAAGGAATATGCCGGCGATATCCACCGCTCCGGCCAGCATCTGCTCGATCTCATCAACGAGATCCTCGACCTGTCGCGCATCGAGGCCGGCAAATACGAGTTGAGCGAGGAGGCGATCTCGCTTCTCGATATCACCGAAGATTGCATCGGCATGGTCCAGCTGCGCGCCCGCGCCAAGAACATTGCCATTTCGGACCAGTTCGAGCGGCAGCTTCCGGCCATCTGGGCCGACGAGAAGTCGATGCGCCAGGTGGTGCTCAACCTTCTCTCCAATGCCGTCAAGTTCACCCCGCAGGGTGGCGAGATCCACGTCAAGGTCGGCTGGACAGCTGGCGGCGGACAGTACATCTCGATCAAGGACAATGGCCCCGGCATTCCGGAAGAAGAGATTCCCGTCGTCCTGTCGGCCTTTGGCCAGGGCTCGATCGCCATCAAGAGCGCCGAACAGGGTACCGGCCTCGGCCTGCCGATCGTCCAGGCGATCCTTGCCAAGCATGACGGACAGTTCCTGCTGAAATCGAAGCTGCGCGAGGGCACCGAAGTCATCGCCATCCTCCCCGCCAAGCGTGTGCTTCAGAGCCTGCCGGCCGTCGAGGAGGCTCAGGCTGTTGCGCGCAAGCGCAAGAGTTTTGCCTGATTCAACTAAAGAACAGGTGCTTAGCGAGGACGAAGCCGACATAAAGGCAGCAGGCGGCGATCATGCAGGTCACCGCGAAGGAGCCGAGATCCTTGGCATGTTTACCGACGATCGAAATCTCCGGCGAAATCCGATCGATCACCTCTTCGACGGCAGTATTCATCGCCTCCATCGAAAAGAGCCCGAGAAACAGAAGCACCGCGACGACGATCTCGCCAGCGCTTGCACCGACGAGCGCCAGCGCCGCGATCGAAACGACGAAGAAGCCGAGTTCCTGGCGGAAGGCCGCCTCTTTCAGCACCCGCAGGAAGCCCGCCCAGGAATAGCTGGCGGCGGCGATGAAATGCCGAAGTCCGGTCTCTTTCGTCACCGCAGGCTTCGTCAAGACGCCCTCTCCTCTTACCGTTGCATCAGATCGGGAAAGGCTTTGCCGTCCCCTTCGATGAGCGAATACGCAAATACCGAATCCATTTGAGCGGCGCAAGCGAACGCGTGCGGATCGGCCGCGCCGACCGCGGGATCGGCCGCGCCGACCGCGGGATCGGCCGCGCCGACCGCGGGATCGGCCGCGCCGACCGCGCCTCAATGTTTGTTGGTCACACCTGCCTGAGCGAAGGTCGCCATGCCGGAATGGCAGGCGGCGGCGGCCTTGACGATGCCGGCGGCTAGCGCCGCACCAGTGCCTTCGCCGAGCCGCATGCCAAGCGCCAGAAGCGGCGTCTTGCCGAGCATCTCGATTGCGCGCAAATGTCCGGGCTCGCCGGAGACATGGCCGATCAGGCAATGATCGAGTGCCGACGGATTGGCGGCTTTCAGGATCGCCGCCGCTGCGGTCGCGACATAACCGTCGATCAGCACTGGAATGCGCTCCATGCGCGCAGCAAGGATGGCACCGGCCATCGCCGCGATCTCGCGGCCGCCGAGCCGGCGCATGATCTCGAGCGGATCGTCGAGATGGTCACCATGCAGCGCCACCGCCTTTTCCACCGCCGCGATCTTGCGCTCCAGCATCTCGCCTTCCGAACCGGTGCCGGGTCCAACCCAGTCACGCGCCGAGCCGCCATAAAGCGCATAGTTGATCGCCGCCGCAATCGTCGTATTGCCGATGCCCATCTCGCCGATGCAAAGCAGGTCGGTGCCGCCGGCGATCGCCTCCATGCCGAAGGCCATGGTCGCGGCGCAATCGCGCTCGGAAAGGGCTGCCTCCTCGGTGATGTCGCCGGTGGGATAATCGAGCGCCAGATCGAAGACTTTCAGTCCGAGATCATAGGCGACGCAGATCTGATTGATCGCCGCACCGCCGGCTGCAAAATTCTCGACCATCTGTTGCGTCACCGCAGGCGGAAAGGGCGTGATGCCCTGCCTGGTGACGCCGTGATTGCCGGCAAAGATCGCCACCAACGGCCGGTTGACGGCAGGTGTGCGGCCCGTCCAGGCGGCAAGCCAAAAGGCGATTTCCTCAAGCCGCCCGAGCGCGCCCGGCGGCTTGGTCAGCTGCGCGTCACGTTCGCGCGCCGCCACCAGCGCGCGGGCATCCGGCCCCGGCAGGTCGCGGAGAAGGGTACGGAAATCGTCGAACGGCAGGCCTGAAACGCTCATCTGTGCGGTTTTCCTATGAATCCGGGTATTCTTGTTATTTCCCCGCAAATCAGCTTCTTTACGGGTGGCAACTCTCTTAAAGCGGGCGGACGAGGCGAACAACTCCAAAAGCGCCGCCGCGACCATAAGCCGAGACCACAAGCCGAGACCTCCAGCAGAACGAAGCAGAATGAAGATCAAGGACTATGCGGTCGATACCGCCCGCGCCGTCGCCTTCCTCAGCCGCATTCCCATGCCGCAATCGCTGTTCAAAGGCTATGACGGCAGGCTCGGCCGGCTGGTGCGCGCCTTTCCCTTTGCCGGCATCGTCATCGGCTTCATCCCCGCACTCGCGCTCCTCCTGCTTTTGGGGCTGCGTGCGGACCCGCTGATGGCAGCCTTGATCGCGCTTTCCATCCAGGTCCTCGTCACCGGCGCGCTGCACGAGGACGGTCTGGCCGATACGGCCGACGGCATTGGCGGCGGCAAGAGCCGCGAACAGAGCCTCCTCATCATGAAAGACAGCCGGATCGGCACCTATGGCGCGATAGCGCTGATCCTCTCCTTCGCGATCCGCGCAGCCGCGCTTGCTGTGATCGCCCGCCATTCCTCGCCGCTCACCGCAGCCCTCGCCATTCCCGCCGTCGCGGCTCTCAGCCGCGGTGCCATCGCCTGGCACTGGCAGCGGTTGGCACCGGCAAAGGCCGATGGCGTGGCCGCCTCGACCGGCCAGCCGGACGAGGCGGCGATGCAGTTTGCGCTCGCCTCAGCCGGCCTCGTCGCAGCGCTTCTGATCTGGCCTGCATTCGGCCTGCGGCCGCTGGTTGCAAGCCTGCTCGCCACCGGCATCGCAGGGTTTGCCTTCACCGCTTTCATCCGCCGCAAGCTTGCCGGCCACACCGGCGATACGCTGGGCGCGACGCAGCAAATTTGCGAGATCGCCACTCTTTGCGCCCTTGCCACGGCTCTTTGAAACTCCGATATATCCTTCATGCAAACACCCTGCATTCACCTCTGCTCCTTGGAGCCCAGCACCGGATTTTGCGCCGGCTGCGGCCGGACTCTTCAGGAAATCGGCAGCTGGACGAGCTATTCCGACACTGAGCGAAGGCGGATCATGGCGCTGCTGCCGGCAAGGCTTGCAGGGGCCGCCACGCTGTCGAACCCTATGAAAACAAGCCTCGCTGGTGGGCCGGAGCGGCCTTTATGATCCGTTTGACCGTCTTCCTCGTCGTGATCGGCATCGGCCTTGCCGTGCTGATCGTCAACAATGACAGCAGCCGCATCCTTGGCCTGCAGAGCGATGACTTCGGCCGCGTCGTCTACCTGCTGCCGATCGCGCTGATGTTGTCGGCCGGCATCTGGGCGAGCCGGCGTAGCGTCGGTGAAACGATGCGCCAGATGATGATCTGGCTGGTCATCATCCTGGCGCTCGTGACTGTCTATCTCTATCGCCAGGAAGCGCTCGGCGTCGGCAACAGGCTGCTCGCCGGCCTGGTTCCCGGCCGCGCCGTCGTCGTCACGACAAGCGAGGGCGGCCAGGAGATCATCCTGCACAAGCTGCTGAACGGCCATTTCGAAGCCGATGTCGCGGTCAACGGCCAGACGATCGAGATGCTCGTCGATACCGGTGCCAGCATGGTGGCGCTGTCGCGCGAAGATGCCGAACGGATCGGCATCGACCTGTCCCGCCTCACCTATTCCATGACTGTCATGACGGCCAACGGCCGCGGCCGCGCAGCACCTGTCACGCTCGATCAGGTAGCGATCGGCCCGATCGTCCGAAACAATGTCGCAGCCAGCGTCTCCGAGGATGGCCGGCTCGACCAGAGCCTGCTCGGCATGAGCTTCCTGGAAACGCTGGGCTCCCTGCAGATGCAGACCGACGAACTGCGCATGCGCGATTAAGCCTCGCAGAGCTCACGATCCGCTGCCGCTGCGGGCGCCTTTACGGCAGCGGTCGGATCTGTCACCTTCAAGCGCAACAACAAGACCACAAAGAGCAAAAAGAAACTCCTAGTCTGGTGGCACCACATGTTCTGCCGGCCTTCGCCCGCAGCGAGGCCTTGATCCATGGGTGCAACAGGAGTTTCGCGATGAGTTCACTCTGGCCGATCGTCATCGGCGGCGTTCTGCCCGCCCTGTTCTGGGGCATTACCGCCATCTTCCAGAAGCAGAGCGCCACGGCTGCCACCGGCTCCGCCGTCTACCTGATCGCCTTCGGCGCTGCCTGCGCGCTCGCCGGGCTGATCGCCGCACTCATCTGGCGCCCTGCCCCTTGGACCGCCGAAGGTCTCGGTTTTGCCGCCATCGCCGGCGCCTGCTTTGCCGTCGGCACCGGTCTCATCAGCTTTGCGCTTTTCACTTATGGTGTCCCCGTCTCGAAACTCGCCCCAATCTGGAGCTGCAACGTGCTGGTAACACTGGCGATCGGCGCCGTCTTTCTCGGCGAAGCCTCCGAGCTCGACATCGTAAAGCTCGTCGCCGGCACCCTCCTCATCATCTCGGGCGCCCTTCTCGTCAGCAGCGCTTGACGGGAACTGGTGCGCCGCCACATGCTCCTGCGTTGCAGCGCCTTCTGCTTTGTTGATATCCTGCGTCCAGGCGCCTCTGCGCGCCGTACCGGAGCTCGACATGAACCCACGACAATTGAAGACATTCCTTGCGGTGATCCGGCACGAAAATCTCACGCGCGCCGCTGCCGAGGTCAATCTCGCTCAGTCAAGCCTCAGCGACCAGATACAGGCGCTGGAAGAGGAACTGGGCGCAGAACTCTTCCTCCGCTCCCGGCAGGGCGTCGTCCCGACAGCGGCAGGTTCGGTCCTCAAGGCTTACGCCGAAGAGATATTGGCGCTGAACGACGAAGCGAATGCCGCCGTCAGCGCCGCGGCCGGCAGTGCGGAGCAGTCCGTCACATTGGGCACGCTCGAAACCATCGCCGCCGAACGGCTGGCGCCGTGGCTGTCGCTCTTTCGCAAGAAGAACCCAGACGTCGGCCTCAAGCTCAAGGTCGGCGGCAGCGGCGAATTGCTTGCGCAATTGCAGCAGGGCTCGATCGACGTCGCCTTCACCTTCGATCGCAGGCATCAGGATGAACGCTTCTTGACGCGCCGCATCTGCAGCGAACCGCTGGTGCTGATTGCCGGCGGCGATTCACAAGCCCGACCACCGGTGAGCCTCGCGACACTGAGCACCGCCCCCTTCGTCGCCACCGAAACCAGCTGCGTCTACCGTCACCTGTTCGACACTGCCTTTGCCGAAGCGCAGATTGCAGCACCATCAATCGTCACCGAAGCCGACAGCATCGCAACAATCGTGCGGCTCGTCGCATCCGGCGCCGGCTTTGGCCTCGTGCCGCGCCTTGCGGTCGGCCCGGCCGCAACGCGGGGCAACATCGTCGAACTGCCATGGCCGGGTAAACCACCCGCAGCCTCGCTGGTGATGATGTGGCGGCGCAGGCGCGTGCAGCCGCCGGCGCTTACCCTCCTGCTGCAATCGGCAAGCGAAGAACTCTCGCCGCTCAGACCAGGCGATGCCCGCCTTCGACATGCAGGATAGTGCCCGTCGTAAATCCGTTGCCGATCAGGAAGCGGATCGCATCGGCAATATCATCGGGCCGTCCAACGCGTCCGGCCGGCAGGCGCTGTGCCATCGCATCAAGCGTTGCCTGCTTGGCGTCGCCGGCGACGAAGCTCCAGATCGGCGTGTCCACCCATCCGGGCGACACCGCGTTGATCCGGATCGGCGCCAGTTCAACAGCAAGCGCCCTGACCAGGCCTTCCAGCGCCGCATTGACGGCTGCGACCACCGATCCACGCGCCGCCGGCCGGTAGGCCGCGACGCCTGACGTATAGGTGATCGATCCTGACGGCGGCAAATGGGCGGCACCATATTTTGCCAGCAGCAGCGGCCCGTAGATTTTGCTTTCGACCACCCTTTGCGCCGCCGTAAGCTCGACCGTAGCCAGCAGCTGATAGGCGCCTTCGATATCGGCCGCCGTGCTGACGATGTGATCGACCGGCCCGCTATTGCAAAACAGCGCCGCGACCTCTTCCTCGCGCGATATATCGACGGCAACCGTCGCCAATCCAGGATGGTCACCGAGATTGCGGCGGGCCGCCGTAAGCTTATCTTCGCTGCGTCCGGCGATCGTCACCGCCGCCCCTTCCCCGAGCAACCGCGCCGCCAGCGCCAGCCCCATTCCGGAACTGCCGCCAACAATAATGATCCTCGCGCCTTCGATCCTGATATCCGTCATCTGCCATCTCCTTCTCGGCTGATGCAGCAGATGCCTCGGATCAGAGCGGAAGAAAAACGGAAGAAACCGATGGTGTCATCGGGTTTTCCGATGGCGCGTGTTCGGATGATCGATCAGTTCCGCAGCCGGTAGTCGGTCTTGAAGATCCAGGCGAGCGTTCCCAGGCAGATCACCAGAAACACCGTGATCATCGCCAGGCTGATCGCCGGATTGACATCGGCGATCCCGTAAAAACTCCAGCGGAAGCCGCTGAAGATAGGGCGCCGGGTTGAGGTGGCTGGCGGCACGACTCGGCGAAGCCTCCGAGCTCGACATAATGAAGCTCATCGCCGGCACCCTCCTCATCATCTCGGGCGCCCTTCTCGTCAGCAGCGCCTGACGGAAAACTGGCGCAATGCGCTCAGTACGAGATGAGGACTTCACCGATCCTCGGGCGTTGCCTTGCAACCAGCAGAGTCGTGACACCAGAGTCAGCCTCACCGGACAAAATATCGACGGTAGCACGCCGACCGAAGAACTCGATCCGTGATCGCAAATTCCGGAAGGAACAAGAATTGGGCGAGCAATAGATGCTCAATTCACCATGCGCCTCTGAGCCCGAAAACACTGTAATTGCAAGATTAATGCCGAGATCGTCATGCTTGGCGAGACTGCATGTGTCGTCGGGAAGGCATGATACCTCGGCAGAGAAAGGCTCCTTTCCCTCGACCACCACAGCAAAGGTAACCTTGATGGGATGGGCGGCCTCCTGCGATGGGCTTTGCTGCGGTGCTAGGTAATAGATGGATGCGATTGCGAGGCATCCAAGCACATTGCTGCTGACCATCAGATTGCCCCATGACCGATAACGTCTTGCTGAGCAATCTTTCATGTTGAAATTGCGGCACTTCCTGAGGGCCGGATCAGTTGCGCAGCCGGTAACCGGTCTTGAAGATCCAGGCGAGTGTTCCCAGGCAGATCACCAGAAACATCGTGATCATCGCCAGGCTGATCGCCGGATTGACATCGGCGATCCCGTAAAAACTCCAGCGGAAACCGCTGACGAGATAGAGCACCGGGTTGAAGTGGCTGACCGCCTGCCAGAAAGGCGGCAGCATGCTGACGGAATAGAAGCTGCCGCCGAGGAAGGTCAGCGGCGGCACGACCAGCATGGGAATGAGGTTCAGCTGTTCGAAATTGCCGGCCCAGATGCCAATCATGAAGCCGAACAGGCTGAAGGTAATGGCCGTCAGCAGGAAGAACAGGATCATCATGAAGGGATGTTCGATCCTGACGTCGACGAAGAGATTGGCGGTCAGAAGGATGATGAAGCCGATGAGCATCCCCTTGGTCGCCGCCGCTCCGACATAACCGAGCAGGATCTCCGTCATCGCCACCGGCGCCGAAAGCACCTCGTAGATCGTGCCGGTGAATTTCGGGAAATAGATGCCGAAGGAGCCATTGCTGATGCACTGGCCAAGCAGCGTCAGCATGATCAGGCCGGGCGTGATGAAGGCGCCGTAGGACACGCCCTCTACCTCCTGAATGCGTGATCCCACAGCGGCGCCGAAGACGATGAAATAGAGCGAGGTCGAGATCACGGGCGAGATGACGCTCTGCAGCAGCGTGCGGCGCGTGCGCGCCATCTCAAAGAAATAGATCGATTTGACGGCCTCGATGTTCATTTTTCCGCTCCCACCAGCGCCACGAAGATGTCCTCGAGCGAGCTTTGCCGCGTCGAGAGATCCTTGAAATGGATATTGTTCTCACCGAGCCGGATCAGCAGGGCCGCGATGCTTTCCTGTTCGTTGCCAGCGTCGAAATCATAAGTCAGCCGGTTGCCGTCTGCCTCCAGCGTCAGCCCTTTGCCGGCAAAACAATCCGGCAGGCGGCTGAGCGGTTCGGTGAGATCGAGGATGAGTTGCTTGCGGCCGAGCTTGGCCATCAGCGCCGCCTTGTCCTCGACGAGCAGCAACTTGCCGCCGTTGATGACGCCGACGCGGTCGGCGATTTCCTCGGCCTCTTCGATATAATGGGTGGTCAGGATGATCGTGACGCCAGAGGCCCTAAGCTCTTCGACGACATGCCACATGTCCTTGCGCAGCGTCACGTCGACGCCGGCGGTCGGCTCGTCGAGGAAAAGGATATCCGGCTCATGCGAGAGCGCCTTGGCGATCAGCACCCGTCGCTTCATGCCGCCGGAGAGCTGGCGCAGCATATTGTCCTTCTTGTCCCAGAGCGAGAGCGCGCGCAGCACCTTCTCGATATGGGCAGGATTGGCTTTCTTGCCGTGTAGCCCGCGCGAAAAGCTGACTGTATTGAACACCGTCTCGAACTGATCGGTGGTCAGCTCCTGCGGCACCAGCCCGATCATCCCGCGAGTGGCGCGGAAATCCCTCACGACGTCGTGGCCGGCGACCAGCACCCGGCCGCCGCTCGGATTGGCGATGCCGCAGATGATCGAGATCAGCGTCGTCTTGCCCGCGCCGTTCGGCCCGAGCAGCGCCAGGATCTCACCCTTTTCGACGTCGAGATTGATGCCCTTCAGGGCCTCGAACCCATTGGAGTAGGTCTTGGTGAGGTTCTGAACGGAAATGATGGGGGCCATGCGGGACTCTTGCGGATTCTCGGAAGTTACTTCGGCCCGCTATATAGTCCCTTTGTAACGCTTTAACATCCTTTAGCGCATGAACACTGCATTCACGTGCTGCCAACACAGTTGGCCCGCCGAAGCGGTTGGCCGGCGAAAGAAAGGCAGCGTCGGCTTCAGATGTCATCATCCGGTGATCTTCATGCCCGATAAGGGAGCCGAGGCCAGCACCGGCATCCGCCCCGCCGCCACCCCTTTGCGGAGCCGTCTCCGGGTGTTCTCGTTGCACCCCTTTTTTGCTGCCTCAGCATGTAGTCAAAGTTATTGTTCAGTTACGAAGTGCTTGGAACCGGCCAGTATCCCCTGTTCAGCCGCGTTCGTCTTAGCCGGCCCTGCGCCGGCTTTCTTTTTTCGTTTCCCAGCTCATTCTTTCTGTAGTCCACCGTGGATGAAAGCGACTAGGTGCCCCTCACAGCTCGTCGTAATTGAACCAGTCAAAATCCGCGGCCTTCGCCCGGCCCGACGTATCGAAGGCAAACACGCCGGTGAAAGCGCCGGTGAAGGAGCCATGTTCGCCGCGTCCGCCCTCGTCTGAGATCACCCCGGCATCGAGGACCGGGCCGATCGGTTGCCAGGCGCCCTTGCCTTCGGTCTGCCAGAAGAATTGCAGGTCGTTCTCGCGGATTTCCATGGCGAGCTGGACGCGGCCCTCGGCGGCGATCGCCACGCCGCTGTCGACGGGAAAGCTCAGGCGTCCGTTCGGGTAGTCGCCGTTGCAGGAGAGGATCGTCACGCAGCGGCCGAGTGTTTCGTGCAGCGTCACCGCGACGGCGTGGAATTTGTGGCGGTTGTAGTAATGCGTCAGCCCCGCAACCTGCTGATAGGTGTCGGGCGAGAAGTCGATCACGGTTTCGGCGCGGAAACTGTGGTGTTCCTGACGGCGGGCGACCAGCGACTGTTCAAACCAGGAGCCAATACTCTCACGCGCAATCAGGCGCAAATGGCCGACACGATCCGTCAGGTTGAAGATGCGCGCGGGCTCGGGCGTGCGTAGCCACTGGAAATCGGCAGGCAATGTGCCGCCGTCGAAGTTGTATTCGCTGCGCATCGGCTTTTCCACGGGCACCGCGCCAAAGAGGCCCGGCACATCGACATCGGGCACTGAGGTGCCGTTTTCAAGATAGAGCCAGTCATCGTCGCGCCAGACGCATTTCTGTAAGGATGTCTCGCGCCCCAGCGTGCAGCGCCGTTTCGGCGGTAGCGGCCGGCCGCAGAGATGGGTGTGATAGGCCTCGCCCTCGGGCGTCTCGACATATTGACCGTGCCCTGCCCGCTGCAGCACCGCGCCCGGGTGATCCTTGGAGGTGATGAGATGCATGTTCGGATGCATCTCATAGGGTCCGTCGATCTTTCGCGACCGCGCCATGGTGACGGCATGGTCGTAGCCGGTACCGCCCTCTGCGGTGGTCAGGTAATACCAGCCGTTGCGCTTGAAGAGATGCGGACCCTCGACGAGGCCGAGCGGGCTGCCGGCGAAAATATTGTTGATCGGCCCCTTCAGCGCCTTTGCCGCCGGATCCCATTCCTGCAGCAGGATGCCGTCGAAGGCCGGCGATTTCGGCGAGCCGCCATAGCTTTCGGTACGGTGGTTCCACTGCATGTTCACGAACCACTTGCGGCCGTCATCGTCGTGGAAGAGCGAGGGATCGAAGCCGGAGGAATTGACATACACCGGCTCGGACCATTCGGCCTCGATCGTAGGTGCCGTGACGATGTAGTTCGGCGCATCCTTGAAATTGCCGTCGTAGCGCTTGACGTCGGTATAGACCAGCCAGAACTGCCCGTCGGCATAGGACAGGCAAGGCGCCCAGATGCCGCAGCTATCGGGATTGCCGCGCATGTCGAGCTGTGATCTGCGCTCCAGCGGCCGCCGCACCAGCGTCCAGTTCACCAGGTCGCGCGAATGGTGGATCTGCACGCCGGGAAACCATTCGAAGGTCGAGGTGGCAATGTAATAATCAGCGCCGACGCGGCAGATCGACGGATCGGGATTGAACCCGGGCAGGATGGGATTGCGGATCATGACAGGGTCTCCTCCGACCGGCGGTGCTTTTTTTGCTGTACGTACATCAGATTATAACAGTAAAAGGCCCGGAAGACTTGCCTCCGGGCCTGAGATGACTATTCGCGTTCGGCGGACTTGGCCCAGAGATTGATGTCGGCCTCGCGGGCATAAACGTCGATCTCAGCAAGCTCCTCTACACTGAATTCGAGATTGTCGAGCGCCTTGACGCAATCGACGATCTGCGACGAGCGGCTTGCGCCGATCAGCGCCGAGGTCACGCGGCCGCCGCGCAGTACCCAGGCGATCGCCATCTGCGCCAGCGTCTGGCCGCGCCTTTCGGCGATCTCGTTGAGCTTGCGGATATTGTCGATGATCGAGGGGCGGATGTAGTCGCGCTTGAGAAAGTGGTTCTGCGCCGCGCGGCTGTCTTCGGGAATGCCGCCGAGATATTTCGTCGTCAGCATGCCCTGGGCGAGTGGCGAGAAGACGATCGAGCCCATGCCGACCTCATCCAGCGTATCGAGCAGCCTGTCGTCCTCTACCCAGCGGTTGAGCATCGAATAGCTCGGCTGGTGAATCAGGCACGGCGTGCCGAGATCCTTGAGGATCTTTGCAGCTTCGCGCGAGCGCTGCGAATTATAGGAGGAGATGCCGACATAGAGTGCCCGGCCGGAACGGACGATATGGTCGAGCGCGCCGCAGGTCTCTTCCAATGGCGTTTCCGGGTCGAAGCGGTGCGAATAGAAGATGTCGACATAATCGAGGCCCATGCGCTTCAGGCTCTGGTCGCAGGAGGCGATCAGGTATTTGCGGCTGCCCCATTCGCCATAAGGGCCGGGCCACATGTCGTAGCCGGCCTTGGATGAGATGATCAGTTCGTCGCGAAGCCCGACGAATTCGGTGCGCATGATTTCGCCGAAGGCGGTCTCGGCGCTGCCAGGAGGCGGGCCGTAATTGTTGGCGAGGTCGAAATGGCTGATGCCGAGGTCGAAGGCCGTGCGGCACATATCGATTTTGCGATCATGCGGCGTGTCGCCGCCGAAATTGTGCCAAAGGCCGAGCGAGACGGCCGGCAGCTTCAGGCCAGAACGGCCCGTGCGGTTATATTTCATTTTCGAATAACGGTCTGCGGCTGGTTGCCAGCTCATGATCCCAATCCTTAAAAGCAATTCCGGGAAAAGCGTGCAGCATTTTCCCTGGGAATTGCGCGTAACAAATGATCGAAGCAAAAAGGCGCGGGCTCATCGCCCGCGCCGACAATAAGGTTTCGCAGGCCTACTTCAAGAGCGCCTGCGCCTCCTCGATGCCGAGGGCGGCCGGTTGCGTGCAGGTCGTGGTCAGGTCGATGAAACGGCCCTCTTCGCCAGATTTCAGGATCGAGGTCATGACGTCGACGCCGTGCAGCGTGCGGTCGAGCGAGCAACGCGCATCGCGGCCTTCGATCAGTGACATCGCCATGTCGGCAAGGCCGGCGGTGCGGTAGTTGGCGCGCGATCCGTTCGGGCTTTCCTGATTGATCTTGCCGAATGGATGCTCCCAGGCGTCGAGCGGCTTGATGTCCTTGTCGCGGCCGCTTGCCTCGACGGTGCCGCCGAAGAAGTTCGGATCCGGCACGTAGAGCGAACCGTCGGTGCCGTAGAGTTCCATATTGGCATGGCGGTGCGACCAGACGTCCCAGCTCGCCGTCAGCGTCACCGTGGCGCCGTTGACGAATTCGAGCAGCGCCTGGATCGTCGTCGGCGTCTTGACCGGGATGATCTCACCGTTGCGCGGCTGGCTGGTGATGGTGCGGGTCGGCGACGCCATCGAGGTCATGCCGCCGACACGTTTGACCGGGCCGATCAGGTTGATCAGGTTGGCGATGTAATAGGGGCCGAGATCGAGGATCGGGCCGCCGCCCGGCAGGAAGAAGAAATCCGGGTTCGGATGCCACATCTCCATGCCGGGGCTCATGACGTAGCAGGCGCCCGAAGTCACCCGGCCGATGCCGCCGTCATCGATGAACTTGCGGGCAAGCTGATGGGCGCCGCCGAGGAAAGTGTCGGGCGCACAGCCGACGGCAAGGTTCTTTTCCTTGGCGATGCGACGAAGCTCCTCACCCTCCTCGAGCGAAAGCACCAGCGGCTTTTCGGAATACACGTGTTTTCCGGCCTCGAGGATCGCCTTCGATACCCGGAAATGCGCATCCGGGATCGTCAGGTTGACGACGACGTCGATCTCGTCATTGACGAGAAGCTCATCGATCGTCTGCGCTTTGACGCCATATTCCTTGGCGCGCGCCTCGGCCGCCTGCGCGTTGATATCGGCGCAGGCCAGCACCTTCAGCCCCTTGAAGAGCGGTGCCAGTGAGAAGTAAGTGGTGGAGATATTGCCGCATCCGATGATGCCGACGCCAAGTTCCCTGGTCATGATGAAGCCTCAGTAGGTCTGGAAGGATGCGATCGAGCGGCTGATGTTGCGGTCGATGTCATTCGGGTTATCGTGTTCGACGACGTAGTGCTTGGCCTTGGTGGCGCGCAGCGCCGTCATCAGCCTGGCCCACTCGACCTTGCCGTGGCCGACATCGGCCCAGCCGCTCTCATCCGCCGCTTCGCCCGCCGGCGCGATGTCCTTGACATGCACGGCGGTGATCCGCGGTCCGAGCTTCTCGACCCAGGCGAAGGGATCGGCGCCGCCACGGATAACCCAGGCGATATCGGCCTCCCAGGAAATGTCGGGCGCGCCTTCGAAGATGTGCTCGATCGGCCGCGAGCCGTCCTGCAGCTTGAAGAATTCGAAATCGTGATTGTGCCAGCCGAATTCGTAGCCGGCAGCCTTATACGGCTTGCTGATCTCCTGCAGGCGCTTGCCAAAGGCGACCCAACCGGCGGCGTCGGACGGGCGTTCCTCGGCCGCCAGATGCGGCGCATAGATCGAATCCATGCCCAGGGTCTTGGCAATGTTCAGCGACTTCTCGACTTCCTTCTCCAGGAAATCGGGGCTGAAATGGCCGGTCGCCATGACCAGGCCGTTCTTGTCGAGATCGGCGCGAAGGCTCTTCAGCCCGGCATCATCGAGATCGGCATAGATGCCGCCGAAGCCCTCGACTTCGGCATAGCCAGCCTTGCCGAGCTTTTCGAAGATCGCCGAATAGGGCTGGAAGTTGCGGGCGCTATAGAGCTGGTAGCTAAGTTTCGTCATCATGTTCTCCTTGGGCCTCGTGCCCATTCTTGCAAGATCAATCTGCCGACTGGCAGGAATACAAGTCGTAGAACCGGAACTCCGGAAGCGCGCCACGATCAAGCGGCCGTGCCGGGGTAAAGGTGATCCGGCGGCTCTCGCCGGCCGCAAGATCGAAGGCGTTGTCGGAATATTTGCCGTCCGTCTCGGTCTCGATCATCACGAAAAGCGCAAGTCCCCTAGCGGTGACGTTGATGTCGACGGCGCCATTCTCCTCGACATATTCGTGGGTGACAGCAAGCCCCGCGGGCTCCAGCTCCAGCGCCTTGTAGGTGCCGTTGACGTAATGCCCCTCGCCGCCCGTACCGTTCGACGCGGTGAAGTGCCAGGCAAGCAGCGTTCCCTCTGGAATATCGGAGACGTCGATGCTCGTGGCAGTGACGGCCGCATCCGGCGAACACACGGCCTGCACGTCCTTCAGATGCCGGCGTTCGCCCTTCGTCGTCAGCAGCGAGATCGAAAGATCGACGCTGACATTGGCAAGCGTGTCGTTAACAAGCGAGAAGCGGATCGTCTTTCCGTCATCGGAAGGAATGGCAGCGACCGCGACCGGCTGGAAGAAGCGCTTGACGAGGTAGTGCATCGCTTTCCAGCGGCCGCCATAGTCGAGGCTCGACCAGGAGGCCACTGGCCAGGTGTCGTTGAGCTGCCAGTAGATCGTGCCCATGCAATGGGGTTTGAGCGACCGCCAGTATTCCACCGCCGTCTTGATCGCCAGCCCCTGCTGGATCTGGGAGAGATAGACGAAGTTCGGAAAATCCTTGGGGAAGCGGAAATAGCGGAACATCGTGCCGGCGATGCGCTCGTTGCCGCCGGCATTCTTCTGGTGCAGCTCCATGACGGGGGAAGCGACGTTCATGTCCTTCTCCTCGGCATAGGTCCTGATCACAGGCAGCGACGTATAGGACTGGAAGCCGAATTCCGAGCAGAAGCGCGGACGCACCGAGCGGTAATTGTCGAACGACTTGTTCTCGTGCCAGACCGACCAGTAGTGCATGTCGCCGGACCCGTCCGCATGCCAGGCATCGCCGAAATCGAGATAGCCGGACGCAGGGCTCGACGGCCACCAGAGCGCGCCGGGCAGCGCCTTCTTCACCGCCTGCTCGATGGTGCGGTTGAGGCGATCATAGGAGACGAGATAGCGGTCGCGGTCCTTCCTCGATTCCTCAAACCAGGTGAGCGCACCCACCAGCTCGTTGTCGCCGCACCAGAGCACGATCGACGGATGCGAGGAGAGCCGGCGCACCTGGTAATCGACCTCGATCGTTACATTGTCGAGGAAGTCCTCGGTCGAGGGGTAGAGGTTGCAGGCGAACATGAAGTCCTGCCAGACCATGAGGCCCAGTCGGTCGCAGAGATCATAGAAATGATCCTGCTCGTAGAAGCCGCCGCCCCAGACGCGGATCATATTCATATTGGCGGCTTTGGCCGATTGCAGCAGGTCCTCGGTCTTCTCAGGCGAAGACAGCGAAAACAGCGCGTCGGCCGGGATCCAGTTGGCGCCGCGGCAGAAGACCTCGCGGCCGTTGACCTTGAAAGCGAAGCGGCTGCCTGACGCATCCGGCGTGGTGATCAGCTCGATGGTGCGAAGACCGATCTGCTTGATAACCTCATCCGTCGGCAATTCGACGGATAGCCTGTAGAGCGCCTGCTCGCCGCTGCCGGAGGGCCACCAGAGGCGCGGGTTGTCGATATGGAAGAGGTGGTTGACATGGGTCTCGCCGTTGACGCCGACATCGAGGCGCACGCGCTCGCCGTCGAGCTCGAAATAGACCTGGGCAATGTCTGGCCCCTTGGAAAACAGCGTCGCCGTCACTTTGAGATCGACCGAACCGTCATTATTGTGGGTCTGGCGGGTGACGACGTGTTCGATGCGCGCCGTTTCGAGCTTTTTCAGCGCGATCGTCCCGTAGAGGCCGAGCGGCGCAATGGCAATGTTCCAGTCCCAGCCGAAATGGCATTGCGGCTTGCGCAGCATGTTGCCGTCGGGGATCGGCGAATTGCCCGTGCTGTAGGGAATGTAAAAGGGCTGCTGCTTCTGTCGCGCAGCGCCGACGGCAATGTTGGAGGCAAAGACGATGCGGATGCTGTTGTCGCCTGATTTCAGCATGCTGGAGACGTCAGGCCGGTAGCGGCGGAAGCTGTTGTCGGCTTCGAGCGCCAGGAAGCCGTTGACGTGGACGCTGGCGACCGTGTCGAGATAATCGATATCGAGATACCAGTCGCCTTCGACCTCCGGAAGCGTGAAGCTGCGCTCGACGGCCCATTCGCGCTCGGCCACCCACTGCACCTTTTCCTCATTGCGGCCGAAATAGGGATCGGGGATCAGCCCTGCACGGTGGAGCGCGGTGTGCACGTCGCCCGGCAGCATGATCGCAGTACGGATCTCGCCGTCGACAGAGGCGAGCTGCCACGAACCGGAAAGGTCGATGTTGAAACCGTTCTTCGGCAAGGATGTCATAGTAGTATCCTGATCGGGCCGCTCCTGGGAGGCGCCGGACAAGCCGGACCACGGCCGAATTTGGCTGGCCTGATGGCCGATTGGAGGTAGGGCGGCGCCATTTCGGCCCCGCCCGCAGAGTTTTCTAGAGACGCAGCTCGCTTTCGGCATCGAAGACCGAGGCAACCGTCATGTCGAAGCTGAGCTTCACCTTGGCTCCGACGTTGAAGCGGCGTGCGCCGTTGACACGTACAGACATCGTGTGACCGGCATGTTTCAGCCACAGCAGATTGTCCGCGCCCATCGGCTCCTCGATATCGACGGTGGCGTCATGTTCTTCGCCGCCGGTATTCTCGTTAACCTTGATGTGTTCAGGACGAACGCCGAGAACCACTTTGCGGCCGGGCTGCAGCATCTCGCCAGCGTCGTAGTCAGCGAGCGAGAAAATGACGCCGTTGGCTAAAAAGGCAATGCCCTCGCCTGATTTGACCAGCTCACCGTGCAGGAAATTCATCGACGGCGAGCCGATGAAGCCGGCAACGAACAGATTGCGCGGCCTGTTATAGATCGTCGTCGGATCGTCGAGCTGCTGGATGATCCCGCTCTTCATGATGGCGATGCGGTCGGCAAGCGTCAGCGCCTCGATCTGGTCGTGGGTCACGTAGATCATCGTGTTCTTCAGCGACTGGTGCAGGCGCTTGATCTCGACGCGCAGCTCCGAGCGGAGCTTGGCGTCGAGATTGGACAGCGGCTCGTCGAACAGGAAGACGTCGACGTCGCGCACCAGTGCCCGGCCGATCGCCACGCGCTGGCGCTGGCCGCCGGATAGCTCAGCCGGCTTGCGCTTCAGCAGCGGCTGAATCTGCAGGATTTCGGAAGCACGTGCCACCCGCTTGTCGATCTCGGCCTGCGGCACCTTGGCGACGCGAAGACCGAATGACAGGTTCTTCTCGACGGTCATCTGTGGATAGAGCGCATAAGACTGGAACACCATGCCGATGCCGCGGTCCTTCGGCTCTTCCCAGGTAACGTTCTTGCCCTTGATGAAGATCTGCCCTTCCGAGGCGTCGAGCAGGCCGGCGATGCAATTCAGCAAGGTCGACTTGCCGCAGCCGGACGAGCCGAGCAGCACCAGGAATTCGCCGTCGTTGATGTCGAGATTGAGATCCTTCAGCACGCTCACCGCGCCGAAATTCAGGGACAGATCCTTGATGGAGACGCTTGCATTCATATTCATGAGATCAACCCTTCACTGCGCCGGCGGCGATGCCGCGGACGAAAAGCCGCCCCGACACGAAGTAGACGATGAGCGGCACGAGACCGGTGAGGATCGTTGCCGCCATGTTGACGTTGTATTCCTTCACGCCCTGGACGGAATTGACGATGTTGTTGAGCTGCACGGTCATCGGGTAGGTATCCGGCCGGGTGAAGACCACGCCGAACAGGAAGTCGTTCCAGATGCCGGTCACCTGCAGGATCATCGCGACCACGAAGATCGGCAGCGACATCGGCAGCATGATCCGCAGGAAGATCTGCCAGAAGCCCGCCCCGTCGACACGCGCCGCTTTGAACAGTTCCTCCGGCAGCGACACGAAATAGTTGCGGAAAAGCAGCGTCAGGATCGGCATGCCGAAGATCGAATGCACGACAATGAGGCCGGTCAGCGTGCCGTAGATGCCGATTTCGCGCAGGATGATGACGATCGGATAGATCATCACCTGATAGGGAATGAATGCGCCGACGATGAGGATCGAGAAAAAAAGCTCGGATCCTCTGAAGCGCCAGTTTGCCAGCGCGTAGCCGTTCACCGAGGCGATCGCGATCGAGATGATCACCGACGGCACCGTGATGCGAACTGAATTCCAGAAGCCGCGCGACAGGCCATCGCAGTTGAGCCCGGTGCAGGCCTGCGCCCAGGCTTTCACCCAGGGTTCGAAGGTGATCTCCATTGGCGGCGAAAAGATGTTGCCGAGACGGATTTCCGGCATGCCCTTCAGCGACGTCACGACCATCACATAGAGCGGCAGCAGATAGTAGAGCGCTGCGATCGTCAATGTGCCATAGAGCATGATGTTGCGCGCCGACACCGCAGGGCGCGGCCGGGGGCCGCTGGGGCCTTCGCCGAGTTTCGGCGCGACGGCGTCGATGCCGGCAGCCGTGGTGTTGAGAGTTCCTACATCAGCCACGCTTGCGCCCTCCGCCGAATTCCAGATAGGCCCACGGAACGATAATGATCGCGACTGTGACGAGCATCATGGTCGAGGCAGCAAAGCCCTGCCCCAGGTTCTGCGCCTGGAACATGTAATCGTAGACATATTTCGCCGGCACTTCCGAGGAGATGCCCGGTCCGCCCGATGTCTGCGCGACCACGAGGTCGTAGACCTTGACGATGCCGGAGGCGATGATGACGATCGTCGTGATGAAGACCGGCCGCATCATCGGGATGACGATGAAGAGATAGGTCCTCCACATCGGAATGCCGTCCACACGCGCCGCTTTCCAGATGTCCTCGTCGATCCCACGCAGGCCGGCAAGCATCAGGCACATGACGAGACCCGTCCCCTGCCACAGCGCCGCGATCAGAATGCCGTAGATGACGATTTCAGGCGTATAGAGCGGATTGAAAGTGAAACTTGTCCACCCCATCGAGCGCACCACAGCCTGGATGCCGAAATCGGGGTTCAGAACCCATTGCCAGACGAGGCCCGTCACGATGAAGGACAGCGCGAAGGGATAGAGAAAGATGGTGCGGAAAGTGTTTTCGAAACGGATCTTCTGGTCCATCAGCGCGGCAAGCATGAAACCGATGACCAGGCTGAAGATCAGCGAGAGAATGCCGTAGACAGCCAGATTCTCGATCGCCGTCACCCAGCGCGGCGCAGCCCACAGGCGCTCGTACTGATCGAAGCCGACAAAGCTCAACCGCGGAAGGAGCTTGGAATTGGTGAAGGAATAAAAAACCGTCCACAACGTCCCACCGACAAAGATCACCAGCGCCGTCAGGATCATCGGAATGGACGCAATCTTGGCATTCAGATTGCGCAGTAACTTATTTGGCCGGCCTGCTCGCGCTTGACCCGTCATGAATACTTCTCCTCAAATCGCAACTGCGACCAGTGACAGATCGGCAAGGCGCCGCCTGTCGTCTCCATCTCCGAAACCTGCTGAAGATACCAGAGATACGCCGCCGCCCGCCGGACCATCACCTACCGTCCGGAACGGTCCGGCACCATGGGTGCCGGACCGCAAGGGCAGCGAATCTGCTGATCAGTCAGCAGAAGCGATGATCCCGGCGAAACGCTTCTGAGCGTCTTCCGGCGTCATCGACGGATTGGCGAAGAATTCGGAGAAGAGGTCTTCCTTCTGCTTCTGGCTGTCGGCCGAAAGCAGCTGGTCGGTGCCTTGGATCACGTTGCCCTTGGCCAGGATGTCGAGACCCTTCTTCATGCAATCATTGGCGGCGGCGAGATCGACGTCGCCGCGAACCGGCAGCGAACCCTTCTTCAGATTAAAGGCAACCTGGGTCTTGGGATCGAGCAGGGTCTTGGCAAGCACGGCCTGCGCCTTGGACTTTTCTTCGTCCTTCAGCAGCGGGAAGTAGAAGGCGTCGCCGCCAGTCGAGATGATCTCGTTCACGCCGAGGCCCGGCAGGCAGGTATAGTCGGTACCGGCCTTTTGACCGGCGAGCGCGAACTCACCCTGCGCCCAGTCGCCCATGATCTGGCCGCCGGCCTTGCCTGTGATGACAAGGTTGGTGGCCTGGTTCCAATCCTGGACGTTGCTGCCTTTGGCCATGCGCCGAGCGTCGTCGGCCGCCTTGAAGACCTTGGCGATTTCGGGACCGGCGGCAACTTCCGCATCCTTGTCCTTGAAGACCTTGTTGAAGGTATCCTTGCCGGCGACCGCAACCATCAGCACGTCGAAGGCGCCAGTTGCCTGCCACGGCTGACCGCCGACGGCGAGCGGAATGATGCCGGCCTTTTCGAGAGCCGGAGCAGCAGCGACGAACTCGTCCCAATTCTTGGGAACCTCGACGCCGGCCTTCTTGAAGGCGGCGTTCGAAAGCCACAGCCACTGCCAGGAGTGGATATTGACGGGAGCGCAGTAGATCTTGCCGTCGATGGTGCAGGAATCGAGCAGGCTCGACGGACGAATAATGTCCTTCCACTTCTCGGCGGTCGCCACATCGGTCAGATCGCGCATCAGGCCGGCCTGGACAAGTTCCTCGGCCTGGCGGCCATGGTTGAACTGGGTTGCTCCCATCGGATCACCGCCGGTGATGCGGCTGATCATGATCGGACGGGCAGTGCCGCCGGAACCGGCGATAGCACCGTCGACCCAGTGGTTGCCGGTGGCGTCGAATGCCTTTGCCAACTCGGCGACGGCAGCGGATTCGCCGCCCGATGTCCACCAGTGCGTGACTTCGAGATCGGTGGCGTTGGCGGCGCTGAACGGAAGCGCGACCGAAGCGGCAAGCACGGCCGCCATTATACGGATTTTCATGAGTTCTCCTCCCTCACTGAAACGTTGCCGGAAAAACTTAGATCAATCGATTTCTCCACGCAACTGCCCGCAGGCAAATTTTTCCGTGATAACCGGAATTGCTACTTCTGCCTGTTTACATCAGGAGCACTGCATCCCCTTGAAACGATACCAGGCCGGGCGTTCCCGCACATGCGTTGCCACTTTATCAGTTTGAATTTGCGTAATAATTTTACACAATAAATTTAGCCTTCCAATTCAGTCTCTTCGCAATCGCAATAAAACAGAGCACGGATTGCCGATTCAACCTATACGTACAATGTTGCAATGCACACAACAAAAAGCACTCGACATTTCTACTGTATCGTTACAGATTGCATTCTTCAGGGAGGTGCGATTTTGGCATGCGGCGGGCTTACGACGCTGGAAAAAGCCTCTATAAGCGACACCAATTCGCGCAGGACGGCCTAAAGGGATGGAAAACAAGGGAAATTTCGGGAACGCGGCATCGACGCCGGCAGCGCGCGAGCGCCCGACGTTGAAGACGATCGCCTTCATGACGGGCCTTGGCGTGACGACGGTGTCGCGTGCGCTGAAGGATGCGCCGGATATCGGGGCCGAAACCAAGGAGCGCGTGCGCATGGTCGCCCGCCAGCTCGGCTACCAGCCGAACAGGGCGGGTGTGCGCCTCCGTACCGGCAAGACCAACGTCATCGCCCTCGTCCTCAGCATCGACGAGGAGATCATGGGCTTCTCGAGCCAGATGGTCTTCGGCATCTCCGAGGTGCTATCCGGCACGCCCTATCATATCGTCATCACGCCGCATTCGCACAGCAAGGACCCGATGCTGCCGGTGCGCTATATCCTTGATACCGGCTCGGCCGACGGCGTCATCATCTCACGCATCGAGCCAGACGATCCGCGCGTAAGGCTGCTGAGCGAGCGCGGCATGCCCTTTGCCACGCATGGGCGCACCGATGCGGGTCTGACGCATCCCTTCCACGATTTCGACAACGAGGCCTTCGCCCATAAGGCGGTGGAAAAGCTGGTCAAGCGCGGCCGGCGCCGCATCGCCCTGCTGCAGCCGCCGAGCAAACTCACTTACTACGCCCATATCCGCATCGGCTTCCAGACCGGCCTGCATGATTATGGCGCCGAGGAAGTGCCGCTGCGCATCAACACCGACGCCCCGCTCGCCGACATCCGCGACGTCGTCGAGGTGATGATGCGCTCGGCCAACGCACCGGATGGCATCGTCTGTTCGGCCGGCAGTGCTGCAATCGCCGTCAATGCCGGCATCGAAGCCGCCGGCAAGGCGCTCGGCCGCGATCTCGACATGGTCTCCAAACAATCGGTGCCGATCCTCAACTGGATCCGCCCCGAGATCATCACCGCCCAGGAGGACGTCCGCCACGCCGGCCGCGAAATGGCCAAAGCCGTCATCGCCCGCATCGACGGCGTCGAACCGGAACTGCTGCAGAGCATTAGTCAGCCGACCTGGCCGGAGAGTGGCAGGTAGGCAGTCGGTTGAAGGAACGGACCGTCGGGTTCAAATCCGACGATCCGCTTTGGATCATCACAGGTCTTCGACGACGAAATTCACCAGTCGCCCCGGAACCAGAACTTCCTTGACCACCGTTTTGCCGTCGAGCAAGGCCATAACGGAAGGTTCGGATCGCGCCGCTGCAAGCAGCACCTCGCCGAGATCGGCGGCGGCTTCGAAGCGGTGGCGAACCTTGCCGTTGATCTGCACGACATATTCGCGGGTCTCCATCTCGATCATTGCAGGATCGAAAGTGGGCCAGGAAACCCATGTCAGTGTTTCCCCGTGACCAAGCTTGCTCCATAACTCCTCCGCGATGTGAGGCGCAAAGGGTGCGAGCAACAGCACGAATGTCTCCACCACTTCGCGCGGACGCACTGCTTCCGCCGTCAGTGCGTTGGCCAGTTCCATCAGCCGGGAAACCGCGGTATTGAACCGAATTGCTTCGATATCCGCCGTCACGGTCTTCACCGTCTGGTGGCGCAAGCGCAGAAGCTGCGGGCTGGGGGCCGCCTCCAGCACCACTGGAGAGAGGCCATCGCTCTCGTCGCAGACAATGCGCCAGGCACGCTCCAGAAACCGACGCACGCCGATCACGCCAGCGGTCTGCCAGGGTTTTGCCGCGTCCAGAGGTCCCATGAACATCTCGTACAGGCGCAAGGCGTCGGCCCCGAACTGATCGACAACATCGTCGGGATTGACAACGTTCAGCCGCGACTTCGACATCTTCTCGACGGCGCGCTCACTTCGACCGACCCAGCGAACCATCTGCCCTCCTCTTCGACGACCGACGACGGCGCGTAATACCGGCCAGCCGCATCGCGGTAGGAATGAGCAAGGATCATGCCTTGGTTGAACAGCCGCTGGAACGGCTCTTCCGTCGAAACGACGCCGATGTCGTAGAGCACCTTATGCCAGAAGCGGGCATAGAGCAGATGCAGGACCGCGTGCTCGGCGCCGCCGACATAGAGATCGACCGGCATCCAATAGCGCTCGGCCTCGCGCCCGACGGGTTTGCTGGTGTTCTCCGGATCGAGGAATCTGAGATAATACCAGCAGGAGCCCGCCCATTGCGGCATCGTGTTGGTCTCCCTCCGTGCCGGAATGTCGGTGCCCGGCACGGTCGTTTCGACCCAGGCCTGCGCACGGGCAAGCGGCGGTTCGCCATCCGGCGTCGGAGCGTAGTCGTCCAGTTCAGGCGGCAGCAGCGGCAGGCATTCCTCGGGCAGCGGCATCACCGAACCATCCGCCAGATGCAACACCGGGATCGGCTCACCCCAGTAGCGCTGGCGGGAAAACAGCCAGTCGCGCAGGCGGTGTATGACCTTCGGCCAGCCCGCGCCGTTCGCCTGCAGCCAGGCGATGATGGCGGATCTCGCCTCCGGCGAGCCCAGGCCATCCAGGAAGCCGGAGTTGGCCATCGCCCCCTCGCCCTCATAAGCCGCCTTTTCGATATCGTCCTCGCTGTCGATCACGCGAATGATCGGCAGCTCGTGCGCATGGGCAAAAGCGTAGTCGCGCGCGTCATGAGCCGGCACCGCCATCAGGGCGCCGGTGCCGTAGCCAGCCAGCACGTAATCGGCCACCCAAACCGGCAGCCGGGCTCCGTTGACAGGGTTGGTCGCATAAGCGCCGGTGAAGACGCCCGTCTTCTCGCGCCCGGCATCGGCCCGCACCGTCTCTTCCAATCCTTCGGCCTCGGCTATATAGGCGGCCACTGCCTCGCGCATTTCCGGCTCGATGATGGCGGCAACGGCAGGATGCTCCGGCGCGAGGACGATATAGCTTGCTCCGAACAGGGTCTCGGGGCGCGTCGTGAAGACGGTGATGACCTCTTTGCCGTGCTTGAGCGGAAACCGGATTTCGGCGCCCTCGGAGCGTCCGATCCAGTTGCGTTGCATGGTTTTCAGGTTTTCGGGCCAGTCGAGGCCGTCCAGTCCCTGCAGCAGCCGATCGGCATAGGCCGTGATGCGCAGCATCCACTGGCGCATCCTGCGGCGAATGACGGGATCGCCGGTCTCGACATAACGCCCGTCCTTGACCTCCTCGTCGGCAAGCACTGAGTTCTGGGCCGGGCACCAGTTGACCGCGACCTCCGCCTGATAGGCGAGGCCCTTCTCGAACAGCTTCAGGAAGATCCACTGCGTCCAGCGCACATAGGCGGGGTCGGTCGTGGCAAACTCGCGACTCCAGTCATAAGAAAAACCCAGCCTCTGCACCTGCCCGCGAAACGTCTCGATATTGCGCTTTGTCGTGATATCGGGATGCACACCAGTCCGCATCGCGTGGCGCTCCGCCGGCAGGCCGAAACTGTCCCATCCCATCGGATGCAGGACGTTGAAGCCGCGCATGCGTTTGTAGCGGCACGTTATATCCGTGGCCGTATAGCCGAGGGGATGGCCGACATGCAGGCCCGCACCCGAAGGATATGGGAACATGTCGAGTGCGTAGAATTTCGGTCTGGCCGGATCGATCTCCGCTCGAAAAATACGGTGATCGGCCCAATAAGCCTGCCACTTCGGTTCGATCGTCTTGGGATCATAAGGCATGCATCACTCCTGGCGCCGGCCGGCTATGCCGGCGACGTGTCCTAAAAATGAGAGGTACTCTTTGGTTCAGGAGCAGCTACGGCTGCCGGTGCTCCGGTGACGTCCGGCAGCCGCGGCTAAGTCGAAGCGCGCGCGAAGTTGCGGCGCACGACGTCTGCGCGACGCTCCGGACGAAAAAAGCGCGACGTGGCTTTGGAAGCGATCTGGTGTCCATGGACGGTGGCTCAAGGCAAATAAGGAGAACGCAAACGACAGTATTAACCGGCTCCGATCAGGAGGCCGTGGTGGTAAGTCGTGCGTCGCGTGCGCGAACGTCTGCTGCTTCAGTTGCCATAATCATGAACCAAGAGTGCCCGATATGATCGCTCCTGCCAAGAGTGCATTCGCGCGAAAATCAGGATCTGTTCAAATCCCGCGGCGCGCTCTTTACCAGTTGATCGAGCACCGCCGCGATCTTCGGGTTACGCACCTCACCGCGCCGGGTAATCGCATAGATGCCCCGGTAGGTGGATGGCACCAGCGGCTTGACGGTCAGGCTTTCGCCAAAATCTCGAAGCGCCAGTCCGGGCATCACCGAAATCGAGCATCCGGCTTCGACCAGCGCGAACACGACTTCGAAACTATCGCTGAAACCGTTGATGACGGGCTCGTAACCGATGTCGCGGCAGGCCTGGCGGATGGCCCTGCAATAGGCGCTGGAGGCGACGTCGAGAGCCCAATGTTCATCCCTCAGCTGTGCGAGTTCGATGACGGGCTCGCTCTCCAGCCTGTGGCCAGCGGGCAGAAGCACGAAGAGCTGGTCGCGGCAGAGGAACAGCGTGTCGGCCGTGCCCTCCAGCGTATGCGGATCGAACGATATGTCGTCGGCAATGACGATATCGGCCTGCCAGGCCCGGAGCGCTGCCACGCCTTCGGCAGGTCCCATCGTCGTCATGACGATGTCGAGATGCGGATGGTCGATGGCGAGCTGGCACATTGCGGCGGGAATGAAGGAGGAAGCCGCGGACGGCTGGGTAGCGATCCTCAGGTCGCCGGCGACGATATTCTGCAACTCGGCAATATCGGTCTTGGCTTCCTCGACAATGCCGAATATCCGGTCGGCATGCACAACGAGCCGCTGTCCGGCCGGTGTCAGCGTCACCCCTCGCCCGCGCCGCTCGACGAGCGCAATGCCGATTTCGTCCTCCAGTTGGGCGATCTGCTGGGAAACAGCCGATGAGGAAATGCCGAGCGCGTCGGCGACCGCAGCCATCGTCTCGCGGCGCGAGAGCTCGCGAAGCGTGCGCAATCGGAAGAAATCCAAGCCCGTTTCTCCGGTTGATCAATCGGCCATAATTTCTAACCTATATGCTTATTTTAATTAAGTAGACCTGAAGAAAACTGCACCTTAGCCTTGGATTCGCAAGCGGGGCATTGGCTCGAAAAAGCCAAGATTGCCGGCCATCTCATAAGACGAGTCACGGGGGATATCCACAGGATGCAGCAGAGCGGCGTGCCTTATTTCAGCCAATGGGAAACACCCGGCATGACGTTGCCGGTGCTTGCCGAGGGATCGCAGGCTCTGCTCAGCGATCCCCTCTGGCGCCATTCTGGGGCCGCGACGATCGAGGAATATGCGCGCTGGGCGGTGAATGTCTGCGGCATGGCCTGCCTGAAGATGATTCTTGCCGCGCGCGGCGAGATCCACCCCACCCTCGAGCTTGCCCACGCCTGCACCGCCTATGGCGGTTATGTCGTCAACGAGATCGACGCCTCGATCAAGGGGTTGATCTACGCACCCTTCGTTCGCTTCGCCGCCGACCGATTCGCGCTTCGCGCGGAGACGATGACCGGCGTCGAGACGTCGGCCATTCCCGAGCTTCTGTCGAGGCGGCGGTTCTTCATCGCCTCGGTGCATTCGGGCATCCGCTGGCCTGAGCGCGAGCCGCCGTCGAAGGGCGGACACCTGGTGCTGGTGACGGCAGCCAGCGACGAGACAATCCGCTTTCACAACCCGTCCGGCCACGACGCGGCGAGCCAGGCCGATGTGACGCTGCCGCTTGCCGTCTTCGACCGCTTCTTCGCCAATCGCGGCATATCGGTCGACGCCTGACCCTTTTCAACACCAGATCGTTTTGGAGACTTTCATGACCCCTTCCCCACACAGGCTACGCATTGCCGTGCTCTTCGGCGGCCGCTCGGCCGAGCATGAGGTTTCCGTGCTCTCGGCAACCAATGTCATGGGCGCGCTCAAGCCCGAAAAATACGATGCCGTCCCCATCTTCATCACCCGCACGGGACAATGGCTGCTGAGCAATTTCGAAGACGGCATATTGGCGACGCCTTCATCGGGCACCGAAATCTGCCTTGTGCCGGGCGGACGGGGCCGGATGCTGGCGATCCCGGCCCATGGCACGCCGCATGAGTTGGCAAGGATCGACATCCTCTTTCCCGTGCTGCACGGCCCCCATGGCGAAGACGGCTCAGTGCAAGGCGTGGCGGAGGTGGCTCGCGTGCCGCTTGCCGGCTGCGGCATCCTCGGCTCCGCCGCAGCGCTCGACAAGGACATCGCCAAGCGCCTGCTGAGGGCGGCGGGCCTGCCGGTAGCGCGTGCGGTGACGATCCATCAGGGTGCGGCCCCTTCGCTGGCAGCCCTCGAAGGTGAACTCGGCCTGCCGCTCTTCATCAAGCCGGCGCGGCAGGGATCGTCGGTCGGCGTCGCCAAGGTCCATGCCAGCCAGGAATTCGCGCCCGCCCTTACTGAGGCCTTCCGCCACGATCGCACGCTGCTCGCCGAAGAATTCGTGCGTGGCCGGGAGATCGAATTCAGTGTGCTGGAAGATGCGGCAGGAGAACTCTTCGTCTCTCGGCCGGGCGAGATCGTGCCGGCGGAAAGCCACGGTTTCTACAGTTACGATGCCAAATATATCGACGAGAAAGGTGCCGCGCTGAAAGTGCCGGCCGAACTGCCGCAGGAGGTCGAGGCCGCCATGCGCGACGTGGCCGCAAGAGCCTTCCGGGCCGTCGGTTGCGACGGCATGGCCCGCATCGACTTCTTCCTGAAGGATGACATGCAGTTCCTCGTCAATGAAATCAACACCATCCCCGGCTTCACCGATATCAGCATGTATTCCAAAGCGATGGCGGCAAGCGGTGTTACCTACGCCGAAATCATCGACAGGCTCGTCGATCACGGCCTGGCGCGTGCCCGCCGGGCCGCCTAGGCGGGAGCTTGGACATGAACAGGTCGGTCTTGATTTCGGGATGTTCCGGCGGCGGAAAATCGACGCTGCTTACAGAACTTGCCGCCCACGGTCATGCCATCCTCGAAGAGCCCGGCCGACGGATCGTCAGCCAAGAGCTCAAGGGCGACGGCGCAGCCCTGCCCTGGGTCGACATGGCGGCCTTTGCCCGCCGCGCAATCGAGATGGCGATCGCCGACCACGCGGCGGCGCGTGAGCAGCTGGGCTGGACGTTTTTCGATCGTGGGCTGATCGATGCGGCGACAGCGCTGCAGCACCTCACCGGAGAACCGGTCCTGGAAAAATTGAGCGCCACCCACCGCTATCACCCGAGGATTTTTCTCACACCGCCATGGCCCGAAATCTATACGAGCGACCCCGAGCGGCGCCACGGCTTCGACGAGGCGGTCGCCGAATATGATCGACTTGCCGCCGTCTATCCGACGCTCGGCTACGACGTCGTCATGCTGCCGAAAATCGCGGTCGCCGACCGGGCGGATTTCATCCTCGACTGCCTCTCTCGGGAAACGAGGCAGCAGTAGACGAGACGTCAGTGCCTGCGAAAAACGCACCACTGGAACGACTGCCGGCCACCGCCGGGTGTCGTGTGTTCCTCCCGCCAGTCACGCTGAAGCGCGAAGGTGGACGACAATTCAGTCGCAAGCGCCACCGCGTCGTAACGCTGGACCGGCAAGCCGCTGCACCGTTCCGGCCCGTCCGGCGCGAAGGTCGCGATGATCACGGCGCTGCCCGGCGCCGTGCCGGTTTCGAGCGCGCGGCGATAGGCCAGCCGTTGCTCCGGTTCGGTGAGGAAGTGAAAGACGGCGCGGTCGTGCCACACATCGTAGTGGCGGTCGGGCTGCCATGAAGTGACGTCGGCAACCACCCAGGCGATGCGGACGGCTTCATCCCGCAGCCGCGCCTTGGCGACTTCGAGCGCCGGCGCGGCAATGTCGAGGACGGTGAGGTCGGACCACCCGCGTTCGACAAGACGATCGACAAGGCTCGATGCGCCGCCGCCCACATCGATCAGCGACGCCGTTGCCGGCAGTTGCAGTTCGTCAAGCGCCCGCAAGGAAGGCCCAGGCGTCGGCTGATACCAGCTGACGCTGTCGGAAGGTTTCGTGCGGTAGACCTCGTCCCAGTGTTCCCGCTTCTCGCCCGTCATCCGATATCCCCATCTCTTGCAGAGCCCAATTCCCTAACTGATCAACATGTAAGAACTGAGACGTCTGCAACCAATCGCGGTGCGCCCAGGACCATGTTCCGCGTTTCAGGACGCGAGGTGACGGTAAACGAGATCGGCAGGATCCGTTCGGGGTGCTGCGGGATCGAGACGCGCGCCCAGCCGTTTGGCAACGGCAACGGATGCAGCATTGCCGGGAGCGATATAGCTGACCAGCGACGGCAGCTTGAGCGTCGCGAAGGCCCAGTTGCGCAGCGCGAGCGCCGCTTCGGTCGCATAGCCTCTACCCTCGTATCCCTCGTAGACGAACCAGCCCAATTCCTTTTCGGGAAAGAGCGGTCCGTGATTGATCCCCACCTGACCGATGCATTCGCCGGTTTCGCCAAGCTCGATCATCAGCGCTCCGTGCCCGAAAAGCTGCCAGAGAGCGACGTCGTGACAGAACATTCCCCAAGCCGCGCGCAGATCGAACGGGCCGCCCATTCCGACGGATCGCGGCGACGCCATGATCTCAGCATAGGCGGCGAAATCGCCGATACCAGGCATGCGGAGCTTGAGACGCTCGGTTCGAATGGTCATCGCGCCCGCTTCGGACATGTGGTCACCTTCTCTGTCAGCTTGGGTTTGGAGTTTTGGCCGTTGAACGGAATATTCTAGCTTTCAAATGCCGGAGCGAATTGCAACGTCCCGCTTGGCGGAGGTCCGCGAAAGACAATCCGCTGCACCAGCCGCGTATCGAGGTCGAGATACGTCAGTTGTCCATCGCTGCTGAAACCGACACGGCTGTATATCTCGGGATTGCCGATCAGGGCGCATCCACTGGCGCCCATCTCGTTCAACAATTCGAGACCCCGTGCAATCATCGCCTTGCCGATACCCTGCCGCTGTCTCTCCGGCTTGACCGATATCGGCCCCAGCCCGAACCAGCCGCCATGCGCACCGTCGATCGTCACCGCCGAAAACGCCACATGCCCGAGAATCTCGCCGCCCTGCTCGGCCACCAGCGATATCTTGAGATCGCCCGCCGCGCGAAGTCTGCGGACAATCTCCGCTTCCGTACCGTCGCTGTAGGGCATCGGCTTGAATGCGGTCGAGGTCAGATCATGGATCGCATCGATATCATCAGGCGTTTCGTATCGGATAAGCATCTCTGTCAATTCCTCAAGCGCGTTGTCGTCAGTGCTGCCCGTACAAACAGTGTCTTATCCCACTGAAACGAAGTGTCGTAGATCCCAGAAAAATCTCGCGGGGATTCCGCTACCCTCTTCCGCAGAAGATTTCGAGGCTATAGACCTAGGCTCGTGGGCACCGTCCTGCTGATCGAAACATCGGAGCGTACCATCTCTGTCGGCACCGTCCGAAGGGTATTTGCGTCTCCGCAATCAGAGGTTCTGCGATGAATGATATCGCCGATCACGGTGTTCGTTTCGGACGAATTGCCGCCATGCTGCCGGTCAAGGACATGACCAAGGCCTATGATTTTTACGCCAATGTCCTCGGCTTCAAGAAAATATTCGAGAACGGCAATCCTGTCGGCTTCATGATCCTGAAGCGCGATCAGGGCGAGGTGCATCTCACCTTGCAGCCGAACCACAAGGCTGCGGACTTCAATGTTGCCCACCTGATGGTCGACAATGTCGATGCCCTGCACGCGGTTTGCCAGCAATATGGGCTGAGAATCATCAAGAGCCTTCAGGACAAGGACTACGGATTGCGGGCCTTCGTGTTTGAAGACCCCGACGGCAACCGTATTGACGTTGGCCAACCGATCTAGCCCAGCCATGAGAAGTGGGTGGGGATACAGTCCCCATCCAACTTTCGCACAATCCCGAATTCCGCAATGCTCGTCATTTGAGTCGAGCCCCTGCATCTTGTCCATCACAGGGAAAGTCGAAGACCAGCAAGCCGGGCTCCTCCGGCGGGAGCTGCGCCACGAGCTGCCCTTGCCGATTCAGCACGGCCGTCGGTCCCCAGGCGATGCGCCCGTCGCGCTCACCGGTTACGTCGGACGATATCAGCCACAGGCCTGTCTCACGGCATCTTTCGCCGCGAACGGCGTTATGCATTGGCTTGAATATTTCCGCCTTCTCCCGTGGCATCATGTTGTTGGAGAGGCATAAGATCAGCGACGCGCCAGACGAGGCGACCTTTGCGGCTGCTTCCGGAAAATTGGTGTCGTAGCAGATGTTGATCCCGAAGCGCAGGGTACCGATCGCAAAGAGTGGGCTCTCCTTTCCAGCCTCGAAAGCCCGTTCGCCGGGCAGCAGGTGGGCCTTCCTGTAACGGCCGAGGAGAACGCCGCGCTCGACGACGACGGCGGTGTTGAACAATCGCCCGTCATCGATCTCGATCAGCCCCATGACCAGCACCGGTCCCGACTTCGACAACCGATCCAGGACCGCCGCGAACTCGGGCAATGCGAGATCGAGGGCAACATGCCGCGCCGATGATTCATCGGTCAGGTAACCCTGCAGAAAACCTTCTGGAAAGACCAGCAGGGCAACCCCCTCAGCCTCGGCGAGCGCAGCGACCCTAACCGCATAGTCCAAGGCCGCCCCGACATTCTCCCGAAATTCCGGCGTCTGCGCGGCGGCTATCCGAATGCTCGTCACTTAGATCTCCGGGTTCTCGGCCGCGGCATCTCAGCAAAAGGCCCGGCGCAGTGGCCGGGCCTCTCCTTGAAAAATCGGTAGACCTCAGAAGGTCGAAGCACCGCTGCCCCAGGGGCCGTGGTGAAAGTCCTTGCCGTCTAGGCGGTCGAAGCCGTGGGCGCCGAAGAAATCGCGCTGTGCCTGGATAAGGTTTGCCGTTCCCCTGCCCTGGCGATAGGCGTCGAAATAGGTCAGCGCCGAGGTCAGCGCCGGCACCGGCAGGCCGGCGGCAATCGCGGCACCGACGACACGGCGCAGCGCCGGGATCGATTGCTTGACCATGTCGGAGAAAGCCGGCGTGACGATCAGGTTCGCAGCATCAGGTGCCTTGGTGAAGGCCGAGGTAATCTCGTCGAGGAACTGCGAGCGGATGATGCAGCCGGCACGCCAGATCCTGGCAATCGTCGGCATCGGCAGCGACCAGTTGAACTCGCGCGATGCTTCCGCCATCACCGCGAAACCCTGCGCATAGGCGCCGATCTTGGCGGCAAACAGTGCCAGCTCCAGATCTTTGTTGAGCTCGGGGCCGTAAGCGATCGGGAAGGACACAGCCTGCGTACCGAAGATCTTCTCGGCGGCTTCGCGCTGCGACTTCATCGAAGAGAGGCTGCGGGCGGCGACTGCGGCTTCGATTGCCGTTGCCGGAATGCCCATATTCTGCGCCTCGATCGCCGACCACTTGCCAGTGCCCTTCTGGCCTGCCTTGTCGAGGATCATGTCGACCATCGGCCCGCCGGAAACCGGATCGGTGGCCGCAAGCACCTTCTCGGAGATTTCGATCAGGTAGGAGTTCAGCCGGCCCTTGTTCCATTCGCCGAAGATGCCGGAGATTTCGGAGGCGCTCTTGCCGAGGCCGTCGCGCAGGATGCCGTAGATTTCGGCGATCATCTGCATGTCGGCATATTCGATGCCGTTATGGATGGTCTTGACGAAATGGCCGGCACCGTCATTGCCGAGCCAGGCGACGCAGGGCTCGTCATTGTAGCGGGCGGCAATCGATGTCAGCACCTTCTCGACGCGCTTCCAGGATTCTTCGGTGCCGCCGACCATGATCGACGGGCCATGGCGCGCACCTTCTTCGCCGCCGGAAACACCCATGCCGATGAAGGTCAGATCGGTATTCTTCAGCCGGTCGAAGCGGGCGACGGTGTCGCGGAAATTGGCGTTGCCGGCATCGATCATGATATCGCCCTTGGAGAGATGCGGGCGCAGCAGCTCCATCTGCTGGTCGACGGGCTCGCCCGCCTTGATCATGATGATGATCGGACGCGGCGGCCGGATCGCATCGACGAACTCTTCGATCGTCTTGCAGGGAACAATCTGCTTCTTCAGATCCCCGGCGCTTTCGTAGAATTCGTCGGTTTTCTCCGGCGTGCGGTTGAACACCGCGATTTTATTGCCTTTCTCCGCGATGTTGAGCGCCAGGTTGGAGCCCATGACCGCAAGGCCGATCAGTCCGATTTCTGCCTTTTCCACGACAAACCTCCGATGTGTCAATTGGACCGGTGTTGTGGCACTGTCTCGGTCAAACGGCAAGTCTCGCAAGGGTCTAATCGGTTCGCAAAAGCCAATGAAATGAGGCTTGCAATATCCCCGCTTGTCCGACAACCCACCGGCTGCCTCTTAATCCGAAGCCGCAAGTTTTTCGCGCGTCCTGCCCGTATTGCCCTATCTCATGTTATCATCAGTGCCTCGGGAGATATCGCATTGGCATCGGAAAAGCGAAAAGACATGGCCCTCCTGGCGGCCCGCGCCGGCCACTACCGCGAATACGCACCGCCGCCGGCGCTGCGACGCCATTTCAGCCGGCTCTGGTCTCATGCGCTCCACAACGGACCGCCGGCAATGGTGGCGATCGTGCCGGATGGCAATTGCGATCTCCTCTGGATCGACGGCCGGCTGGTCGTCGCCGGTCCCGACAGGACGGCGGCCTTTCCCGTCATCCAGCCGGGCACGACTGTCATCGGCGCACGTTTTGCGCCCGGCGCTGCAGCACCCTGGCTGAAGACGCCGCTCTCGGCACTGGTCGGCTGTTCGGTGCCCCTTGCCGACATCGGCCGGAAAGACACCGCCGAATTCGAAGCGCGGCTTGCGGATTGTCCCGACCCCTCGGCCGCGATGGCGCTGTTTGGCCGCCTGCTTGAAGAGACCGCGCGCGATGCGGAGGAGCCCGCCCGCGACGCCGCCATGATCTTCGCCTCCGCTGACGACGGTCGCCCGTCCGGCCTTCTCGACCGGCTCGGCATCAGCGAAAGGCAGTTGCGCCGTCGCTGCCACCATCATTTCGGCTACGGCGCAAAGACGCTGGAACGGATCCGTCGGTTCCAGCGTTTCCTCGACCTCTGCCGCAAGTCGGGCACGATGCCGCTTGCCCGGCTTGCGCTCGAAGCGGGCTTTGCCGACCAGCCCCACATGACGCGGGAGGTCGGTGAGCTATCTACGCTGACGCCCGCCGTCATTCTCGACCAGCTCAGCATGCGGAAAAGAGCCGGCTGACCGTTTTGTTCAAGACGCTGCCGGCCGGTTTGTTACTCTGACGAAACCAAATGACAGGGACCTGCAAGCCATGACGACAATGCCCGCGAAAATCATCCACCGGTCGATCGAGCGCGATTGGCGCGACGTCTATGAATTCGCCGGCAAGCCGGAGAACATGCCGCTCTGGGCCTCCGGCCTTGCGACCGGGCTCGATCCGGATGGTGCCGACTGGATCGCCGATGGCGCTCTCGGAAAAATCAGGGTGAGCTTCGTGCCTGCCAATGAATTTGGCGTGATCGACCATACGGTGACGATCGAATCCGGACTCAGGGTCTATAATGCCCTGCGCATCGTGCCGAACGGCGATGGCTGCGAGGTCATGTTCACGCTGCTGCGTCTGCCCGGCATGACCGATGCGCAGTTTTCCGCCGATGCTGCCCATGTCGAGAAGGATCTCGCCATGCTGAAAGCCCTGATGGAGAGATAGATGGCCGAGAAGACAGAAAATCACGACCGCCGCATCGACTATGTCGAATTCAACGTCGCCGACATCGCCGCCGCCAAAGCCTTTTACGGCTCGGCCTTCGGCTGGCGCTTCACCGATTACGGCCCGAACTACTGCGAATTCGACGACGGCCGGCTAAAGGGCGGCTTTACCGATTTCGGCCCCGTGCGGCCGGGCGGCCCGCTGGTCGTCGTCTATGCCAGTGATCTGGAAGAAGTGCTGACCTCAGTCGAAAGAGCCGGCGGCACGATCTGCCGGCCGATCACCGATTTTCCCGGCGGCCGTCGCTTCCACTTCCTCGACCGCGATGGTTACGAGCTCGCCGTCTGGGCGGCTGCTTAGCCAGACTACCCGAGGCAGCCGAGTTGGTCAGGCTGCCTAAGGCTGCCGACCGGGATCAGGCTGCTTAAGGCTGCCGACCGGGATCAGGCAGCCTGCGACAGCCGGTCGAGATCTTCCATGACGAGCAGGGCGCCGATCACCGTACCGCCGGCATCGCGCAGCGGCGACATGCGACAGCGCACCTGCCGCGATTCGTCGCTGCCGGCCGAGCGCGCATAGGAATAGTCGATCTGTTCGCCGGCAAAACAGGCGTCGAGCTTATGCTTGGCGCATTCGGCAAACCGCTCCTCGCCGATGAATTCGGAGAGGTGGCGGCCGATGAGCTCCATCGGCTTCCTATTGAGATGGGCGCTGTTGGCCGGATTGGAATAGAGGTAGCGATAGTCCCTGGTCAGCACCGCCACGCGATCCGGCAGGCTTTCGAGGATCACCGCGTTGAGGAACTGGCCATTGTCTGTATCAGGCACATAGGCCGGCGGCGGCTCGATGCGCACATCCTGCGGCGAAGGCACGCGCCAATCCGGCCCATGCGCCCCGAAATAGCGGTCGAGCAAATAGGAGAGCACCGACGTGTGCTCCGTGACGCTGGCGCTGTCGTCGGCATCCTGGCTGATCAGGTGGCTCACGAACTGCAATTGCATGTAGACTTCGAGCAGATTGGCTGCCCGGCAGGCGAGGATTGCCTCGACCAGCGGCTCCACATGGCGGTCGAGCGCCGTGACGCGCTGGTCGTCGCCCAGTCGTATGGCTTCCTCGATTTGCACGCAACGCAAAGAAAAAGCTCGAAAAAGCTCCAGCAAGACGCCTCCCACTCCCATTGTCCCAAGAGACGAGTCCGAAACCTCACATGGCTGCATTTCCCAAAAATGCGCCTTCCGGTAGACATTATTCGCGCCTTGGTAGTGACGGGTAACATGAAGTGCCCTCAGTTTCAATCCGAGAGCACCTGCCGCTTTTCACCGCTGATAAATGAGGGTGGACGTTTTTGGAGCATGATGCCGAAAAGTGTGAGCGGTTTTCGGCATCATGGCGGCCTGAAATCATACTGTTCTAAGGCGCGAGCGTCTGCTTGATCTGCCAGCGGTCGTGATACCAGAGCCACTGTTCCGGATATTCCCGCACCCAGCTTTCCACCTTGTCGTTGAGCAGCTGAGCGGCGGCAGGCAGGTCGAGATTGCCCTTGGCGTCGCGCGGCATGTCCAGCCGCGGCTCGATTTCCAGCCGGTAGCGATTTCCCGGCAGTCGGATGCAGCGCGCCGGATAGACTTCGCAGTCGAACTGGCGCACCAGCTTCGGCAGCAGCGGATTGGTCTTGACGTCGCGCCCGAAGAAGGTGCCCTTCAGCCCCTTGCGGAATTTCTGGTCGACCAGCACGCCCACGCCCTGGCCTGCTTCCAGCTGACGGGCGAGCGCGAAGGACGAGCCTGCATGCGAGGGCACCAGCTTGCCCATGCGCGCGCTCCTGAAGTCGAACACCTTCTTGGCGACATAAGGATTGTTCGGCGGCCGAAAGAGCACGGTGACGTTGAGCCCGAAGGCAGCACCCGCTACCGGCAGCAGCTCGAAATTGGCGGTATGGCCGGTAAAGACGATGAAGGGGCGCGGATTGTCACGCAGGTCGAGGAAGATCGGGACGCCCGACACCTCCACCCTGCCCGGCTCCGACTTTTCAGGATCATAGTCGAACAACTGGTCGAGGAAGACGTATTCCGCAGCAAGCCGGCCCATATTGCCCCAGCTGGCGAGCGCGATCTCCTCGATCTCGGCCTCGCTCTTCTCGGGAAAGGCGTTGCGCAGATTGGTCAGCATCAATCTGTGGCGGCTGGTCAGCCGGCCGAGGCGTCGCATCATCCTGTCGGCGAAGCGGATCGCGCCGTCGGCCGGAAACAGCTTCAGGAAATTCATGAAGCCGAACATCAGCTGAGCCACCAGCCATTGCTGGAAATTCCTGAGCGCCAGAACAAACCGGGTGATGAACAGCTTCACGCGGTCAATCCATCTTCAGGATGATCTTGCCGAAGATCTGGCGCGATTCCATCCGCTCCAGCGCCCGGTCGATATCACTGAAGCTGACCTCGGTATCGATGACGGGATGGACGAGCCCGCGGCCCATCTTCTGCATCGCATCCGCCATGTTCTCCATGCGGCAGCCGAAGGAACCGAAGAGCTTGAGTTGTTGCTGGAACAGCATCATCAGGTTCATCTCTGTCGAAACACCCGAGGTCGAGCCGCAGGTGACGAGGCGCCCGCCGCGCTTCATGCAGAGCATCGAGCCTGCCCAGGTGTCCTTGCCGACATGTTCGAAGACGACGTCGACGCCCTTCTTCTTGGTGAGCTTGCGCACCACGCCTTCGAAACGGTCGGTGCGATAGTTGATGACGTGATCGGCGCCGAGCGCCTTGGCCCTTTCGATCTTGTCGTCCGAACCGACCGTGGTGATGACGGTGCAGCCGATCTTCTTGGCGAGCTGGATCGCCGCCGTGCCGATGCCGGAGCCGCCGGCATGGACGAGGATCGTCTCACCCGGCTCAAGCTTGGCATTGTCGAACAGCATGTGCTCGACCGTGCCGAAGGTGACAGGAGCAAGCGCCGCGCCGATCGCGTCGACGCCGGGAGGGGCAGGCACCAGCAGGCGCGCCGGCAGGTTGACCTTCTCCTGCGCAAAGCCGTCGAGATGGAAGCCGTGCACGCCCGAGACATGTTCGCAGAGATTGTCGCGGCCTTCACGGCAGGGACGGCAGAGGCCGCAGGTGCGCGCGCCGTAGATGGAGACGAGCTGGCCTGGCAGCACGTTGGCAACGCCCGGGCCGATCGATTCCACGACGCCGGAGGCTTCCGCACCGATGACCAGCGGCATCTTGCGCTTGGCGAATGCCATGCCGCGCCAGCCCCAGACGTCGATATGGTTGAGCGCCACCGCCTTGACGCGCAGCGTCACCTCGCCGGCACCAGGAGCGTCCGGTTCCGGCAGATCGGTGATCTCAAGCTTGCGGTCGTCGATCAGTTGCAAAGCGCGCATGGCAAAATCCCTCGCCTCGAAGGCGTTCTTCTTGTCATAAAAATTGTCGGGAACCGCTTAAGCCGGTTCGAGCGCCATGACAAGGCTGGCATTCTGCCCGCCGAAGCCGAAGGAGTTGGAAAGCACGGCCGAAACCTGGGCTTCCCGCTTCTTGTTCGGCACGACATCGAGAACGATCGACGGATCGGGGTTGTTGTAGTTGATCGTCGGCGGCAGCGTCCCGGTCAGCATCGTTTGCAGCGAGAACACCGCCTCGACGGCGCCCGCCGCCGTCAGCGTATGGCCGATCATCGACTTGTTCGATGAAACCGGAATGCCGACAAGCCGATCGCCGAACACGGCCGACATCGCGCCATACTCCATCTTGTCGTTCTCCGGCGTCGAGGTGCCGTGCGCATTGATGTAGCCGATGCCGCTCTCGTCGATGCCGGCATCGGCAAGGGCCGCTCGGATCGTCGCGATTGCCGGGCCGCCGTCGGGCGACGACCGGGTGCGGTGGAAGCTGTCCGCCTTGTCGCCGGCGCCCTTCATGATGCCGAGCACCTTGGCGCCGCGGGCGACCGCCGATTCCAGCGATTCCAGCACCAGGGTCGCTGCACCTTCGGCGATGACGAAGCCGTCGCGATCCTTGCTGAACGGCTTGGAAGCCTTGGTCGGTGGATCGTTCTGTGTCGAAAGGGCTGACAGCAACGAGAAGCGGATCAGCGCTTCGGCACTCAGCGATCCGTCGGTCGCGACCGTCAGCGCGCGATCCGTGCGGCCTTGGCGGATCGCCTCGATGCCGAGCTGGATCGCCGTGACGCCGGAGGCGCAGGCGGTCGAAAGCGTGACGGGAAGGCCGCGGGTGCCGAACCGGTCGGCAAGGCGCTCGGAAATAGCGCCAAACAGGGCCGCCTCATGGAAGGCCGGGTCCGGACGCTGGCGCAACGCCGTCAGGAAGCGCTCATAGGCATCCCCTGGATGGTCGGAAGCCGGCGAACGGTCGGCAAGTTCGAAACGCGCGCTCCATTCCGGCTCGATCGGCGGGGCGGCAAGAAACAGAGGGCCGTTGAAATCGCCGGAAAGGCCGGCATCGGCAAGCGCCTCGATCGTCGTTTCGCGGGCGAAGGCATAGGAGCGCTCGACGGCGTTCGGCACCGGAATGCCGATGAAATCAACGGTGCCGGCGATCCGCGTCGACAAGCCCTCGGTCGGGAAGCGGTTGATCTCGTGGATGCCCGACGTGCCTGACGAAAGCGCTGCCCAGTTGTCGCTGAGGCCCTGGCCGAGCGAGGTGATGATGCCCATGCCGGTAACAGCCACGATCGGACGGCCGAGGTGATCTCTATAAGCGGAAGCTGTCATATTTCTCACTCCTCACGCATCTGCGGAAAGAACGGCAACGCCCTCGCCGCGCTGGTGTCCGACCATGGTCACGACGGCGGCGGTTGCGCCTGCCCGCATCGGCGCCTCATGGGCGGCATCGAAGGGCGGAACCTTGGCCTTGCCGTCGACGGCAAGGGCTGCAAGCGCCAGACCCAGCGTGAACTGCGTCTCGATCGTATGGCCGGTGACGCCGCCGAAGCCGCGGATCGCAACGTCCGGCAATTGATGCTCGAGCACCGCCCGCTCGCGGGCGGCAAGATCGTGCATGCCGGTCGATCCGGAAAAGATCGCCGTGCTTTCAGTGGCAAGCCCGGCAGCCGGCGCCAAAAGCCGCTCCAGCCGGACTTCGAGATTGCCGGAATTGCGGTTGCCGCGATCGCCCTCGACCGCGTCGATGACGGCATAGATATGGGCACCGCGGGCCTCGGCATGCTTGCGGGATTCCAGCACCAGGAAGGCGCCTGCCGAACCGGTGATCATGCCGCCGCCGTCGCTGGGTCTACGCGACCAGAGCGGCACCCAATCGCCGCGCGCATGGGCGCCGATCGCTTCGGTGAGCAGGATCATGTCGGGCCGCTCGGCCGCGAAGGCGCCTCCAACAAGCGCATGCGAGGATTCGCCTGATTTGATGCGGTAGAAGGCGGTCTCGACGGCGGATATGCCGGCCGCTTCCTCGCCCATGAAGGTGCGCGACGAGCCGGTGACCTTGTGCACGATCGAGATATTGCCGGCGAGCAGGTTGGAAAGCTGGGCGAGGAACAGCGTCGGCCTCAGCTCGGTCGTCAGCTTCTCGTTGAGCAGCAACTCGCGGTCATTGCGCTTGAGCGCCTCGTCGACGATCAGTGTGTCGACATTGATGTCGCGCTCGCCGCCGCCGGCCGCCACGATCATGTCCATCGTGCCGCAGGCCTCGCTATCGTCCTTGAAGCCGGCATCGTCGAGCGCAAGGCCGGCGGCGAAGACGCCGATGCGCTGCCAGTTCTCCATCTGGCGTTGATCGCCGCGCTTGGCGATCTGCTGCGACCAGTCGATCTCAGGCAGCGGATGCACCGGATAGGGCTTGAACTTCTCGGTCTCGACGATCGCCTTCGGAGTGCTCGCGGCCGAAAGCAGCGCGATATGCGCATCCTTGCCGACGCCCTGACAGGTGACGATGCCTATGCCCGAGATGACGACGTCGTTTGCAGCCTTGCTCATCCAATCACTCCCTGCGCCGCGATCGCTTCGAGAAGCCCGATCTCGCCGGCACGTTTCTTCACGATATCGCCGAGCGGCACCTCGGAAAACGGCATGGTGCGCAATTTCAGCTGCGCATCGCAGACCTTCTTGCCGCCGCTGGTGATTTTAGCCTTGGTGACCGCGAAACCCGAACCGTCATGCTCCAGCACCGCCTCGATGTCGAGCACGGCTTCCGGTTCGACGAAGGTGCGCATCTTGGCGCCGTCGACTGTCATCAGGAAGGGCATGGCGGCAAAATTGGTGACGGCAAGCACCAGCATGCCGGAGGCCTGGGCCATGGTCTCGATCAGGAGCACGCCGGGAACGAGCGGCATGCCGGGAAAATGACCCTCGAAGACGGGGCTCTTCGCCGGCACGACGGATCGCGCCTTAAGCGTGCCCTTCTTCAGGTCCACCGCTTCGACGCGGTCAATCATCTGGAAATATTCCAGCAGCATTCGGATCCTCCGGCCCGACAGGCCAGATCCGCCCGCCGGTGACGCCTAAAGCGCGTCTGGTTCGCACTTTAGGTCTTTGTTTTTATGCATGCCGTTGTCCCAAAACCGCTGCGCACTTTTGGGCGGCATGCACTAGTTAGGAACGAAACCGCCCGGCCGCCATATTCACGGCGGCAGGGCGTTCAAAAAAGACTGGTATATCGCTCAGGCCTTGGCTGCTTTGAGCTCGTCGATCTTGGCGCAGAGGTTCTTCAGCACGAAGTATTCTTCGGTGGAAACCTTGCCTTCGTTGACTTCCTGCGTCCACTTTTCGAGCGGGATCTTGATGCCGAATTCCTTGTCGATCGCAAAGACGATGTCGAGGAAATCGAGGCTGTCGATACCGAGGTCGTCGATCGTATGGCTCTCCGGCGTGATCGTCGCGCGGTCGATCTCGCTGGTTTCTGCAATAATGTCGGCAACTTTATCGAATGTAGCGGTCACGCGCTGTACCTCATGAAATGACGATTTAAACCCCCTCATAGGCAAATCCATTTCAAAAGCCAATGCTTTCGTCCCGGCGTTGCGGCAATTTGCCGGCTGGGTGTTGCCTAAACAGCAATGGAATGCCGGCCTTTGCCGTCACGCAAGGCGCGAGGCGATGCCGCTTTAGAAAGCCCGCCCTATCGGCGGGGCGAAGAAGCCGTCCGAATCAAACCCGCGGACGGCCTCTTTTCGGCGCAGGCGCTTCCCATAACAGCCATGGCACGGAAACTTTGATCTGGATCAAATCGCGATCCCGGCGAAATTGATAATCATCAAGCCGCGCTGGAAGAAATCGGGATAGCCGAACCCGCAATCGCGGCGTAATCGTCTAGGGTATACCCGGCATGCGCAGCCACACCCGGCACGCGCGGGTTTCGAAGGGATCAGGACATGGATGTCGCACGCAGTGATGTTTCCGACTCCGGCACTCTCGTCGCCTGCCGTTCCTGCCAGGCGCGGCACGGCGTCGTCTGCGGCGCGCTGTCGAGCAGCCAGCTCCGGGAGCTCGGCCGCCACTCGCTGCGCCGCAAGGTCGATGCCGGCAGCGAGATCATCGCTCAAGGCTCGGAAAGCTCTTTCTATTCGAACATCATGCACGGGGTGGTGAAACTCTGCAAGGTGATGCCGGACGGGCGCCAGCAGATCGTCGGCCTGCAATTCGCCCCCGATTTCGTCGGCAGGCCTTTCGTGCGCGAAAGCACGCTGTCGGCCGAGGCTGCGACCGATTCCGAAATCTGCGTCTTCCCGCGCAACCTGCTCGACCGCATGATATCGGAGACGCCGGAACTGCAGCGCAGCCTGCACGATCAGGCGCTGAAGGAGCTGGATGCCGCGCGCGAATGGATGCTGACGCTCGGCCGGCGCACCGCCGAGGAGAAGGTCGCAAGCCTGCTCCACCTCATCGCCACCCACGCCGAACCACAAACGGCCACAAGCACCGCCTTCGACCTGCCGCTATCGCGCGCCGAGATCGCCGATTTCCTCGGGCTGACGATCGAAACCGTCAGCCGTCAGATGACCAGGCTGCGCAAGAGCGGCGTCATTCGCATCGAGAACTTCCGACATATCATCGTTCCAGACATGGATGAGCTGGAGCGGATGATCAGCGCATAAGAGGGATCAGCGCGGCGCATAACCCGTTGGGTTAGCGCGTAATGACCACGCGGGTATTGGCAAGGCCGGCCTGCCGCGTCAGCGAGAAGAACTGGGCAGCATTATCGGGATGCAGGCGAACACAGCCATGCGAGGCCGGCCGGCCCAGGCGCTTCAGGTCGAAGGTGGCGTGAACGGCATAACCGCCGTTGAAGAACACGGCGTAGGGCATCGGCGCATTGTCGTATTTCCTGGAGCGGTGATCGCGCGACAGCCACTTGGCGCGCCACGAACCGGTCGGCGTGACATAGCCGTTGCGCGCGGTCGAAACCTTCCAGCGATACTTGACGAAGCCGTTCTCGGAAACAGTCATCGTCTGCTTGCCGATGCTGATATTGGCGACCAGCGTTGCTGCCTGAGCGGCAACAGGAGAAAACTGCAGCAATAAACTTGCGGCCGCAGCCGCCAAAATCGTCTTCATCATAACCCCTCTTCGAACTCGCGCAGCTTAATTGCGCCCTCACGAAAGAGAGACTACGGCAATACTTATTAGATTGCTTTAATCCGAATGGTAATCACAATTTTAACGGCGCATGGCAGCAAGCGGGTCGCCGCAGGCTTACTGAAGCTTGCGCTTCGCCCCAGCCTGATTGAGCCCTTGGTAGGCCTTGTTCATCTTCTCGCGGATCGAGGCCATGGTGCCGAGATTATGGCCGCAGGCCGCACAGGTGATGATGTCGGTCTCCCGGATCTCGGGACGCTCGAACTTCATCTTGGTGCTCTTGCACTTCGGGCACGGTAATTCAACCTGAACTGTCATCGCTCTGCTTCCAATCTGATGGAGATATGAGGCGGTCGGAATAAACGTTTGAGTGGGGGCTGTCTACCGGCGGCGTGGGTGTGCTGTGTCGCACCCCCTCTCACGGCACACCCTATCCCGCGTGCACGGCGCAACCCTACAGAAAACACAGAAACAACCCGAACGTAGTACCAGCGAGCACCATGCAGCTGGCGTAAAATACCGATACGCCGTCCTCGATATCGCCTGAGGTCGCCACGTTGCGGCCGGTGTCGTTGATCATCGGCTCGCGCACGATGACGCCGCCATAGATGCGCGGGCCGGCGAGCTGGACATTCAGCGCGCCTGCCATTGCTGCCTCCGGCCTGCCGGAGTTCGGCGAACGGTGCAAGGCCCCGTCGCGCATCGCCACCCTGATCGCCTCGCGCCCGGCGCTTGTTCCCCGCCGGATCCAGGCGCCGGCGGCAATCAGCAGTATGGAGAGGCGCGCGGCCGGCCAGTTGGCGATATCGTCGAGCCGGGCGGCGGCCCAGCCGAAGTCGATGTATTTTTCCGACTTATGGCCGATCATCGAATCCGCCGTGTTCAGCATCTTGTAGGCGAAGAGCCCCGGCAGGCCGAAGACGGCATACCAGAGCGCCGGTGCGACGACGCCGTCGGAGAAATTCTCGGCAAGGCTTTCGATCGCCGCGCGGCAGACGGCTGGCTCATCCAGCGTCTCGGGATCGCGTCCGACGATGCGGGAAACGGCGGTCCGCCCGCCGGCAAGCCCCTCGTCGCGTAAGGCGACGGCGACGGCCGCGACGTGATCGGCAAGGCTTTTCTGCGCCAGGAAGATCGCCACCAGCCCGGTCTCCAGCAAGATGCCGGCAAGGCCAAACAGCGCGAAGAACCGGTTGAACACGAAGCCTGCGGCTATCGCCACCAGAAGCAGCACCAGGATGGCGGCGATACCGTTCATTCGGCGTTGCGAGCCGGTGAGACTTTCCGGGTTGAGCTGCCGGTCGGCATAAGAGATCGCCGCGCCGAACATGACGACGGGATGCGGCATCCGCGACCACAACCATTGCGGATCGCCGGCGATCCGGTCGAGCAGCAGCGCCAGAAGCAGTACGAGAAGGTTTTCGTCGATCGTCATCGCTCAAATCTCTGAAGGGCTTCGCCAAGCCGCCTGTCGGCCGCCGGATCGGGCGTCAGCCCGAAACGCAGCCAATCCGGCGCATAGTCGAACTTGCGGACGAGAATATGATGGCGGCAGAGATGCGTGTAAATGTCGCCGGCTCTCGCATCGGCGACAAGGGTGAAGAGCGCCGTTCCTCCAGCCATCCGCAACCCGGCGCCCTTCAGCACCGCATGCAGACCGGCGCAACGTTCATTGATGCGGCTGCAGATAGCAGAAACATCCGATCGCAGCAGCGAACCTGCAATCGAAAGGGCCGGTCCTGAGACCGCCCAAGGTCCGAGCCAGTCTTCGAAACGCGCGAGAATATCGCCGCGCGCAATCGCGAAACCGAGCCGGAGGCCGGCAAATCCGAAGAACTTCCCGAAGGAGCGGAAGATGATGAGGTTGGAAAGCTGCGGCGCACGGGATGCAAGGCTGAGCGCCGGATCGGTATCACCGAAGGCCTCATCGACGACGAGAAGCCCGCCTGCTGCCTTCATCCTGTCGTGCAGGGCAATCAGTGTTTCGGCCGGCCATGCCCGTCCATCAGGATTGTTCGGATTGACGACGATGGCCAACCGATGTCCGGCTCCGATCGCGGCAATATCGTCTACCACATCGATGGCAAAACCGGCCGAGGCGAAGGCGCGCGCATACTCGCCATAGGTCGGCGATACCACGGCAATCTTGTTGTCCGTCACGGCAATCTTGTTGTCCGTCACGGCAACCCTGTTGTCCGTCACATCGACTCGGTCGTCCGTAACGCCAACCAGCCTACCCTCGACCAGACGTGGCAGAAGCTGGATCACCGATTGTGTGCCGGGCACTGGTAGCGGCAGAATCTCGCCGCTGCCGTAGTGGTCGCGCGCCGCGCGCCTTGCCTCATCGACGAGGTGCCTGTCCGGCAGGCGGTGCCAGGCTCGCGCCGGAATGTCAGGCAGCGCGACGGGGCACGGATTGATGCCTGTGGAAAGATCGAGCCAGTCGTCCGGCCTGCCGCCGAAGGTAGCGGCAGCCGCGGTGATGCCGCCGCCGTGGACAATCGGTGCGCTCATGCGGCGGCTCCGGCAAGATCGATCAGATGCATGTAGGAGCCTGCCACCTGGTCGCGCCTGAGACCGGCGGCACCCAGATCGGTTCCGAGCGCATCCTGCACCTGAAAAAGCCGCTTGCCCTCGCCCTCGGAGACGACGCTGGAATAGTGGAATTCATGGGCCGTCATCATCCGCGCAAAGAAGGCGCCGTCGAGGGGCACAACACGGCGATAGCCGAGATGACGCTTTCGCTCGGCATAGGTGGTGACGACGGGCAGCAGGCCGAGCATCTCGTGGCGATGCCCCTTCGCATCGATCAGGCCCTCGCCAAGCACCATGTAGCCGCCGCATTCGCCATAGATCCGGATGTCGCGCGCTGCCGCATCGAGCATGCCGGCGCGGAAATTCTGCGCCTCTGCCAGCCGCCCGGCATGCAGCTCGGGATAACCACCGGGCAGATAGATCGCATCGGCATCACCAGCCGGCGCCTCGTCGGCGAGCGGCGAGAAAAAGGAAATCGCAGCACCCCGGCGGCGCCAGCCGAGCAGCATATGCTCGTAGGAAAAGGCAAAGGCGACATCGCGCGCCACGGCGATGCGGGCACCCAGCGGCGGTAACCGGTCGATATTGGCGGCCGATGGCCGGTTGAGCCCCTGTCTGGCGATGCGCAGCAGGAATTCAAAATTGCATTCCTCGGAGACGGCATCCGCCGCATGGTCGATGAAATTGTCGAGGGTTGCATGTTCGCCGGCCTGGACGAGGCCGAGATGGCGCTCCGGCAGGGAAAGCGCCTTGTCGCTGCCGATGACGGCGATGACAGGCATACGGATAGCTTCGAGCGCCTGCCGCAGCATCGCCTCGTGCCGTTCGCTGCCGACCTTGTTGAGGATGACACCGGCAACCCGCACATCGGCACGGAAACCGGCAAAACCAGTAACCAGCGCCGCCACCGACTGCGACATGCGCGAGGCATCGACGACCAACACCACGGAAAGCCCCAGCTGGGCCGCCAGATCGGCCGCCGTTCCCTTTCCGTCGGCCGCCCCATCGAAAAGCCCCATCATCGCCTCGATGACGAGGATGCGGTCGCCGGAGCGGTGAAGGGCCGCATTGGCCGAGATCAGCTCCGGGCGCATCGCCCAGGGATCGAAATTCAGACAGAGCGTGCCACTCGCTGCCGCATGGAAGGCAGGATCGATATAGTCGGGGCCGGCCTTGCCGGGCGCGACCGCGATGCCGCGCCGGCGAAGCGCCCGGAGCAGACCGAGCGTCACCGTCGTCTTGCCGGCGCCGGAGGAAGGTGCTGCGATCAGGAGGCCGCTCATGCCCGCACCTTGCCGGACCGGCGGAATGGATCGGGCAGCAAGCGCCGCCCAGCCAGTGCACCGAGCCAATCGAGTGAAGCTCTGAGCCGCACCACCTCGCCGACGACGACTACGGCCGGCGGTTCGAGCCCGGAAGCGGCAACGGCCTCGGTCGCCTCTCCGAGCGTCGTTTCCAGCACCTGCTGCCGGCCAGTGGCGGCATTGCAGACGAAGGCGACGGGCTCGGATGGCAGCCGGCCTGCGGCGATCAGACGGGCGCTGATCTCGGCGATATGCTTCATCGCCATGTACATGACGATGACAGGCGAGCCCCGTCCGATCGCCTCCCAGTTGATCCTGTCGGGCACGATACCTGACGAATCATGGCCTGTGAGGAAGGTCACGGCATGGTTGATGTCGCGATGCGTCACCGGGATGCCGGCATAGGCGAGCCCGCCGATGCCGGCGGTGATGCCGGGCACGATGCGGAAAGGGATGTTGTGCTCGACCAGCGTCAGCGCCTCTTCGCCGCCGCGACCGAAGACGAAGGGATCGCCGCCCTTCAGCCGCAGCACTCGCTTGCCGGCGCGCGCAAGCTCCACCAGCCGCAGCGAGATGTCGCGCTGCTTCGCCGAAGGCTTGCCGCCGCGTTTGCCGGCATATTCCACCAGCGTTTCCGGCCTTGCCAGCGCCAGGCATTCCTCGTTGACCAGCGCGTCGTGAACGATGACGTCGGCCTCGGAAAGTCCCTTGGCGGCGAGCAGCGTCAGCAAGCCGGGATCACCGGGGCCGGCCCCGACGAGCCAGACGCTGCCCGGCTCAAGCGCCGGAAGATGGGAGAATGCGGCATCGATCATCCTGCTGATCTAGGCCCCGCAAAGGGCAAGGTCAACGCCGCGCCCATCACCTCACTTGAAGTTGCTGAGATGAGCATGACTCACTTTGTGAAGTGTCGGATTCAAATCCTCGGAGAACCCTCATAACGCAATGAATATATTGCAATATATCCCGAAGGCCGGCCGCGATGCTGCCGGCCTTCAAGCTAGTCAGGCTGCAAGCAGTGTATTGCGGATGAGGTCCAGGACCCTCTCCGACTCAATGCCGGTGCAGACCACCTGGCTCGGCAAGCCATCCCAAGCGCCATCAGGCGGAAAACGCCGCCCATCTGGCCTGACGATCGTCTGGCCATCGGCGATGCCGCCGCAGACGACACGCACCGCACCCGATATTGACGAGAACAGCTCCGGCACCACGACATAGACGCAGGCGCAGCTGTCATGCACCATCATGCCGTCTTCAACCGCGTGCTTGTAGAAATCGATGTAGGACTGCGAGAGTGCGTCGAGCTGCTTGACCGCCTTGTCACCCCTCGCCGCCATCTCGCCGAGATAGCTGCGGCTCATCGTGGTAATCGCAGTGACGTCGAGGCCGATGACGGCCACCTTCCAGGGTGCGGTCATGACGATGTCGGCAGCCTCAGGATCACCGTGGATATTGGCCTCGGCGACCGGCGAGACATTTCCCGGCACATAGAAATTGCCGCCCATGATGACGACGTCCTTGGCCAGCGTCGCAATCTCGGGGTCTTCCTTCAGCGCCAGCGCCAGATTGGTCATCCGGCCGACGGCGACGAGGCGCACCTCGCCCGGATGGGCGCGCACCGTGTCGATGATGAAGCGATGCGCCGGGCGCGGATCGAGCGGCAGGTCGATCGTCTCCGGTACCTCGATATCGCCGAGGCCGTTGTCGCCATGCACCATGGCCGGCCATGGCCGTTCCGCACGCGCGGAATCGATGGTGACGCTGGCGCCCTTGGAAACGGGTGCCGGAATATTCCATTCGCGCTTGAGGAAGAGCGCATTGCGCGTCGTCGTCTCAACCGAGGCGTTGCCGAAGACCGTGGTGATGCCGAGAAGGTCGATTTCGGGATGGCGATGCAGGAAGAGAAGCGCCATGGCGTCGTCGACGCCAGGGTCGGTGTCATAAATGACCTTGTGCATGAGATATCCTCTAGATGTGAACCGTGAAGCTGCCGGACGGCGCCGCGAATTGGCGCCAACATAACGTCCACTAGGCTTTCTGCAACCCGCTGCGGGAAACTGCCGCTGTCGCATGTGCAGATTTGATCTTGGCGACAGCAAGCTCGGCATCCGGTCCCGCAGCTGCAAGCGCAGCGGCCTCGGCGACCCCATGGCAGCCGACGCGGGCAAAGACGATCGCAGAGGGATTCGCGAGCCGCGGCGTCTCCTCCTCCAGCCGCGGCGCGCCGAAGAAGACGGCAGGCACGGAAAAATGCGCGGCAACAGCAAGGATCGCCGGCTCCAGTCTTCGGCTGTCGATCGAGGCAATGGCTGCGAGTTCCGCCGCGCCAATACCGGCTACATCGAGCGCCTCGATCGCAAGCGCCAGCACCTCGGCAGGCGACGTCCCACGCTCGCAGCCGAGGCCGAGCACGTGGAGCCTCGCCGTATCGAAAGAGATATCGCTCATGGAAACCGTCAAATACGCCCTGCCCATGTCGTTGCAGCCATTGCAGCTTGGGACGGCAAATGCAACAAGGCCGTCCGAAATCCCTCCCCGGAATACCACCTTGCCCGATATCGCCTTCGATCTGCTTCTGCTGCTCTGCGCAGCGGCTTTCTTTGCCGGTTTCGTCGATTCTATTGCCGGCGGCGGCGGCCTCATCACCGTTCCCGTCATGCTGATCGCGGGCATTCCGCCGCTCCAGACCCTCGGCACCAACAAGGTGCAGTCCCTCTTCGGCGCCGCCTCGGCCACGATCGCCTACGCCCGCAAGCGCCATGTGCAGCTTGCGGAACAATTGCCGATGGCGCTGATGGCCATCATGGGCGGGGCGCTCGGCGCGGTACTCGCCACCATCGTTCCAGGCCAAGCGCTGCAGGCCATCATGCCGGTGCTCCTGGTGGCGATCGCCATCTTCTTCGCCGTCAAGCCGAACCTCAACGACCTCGACACGCACCGCCGCGTGACGCCCTTTACCTTCGGCCTGACGCTGGTACCTGTCATTGGCTTCTATGACGGCGTCTTCGGCCCCGGCACGGGCTCCTTCTTCATGCTGGCCTTCGTCACGCTCGCCGGCTTCGGCATGCTGAAGGCGACGGCCCACACCAAGCTTCTCAATCTCGGCTCGAATTTCGGCGCGCTGATCGTCTTCGCAAGCTTCGGGGCAATACTCTGGAAGATCGGCCTGTTGATGGGTACCTGCCAGTTCCTCGGCGCGCAGCTGGGCTCGCGGTTTGCCATGCGCATCGGCGCAAAGCTCATCAAGCCGCTGCTCGTGATCGTCTGCGTCGCCCTTGCGGTAAAGCTGCTCGCCGACCCGGCAAATCCGCTGCGTGTCTGGCTCGGCGTCTGACCGAACCCTCGACCATCTTCCATTACCTCTGACGTAATTGATAAGATGCATCGCCTTCCCGCATGATCGAGCTGCCTGGAATTGACGGGCGATCAAAGGAGATGACCTGATGAACGACGCAAACACCAACGCAGAGCGCTATCTCGCCATCTGGAATGAGACGGACGCCGCCCGCCGCCGCGCTCTCATCGCCGAGAGCTGGAGCAAAGCCGCCACCTATATCGACCCACTGATGCGCGGCGAAGGCCATGAGCAGATCAATTCGCTGGTCGAGGCGGTGCAAAGCCGCTTCCCCGGCTTCCGCTTCGCCCTGATCGGAGCGGCCGACGGCTACGGCGACAACCTGCGCTTCTCCTGGGGCCTCGGCCCGGAAAACGGCGATGCGTTAATCAAGGGCACGGATTTCGCCGAACTCGAAGGCGGCAAGCTGAAATCCGTCCGCGGTTTCATAGATTTGCTGCCGGAAGCCGCCTGATGACGCCGACCGCCCGCTCCCTTGGAGACCATCTGCGCGAATGGCGCCAGCGCCGCCGCATGAGCCAGCTCGACCTCGCGCTGGAGGCGGAGATCTCGCAGCGGCATCTGAGCTTCATCGAGAGCGGGCGCTCGACACCGAGCCGCGACATGCTGCTGCATCTTGCCGAACGGCTCGACGTGCCCCTTCGCGATCGGAACCCGCTGCTGCTCGCGGCGGGTTTCGCTCCTGTTTTTGCCGAACGCGCGCTCGACGATCCTGCACTGGAACCGGCCCGTCGCGCCATCGACATGGTGCTGAAAGGGCACGAGCCCTTCCCAGCAATTGCCGTCGACCGCCATTGGACACTCATCGCAGCCAATGCGGCCATCGCTCCGCTGCTCTCAGCCGTTGCCGACCAGTCCCTGCTCACGCCGCCCGTCAACGTACTGCGCCTCAGCCTGCATCCACAAGGATTGGCGCCCCATATCAAAAACCTCTCCGAGTGGCGCGCCCACCTTATCGGCAGGCTGCGCCAACAGTTCTCGGCTTCGGGTGATCCAATGCTGGACAAGCTTTTGAAGGAGTTGCTGTCCTATCCAGCGCCTAAAACTGCTGGCGAGGTCCATGCCGACTATGCCGGCATCGCTGTTCCCCTTCAGCTTTCGACCAAGGCCGGCTTGCTTTCGCTGATCTCGACAACGACGGTCTTCGGCACCCCCGTCGACATCACTTTGTCGGAACTCGCGGTCGAATCCTTCTTCCCGGCAGACGACGAAACGGCCGCCATCCTGCGCAGCCTCGCGCTCAACTGACCGTCTCAGAACTCCACGCCCGGTTGACCCTTGATGCCGGAGCGGAAGGGGTGTTTGACGAGCTCCATCTCGGTTACCAGATCGGCGATTTCGATCAATTCTTCCTTCGCGTTGCGCCCCGTCAGCACGACATGCGTCATATGGGGCTTCTCGCTCTTCAGAAAGGCGACGACTTCGTTGAAGTCGAGATAGTCATAGCGCAACGCGATATTGATCTCGTCGAGCAGCACCATGGAATTGCGCTCGTCGCGGATCAGTTCCTTGGCCTTTTCCCAAGCGGCCGCCGCTGCGGCGACATCGCGGGCGCGGTCCTGCGTTTCCCAGGTGAAACCCTCGCCCATCGTGTGGAACTGGCAGAGATCGGAGAAATGCTTCTCGATCAGGTCGCGCTCGCCGGTCCACATCGCGCCCTTGATGAACTGCACGACGGCTGACGGCTTGCCATGGGCGATGTGGCGGAAGATCATACCAAAGGCAGACGAGGACTTGCCCTTGCCCTTGCCGGTATGGACGATGATCAGCCCCTTGCCATCCGTCTTGGTGGCCATGATCTTGTCGCGCGCGGCCTTCTTCTTCGCCATCTTCTCGGCATGGCGCGCATCGTCTTTTCCGGTTTCGTTTCCCGGGATCTCGTTCTCTGGTGCTTCGTCGCTCATTGGTTCACCTCATTCTATTGTCTGGCGGCCAGGTCGAACCGGGCCGAATTGCTGCGCGGCGTCCAGAGGCTGCGGTCGATTGCTTCGCTGAGCCGCTCCCTCATCTCGTCGAATGCCGCCGGGTTCTTCTCGATCATGAAGTCACGCACGGCCGGATCGGTGACAAAGGCCTGGTAGACGGCCTCGAAATGGTGTTCGCCGACCGCGCCCGTCGTCGCCGAAAAGGCGAAGAGATAATCGACGGTGGCGGCGATCTCGGCGGCGCCCTTGTAGCCGTGGCGCATGACGCCCGCGATCCATTTCGGATTGACGACACGCCCGCGCACGACGCGGCCGATTTCCTCTTCCAGCGAGCGGATCACCGGCTTTTCCGGCCTGGAATGGTCGTTGTGATAGATCGGAGGACGCGCGCCGGCGAGCTGCTCGGCGGCGGCGGCCATGCCGCCCTCGAATTGATAGTAGTCGTCGCTATCGAGCAGATCGTGCTCGCGGTTGTCCTGGTTCTGGATAACAGCCTGCACCGAGCGCAGCCGCTCCTCGAACAAGCCGCGTTCGGCCTTGCCCTCCTCGCCGGCACCATAGGCATAGCTGCCCCAGACGAGATAGGCCTCGGCGAGATCGGCGCGCCGCTCCCAGCCCTTTTCGTCGATCAGTGCCTGCAGCCCGGCGCCATAGGCGCCGGGCTTCGAGCCGAAAACGCGGTAACCCGCCCGGCGCCTTGCCGCGACTTCGTCAAGACCGGCAGCCGCAAGCCTTGCCGCTTCGCCACGCATGCGCGTCGCGATCGGATTGTCGACCTCGTCCTCTTCAAGCGCGCCCACGGCACGGATCGCCTTGTCGAACAGCGCGATCTGCTCGGGAAAGGCGTCGCGGAAGAAGCCGGAAATGCGGAGCGTCACGTCGACCCGCGGCCGCCTGAGCATCGCCGGCGGAATGATCTCATAGCCGGTGACGCGGCGCGAGCTCATGTCCCAGAGCGGCTTGACGCCGATCAGCGCCAGGGCCTGGGCGATATCGTCGCCGCCAGTGCGCATGTTTGACGTGCCCCAGGCCGTCAACCCGAAGGAGACAGGCCATTCGCCATGATCCTGCACATAGCGGCGGACAAGCAGTTCCGCCGATTTTTTGCCGAGTTCGTAGGCGGCCGGCGTCGGCACCGCACGGCTGTCGACCGAGTAGAAATTGCGGCCCGTCGGCAGCACATCGGGCCGTCCACGCGTCGGCGCGCCGGAGGGGCCGGGTGCGACGAAGCGGCCGTCGAGGCCTTTGAGCAGGCCGACGATTTCGGCCGGGCCGCAGGCGAGGATGGAAGGTTTGAGGCGGGTTTCAATCTCGGAGACTACCAACCCGGTTTGAGACCAGAGGGCTGGGCACTCTATCTCGCCGGAGACGAACTTTGCAGCGAGCAGTTCGATGCGCTCGACGGTGTCTCCGTTGGTCCGCCATGGGGCGTCAAGAATATCTGCGAGGATATCAGGACGTGGGCCGGTCCAGACGGCGGCCATGTCACAATCGAGAGGGTCGAAGATGGAGGCACCCCCCTCTGTCCTGCCGGACATCTCCCCCACAAGGGGGGAGATCGAGGATGAGAGGCCTCGCTTAATCTCATGCGTCGAAGCTGCGGCATCTTCAAACAGTTCTTTTTCGGGAAGCCCAAGCGACTTGCCGATCTCCCCCCTTGTGGGGGAGATGTCCGGCAGGACAGAGGGGGGTATCCCCCCCACGCCGCCGCCCAATCTAGCATCCGCCGCGATCGCCCGCTGCAAACTTGCATCCCCACCCTCACCCAGCCCGCGCGGCACCCGCGCCAAAGCCACGGTGAGGTCCGTCAGCAACCGCCCCTCGGGCGAAACGCCGAACACATGCAGTCCATCGCGGATCTGCATTTCCTTGAGGTCGCAGAGATAGGCGTCGAGCTTCTTCAGCGCCTCGCCCTCGCTTTCGCCCTTGGCAATCCCGGCATCCCGGTCGAGGCCGATATCGGTGACAAGATCGAGGATCTGACGGCTGAGCAGACGAATGCGGCGGGGATCGCTGCCGGAGGCCTCGTAATATTCGTCGACCAGCGCCTCCAGATCCTTCAGCGGCCCGTAGCTCTCCGCCCGCGTCAAGGGCGGCGTCAGGTGGTCAATGATGACGGCAGCACTGCGGCGCTTGGCCTGCGTACCCTCGCCCGGATCGTTGACGATGAAGGGATAGAGATGCGGCAGCGGCCCGAGGATCGCCTCGGGATAGCAGCTTTCCGACAGCGCCAGCGCCTTGCCCGGCAGCCATTCGAGATTGCCGTGTTTGCCCATATGGATGACGGCATGGGCGCCGAACGCGCGGCGCAGGAAAGCGTAGAAGGCGAGATAACCGTGCGGCGGCACGAGATCCGGCGAATGATAGCTCTCTTTCGGGTCGATATTGTAGCCGCGCGCCGGCTGGATGCCGACGAGCACATCGCCGAAACGGGCGAAAGGCAGGGCGAAGACGCCTTCGCGAAAATACGGATCATCTTCGGGATCGCCCCAGCGGGCTCTCACCTCATCCTGAATCTTATTGGGAAGAGATTCCAGGAAGCCGTTGTAGCGACTCAGGGAAAGCGTCTCGCGGATGATCTTTCCGTCGGAACCGGAATTAGTCGGCCCTTCCATCAGATGCCATATCAGCGCGTCGCCGTCGGCCGGAATCTCGGCGGCCGGATACCCCGCCGCCCGCATAGCCTTCAGCACCTCGATGGTCCCGGCCGGCGTATCGAGTCCAACGCCGTTACCGAGCCGACCGTCGCGGTTTGGATAATTCGCCATGACGAGCGCAATGCGCCGGTCACCGGCTGATGTCTTCCGCAGCCGCGCCCAGTTGGCGGCGAGCTCCGCCGTGTAGCGCACCCGGCCAGCATCCGGTTCGCTGGCGACAATATTCGTCTCGACGGCAGCATCGTAGCGCGCCGCCGTCTTGAAGGAAATCGCCCGCGACAGCACCCGGCCATCGACTTCAGGCAGCGCCACGTTCATACCGAGATCGCGCGCCGACAGGCCTTGCGAGGAAGCCGCCCATGCCTCCCTCGACGAGGCCGACAGGATCGCCTGCAACACGACTGCCTCGTTCGCTTCCAACACCGTCGGCTGCCGGTCCGCACCCGGTGCGGAGACGGCAAAGCCGGTCGTGTTGATGACGACATCGGGTTTCAGCACCGAAAACACGCTTTCGAGAATGCCTGTGGAGATGGGATCCTTGAGACTATAGGCAAAGACCGGCAGCGGGCGCAGGCCGAGTGTCGTCAGCGCTCCGATGAGAGCTTCTATCGGCCCCGTCTCGCCGCTCTGCACCAAGGCGCGGTAGAAGCTGATGGCGACGATGGGGGAAGATGTGGGTTCGAATCCCATCTTCTCTGCCGAGTTTGAGATACCCCCCTCTGTCCTGCCGGACATCTCCCCCACGGGGGGGGAGATCGAGGATGAGAGGTCTCGTTCCATATCCTCGGCAGAAGGTGCCGCGTCTTCAAGCGTTTCTTTTGTGGGAAGCCCAAGCGACTTGCCGATCTCCCCCCTTGTGGGGGAGATGTCCGGCAGGACAGAGGGGGGTGTCCCTAGCTCAACCGACAAACGGACAGCCACACGCGAAGACACCACGGCAGCAGAAACCAGCCGCCACTCCTCAACCCCGATCAGTCCACGCCCCGGCCACCAGATACCGGCTTTCATCAAAGGTGCCGCCGGTGCCGGCTTCTCCGTGCCCGACAGCATCGCCCCGGCATAATCGAGAAAGGCCCGCGCATTGGCATCGCCGCCCTCGATCAGATAGGCCCAGAGCGCGTTGAGATCGTCGAGATCGATATTGGAGAAAGGAACCAGCCCGGCATCCGGCCTGGCATCGCCCGGCAGCACCGCAATCAGTGCCCCGGCGCGGGACGCTGCCGCATGCAGCGCTTCCAGCGCATAATGGAAATAGCTGGCGCCGCCGAGCGCCCGCACGACAATCAACTTGGCATGCCGCGCGGTGCGCTCGACATAGGTGTCGATAGACATCGGATGCTTCAGGCTCATCAGGCTGGCGAGCCGCAGCGAATGCGCCGCCCCACGGTCGCGATGGGCGGCGGCGATCGCGGCAAGCTCGCTGTCGGCCGCCGACAGGAACAGGATGTCGCCCGGCGTCTGCCCGAGGTCGATTGCCTCCTCGCCGTCGCTGATCGTTCCCTGTTGAGCCAGAAGCAGATGCATCGGGTTACGCCAGCGCTTCGATCGCCGCCCTCACCGCGTCCTGATCCATTTCGTGCAGGCCGATGACGACAAGGCGCGTGGCGCGCTTTTCGCTCGCGCCCCAGGCGCGGTCGAAATAATGGTCGATGCGGCTGCCGACGGCCTGGATCTGGAGGCGCATCGGCTTGCCCGAGACATCGACGAAACCCTTGAGGCGCAGCACGTCATGGGCGACAATGATGCCCTTAAGCGCTTCGACGAAGCCAGCGGGATCGGCAATGGGTCCGAGCTCGACGACGAAGCTGTCGAATTCATCATGGTCATGCGGCGCACCGTCCTCATGCTCCAGCTCGTGATGCGACTTGCGATTGGCGACATCGTCCTCCGTGCCGATGCCGAGGCCGAGCAGGATGCCGGCCGACACCTCGCCGTTCTTCGCTTCGATCATCACGGGCTTGCGCACCGTGCGGGAGGCGACCTCGTCGCGCACCCTGATAAGGCCGGCAGCGTCGATCAGGTCTGTCTTGTTGAGCACGATGAGATCGGCGCAGGTAAGCTGGTCCTCGAACAGCTCCTCGATCGGGCTTTCGTGATCGAGCGACTCGTCCTCGGCGCGGCGCGCATCGACAGCATCATGGTCATCGGCAAAACGCCCTGCGGCAACGGCGGCGCTATCCACCACCGTGATGACGCCGTCGACAGTCACCTGCGTGCGGATATCAGGCCAGTTGAAGGCGGCGACCAGCGGCTGCGGCAGAGCAAGGCCCGAGGTCTCGATGACGATATGGTCGGGACGCTGTTCGCGCTCGAGCAGCTTCGTCATCGTCGGGATGAAGTCATCGGCGACGGTGCAGCAGATGCAGCCATTGGTGAGCTCGATGATGTCATCCTCGGTGCAATTTTCCGCACCGCAGCCCTTAAGCACGTCGCCGTCGACGCCGAGATCGCCGAATTCGTTGATGATCAACGCAATCTTCTTGCCGCCGGCATTGGTGAGCAGATTGCGGATCATCGTCGTTTTGCCGGCGCCGAGGAAGCCGGTGATGACGGTTGCGGGAATCTTCTGCTGGTTCATAGACTTAACCCTTCATTTTCAGCGGCAGGCCTGCCGCGATGAAATAAACTTCGGCGGCCTTCGCCGCGATCGATTGGTGCAGCCGGCCGGCATGATCGCGAAAATCCCGCGCCATGCGATTGTCCGGCACGATGCCGAGACCGACCTCGTTGGAAACGAAAACAAGCCACGCCTTCGCGGCGGGCAGGAAATCGGCAAGGGCTGCAAATTCCGCCGCCATATTCCGCTCCTCCATCATCAGATTGGTGACCCAGAGCGTCAGGCAATCGACCAGCACGATGCCCCCTTCGCCGTCTATGGCGGCGAGTTTACCGACGAGATCGAGCGGCTCTTCATGCGTTGTCCAGGACGGACCCCGATCGGCCTTGTGTTGGGTGATGCGCGCCTGCATCTCCTCGTCCCATGCCCGGCCGGTCGCGACATAGTGACGGTCGAGGCCGGTCGCTGTGACGAGGGATTCGGCGAAACGGGATTTGCCGGAACGTGCGCCGCCGAGGATGAAGGTGGCGGTCATACTCAAAAGCCCCTCAGGGAGAGTGCGTAGCCGTGGCTTGTTCCGAGTGCACCTTTCTCGGCTACTGAGAGTGTGACACCCCCCTCTGTCCTGCCGGACATCTCCCCCACAAGGGGGGAGATTGAATCGCCGAGAGCTTTTCTCCAAACAATTGATGTAACACGACGGTCGTGCGGCTTGCCGACCTCCCTCCTTGTGGGGGAGATGTCCGGCAGGACAGAGGGGGGTACCCAGCATTCGACATAAGCGGCCGAAAACACTCCTCTTGCAGCGCTGCTTGGAGGCGTGGCATGCGCCGCACCAGGCCGCGCCGAATTCAATCGTTCAGCCAAGACAACCTCCGTGCTGGCAACGGGCATATTGCCCAGGTGTGGGCTTCTCGCCCGGCACGCATGGCAGGTCTCCTGGCTCGCGGTTATCGGCCGCGATCGGGGCAGACCGGAAACCGGTCGCCCTGATCGTGCCAGCGGATCATCCTCGCCTTCCCGGCTGCATCAGTGAAAAGGTGGACGATTCGTAGACTTGAGAGGCGTCCGACCCCGGTTGATCACCATGCATATCCAGTGGCTTTTCCGGCATGTCACCCATCCCGCCCGCTTGCATTATTGCAAGCCGCCGGCCGGAAGGGCCTGATGCCGGATGGAAGACCCTGACCGCTCTACAGTCGCGGGGTCGGCTGTGATGAAGGCGCCCGGCTTGGGTCCGCCCCGTCACATTCCCTTTTCATCCGGAAGGGCGCAACACCGATCCGGAACCATCCGTTATGTCAGGATGGTCAGTCGACCATCCGTTATCGGGATGGTTAGGCAAGCGCAGGGATGAAGTCAACCGGCCTTGGCGGCCGCCCGATCGCCAGCCACGCGACGCACTTACCCAAGCACGACTTACTCTACCTTAAATATCGTCATTTATCAGAGGCTTACGTCATAAAAAATTTATTCCATCCGCCGGCTTTTCGCCGCAATTGCGTCGCAAGCGGACTGCGCGACCATCTCCGCCCTTGACCGGGCCTCTCCCCGCCTAGTTGTCTAGCCATGCTTATGAAATTGGATCGGCGCCGTTTCCGCGCGCTGCGTGTTTTCTTCGATCCGGGACGCCTGCGGGCGCTGGCCCGCCGTAGCGAGGTCGGCCTGTCGCTTGCGGGCGCCGTCGTCGGCGTCATCTCCGGTCTCGCCGTCACCGGCATGAGCTACGTCTCCAACGAGCTGCATCAGCTGGTCTTCGGCATCGCCGACAGCGAAAGGTTGAGCTCGTCCGAGATCGAAAACAAGCTGCTGCTGCTCACCGCCCCCGTCATCGGCGGCGCCCTGCTCGGCCTGCTGCTTTTCGTGCTGGCGAAACGGCGCAAGAAACCGATGGTCGACCCGATCGAGGCCAATGCGCTGCATGGCGGTCGCCTGTCCCTGACCGACAGCATCATCGTTGCCGTGCAGAACCTGATCTCCAACGGTTTCGGCGCCTCCGTCGGCCTGGAGGCCGGCTATACCCAGCTTGCCGCCGGACTCGCCTCGAAATTCGGCCTGAAGCTGCAGCTTCGCCGCTCGGACTTGCGCACCCTCGTTGGCTGCGGCGCGGCAGGCGCCATCGCCGCCGCCTTCAACGCGCCGCTGACCGGCGCCTTCTATGCTTTCGAGCTGATCATCGGCACCTATACCATCGTCTCGCTGACGCCTGTCGTCGTCTCCGCCCTCGTCTCCACCCTGATCGCAAGGCTGCTTGCCGGCAGCGATTTCACCATCGATATCGGCAGCTTCGGTTCAGTCGTGCCGGCCGATTATATCCCGGCGCTGCTGCTCGGTGCTTTCTGCGCCGGTGTCGGCATCCTGATCATGCAGGGCGTCGCCTTTGTCGAGGAGCTGGCGCGCAAGAGCTCGATCGCCCCACCCTTCCGCCCGGCGCTCGGCGGCATCATCGTCGGGCTGTTGGCGATGATCTCGCCGCAGGTGCTCTCGGCCGGCCATGGCGCGCTGCATCTCAACCTTTCTCATGAGGTGGCGATCCCGACGCTGATCGGCCTCTTCCTCTTGAAATCCTTCGCCTCGGCGATCTCGATCGGCTCCGGCTTCAGGGGCGGACTGTTCTTCGCCTCGCTATTCATGGGCGCCCTGCTCGGCAAGCTCTTCGCCTATTGCGGCCCCTATTTCGCCGATGCGACGCTGACGCCCGTCATCTATGCCGTGGTCGGCATGAGTTCGCTTGCCGTCGCCGTCATCGGCGGGCCGCTGACCATGACGTTCCTGGCGCTCGAAATCACCGGCGATTTTCCGATCACGGCACTGGTGCTCGCTGCCGTCATCACCTCCTCGCTCGTCGTGCGTTCGACCTTCGGCTACTCCTTCGCCACATGGCGGTTCCATCTGCGCGGAGAAAGCATCCGCAGCGCCCATGACGTCGGCTGGATCCGCAACCTGACGGTCGACAAGCTGATGCGCGCCGACGTCAAGACGGCAAGGGCGGGCATCTCTCTGGAGGAATTCAAGCAGGCCTTCCCGATCGGCTCGACCCAGCGCGTCATCCTCGTCGAGGAGAGCGACAAATATGCAGGCCTCGTGCTGGTGCCGGAGATCTACGCGAACCCGACCGACGCTCAGGACGAGGGCAAGACGCTTGCCGATTTTATCCACTACCGCAACGATTTCCTGCAGCCGCAGATGAATGCCAGGCAGGCGGCGGCGATCTTCGACAAGAGCGAAAGCGAAGCGCTCGCCGTCGTCAACAACCTGATCGAACGCAAGGTGATCGGCCAGCTCAGCGAAAGCTATACGCTGCGCCGCTACAGCGAAGAACTCGACCGCCGCCGCCGAGAGGTCTCAGGCGAGATCTGAGCGCCGTCGCGCCGATCGGATCGACGCTTCAGACGGCGTCGGCGAGCTTGAACACGTCGGCCCGCTTCGAAACGCCGCGCAGTTCAAACGAACCCAGATACTCGCAAGCCACGGCGCAGGTGGTCGCGAAGCTCTCCGACATCAGCAGGTCTTGCTCAAGCGTGCCGCAGAGCTTTTCAAGCCGCGAGGCCTCGTTGACGGCCCTGCCGATCACCGTGAAATCAAGCCTGCCGCGCGCGCCAATATTTCCATAGAAAACCTCGCCGAGATGCAGCACGACGTCGACACCGATGTCAGGACCTCCATCGCTCCTCCGCTGACCGTTCAGCACCTTGTTGGCTTCCAGAATATTCCTTGCCGAAGCCAGTGCGGCCATGCACGCCTTTTGCTGGTCTTCGGCATCGGTCGGAAAGATCGCCAGCACGCTGTCGCCCATGAACTTGAGGATCTCGCCGGAATTCTCCTCGACATGCCGGCCGATCAGCTCGAAATGCTCGTCCAGAAACCCGGCAATTTCGCCTGGCTGATAGACTTCGGTCAACGCCGTGAAATTCCTGAGATCCGCAAGCAGGATCGCAGCATTGATGGAGCCACCCTTTCCTCTCTGGATCTCGCCCGCAAGGATGCGCGCGCTTGTCTTGGCGCCTGTATAGACGGCAAGGATATCCGATGCGGTTTTCGATGCCGCGATGCGGTAGCAAGCCAGCCCCAACGCCGGGAAGAGCTTCGCGACGATCGCCAGTTGATTATCAGAAAATCCGCCCGGCCTGTCGCTTGTGAGAGACAGACTGACCCCGCGCAACGCAGCCTCCTTCGGAAACTCCAGCAGGCTCACCAGATGATCCGTGCCGCCACCATGCGCGAATTCCGCAAGCTGCGGGTAGTTATCGACACCCTCACCCTTGGCGATGTTCCATCGACCTGACGTTTCGCCACGACCCAAAAGAAAATAGATCGGGGTCTTCTCGAAATTCAGCACTCCCGCAGTGCCATATTCGGCATTCTCGATCGTGGTCGCACCGCCGCGCACGAAATTGGCCGAGACGCCGCCATACATGGGATGAATTGACGGCATTGAAATGCTTCCCCGCCAGATCGGAAAGCCATCCGCGATCAGCCGATCGCACAATCCGGCTATCAGCTCGCCAATATGCTCAGCTGTGATTCCGTGTTCTATAAGCCACTGAATATGATTGTTAATTTCCGAACCTCCAAATGACCGACGCAGTTTATGGTCGGAAATCGGGCAAATGGACGGCGATGGCCAACCGGGGCGGCGCCAAGTCAACCAATAGTCGAGTCAGGCAGATATTTCTAGCCACTGACTCCGGCAACGACAACCACAGGGCATGCTGAAGGAATAATACCTGCCGTTGCCGTTATTGCCTGCCGACGAGAAGCGGTGGAGAGTGCGGCAGAAATAAAAGACGGTGCCGCAGCGCCTGCGGATATCTCACATCCTCACCGTCATGCCGCCGTCCACCGTCAGTACGTGGCCATTGACGAAGGAAGCGGCGTCGCTTGCCAGAAACAGCGCCGCGCCGGCAATCTCGTCCGGCCGCCCCCAGCGCTGAACCGGGATGCGCTGACGCACGAAGGGCATCAATTCCTCGTTCGCGGCCATCGCCGCATTCGTCTCGGTGGCAAACCAGCCGGGCGCAATCGCATTGCTGGTGATCCCGTGCGGGCCGAATTCGACCGCCATGCCGCGCATCAGTCCGGTCAGGCCCTGCTTGGCTGCCGGATAGACGCAGTCGCCGGGCATGACGACATGGCCGCTGATCGAGGTCACCGCGATCAGGCGGCCGTGATTGCGTCGCTTCATCAGCACGGCAGCGTCGCGCGAAAGCGTCATCGCCGCCGCCAGGTCGGTGCGCAGCAGCTCGATGATCGCATCATCGTCGAATTCGGCCAGAGGCCGCCTGTCGCGGGCGCCGACATTGTTGATCAAAATATCGAGGCGACCATGGATCTTGTCGATATCGGCCATCGCAGCACGCTGGGCATCGCGGTCGGCGATATCGAATGCGGCCGCCTCCGCCGTGCCACCCGCTACACGGATAGCCTTTACGGCGTCTTTCAGCGTCGCCGCCGTGCGTCCGTTGACGATGACATGCGCGCCGGCCTCGGCAAGGGCGCGCGCCATCTCGAAGCCCAGACCACGCCCGCCGCCGGTCACCAGCGCCACCTGACCTGCCAGTGAAAATCTGTCCAATATGCTCATCATTTTCGTCGCTCTCAACCGGGTCCGTCGCGACAGTTAATGGACTCAGTCAACTAATTTGGCAATAGAGGAACGACGAGACCGGAGACGCATTCGGCTTAACCGAGCAGCCCGGCCAGCCAGTGCGGATCGAGATGACGTTCCAATTCTCCGGCGATCTCGTCAAGCGCCTGCTCGACGCTCTCGCGGTAATTCCGCTGCTCGCCCAATAGCCCAAAGCTTTGAAGCAGCCGAGCGCGGTAGCTGTCGCTGCCGAACAGCCCGTGCAGATAGGTGCCCATGATCCGGCCGTCGGCCGAAATCGCCCCGTCGGGCGCGCCGTCGATGATTGCCGAAGGCCGATCGCAATCCGGGCCGCGGGTGATACCGAGATGGATCTGGTAGCCGGCAAGCGGCGCGTCATATTCCGTCGAGCGAGCCTGGCTGTTGCGCACGGTTTTCTCCGGCGCCATCTCGGTCTCGATGTCGAGCAGCCCAAGCCCCGGCGTCTCGAGCGTCCCGCCCTCGATGCCGAGCGGATCATGCACCATCCGGCCGAGCATCTGATAGCCGCCGCAGATGCCGATCACCCGGCCGCCGCGCCTGACATGCGCCTGGAGATCGCGGTCCCAGCCCTCAGCCCTGAAGTCGGCGAGATCCGATATCGTCGATTTCGAGCCGGGAAGCACGACGAGGCTCGCATCGGCAGGTATCCGCGCGCCTGATCGCACGAAGACCAGCTCGACATCCGGCTCGGTCCGCAGCGGGTCGAGATCGTCGAAATTGGCGATACGTGGCAGCACCGGCACGGCGATCTTCAGCGCGCCCGCCCCGCCCCTCGCCAGCCGTTCGAGCACGACCGAATCTTCGGCCGGCAGGCGCGCAGCACCCGGCAGCCACGGCACGACGCCGAAGCATCGCCAGCCGGTAAAGCCTTCGATGGCGCGGATGCCGTCGTCAAACAGCGAGACGTCGCCGCGGAATTTATTGATGATATAGCCCGCAATCATCGCCCGGTCGTCATCCTCGAGGATCGCATGCGTGCCGACCAGCGAGGCGATGACACCGCCGCGGTCGATATCGCCGACGAGCACGACAGGCACGCCGGCCCGCGTCGCAAAGCCCATATTGGCGATATCGCCGGCCCTGAGATTGATCTCGGCCGGCGATCCGGCGCCCTCGACGATAACGAGGTCGGCGCCTGCAGCCACTTTTTCGAAACTTTCGAGCACGGCGCCGAGCAGCTCAGGCTTCAGCCGCTGGTAGTCCCGCCCCTTCGCCTGGCCGAACACCCTGCCCTGCACGATGATCTGGCTGCCGTTTTCCGATTGCGGCTTGAGCAGCACCGGGTTCATGTGCACCGAGGATGGCGTGCGCGCAGCCAGCGACTGCAGCCACTGCGCCCGACCGATCTCGCCGCCGTCATCGGCGACCGCCGCATTGTTCGACATATTCTGCGGCTTGAACGGCCGGACCGTCAGCCCACGATTGGCCGCCAGCCGGCAGAGGCCCGCAACCAGCACCGTCTTGCCGACATCGGAGCCGGTTCCCTGCAGCATGATCGCTCTTGCCATGATGGCCCGCATTCGCCTCTCGTTCAGGCGAGGCCTACAATGGGCGGCAACCTCGGGTCAAGCTTGGCTCGGGTCAAGACTTGGCTTGGGGCAAGTTCTCACGCAAACGCGAAAACCGCGCATGGCCTTTGGCTCTGCGCGGTTTGCCGAAAACTCAGGCGTCTTCGCCCTTACACGGCGAAGCTCGCTTTCTCCGGTACGCACTACCTGAACCGGAGAAGCGGCGGTCATTGCTGCCACGCCCCAACTGATAACGGCACATTCTTACCGGAGAGTTATTGAAGGCTTACGCAAATGTTAATTTTGATCTTTTTTGACATTCTCGTCGAAATTTCTGCCGGAGAGCCGCCGCCGGTCGCGAAGAGCGTGCATTTCACCAGAGGGCGCCATTTTCGGGATGCCGATATAAATTCTTCGAATTCAATAATTTAGTCACGCAACCATGAGCAGAAGTGGTTGATTTCTGCGAGCGAACGCGTAGGCTCCGTCAAAATGCGCCATTGTTGAACATGGCCTGCCCATGAACCGGAAAGCCTGTTGCGGTATCGCCCGGCAGGCATTTTCCCTTCGGGTGCCGGAGAGATTTGTCGGTAGATTTCAGAGCCTGCGCGTCCGCCTAAGAAGAATTCGGGGAATGACGATGAAGACGTTTCTGATTCCGGCCGTCTTTGCCGCGGCTCTTTCTATCGTCGCGCCGGCTGAAGCCGCCGAATGCGGCAGCGTTTCGATCGCCGAAATGAAATGGGCCTCGGCAGGCATTGCGGCGAGCTTCGACAAGATCATCATGGAAAAGGGATACGGCTGTTCCGTCACCATTGTCGATGGCGACACCTTGCCGACCTTCGCCTCGATGAATGAGAAAGGCACCCCCGACATCGCCTCGGAATACTGGATCAATTCCGTCAGGTCCCTGCTCGATCAGGCTGTCAACACCGGCCGGCTGGTACAGGGGGCCGAAATCCTGGCCGATGGCGCCGTCGAGGGTTGGTGGATCCCGAAATTTGTCGCCGACGCCCACCCCGACATCCGCTCGGTCGAGGACGCGCTGAAGCATCCCGAACTCTTCCCCGCCGAAGACGACCCGTCGAAAGGAGCAGTTTACAACTGCCCCGCCGACTGGAGCTGCCAGATATCGACCACCAATCTGTTCAAGGCGCTTGCCGCCGACAAGAAGGGCTTCGAGCTTGTCGAAACCGGCAGCCCCGAACGGCTCGATGCGTCGATTGCCCGCGCCTTCGACAACAAGGTCGGCTGGCTCGGTTATTACTGGGCGCCGACCGCCATCCTCGGCAAATACGACATGACGCGCCTGAGCTTCGGCGTCGGCCATAACAAGAATGAATGGGACCGCTGTACCGCGGTTGCCGGCTGCGCCAGGCCCGAAGTCAATTCCTACCCGGTCTCGCGCGCCTTCACACTAATGACCAGGTCCTTCGCCAGCCGCACCGGACCTGTCACGACCTATCTCAAGACCCGCAAATGGGACAATGCGACCATCAACCAGGTGCTCGCCTGGCAGGACGAAAACCGCGAAAGCAACGAGGATGCCGCGATCTATTTCCTTCGCAATTACGAGAGTCTGTGGACGAAATGGGTGCCGGTCGATGTAGCCGAGAAGGTCAAGGCGAGCTTATAACGGCCAAAACACGATCAAGCATGGACGATTCGATGACAGGCAATGTTCCCTTTCCCGACTGCGATACCGTTGCGGAAAAGCTCGCCGCACTGTCGGAGACCGACAAGTCCTACCTGGCGCTGCTCATGGAAAACGCCGCCCAGGACGACAACCTGCTCGACGGCCTGCGCCGCCATCTCGATCTCGCCGCCGGATCGCGTTTCCTGAATTCGCTGAAACTCGAAAATCTTGGAATCTGGCTCGGAAGTCATGCGCCGGACCGGCTGCAGATCCGGCTGATGGAAACCGCCCGCTCCAGCCAACATCCCGTCTACCAGGCCTTCCGGACCGGTCTCGACCGATCCGGCGGGCTGGAAAAGCTTTATCCCCCGGTCATCCGTTAGGATGATCCGGACCCGGCCAACACTTGATCCCCCGGTCAGCATCTGATCCGGTGATTCTAGCAGCAATCTGAACAGTCGTTACTTCTTCGCGGCGCGGTCGACCGAGCGGCCGGCATCCTGCGTGGCGTTCACGGTATTTGCGGTATCCTTTCCGATGCCGCGGATCGTGTTGCCGCAGGAGGAAAGGGCAAGAAGAACCATAAAAGCTGCGGCAATTTTGGCCGTTGTCGTCATCTCGGATATCCTTGTTTGAAATCAACCCCGAACGGCGACAATTGCCGTCCCGCGCCAATAACGCACGACAAACCAAAAGGTTCACTGGCTATAAATATACCCGCTAGAGACACGCGTCCGATAGGACGCGCCATCACTTTCGATCGGCGCATAATCCTGTCCGATGCAGCTAGGCGGCGACCGCCTTTGCTCTCTCGGCAAAGGCGCCGCGAATGCTGTCGGCAACCGTCTCGATCGGCCCCGACACCTGCGAGGCGGTCAGCAGGCGGATGTCGAAGGCGCCGAGCTCCGGCAGGCCTTCCTGAGGTCCAAGGATCGCCATGTCTTCGTTGACATAGGACAGCGGCAGCGGCGCGATGGCGAGATCGGAAAGTACGGCGGCGCGCTGCGCCATCGTGTGGCCGCTGAGATAGGCGACGCGATAATGCCGCTTGTTGCGTTCGAGCTGGGAGAGCGCCTCCTGGCGCCAGATGCAGCCGTCTTCCCAGATCGAGATCGGCAGCGGATCGCGCCGATGCGCCGAACCGCACTTGGCGCCGGCCCAGACCAGCCGCTCGCGGAACACCACCTCTCCGCCCGTCGGGAACGGCCGTGTCGCACAGTTGATCAAGGCCAGGTCGAGCCGCTGCTCCTCCATGCGCTTCTTCAGCCCGATGCTCATGTCGATGGTCACGTCGACCATGATGCCGGGATAGCTTTCGGCAAAACTCTTCAGGATGCTCGGCAGCAGCCGTTCGCCGATATCCTCCGGCGCGCCGAGCCGCACGACGCCGCTAAGCTCCGGCATGATGAAGCGCGACACCGCCTCGTTCGACAGAGCCAGCATGTTGCGGGCATAGGACAGCAACATCTCGCCGTGGCGTGTCAGCGATACCGAACGGGCGTCGCGCAGAAACAGCGTCGCCCCCAGTTGTTCTTCAAGCTTCTTGATCTGCATCGACACCGCCGACGGCGTACGGAAGACCGCCTCGGCGGCGGTCGAAAAATTGCCTGTCTCTGCGATCGCCACGAAAGTGCGCAGCACCTCGTTGTCAAGCAGCGGAATGGGACGGCGAAATGGAATGCTCATCGTCGCATCTTTCAATTTTTCTGATTTATAACCCCATATCATTTTGTTTGATTGAATGTCAATTGACACTCATATTTCGGGCGTCGGCAGCTAAATGCAGCAAAGGAGGCCCGACATGTCTCAAACAAGCATCTGGAATATCGTACAGGCCCTTTCCGCATTCAAGTCGCAGAGGCGCAGGGATGCGAACCATGAACATGCGCTCCGGGAGCTAAGGCGTTTTCCGCCACATCTGCTGGCAGATTGCCAGCGCGAGATGGACACGCCTCGGCCAATCAGTCGAGACGCTTTTGACCAAGGCTCGGGCGGGTCGGCACATTCGCAAACACTCGTCCGTCGAACAGCTTGCGCGCTGTTCTGATCGTCCCCGCCCCCTGGACAGAGCCGTCCTCGGCCAGATCGAGGAACACCTCCATGTTACCTGTGGGATGCTCGATCCGGTAACGGCCGTCTGTGGAAGCATGTGCCAGTGCATGCGCCGGAGAACGGCCGAGCCGCGTCGCCGTCGCAATGGTGACGGCGGCGAGCACGCCGACCGAGGCGTGAACCCTGTGCGGGATGAAGCTGCGCGTTCCGATTGATCCGCCGACGCGGGGCTCTGACACGAGGGTCATCTTGGGAACGGACGCGGCGGTGACGTCGCCGAGGTTCATCATCGGTCCAGCCTTGAGGCGAATGGCTTCGATACGCTGCTTGAGTCCCTCATTTGCTTCCAGCGCCTCGCGGCTTTCTTCTCCAGAAAGCCCAAAGTCCGAGGCCCGCATGATCACGCAGGGCATGCCGTTGTCGATCAGCGTCGCCTCGACGCCGTCGATGACATCGACCTCGTTTCCTGTCGGAAGAAGGGCGCCGCACATCGAGCCAGCAATGTTGACGAAGAGCAGCGGTATCGCCGCGTGGCTTCCCGGCACACCGGCGATTTCGGCCTTGCCCTGGTAGTTGACCTCACCGTTCGGCGTCTCGATCCTGCTGACGGCGACCTCGCCGGAGTTCACCATGTGGATGCGGACCGGCGTAACCTCGCCCGACACCTTGACGAGACCCCGCTCGATGGCGGCCGGACCGACGCCGGCAAGGATGTTTCCGCACCCCTGCGCGTCGCTGACCAGCGCTTGGTCGACGAAGACCTGCAGAAAGAGATAGTCGACATCAGCGTCTTCGCGCGAAGAGGCGGAGATCACCGCAACCTTGGAGGTCAGCGGATCGGCACCGCCGATCCCGTCGATCTGCCGCGGGTCCGGCGAGCCCATGATGGCAAGCAGCAGGGCGTCCCGTTCGTTGGGATCTCCGGGCAGGTCCTTAGCCAGGAAATAGGCGCCTTTCGACGTTCCGCCTCGCATCCAGAGACAGGGAATGCCGTCCTCATACATATTTAAGCCCCTTCTCCCGGAGCTTCGGCCGCATGTCATAGATATCGAGCCCGAGTTCGCCGGCGGCGAGGCGTTGGCGCTTGGCCTCCTCGTTCGCCACCCGTTTCTCGGCAGCAGTCAGAACCTCCTCGGCCTCGTTGAGCTTCACCACGCACACCCCGTCGTCATCGGCGACGATGATGTCGCCGGCTTCGATGAAGGCACCAGCGCAGACGATCGGAACGTTGACCGAACCGAGCGTTTCCTTGACGGTCCCCTGCGCGGACACGGCCTTGGACCACACCGGGAACTGCATCTGGGTGAGATCCCTGATATCGCGGACACCGGCGTCGATGACGAGGCCGCGGCAACCTCGCGCCCGCGCCGAGGTGGCGAGCAGATCGCCGAAATAGCCGTTATCGCAGGGCGAGGTCGGCGAAAGCACCAGGATGTCGCCGGCCTGGATCTGCTCGATCGCCACATGGATCATCCAGTTGTCACCGGGCGGTGCGGAGATCGTGATGGCGGAGCCGGCGATCTGCGCGCCTGAATAGATCGGCCTCATATGGCTGGCGAGCATGCCTTTGCGCCCCTGGGCTTCGTGGACCGTCGCGACGCCTGATTTGGCAAGCCTGTCGATCACATCAGCTTCCGCCCGTGGTATGTTCTGTACGACGATGCTCATGCTTATGCTCCGTTCTTGTCCGCCGGCGGCGTGCCGTGGGTGTGGAATGTTTCGATCGTCTTCAGCCCCCAGGCCTGCCCCTTTTTCCGGTCGGCCTCGGTCCAGACGATCGGTTCCCAGTCGGGCGCCAGTATGAGACGCGCGCCGGCATTGGCAAGCTCGACGCGATTGCCGGCCGGCTCCCAGACGTAGAGGAAGAACGTGCCCTGGATGGCGTGCTTGTGTGGGCCGGTCTCGATGTGGACGCCGTTTTCCAGAAAGATGTCGGCCGCCCGCAGAATGTCGTCCCGCGTGTCTGTCGCATAGGTGACGTGGTGAAGACGGGCGTTGCCGCGGCCATGCTCCTCGGTGCAGGCAAGGTCGTAGCCCTTGTTGTTGATGGTGAACCAGCAGCCGCCCACACTGCCGTTGTCGAGCTGGATCATCTCGGTCACCCGGGACCCCAGGCAGGTCTCCATGAACCGCCTGAACTCGGAAACATCCGACGCCAGAAGATTGAGATGGTCGAGACGCCGGGGGTGGCATCCTCGACCGTGATAGCGCTGTGCGATATTCTTCAGAGCCGGCTTTTCATCGTCGGGCGGTCGGTAGCGGACCGTGTCGTAATAAATTTCGAACACATGCCCGAACGCATCTTCGAAGCGGAAGGCGCTGTGATGGCCGAGATCGCCGTCGACCCATCCCAGAACCTTGTAGCCGCTCGCCTCGATCGCCTTCACCCGCCGCTCGAGCGCCTGCGGCGACGATGCCCGGTAGGCGATGTGCCCGACGCCGGTCGTGTGATGACGCGTCAGCTTCAGCGTATGGAACTCGTAATCGTCCCATGCCCTCAGATAGGCGGAATTCTCATCCTGGCCGGCAAGGCTCAGGCCGTAGACCCGCAGAAAAAAGTCGAGACTTTCTTCGAACTTGTTCGAATACATCTCGACGTGCGCCAGATGCGCAATGTCGAAACAAGGTTCCATCTATCTCCTCCTCCCTTGGCCGGCCAGAGCTCGTCGACCGTGCGCGGAAAGACCGATTGAAAGCCTTCCGCATATTGGGCGCCGCGTCCGCCGGACTGCCGCGCTCTCCGAAGGACGGGCACACGACCGTGACGTCGTAACCCCTTTGGCGTGTAGCGCGATTGCGCCGCCGCAGCGCCAGACGAAATCCGCAACATGGACGCTGATGACGAGAGCCGTCTTCTTTTCCGACATGAATATCTCGTTCCTAGTTGACGGGATTTCATGCCTCAGCCTGCCGTTTGCCAATTTGGAATTGCGCCGATCTCATAAGTTTTCGCTATAGGAAAGCCTCAGCGGATCCCCTCGGGCAGCGAACTATAGCTTTTTCTTATATCTCGCCGATCATTTTGAAATGGGCATTTCCCTCACATCCGGACAGCCTAACGTTACGATCAGGCTCGAAGACCCATGTCGAGGCATCACATATATGCCTTCTCGCGGCAGGCGCGGCCGGGACCGCGCCTGCCTGCCCAATTTCACTTCGAGGAACGAGCTGCCCGGCAGCATGGGGAAAGGGAAAAACCGATGTCGGCGATTGCAACGATCGGATTCGGCGAAGCAGCGCAGGCCTTTGTGTCGGGCTGGATATCCGAGAATGGCGCTGCGTCCCCCGGTAGGATCTCCACATTCGACATAAAGGTGGAGGATCCATCCCAGCGTAGCGATTTGCTCCGGGCCTGTTCGGACCTTGGCGTCGACTGCGCCGAAACTCCGGGACTGGCATTGGCGGGCGCCGGCACCGTCTTCAGTCTAGTGACTGCGGATCGCTCTCTGGAAGCTGCGGCGCGCGCCGCCGAATTCCTCGACAGGGACGCCTTGTATCTCGACTGCAATTCCTGCTCCCCCGCGACGAAGGCGGCCGCCGCCAAGCTCGTCGAAGCCGCCGGCGCCATCTATGTCGACGTCGCCGTGATGTCGCCCGTCCATCCCGCCCGTCATCGAACGCCGCTGCTGATCTCCGGATCACAGGCCGACCGCGCGCAACGCCTGCTCCTCGACCTCGGCATGAACGTCCAGACCGCGGGAGACGAGGTCGGGCAGGCCTCCTCGATCAAGATGCTCCGATCGGTGATGATCAAGGGTTTCGAAGCGCTGACCGCGGAATGCCTGCTTGCCGCGCGCCGCGCCGGGGTCGAGAAGGCAGTGCTCGCCTCTCTCCAGGCTTCTGATCCCGGGATGGACTGGACCGCGCGCGCAGCTTACAACCTTGAACGCATGATGGCCCATGGGAGGCGGCGGGCGGCGGAGATGCAGGAAGTCGCCGCGACACTCAGGGAACTCGGCCTGCCGGACCGCATGGCCTCGGCAACGACCGACTGGCAGCGGCAGATCGGCGAATTGGACATCCGCACGGAGGAGAATTCTCTGGAAGCGCGGGCGGATGCCATTCTGGAGCGTAATTTGACTTGAATCCGACAGCATCTCAGGCATCGCAAGTCCAGCACAACTTCCGCCACCTCCGGGTCTTCCTGGCAGTGGTCGACACCAATTCCGTGACCCGGGCCGCCGATGTCTGCCATCTCTCGCAGCCCGCCGTCACGCAGGCGCTCTCCAAGATAGAGCGCGGCCTGCGCACGACCCTGTTCACCAGGACCCCGCAAGGACTGTTCGCCAATGCGCAGGGCGATGTCCTCGCAAAGCGCGTACGAAGAGCCTTCGGTTTCCTCGATCCGGCCCTCAATGAACTCAGCCCCCGCCTTCGCATGGTCGCGACGTCCTCGCAGCTGCGGGCCCTCATCGCCGTGCGCGAGGCCGAGAACTTCACGCTTGCCGCTCGCAGGCTCGGCCTGGCACAACCGACCGTTCACCGGGCGGTGACGCAGCTTGAGGAGGAAGCCGCCCGCCCGCTGTTCGAGCGGACTTCCTACGGCATCGTCGCCACCCGCGCCGCCGGGACGCTCGCCCAGGCCGCACGCCTCGCCTTTGCCGAATTGGCGCAGGCGGAGGTGGATCTCGCCGAAACACATTCGGAAGAAGCAGGCCGGATCGTCGTCGGTGCGATGCCGCTTTCACGCTCCTTCGTGCTTCCGAGAGCTATTGCCGAGTTCCGGAAGTTCCGTCCGAACACGCCGATCCACATTCTGGAAGGTCCCTATGCCGATCTGCTTGCCGGCCTCAGGCGCGGCGAGATCGATTTCCTGATCGGCGCGTTGCGCGATCCCGCACCGATCGGTGACGTCGAGCAACGCTTCCTGTTCAACGATACGCTGGTCATAGTTGCCGGCAGCAACCATCCGCTGACGGCACGCTCCGAGCTCTCGGTCGAGGAACTCGCGGCCTATCCATGGATCGTCGGCCAGCGCGGCACGCCGATCCGGCGGCATTTCGACACCTTGTTCGAGGGCCTGGACCACCCGCCGACAAGCATCGTCGAGTCCAGTTCGCTCATCCTGATGCGCGAACTGCTGAACGGAACGGACCATCTCGGCTGCATTTCCTATCTGCAGGCCCAGGCGGAATTGTCACGCGGCCTCCTCAAGGCATTGCCGCTCGACCTCAGCCACACCGCACGGCCGATCGGCCTCACCCTGCGCGTCAACTGGATGCCGACGCGCGCGCAGGAACTATTCCTGAGGTTCGTCTCGTCGAACGAGGAGTCGGCCGCCGAAACGCGGTGAAGCGGATCGGCGGTCACAACCCGCCCAGCAGCTTGAACGCTATGATCCACATCGTGAAAGCGACGAGCGTTTCCAGCATGCGCCAGGATGAGGGTTTCGAGAAGATCGGCCGCAGCCGCTTCGCGCCATAACCGAGCGAAAAAAAGAACAGGAAGGACCCCGTCACCGCCCCTGCCGCAAAAGAAGCCTGCTCTCCCGGATATCGTGTCGATATCGTGCCGAGCAGCACCACGGTGTCGAGATAAACATGCGGATTGAGCCAGGTGAGTGCGAGGCAGGTTGCCAGCGTCTGCCGAAAGCTCGACGTTTTGGCCTCCCCGGCTGTCAGAGCGGCGGACGACCGCAAGGCGGAATAGAGGCTTCTTGCCCCGTACCAGATCAAAAATACGGCTCCGCCGTAGCGCATGACGGGATCGAGCCAGGGCATGAACCTGGCGATTTGATGGAGGCTGGTTACGCCAAGCACGATCAGCGCGGCATCCGATATCGCGCATGCGAGGCAGACGGCGAAGACATGTTCGTTGCGCAAGCCCTGGCGCAGGATGAAGGCGTTCTGCGCGCCGATGGCGACGATCAGGCTGAGGCCCATCATCAGGCCGGTTCCATAGATCGAAAAATTCATCTCTTCGGCCAACGCCCCTCATTTCGGTGAGGTTGCGCTATCGCTATTTCGAGAATTAGGCTAATTAATCCAGCTTACCCAGATTAAGTGAAACTAATCCATGCTCGACTATCCCGCTCTTCGCGCCGTCGCAACGATTGTCCAGACAGGCAGCTTCGAAAGAGCTGCGACCGCCTTGAACGTGACCCCTTCGGCCATTTCGCAGCGCGTGAAGCAGCTCGAAGAGCGTCTCGGCGTCGTCCTCATCGTCAGGGGCACGCCGTGCACGGCGACGGAAAAGGGAGAATGGCTCTGCCGCCATATGGAGAATGTCGGCATGCTCGAAGCCGAACTCTTCGGACAACTGCCGGCCCTCGTCGATCCCGACGAACCACGCCAAAGGGTCACGCTTCAAATCGCGACGAATGCCGACAGCCTCGGGACATGGTTCGTCGAGGCGATGTCGAATTTTGCCAAAAGCTCTTCCTATCTGCTGAACGTCGCCGTCGACGACCAGGACCACACCGCCGAATGGCTGCAGCGCGGGCGGGTGATCGCCGCCGTCACCAGCCTGGAAAAGCCGGTCCGCGGCTGCCGGCGTTTTGCACTCGGCGTTCTGCGTTACCATGCAACGGCAACCCCCGACTTCGTCGCACGCTATTTTCCGCAGGGCGTGACATCAGAGGCGATCCGCAACGCTCCCGCGCTGACCTTCAATCAAAAGGACAGGCTGCAGAGCAGCTGGATCAGGCGAACATTCGGACGCGATCTCGATTACCCCACCCACTGGCTGCCTTCGCCGCAGAGCTTCGTCGAGGCCAGCCTTTCGGGCATGTGCTGGGGAATGAACCCGACCCAACTGACCTGCGAGCACCTCGCATCCGGACGGCTGGTCGAGCTGGTGCCCGACACGCCGCTCGATGTCCCGCTCTATTGGCAGATCAATCGCCTCGCCGCCGACCGCCTGGCGGATCTGACACGCGAAGTCGTCACCGTGGCCAAGCGCCGTCTTTGATGCATCACTCAAAAATGCAGCATCATCCCGGTGACCGGGTCGCTTTTATCAGACGTAAGCCGTCCGGCTGCCGAATTTGCTGGTCTCGTCAAAATTCGTCGTGCCGATACGCTCGCTTTCGCCGGAGAGTTCTTTCGGAGCTTCGCCGGCGGGCTTCGATGCAGCAGACGCTTGAGTTTGGCTGCTCTCGCTCGCTTCGAGCTTGGCGATCTTTGCTTCCAGCGTATCGACAGATTTTTCGATCGTGGCCTTCTCTTGCTCGTCCTGCGTTTCCGACAGGGCTGCCTTCTTTTCGGCAAGCTGTGCCTCGAGAGAGGCAAGCTGATCCGACGAACTGGAAGACGAGGTTGAAACGGCTGAACTCAAAATGGAGGATGCAGAACTGGAAATTGCGCTGACCATGAGCATGACTTTCGATGATGGAGTGCCATCGTTCTAGCCACGGATGGTAAAGGTTCGATAAATAAAGTACCAAACGGTACTAAAATAATGAGAGCTACGCGAATAGCACTCTCCTATGCGATGGCGATGATTTCCAGTTCCTGGCCGCCTGTCTCCACCACATCGCCGACAGCCTTGCCCATCAGCAACCGCGCCACCGGGGAGACGTAGGAAATCGATCCGGCCTTGGGATCAGCCTCGTCCTCTCCGACGATGCGATAGGTCTGCACACGCCCGTCGTCACGGCGGAAAGTCACCGTGCTACCAAAGGCGACGATGTCGATTGACGTGGGGTCAGGCATGAGCTGGGCAGTGCGCAGTCTTGCCGCTAAGTAGCGAAGATCACGCAGAGGATTGGCTGTCTGCCGCCGCCGTTCGTTCACATCGTCGATGGTGCTCGCAGCATCATAGGCCTCGCGGGCCTGCTGGAAGTGCAGCTCCAGGGCCTTCAACCCCGCTTCCGTGACGAGGTTCGGATGCGCCGAAATCGGACGATCGGGCAGCAGGGTTTCCGAAGCGGTTTCGAAACTCTCTTCCTTGGTAAAAGCGACGGCCAATCTCGGACTCCGTTTTAGCGCAATGCGCTCTTCTAGCTGATGGGCAATTGCCTCGAAACGATCGTCGGAACCATACACCGACCGCCGACGAACCGCCAATCTTGCTTCATAGGGAGCGTCGCCGGCGGCAGAGGCAGCCGCTCTCAAGGGTCACGGCCGCGTAGCTGTTAAGCGGCGGGAACGTCCTGCAACGGCGGTGCTCGGCACCCCTATTTCGAAACGTGCTGGGGTTTGCCCTTCCTCTTGGTGGAGGCGAATTCCTCGAGCTGTTTCTCGCTCATGGATTCCACCATCTGTTTCGAGGCGCCTTTGAGTTCGCTCTTCGGCGTCTCGCCACGCTTGGCCGAAAGTGCGGCGCCTGCCGCCTTCTGCTGGGCCTTGGACTTGGCTGGCATATCGATCTCCTTTGCTCGAACAGAACGGCCGCGGGCGTCAAAGCTTCTTGAGTTCGTCAGGTTTGTGTGCCGCGCGCTTTCCCGATTTGTCGCTCTCGACGATATATTGCGGCTCGGCCTTCGATGCCTTCACGCTGTGGCCTTTGATCTTCGTCGGAGTGCTCTGCTTTTTGACTACCCTGCCCTCGGTCTTTTCCTGGCTGGTATTCCAGCTTACCTCATCGCCGCTCTTTAATTGCTTCGACATGGCGGGCTCCTTTGAGCATGATGCCGAAAAGTGTGGAGGCTGCGGCCGGTAAGCCGCAGCCGACCGGCTATCAGTTGATGGTAGCCCATTGCATCCGGACATCCCTGGCGTTCTTCGACAGATGGACGTGAGCATCCACGTGATCGACCCAATCGATCGGGATCAAGTGGTGCTTGCCGTCTTCCGAGTCGAGCTTCGTCAGCTTGATGCGCGTGGGGCCGTCGAGATGATCGACTGAGCCGACATGGGTGCCGTCGGCAGCCCGCACTTCCATATGCTCACGGATCTGATCTGCGGAAATCATCGTTTCCTCCTTTGCATCATTGTCAGGTACGAAGCGGCAACGAGGTGGAGCAAACTTGGTTCCCAACACGCGAGACCCTCGTTCAATCAGGAGTCACGTCCCAATTGTCACCCGGGTTGAAGGTCCTGACGCCAGCAGCTATTTTTTCGGTCTCCCGGCCGAGATCGGCCTGGTAGACCGTGCCGTTCGCGTTCACGACGAATGTGTGCACGCCGGTTTCGCCATATCGGATCGGCCAGGCGATAAGGGCGAATCCTGCGATCATGTTGCCGTTGATCACATAGTCGAACTCTCCGCCCGCGATGTTCGGTCCCTGGCCGTCGATGATCCTGTAGCGATAACCGTAATAACCTTCGCCGGCCTTGGCCTTATCAAGCGCGGCATTGTCTTCGAGAGCGTTGCCCGCCGGGCTATCCCCCTCGCCCAGATCAGGCGACCAATAGAGACCATCGGTTTTGCCGTCGCTGCTGATCAGTTTCTGGGCATATTCGAGAACGCCGTCGTCGTCGTGGTCAGCGGAAGAATATTCCTTTTGGGCATCAACATAGGCCTGCATCGTGTCGATGGTCTGCAATTCGTTCTCGCCGACGCGACGATTGATGATCTCCTCGAACCCGGCATAGGTGTCGAAACCCCACTTGCCATCGTCGCCCTTCACGATCGGAAATGGCAGAGGCCATAGTTTGTCGCCGATCTCGATGATCTTGCGGCCATCGACGTCCTTCACGACGATCTTCTTCTTCGTGCCGTCGCGGATTTGGGCATAGGTGTCCATCACCCCTTCGCCTGCCTTCGCTTTCGCTGCATCAATACCCAGCAGCGCCGCGAACTTGTCGAAATCATCAGCCGCTAGCGCCGCCTTGAAGGCGTCGACGGCTTGTTCCGGCGTCTCGAATATGGGCGGATCGCTCTGCGAAGCGAAGCCCGAGATGACGGTCGCATCGGATGGCTCTGCTGCAGATGCCGGAACCGGATTGGTGGCGAGAGCCGCAAGAGCGAACACCGAACCCAGAAGCATGTTTCTGACTGACTTTGTCATGACTTTCCTCCTTCTTCTGGTTATCGACGACGGCCGCCGCCGCCACCGCCGCGGCGCATTTCTCCACCGCCACCACCGCGGTTGCCTCCGGCCATGGCCTGTCTGCCGCGGCTGGACTGCATCTGAGCGCGCTTGCCGCTGTCGACCTGACCGAGCGCCGAAGGCTTTCTGGGCCGGCTGTCGACCCGGGCCGCAGGCTTCGGCTTTGCGACCGGGCGTTTGGCGTTGACCCCGGGCCTTGCGTTTTCGGCAGCCCTGTTCGGTGTTCTTGCGTCGGGCCTGCGGTTCTGCGCAGCCTGCGCTACCTTCCCGCCCCCAGCCGCCGCGCCTGTATTGGCTGCCTTGTTGCGAGCAGCATTTACCCTGTCCGCATCGATCTTACTCTTGCGAACATCGTTGACACTGACTTTGCCTGGCTTGTCGCGGAGCGTGTTCGCACGGTCGTTGCCTCTTGCTCCGACCCTGTTGCTGGCGTTCGCCTCGATACTGGTCCGGAAGGAGCTGCGGTCGATCTTGTTGAACTGCGCGCTGTCGAACCCGATCTTGCTGCGGTCGACGTTTTTCCAGTCGACGTCGTTGATATTCACCTTGCCGTTGATGTTGTTCAAACAGTTGTTGCAATCGATATCGACATTGCCGTTCCAGCGCCCGCCCCATACGCCCCAGCGGTTCCAGTCGACGGCGGCGGCCCACACCGCTCCCGTCACCACGCCCGCGAAAAAGGTGGCGGTCGGATAGTAGTAGTTCGGATACGGCTCGGAATAGTAGCCGATAGGCTCGGCCACATAGTTCGGTTCATACAGCATCTCCGGCGCGTATTGCGGAACGTAGATCTTCTCAGGACTGGCGGAGACGATCACGACGTTGTCGTTCTCCTGGCTGACCTTGATCTTGTCGTCGGTCTTGATGATGCCGTCGGCGACCGCTTTGTCGCGCAGTTGCTGTATGGCGATCAGAACGTCCTTCTGCTGGTAGGAAAGCGCCTCTCCGAGAGACTGCGTCCAGTCCAGATCCTCGCTCATCATCGTCACGATCTGGGGATAATTCAGCAGCGATACGATGCTGCCATCCCACGTCGTCTTCGGCTTGAGCTTGGGCTGCTTCTTCAAGGTTTCGAGGAACCGGGCTGCTTCCACGACCTGCAGCGGATAGAGCGACGCCGACGTGACGAGCGCAACCAGTTCGTCCGGATACAGCGCGATCCGCGCCACCAGGATTTCGAGTTCGTCCTCGCTCAGAGGCGCCGGCGCGTCGTCTTCCGCCGTGACGGGATTGGAAGCGGCCGGCTCCTGCGCGGCGGCGGTCAGCGTCAGATGTGGCGAAAACGGGAACCCTGCAAAAGGCAGGAACAGGCCCGTGGCGAGTAACAAAGCGTGAGGTCTAGCCATCTCAAATCCTCCTTGCGGTCAGACATGGTGTGTAGGCTGTCGACTATTGTATCTTCGCTCGTGCCGCATACTCCTCCCAGTGGAGGAGGATTGATAGCTAAACATCGGCCAAGTCGTCTTTTGCTACAGATTTATAGCAAAGACAGCTCCAGGCGTAGTCGCGGAACCGATCTCGGACGTATGTTACAGTAACACACTTACAAAAGCGGAGTTCAGCGCGCAGGCTAAATCGACCGCGTACAGGATCTCCCTTCTGCCTTTTGCGGGAGTGTAGATGGGCCGCCATACCTGCTTCTCCTTCAGTTCAGCCGATTGATCACGAAGTCATGGTCACGGACCACTGCCTCCTTTGAAGGCGATATGGCATGCCAATTATCAGTGACCGTGAGGACGCGTGATGAATGCTGAATCCCAGCGCCTCCGGGAGGCGCGAGACGGAAAAGCCGACTGGAAGAAATGGGGGCCCTACCTGTCCGAACGGCAGTGGGGAACCGTTCGCGAGGATTACAGCGAGGGCGGCGATGCGTGGGACTATCTCACCCACGACCAGGCCAGGTCGCGCGCCTATCGCTGGGGCGAGGACGGTCTGGCGGGTATCAGCGACAGCAAGCAGCGGCTGTGTTTTGCGCTGGCTCTCTGGAATGGACAGGATCCAATCCTGAAGGAGCGGCTGTTCGGCCTTACCAACAGCGAGGGCAATCACGGCGAGGATGTTAAGGAGTACTACTTCTACCTGGATTCGACGCCGACCCACTCGTACATGAAGTATCTCTATAAATATCCTCAATCCGCCTATCCCTACGACGACCTGGTGGAGACCAATAGCCGGCGCGGGAAAGGCGAGCTTGAATACGAACTGGTCGATACCGGCGTGTTCGACGCCGATCGCTACTTCGACGTCTTCGTCGAATATGCCAAGGCAGCACCCGAGGACATTCTTGTCGAGATCACCATTGCCAATCGCGGTCCGGAAGCGGCCACCCTGCACGTGCTGCCGACATTATGGTTCAGGAATAGATGGTCCTGGGGTGAAGAGGGTGACAAGCCAACCCTGGAACGTGTGGAGCGGAATGACGCTCCGGCTGTGATCGCTGCTAAAGCCGCGCCTGGGCTGCCGGCGGACGCGGACGTCACACGATATCTCTATTGTGACGGCTCGCCGGCGCTGCTGTTCACCGAAAACGAGACGAATACGCAACGTCTGTTCGGCGTTCCGAGTGCCACTCCATTCGTCAAGGATGGGATCGACAGCTTCGTCGTGCATGCCCGCACCGACACCGTGAACCCGCAGCAGATCGGAACCAAGGCTGCGGCACACTATGTCGTCATCGTGGATGCCGGGCAATCCCGGACGTTGCGGCTGCGCCTATGTGACCTGCCGCCGGCTGCAGGATCCAAGAATGTCCGGCCAATGTTCGATCGTTCGTTCGACGACGCGATGCAGGCGCGTCGGCGCGAAGCCGATGAGTTCTACGCTTCGATCACGCCGCCGTCGATGACGGCCGACGCCGCCGATGTCATGCGTCAGGCTCTGGCAGGCATGATGTGGGGCAAGCAGTTCTATCTGTATGACGTGAACAAATGGCTGGACGAACACGGCGTCAATCCATTCGATCCGAAGCGCCGGATCGAACAGCGTAACGTCGGCTGGCATCACATGTACAATGCCGACATCATCTCCATGCCGGACAAGTGGGAATATCCCTGGTACGCAGCCTGGGATCTGGCATTCCAGGTGATCGCTCTGACGATGGTCGATCCCGACTTCGGCAAGGATCAGATCGATCTGATGCTGCGCGAAGCCTATATGCATCCGAACGGGCAGATACCGGCGTACGAGTGGAATTTCGGCGACGTCAACCCGCCTGTCCACGCCTGGGCGACGATCTTCACCTACCGCCTGGAGCAGGCGCGGTCAGGCAAGGGCGACGTCGCCTGGCTTCAGAAATCCTTCCAGAAACTGCTTCTGAACTTCACCTGGTGGGTCAACCGCAAGGACCGATCCGGCAAGAATGTCTTCGAAGGCGGCTTCCTTGGGCTGGACAATATCGGGGTGTTTGACCGCAGCGCGCCGCTGCCGACCGGGGGCTATCTGGAGCAGGCAGACGGCACCGCATGGATGGCGCTCTACTGCCAGAACATGATGGAGATAGCGACCGAATTGGCTCTCAAGGATGCGGGCGGCGAGGAGATGGTGCTCAAGTTTACACAGCATTTCCTATGGATAGCGTCGGCGATGATCCACGCAGGCGACGAGGTCGGAATGTGGGACGAGGAAGACGGGTTCTTCTACGACGTCCTCCGTCTGCCGGATGGGCAGGCCCAGCGTCTCAAGGTCCGCTCGATGGTCGGCTTGCTGCCGCTATGCGCCGCCACCGCGTTCGAGGGCGACATCTACCAACGGTATCCCGAGGTCACCAGGCAGATGAAGCATTTCTTCGATACGCGCCCGGAATTGATCGCCTTCATCCATGACCCGCGCAAGCCGGGTCACGCCAATCGTCAGCTCGCCTCGATACTGGATGAGAACAAGCTTCGTCGCGTGCTGTCGACGATGCTCGACGAGAATGAATTTCTCAGTCCCTACGGCATCAGGGCACTGTCGCGCTACCACGATGAGCACCCCTACGTCTTCCAGGTCGGCGATCATGAGCACCGCGTAGCCTATCTCCCGGCAGAATCCGACAGCGGCATGTTTGGCGGAAACTCGAATTGGCGCGGCCCGATATGGATGCCGATGAACGGCCTGATCATCCGGGCGCTGCTGCAATACTACAGCTACTATGGCAACGATTTCACCGTTGAATGTCCCACGGGTTCCGGCCGTCACATGAACCTCTATCAGGTCGCCGAGGAACTCACCCAGCGCTTGTCGGCCATCTTCCTGCGAGGAAACGATGGCAAACGACCCGTGTTCGGCGGGCAAGCCAAGTTCCAGGACGATCCGCACTGGCAAGACTGCCTTCAGTTCTACGAATATTTTCACGGCGACAACGGCGCCGGTCTTGGCGCGAACCATCAGACAGGCTGGACCGGGTTCATCGCGCGGGGAATGCATCTGTTCGCCTCGGGTTCGCCTGAGGCGTGGCTTGAACGCGCCAAGACCTCCTAGAGAAATTTCAGCACAAGTGCGCAGCGGTTTTGCGTCCGGAATTGCGTGAAAACAAAGAGATAGAATGCTTCCCTGATTCTAAGAAAAACGGAAGCGCTCAAGGGCAAATGCTCGGCGGCGCCGATCGAATTTACACCGGACAGCTCGGCTCCGGCAAATGAGGAGTGGTCATCATGGAAAGTTACTACGAGAACCGGCAGTTGCCTCAGCCGGTGATTCCAACCCTGCCACCGGTCCATCTGCTGAAGGGGCAGACTGCCCTCGTCACCGGCGCCAATTCCGGGATCGGCCGTGGGATCGCCCTCGCTCTCGGCAAGGCGGGAGCGAACGTGGTCGTCAACTACGTCACGGCCCCAGAGGACGCCACGCAGGTCGTCGACGAGATTCAACAGGGCGGCGGGCGCGCGCTTGCGGTCGCGGCCGACGTTTCCAACGAGGCGCAGGTCGAGGCGATGTTCGCGACCGCCGTCGAGGAGTTCGGCACGGTCGACGTGTTCGTCAACAACGCCGGACTTCAGAGGGATGCCCCCTTTCACGAGATGACGAGCGCCCAATGGGACACCGTCATGAACGTCAACCTCAAGGGCGCGTTTCTATGTTCGCGCGCGGCCGTCCGGGAGTTTCTCCGGCGGGGCGTACGGACTGATGTTTCCGTGGCAGCCGGCAAGATCGTATTCATCAGCTCGGTCCATGAAGTCATTCCCTGGGCCGGACACGTGAACTATGCGGCGTCGAAAGGCGGACTGATGCTCCTTATGAAAAGCCTAGCCCAGGAGGTCGCCGAAAAGCGCATCCGCGTCAACAGCATCGCCCCCGGCGCAATTCGCACGCCAATCAATACTAGCGCCTGGCAAACCTCGGAAGCCTACGCTGAGCTAATGAAGCTCATCCCGTACAAGCGCATCGGCGAGGCGGAAGAGATCGGCCGGACCGCGGTGTGGCTTGCGTCTGATTTCACCGATTACATCGTCGGATCGACGATCTATGTCGACGGTGGAATGACGCTTTACCCCGGTTTCGAAACCGGCGGCTAATGCATGTCGCACAAAAGTGTGCAGCGGTTTTGCGATAACGACATGCCTAAAAAGAAAGACCTAAAGCGCGAGGAGCAGATCTGAAGGATTGGGGCACGCTTAGCTTTTCAGGTCGCTGCCGAAGCAAAGTGCGTCATGCCGAAATCCTCTCCGCGTTGCTGGCCCGTGGCCACAGGATCGCGGCAAATAGAAGTGCGTAGATCAAGGCCGCCGCGACATAGACGATACGGGTGGCGAAGGATTCTGCCGCACTCCCCGGCAGAGGCGAGACCCCGAGGCCAAAGAGGATCAGGAATGTCGTCAGGGCGCCAGCAAAAACCGGGGCGTCCTTTGACCGGGCAGCTGCGCGCCCTCCGAGCAGGAGGACGACAACGAGAACGATGAGGAAGATCGAGAGGAGATTAGGGCGCAGCGACAGCGCGGCATAAGCGACGGAGGCGAGCACCCCACCAAACAGATTGACGAGCACGAGCCCCATCGCTGCCCGCCCGCTCGCGCCAACGTCGAGCTGTCCGAGCAACGACGCCACGGTGATCGGAATGACTGCCGCAGCCGTCAGGTTGTCGCTCGTCAGGCAGATCACGACGGAGCCCAAGAGGATGACTGTGTTTGCCAGCGCCCGAAGCAAGGCCGGCGGCCGCTCGTCGATCGCCACCGCCTCGACCTCCTGGGAGAACGGCTCGGGAAAGACCGCATGGGCGAGCCACATCAGAACCGCGCCTGACAACACCCCGGCGACCAGGATGGACAGGATGGAATTGGCGAGCTCCTTGTTCAGGATGCCGAGCAAAGGCACGATGATCGAAACAACGAGCACGAGAAAGACGGCCGGTCCTCCCTTTCCCGTCGACTGTGCGGCGAAGCACGCAAAATAAGTTAGCCCCAGGATCAGAAGGAACGGCGCCGGACGGTCGCCGAGCACGTTGGTCAGAACCATCATCGCCATCCCGGCGATCAGGATGACGATCGCCGCGCCGATGGTCTTGCCGAGCGGCATGGGCCGCGAGCTGCCGAGCAGAAACTGGGCGGCAAAGAGCGGACCGAGGAACGGCACGATGGCCCCGGCATAGACTGCCAGCGTGAAGCCGATGGAGACCGCGAACGCAACCCGAAGCCCCTTGCGTTTCTGCTGCTCGACCGCGGGGCTCCTCTCAGCGAACATAGGTCAGCACCGACACGATGCGGATCCAGAGCGATCCCCAGGCATTGGTGACCGGATTGTCGCCGGTGTAGATGACGACGGTCGCCTGCGAACCGTAGCGCACGCCGCCCTTGGGCCGCTGCGCCTCCTCGATGATGAGCCGGACCGGAAACCGCTGCGGCTCCTGGACCCAGCCGCTATCACTCCGGATCGTCGGCAATCCGGTGTTCGGGTCCGTGCTGCCCTGCGATACGCCGAAACCAACGCTCTCGACTTGCGCCGGAAACACCCGACCGGGAAGCGCGTCGAAAAGGATTTCCGCCCGGTTGCCGACTGCTACATTCTCGAGGCTGTTCTCCTTGAAGGCGGCGGTGATCCAGATCGTGCCGGCATCGATGAAGGTCATGGCTGGCTGTCCAGCCGACACGACCTTACCGGTTGTAAGTTGGAGGTTGGTCACGACCCCGGCCGAGGGTGCCTGAACGGTGGTCCGCAGCAGATCGAGTCGTGCCTTTTCGAGGGCTGCCAGAGCTGCCCGGAGCTGCGGATTGTCATTTCCGCTCGGCCCGAGCTGCTCCTTGGCCTTGGCCAGCTCGGCCTCAGCACCGGTGACGGCCGCCTCTGACTGACCGAAAGCCGATTTGGTTGAATCAGCCCGCGCTTTGGAATACACGCCCCTCTTTTGCAGCTCTTCGGCGCGCGCAGATTGTTCGCGAAGATTGTCCCGATCGACCTGGGCCGTTACGAGCTTTGCCTGCGCCGCATCGACAGCGGCCGTTGACGCGCCCATCGACTGGCCGACACTTGCAAGGCTCGCCTCGGCCTCACTGACCGCCAGCTCGTAGCGCTCGGGATCGATACGGAAGAGAACCTGATCGGCGTCGACCCTCGAGTTGTCGACGACTCCCACTTCCACCACCCGGCCGGTGACTTCGGGCGCGATGCCGACGATATAGGCCTGAACTTGAGCCTGCGAGGTAGATGGCGTGCGCCGCTCCATGAAGACGGAGAGGACGAACAGGACGAGCGCCAGAAGGACGACAATGAGTGCTATCCTGCGGAGTGGATTCCGAGGCGCTGGGGAAATGGCAGGCTCGTCCAAGTTTTCGGAAACCACGGCAATATCCTTCGGAAGCGTTTCGTTTCGTGGAAGCGTAAAGTTTCAACGCCGGACGTCTGTCGCGATGGTCGTTACCGGGCGATGGAACGCAAGTAGGTAACCGTAACATACGCCTCGCGATGGCTGGCCGCCCGGGGGGGCGGTCGCGTATATCAGCGAGGTGGCGGTAGCGAGGCGTCAAGCGCGCCCTCTATCTCCTTGGAGAGTTCTGCGATCAGCTCCTGGTATTCGACGACGCGCTCGCCGCGCTTTGGGTCGGTTGAGACGTTCCATTTCTGCAGCGCCGATTGGGCGTCGGCAAAGTCCCTGCATATTTCCCGAAAATCCTCACTGCGGGCAGAGAGATCATCGATCGCCTTGATCCTGGCTGGAAATTGCCGACGGACTGCGGTCATGCCTTCGTCCATGGTTTACTCCTCACGGCATTTGGACGCTGCCTTTGCAACGTGTGCCCGGCCCAATCTTCATGGACGACGCAAGGTTCGTGGAGTATGTTACCGTAACATACGGTCTGGCAGTGACGTGACTCAACGGGGGATTGGGGCAGACATGCAGACGTGGATACCAGCAGAGGGGTCTGCAGCACCCATTCTTTTAGGGCCGGCGCCTCAAGCCGACGATATCAGGGAGCAACTGGAACGTGTCGTCTCCAGCTCCGAATTTCCAGGCATCGGGCGCGCCGCAGCGTTTCTCCGCTATGTCGTCTCGGAAACCCTTGAGGGTCGGGGCAACCGGATCAAAGCCTATTCGATCGCGATCGAGGTCTTCGGCCGAGATGCCGGCTTCACCCAGGACGATCCGGTGGTCAGGATCGAGGCTGGGCGGTTGCGGCGATCACTCGAGCGCTATTATCTCGTCGCCGGACAGCATGATCCGGTCAGGATCGACATTCCCAAAGGCGGATATGTTCCAACCTTCACCTGGTCCTGTCCGGCGTCAGTCGACGCTGGAGATGACGAAGCTGACGAAACATCGCCCTCTGAGGTTCGCTCCGGACGTTGGTTGCGCGCAAGGCGGGTCCTATTGCCGGGTGCCGCTGCCCTCGCTGCGGTGGCTATTTCGCTCTATTGGATCGGGACACGGTCACCCGCTCCGTCGCTCGAACGCGTTTCGAGCCTTTCGCCCGATCGTCCGGCCCTCGTGGTAGCCCCGTTTGCCAATCTCGGCGAAGGGCCGGAGGCGCAGCTCTACACTGCCGGCCTGACCGAGGAACTGATGACCATCCTGCCACGGTTCAAGGAGATCAAGGTCTTCGGCCGCGAGACCTCCAAGTCCCTTCCCGCGGATGTGGGCGCATCGGAGATCCGGGCCGAATTCGGCGCACGCTATCTCCTTGCCGGCGGGGTACGCACGTCGGGCAAGCGTCTTCGTGTGACGGCCAGATTGCTCGATACGTCGGACGGCGAGATCCTCTGGTCGGAGAACTATGACAATGATCTCGCATCGGGAGACCTGTTTGCGATCCAGACGGATGTCGCCAGAAAGGTGGCGACCGCCATTGCCCAACCCTACGGGGTCATGGCACAGGTCGACTCCGCCAGTCCGCCGCCGGACGATCTCGGTGCGTATGAGTGCACTCTGCGCTTCTATGCCTATCGTTCGGAACTGAGCGGCGAAGCACATGCGCGCGTCCGGGATTGCCTCGAGGCCGCACTGGCGCGGTTTCCGAGCTACGCGACCGCCTGGGCAATGCTGTCGATCGTCTATCTCGATGAGGACCGCTACAAGTTCAATCCGACACCGGGCCAGAATTCAGCCATACAGCGTGCACTCGATGCCGCCAGGCGCGCAACGCAGATCGATCCGAACAATACACGCGGACTACAAGCGCTGATGACGGCGCTGTTCTTCGACAGGCAGCTCGCTGAATCACTTCGGGTGGGCGAGCAGGCGCTCGCCACCAACCCCAATGACACCGAACTGATGGGCGAGTTCGGAACGCGGCTTGCGATCGCTGGCCAGTGGCAGCGTGGAGCAGCCCTCCTCGACCAGGCCATCGCCCTCAATCCAGGCAGCGGCGGCTTCTACCACGGAACGCGAGCCCTGGCCGCCTACATGCTCCGCGACAACCAAACCGCCGTACTGGAGATCAGGCAGGCGAACATGCAGAAGTTCCCTCTCTTCCATGTTGTCGCCGCCATCATCTACGCCGAGGCAGGCATGATGGACGACGCCCGCCGGGAAGGACAGGTGTTCGTCAGCATGCGACCTGACTTCCTGCCGAACATTGTAACGGAACTCGCGATGCGCAACATGCAGCCTGAAGATCGCGACCGCCTGATCGAAGGACTTCGCAAGGCGGGGATGACGGTGCCCGATCCCGATGCAATTGCGTCGAGCGCCGCCACCTCGGATCTGCAACCCCGCTGACACTGTCTCCCCGACCGTAACATACCCGATCATACGGGTAAGCCATCTCGTCTTCGCATAGTCTCGCCTAGTGCCGACTTCGACCGCCGCGGCGCGTGGCGTCGAGGCCTGCCCGAACTTGACAGGGCTATGAGGAACAACAGTGAGCACAAAATGTCACGATGGCCGAATTCGACCAAGCCCCTCCCCAGGTCTGAAATGGATCTCGGCTCTCCTGCTGCTCTGCGCATTGGCCGGATGTGGCGGCCACCCGAAGAACGTACTCATCCCCGTTGCCGATAGCGCGCCGAACTCCACCAAAGTCGATATACTCGTAACCACGACGCGCAGCCGCTCCACGATAAAAGGCGAGATGTTCACTGGCGAGCGCGCGCTCGCCCCGGCCTTTGCCGACATCACGGTGTCCATTCCCCCAGCGAACGTCCGCAAAATCGGCGAAGTCGCCTGGCCGAGGAGACTTCCATCCAACCCGGCAACCGACTTCGCAACCTTGAAAGCCGAGGAGATCACGCGCGACGACGCCAAGAAATGGCTGAGCGCCTCAGTCAGGAAGAGCCGCGACCGCAGCGTGCTGGTATTCATCCATGGCTTCAACAACCGTTTCGAAGATTCCGTCTATCGCTTCGCCCAGATCATCAAGGATTCCGGTGTCCATAGTGCGCCCGTGCTGGTGACATGGCCGTCGCGCGGCAGCCTGCTGGCATACGGATATGACAGGGAGAGCACGAACTACACGCGCAACGCCTTGGAGACACTTTTCCAGTATCTCGCCAAAGACCCAGAGGTGAAGGAAGTCTCGATCCTGGCGCATTCCATGGGGAACTGGCTGGCGCTGGAAGCGCTTCGCCAGATGGCGATCCGCAACGGCCGCCTCCCTGCCAAGTTCGAGAATGTCATGCTGGCCTCGCCCGATGTGGATGTCGATGTCTTCCGCCAGCAGATCATCGACATGGGCAAGCAGCATCCTAAGTTCACCCTGTTCGTTTCGCGAGACGATCGTGCCCTCGCGGTATCCCGCAGGGTATGGGGCGACGTCGCTAGACTCGGCGCCATCGATCCCGAGCAGGCCCCCTTCAAGAAGGAACTGGCCGACAGCCAGATCACGGTGATCGACCTCACCAAGGTCAAGGCGGGCGACAGGCTGAACCACGGAAAATTTGCGGAATCGCCCGAGGTCGTTCAACTCATCGGCGCGCGGATTTCCGACGGCCAGACGCTGACCGACAGCAAGGTCGGGCTCGGGGACAAGATCCTTGCCGCGACGACGAGCACTGCGGCGGCGGCAGGCAGCGCAGCCGGCCTGATCCTTGCCGCCCCGGTCGCCGTCGTCGATGCGGATACCAGAGATAACTACGCCGGCCAAGTCAGCGGCCTCACGGGTCCTGTGGGTACGCAGCCGCGAGCGCCCGACTGCATGGCCAGAGGCCGATCGAAGGAGTCGTGCAGGCAGTGACGGTTCGGGAACCGGCAAACTGACGTTCATAGAGATCAGGATAGACAATGCCACTACTTTCCAAGATCCGCATATTTAGACCGCTTTTCACTGGGGCTGCCCTGGCGTCGGTTCTCCTTTGTGCCTCTATTGCCGTGGCGCAGAGCGTGACGCCTGCAAGCCCACAGCCGGAAAGCGTCCAGCGCTTTATCGGGATGTTCTCGGATCCTGATGTCCAACGCTTCCTGCAGCAGCAGTCGCAAGCAGCCAAGACGGCGGCGGAGACGCCCTCGGAAACCCCGAACGCCGACCCTTCATTCTCGGAATTCGCGATGCGGTTCCGTGCCCACGCCTCCGGCCTTCTCGGCGCTATCCAATCCTTTCCCCTGGAGACTATGCGCGGCGGGGCCGTGCTCGAACGGGACATCCAGGCGAACGGCGGGACACGGCCGATCTTCCTGGTCGCGGCCTTCGTCGCCGTCGGGCTGGCCGCGCAATGGCTGTTCTGGTGGATCAGCGCCGGCTGGCGCTCGTGGATGGCACGCGCGCCCTTTGCCACGGTTCGCGAAAGGGTGATCGCACTGGCCGCGAGGCTTCTGTGGGCGGCATGTTACGTCCTCTCCTTCGGGCTTGGCAGCATCGGCTTCTTCCTGCTGTTCCAATGGCCACCTGTTATCAGGGAGATCGTCGTCGGTTACCTCTTCGCAATCGTCGTCTTCCGCCTGGCGAGCGCGTTTTTCGACGTGCTTCTGGCGCCACGGGCGGAGGAAGAGGGTCGGTTCCGTGTCGTCCCGATCACCAAGGATGCCGCCGGCCACTGGGCTAAACGCCTGGGCTATCTCGTTGGCTGGTATGCCTTTGGCTGGGTGACCATCCGCCTGCTCGGCACTCTCGGCTTTTCCGTCCCGGCCCGGCAACTCGTGGCCTATTCGCTTGGCCTCGTGCTGCTCGTCATCGGCATCGAAGCTGTTTGGAGACGTCCGTCCCGATTGTCTGCCGGCCAAGCCAGCCGGATCGGCCTGCGCGCGCGGAACTGGCTCTGGACGGTCTACTTCGTCGCCGTCTGGCTGCTATGGGTGGTGGGAGCCATGAAGCTGTTCTGGATCGCGGTGGTCTGTGCCGCCCTGCCTGGGGCCATCGCCCTCACCAAGGCGTCGGTCAACAATATTCTGCGCTCTTCCGCTGAGGAAGAGGACGGCCACAAGAAAGGCACCGTTGTCTCGGTAATCGTCGAGCGCGGTATCAGGGCAGCGCTGATCGTCGGAGCGATCGTTCTGCTCGCGGATGCCCTGGATATCAGGCTCACGCAGATGACGATGCAGGATTCGCCGTTTCTACGCCTCGTGCGCGGCCTCCTCAGCGCTGGGATCATTCTCCTGATCGTCGATCTCGCCTGGAGCGTCGTGAAGGTCATGATCGATCGCAAGCTCGGCGACACCGAGGCCGTCCTTGAGGTCGGCAGCGAACGGGAGCGGCGGCGCACGCGTCTCAGAACCCTGCTGCCGATCCTTCGCAATTTCCTGATGATCCTCTTCGTCGCCATCGCGATCATGATGGCATTGTCGTCGCTCGGCGTGGAAATCGGCCCGTTGATCGCAGGTGCCGGCGTGGTCGGCGTCGCCATCGGCTTCGGGGCACAGACCGTGGTCAAGGACGTCATCAGCGGGATGTTCTACCTGCTGGACGACGCCTTCCGGGTTGGCGAATATATCCAGAGCGGCAGCTATAAGGGCACCGTCGAGTCCTTCAGCTTGCGGTCCATCAAGCTCAGGCACCACCGCGGCGCGGTCTACATCGTCCCGTTCAGCGAACTCGGAGCCGTCCAGAATATGAGCCGCGACTGGGTGATCGAGAAGATGACGATCACCATTACCTACGATTCCGACATCGAGAAGGCCCGCAAGATCATCAAGAAGATCGGCCTGGAACTGTTCGAGGATCCGGAGTTCAAACCGACCACGATCGAGCCGCTGAAGATGCAGGGGATCGACAGCCTGGGCGACTCCGGCCTGCTTCTGCGGATGAAGGTCATGACGCTTCCGGGCGAGCAGTTCACGCTGAAGCGGCGAGCCCTGCGGATGATCCATCAGGCCTTCAACGAAAACGGCATCAAGCTCGCCGTGCCGACCGTCCAGGTCTCAGGCGGGAAGGACGACGCTGTTGCAGCCGCTGCCCAGCAGACGCTCGCAGCGCAGAGTGCAGCGACCGCCGCGAACCCCGCCTGAGAGCCGCACTCTTCAGGCCGTGAAACAGGACACAAAGCAATGGGAGGAAATGAGATGAAGATCCTGGACATCCTGTCGCACACGCTTGCGACACTTGCCGTGCTGATGATGGTCTGCGCGCCCCTCCTCGTTCCCGCGACGGCGGAAGCCGCACGCCGTGGCGTAGCGGCATGCGGCCCGAGAGGCTGTGGTGCTGCAGCCTGCGGGCCGCGCGGATGCGCTGCAGTCGGGCGCACCCGGCCTGCCGTACGGCCGCCCGTCCGGCGCGGCGTCGTCGTCGTCGCCCCACGCCGCTACTGGCGTCCGGGCACTGCCATCGCCGCAGGTGCTGCCATCGGCTTCGTCGCTGGAGCTGCCGCCGTTTCACTGGCAGGTACGCCTCCGCAATCCGGTCAATGCTGGTACTACACCTCGCCCGCTAAGACGACGGGCTTCTGGGACGTATGCCCGCGCTGAGCGGCTCGCGGAAAGACTGGCGAGCCCCTTGGTCCTCTTCGTCACCTCCCTCCCCAAAGTGGGGAGGCCCCGATTTTCGCATCACAAATTTTAGAGGGTACGTTCCATGGATTTCACAGTCATCGACACCGCACTCGTCGGAAAACTTCTGCTGCTGCTTCTGATCGGCATGGGGCCGAAGATCGCCCTGGTGCCGTTTCTGGAAAAGACCCACGCCTTCGATACCGAAACCAAGGTGCGCATTGGCCGCCAGATGGTTCTGATCGCCGTCGTCACGGCGCTGATCCTTTTCGCCACCGGCGCTCTGCTGATGCGGCTTCTCCATATCACGGGCGGCGCGGTCGCCGTCGCCGGCGGCATCATCCTCGCGCTGATCGCGATCAAGATGGCATCAGGACCGACAGAGAAGCCGCACGACGACTTTGCGGCTCCCGTCGATCCCGATAAGCTGGCCGTATTTCCGCTCGCGGTTCCCTACCTGCTCAATCCTGTCGGCATCACGGTCATCATCATCGCCTCCGGCGAAGTCGTCTCGATCGCCAGCGCGATACTTGTCACCGCTCTGATCCTGATCGTTGGCGCGTTCGACTATCTGGTGTTCACCAACATCGACAAGCTCGCCAAGCGTATGAAGCCAGTCACCATGATCGTTTCAGAGGTCGTCTTCGGCATTCTGCTGACCGCAGTCGCCGTCCAGTTGATCGTCGCCGGGCTTGGAAATCTTGGCATCATCACCCCAACTGCGGCACATTAGATGAGGATGACTTGCGGCCGGGCCAGTCCAAAAATCTGAACCCGGATTTATCAAAGAGACAGCGCCGAAAGCCGCTCGGTTTTCGGCGACATGCTCAGCTGCGGATTTGCTATCCCCCTGCGTGGAAAGCCCGGGGATTAAGGTCGGTGAAAAGACTGCAAAACGTGTTCACCGATAGCCGCCGGGCGCACGACGATCATTCAATATCTCTGATGTTATCCATAAGTTCTATTCGTTTGAATGATGGGTTTCCAAGGCCCATATTGTGATCATGGACATGGACGAACCTCCCATTGACGACCATGTCCCTGACCCAAGAAAGGAACCGGAAAATGACCACGCTCACCTATCGCGGTGGTGGTAAGTCCCTCACCTCCAGCGAAAGCCGCTTCGACCTGGCACATTATGCCCGTAAGCTTGTGCTCGCCTGGACGCGCTGGCAGACGGCCCGCGAAATCGAAGCCATGCCCTTCGACATTCGCAAGGACATCGGCTGGCCGAGCACGGACGACAACAAACACCGGACCATGTAATGAATGCGACATTCCTCCCAAGATAAGGGCGGCGCCTGCCTCGTGCAACGCCGCCTTTTTCGTGGTCTGACCATCCATTCCTAAGCCATTTTCAACATTAAATTCCAGCCGCCTATCAGCCTGCCTTCTGCCTGCCCACGGCCATTCCGGCGGTTTGATCGGCCAAATCGCCGGCGATGTCGCATATTTGCTCTTCCCGGCCGCATTTTTCCATGCCAGTGTCGCTTTCAGGACATCGGCGCGACGCATTCCGCGCAACGAATGTGCCATCGCCCCTCGAGCATGGATTTCGCTATGAACAGGATGCAGATCAAGAAGCGTTCGGTAGTCTTCTTTATGGTACCGCAATTCACCATGCTGCCCTTTTCGGCGGCCGTGGACACCTTGCGCATCGCCAATCGCATGCTCGGCTATCAGGCCTATACCTGGCGGCTGACCTCCGTCGATGGAGAAAAGGTCTATTCCTCCTGCGGCATCGGCGTCGAGGCCAATTCCTCGCTCGCCGAGGAGCGCCGTCATCTTGGCGGCGAAAACCGGCCGGGCATGGTGCTCGTCTGTTCCGGCATCGATGTCGAGCAGTTTAACAACAAGTCTGTCAATGCCTGGCTGCGTGAATGCTACAATCGCGGCGTCGCCGTCGGCAGCCTCTGTACGGGCGCGCATGTGCTTGCCCAGGCCGGTCTCCTGAACGGCAAGCGCTGCGCCATCCACTGGGAAAACCTGCCGGGCTTTTCGGAAGCCTTCCCGCAGGCGGAGGTCTATGCCGATCTCTACGAGATCGACGGCAATCTCTACACCTGCGCCGGCGGTACCGCCTCGCTCGACATGATGCTGAACCTCGTCGGCGAAGATTTCGGCGAAAGCCTTGTCAACCGTATCTGCGAGCAGCACCTGACGGACCGCGTGCGCAATCCGCACGACCGCCAGCGTCTGCCGCTGCGCGCCCGCCTCGGCGTGCAGAACGCCAAGGTGCTGTCGATCATCGAGCTGATGGAAGGCAATCTCGCCGAGCCGCTGTCGCTGATCGAGATCGCCGACGGCGCCGGCCTCTCGCGCCGCCAGATCGAACGGCTGTTCCGCCAGGAGATGGGCCGCTCGCCGGCCCGCTACTATCTGGAAATCCGCCTCGACCGTGCGCGCCACCTTCTGGTGCAGTCCTCGATGCCGGTCGTCGAGGTCGCCGTCGCCTGCGGCTTCGTCTCGGCCTCGCATTTCTCGAAGTGTTATCGCGAACTCTACCATCGCTCGCCGCAGCAGGAGCGCGCCGAGCGCAAGATGACCATGGCGACCGCGCGCCAGGCGGTCGCCGCTTGAGACAATAAGACGGGCCGTCGCCGCTTGAGACCAATAAGACAGCCGTCGCCGATTGAGACATTGAAAAGCTGATCTCGCCTGACGCAAAAGATCGTCGCCGCCTGAGATTAAGGGCGGCGGCTTGGCCCCGCCTCAGAGGCGCTATTGCGCCGCCTCTTCCGTCATCTTGGCATCGGAATAGACCTGGTTGCGGCCCCTGTGTTTGGCCATGTAGAGAAACTGGTCGGCGGCGTTGAGGTAATTCTCGAAGGTTTCGTAACCGGCGATCTCGGCGATGCCGATCGAGATCGTGACGCCGAGTTCCTCGTCGTCGGCCGTGACCTTCAGCCGCGAAATGTCCGAGCGGATCTCGTCGCAGAGCTTGGTCGCGGCTGCCGAATCCATCTGCGGGAAGAGGATGGCGAATTCCTCACCCCCGAGCCGCGAGAGAAGATTGTCGCTGCCCTCGAAGATCGTGAACAGCCTGTTTGCGACAGCCTTCAGCACCTTGTCGCCGATCTCGTGGCCATAGGTATCGTTCAACCGCTTGAAATGGTCGATATCGAGAATGGCGACGGAGCTCGGCACTTTCAGCCGCAGGCACTCGTTCACCAGCTTCGGGCCGTTGTCGTAGAAATAGCGGCGGTTATAGAGGCCGGTCAGATAGTCGCACGCCGCCGCCGCCCTCAGCTGCCGCATCTGCGCCAGCGTTTCGGCATTGTTGGCGATGCGGCATTGCAGCTCCTCGGCGACGAAGGGCCTATAGACGAAATCGCTGGCGCCGGCCTTGAGGAAACTTGCCGAAAGCATGCGGTCATTGGAGGAGGAAACGCCGATGACGCGCAGCCTGTCCGAACCGAAACGATGGCGGATGCGCCGCGTCAGCTCGTAGCCGCTCATATCGGGCATGTGATGATCGGTGACGACGAGCTCGATATCGCTGTAGGCCTCGAGCGCTGCCAGCGCCTCGAGCCCCGAATTTGCCTCGACGACGAGATATTGTTGTGCCTTCAGGAGGTCGACGAGCACCTGGCGCGCCGAGACGACATCGTCAACGACGAGCACCCGCGTCTTGCGGTTGGAGATCGCCCGCCGGACGGTGGCGACCAGATTGTCGAGCGCGAATTCATTGTCCTTCAGCACGTAATCGATGACATTGCGCTCCATGATCTTGTTGCGCGTGTTGAGATCGAATGTCGCGGTGAAGACGATCGCCGGGATATCGTGCTCGATCGTGCAGTCGAGCGCTTCACCATAGGGCGAATCCGGCAGGTTGAGATCGACGACGGCCATGGTGTAGCCGTGAGCGTCGTCGGCAAGTTCCTTGCGAAGAGCCTTCAGCGACGGGCAGGATTTGACGGCAAGGCCGAGTTCCGTCTGGAACCGGTGACAGAGCACCGCGGAAAACATCCGGGAATCTTCAACCAGAAGTATTTTAAGCCCGCCGGAGCGTAACCCGATGCCATCCCGCTGAAAATCCGCTTGAAAAGCCACAGCCGCTACTCCCCCATGCGTCTGACGGGCGCGACTCGGCCCTCTCCCCGGCGGGAACGATAACCGAGAGGCCGGTGCGCGTGAAGGGGACAAATAATGGCGCTATTACTTGTAATTGCAAAAATTCGACGACTGTCCCCGACCGTCACTTCCGCGCCCCTGGCGACATCGATACTGGAAGGGCCGTCAGGCAACCGCCCGTTCCTTGCGCATCGATTGAATTTGCAGCAGCGTATCGAGGTTCTGGTTGACGCGGCAGTAGAACTCCTCGTCGATGAAGGGACGCAGCATGAAATCATTGCCGCCGGCCTTCAGGAATCGTGCCGAAAGCAGCCGGTTCGAAGAGGAGGAAACGCCGATGATGCGCAGTTCGTGCGAGCCGATACTGGCGCGGATGCGCCGCGTCAGTTCGAAGCCATCGATGTCGGGCATGTTGTAGTCGGTGATAACAAGGCCGATATCGCGGTTGGCCTTCAGGATCTCCAGCGCCTTGCCGCCACTCTCGGCGACGCTGACACGGAAATTGTAGCGCTTCAGCCGGCTCGACAGCAAAGCCCGCGCGGTCGCGCTATCGTCGACGATCAGCACGTGGTGGCGATGATTGGTGAGGAAGCGGCATATCGATTCCGCCAGGAGATCGACGGCGAAGATATTGTCCTTGAGGATATAGTCGACGATATCCTTGGCCATCAGCTTGTCGCGCATGTTTTCATGGAAGGTGCCGGTGAAAACGATGGTCGGGATGGAGAGATCGACCAGATATTCCAGCGCTTCGCCGTTTTCGGCGCCGGGCAGGTTGATGTTCGAGATCGCCAGCGTGATCGGATCGGAAGACTTGTCGTAGGAAACCTGCAGATCCTCGAAGCTGCGGCAGATCTCGACATCGATGTCGAACAGCTCCTTGAGGCGTTTGCTGATCATCGAGGTGAATACGTTGGAATCTTCCGCGACAATAATACGCGCACCCGCAAACATTTCCCCGGAATATTGCATCCCCGAAATACCTAGAAACGCCATAGCAAACCTTTGATGTAAAATCTGTCCCCGGATCAAACTGATACATCAATTGATTTGAGTAATTATTAATCGACGCGCCTGGATATAAATGAAGAGGCGGCCCGATCGGGCTGCCTCCGACTTCTTTGCGGATATGATTAAGAAATCGGGCGCGAAGCGCCGCATTCTCGGCATCGAAAAGGCTTTCGCCGACAACCGTCGCATTATAGGTCGAACCGAGGTTTTGATCTTCAGCTTCGTGCCTTCCTTGGCGCAATACGGCTGCCGACGAGCCCACCCGGCTGGCACCGCTCGGCCGAAGCAATTATAAACGAGCCATCGACCCCGACCCGCCGACAGGTTCGCCCATGATCCAATCCGACCCGGTAATCGCATGGCTTCTCGACTCCGACCCGTCGATCCGATGGCAGGTGATGCGTGACCTGCTCGATGCTCCGGAGCGGGAGTGGATGACTGAGCGGGCCAAAGTCGAGACCGAGGGCTGGGGCGCAAGGCTGCTCTCCTGCCAGGACGAGGACGGGCAATGGGCAGGCGGCGCCTTCCTGCCCGCCGGTTTCGACCCGCGCGAGTGGAAGGAGCATGGCCAGCCGTGGACGGCCACGACCTTCTCGCTGTCGCAATTGCGCGAATTCGGTCTCGATCCCGCCTGCGATTGCGCCAAGCGCACCGTCAAATTGATCGGCGCCAACGCCCGTTGGGAAGAAGGCGGCCAGCCCTATTGGGAAGGCGAAGTCGAAGAGTGCATCAACGGCCGCACCGTTGCCGATGGCGCCTATTTCGGGATCGACGTCTCACCCATCGTCGACAGGCTGGCCGGCGAGCGTCTCGAGGACGGTGGCTGGAACTGCGAGCGGATCAATGGCTCCGTCCGCTCGTCTTTCGCCAGCACCATCAATGTGCTGGAAGGTTTGCTGGAATACCAGAGATCGACCGGCGGCACGCATCAGTCTCGAGAGGCGCGCAGGACGGGTGAGGAGTTTCTGCTGGCCCGCAACCTCTTCCGCCGCCTTGGCACCGGCGAGCCGGCCGACGAACGCTTCCTGCGCTTCCCGCATCCGAACCGGTGGCGCTACGACATTTTGCGCGCGCTCGACTATTTCCGCGCCAGCGCGATCCTGACCGGCGCCGATCCCGATCCGCGCCTCGGCGTGGCGATCGAGCACCTGCGTTTCAGACGCTTGCAGGACGGCAGTTGGCCGCTCGACGAGAGCCCTGCCGGTCGGGTGTGGTTCGAGGTCGATGACGGGCAAGGCAAGCCCTCACGGTGGGTGACGCTCCGGGCGATGCGGGTGCTCAGATGGTGGAATGCCCGGCCCTCAATCAATGCCTAACGGCAAATCCAGCGAGCGCAGGAAATGCGCCTCGATAGCGCCCAGCAATTCGGCACGATCGGACGGTGTCTCCGCGATGCCGGGCTGATTGACCACACCGTGCAGGGCGTTGAACAGAAACACCGCCGTAAAGCCGGGATCAATGACCGACCAGGCATTCTCGCCAGCACCGGCGGCAAGCAATTCGGTCAGATGATCAATCAGGATGTTGCGCGAAAGCCCCTCCTTTGTTGCGGGAGGGGCTGCCACGAAGGCGAGATGATGCAGCCCAGCCGCGTCGAGATAGCCGGTGGCGCATGCCGTCGACCAGGCCGCCAGCTTCCCGCACCAATCCTCTTGCCTCCGTCCTTCGACCGCCACGATGATGCCATCCAGCACACCCTGCACGAAACGGGCGCGCAGTGCCTGAAGAACATCAGCCTTCGAGGAGAAGTGCAGGTAGAACGTGCCCTTGGCGACCCCCGCCCCGGTCGTGATCTCCTCGATCGTGGTCTGCTCCAGGCCCTTTTCCAGAAACAGCCGCTCGGCCGCGGTCATGAGCTCGTCACGCCGCTCTTCGGGGGGTTTGGTTCTCGGTTTTGAAACAGGATTGGCCGGCATCGGCAGGACTAGTCCACTCTCATTGGCGGCGCGTGGGATCGGTCCTGTGCAGGTAGCCGGTAAACACGTCGCGCATTGCGGTGCTCTCGATCTCAGGCAGCAGACGACCGACTTCGCCGCGATGATAGCCGGCATGCGTCACCACATGGGCCAGCATCTCCTCGCGGGACATGCGTCCGCGTCCGCCATCGGTGAAGGTGAAGTCGACGACCTCCTCCATTTCCTCGGGCGTTATACGCGAGGTGTAATCGATATACCAACGGTCCGTATCTTGGATATCGAAGGACAACTGCGCCAAAGCCGGCACTTCGCTGCTCCAGCTCGCCGCATAGGAGTGATCCAGCCGTTGAAGATTGGCGGCGAAGATCCGATCGACGAGATGGGCGTGATTGAGGACGCGAAGGGCCGATCGGAACTCGTCGGATCGCGCCTCCACCCCGAGCGCGTTCAAGGCATCGAGAAGCTCGTCGTCGACGCTGGCTTTGTATTGGAACAGAGAGTTCAACAGTGTCTGCGCGCTCATGGCGATCTCCGGATGTGAACTGGATGCCGCCGGCATAACACCGGCAGCCTCCATCTACATCACTGACTGGTGGTCAGTCAACACACTTCCGATCTCTCTGCCACTCTGCCCTGCCGCGCGATCTTATGTGTCGTTACGCACAGCAGCCGCTCGCTGCCGCTTGTGGCCCGCAGCAGGCCGCCGCCCTGCTGTTTTCCTCTGCCAGCCAGCGATCGCGCGGCTTGCAGCTTGCCGGCCGCGGCGAAAGCGTAACATGGACGGCGCCGGCGCGAAGAACCGGCATCGCCGCGCAATAAAGCTGCATTGGCCGCACGCCGTCGCTGACTTCGAAGGTCAGCTTCGCCGAACCATCCAGTTGCACATGATCGGAAACCTTGCGGATGATTGCATGGAACTTGCCGGCCGGCATATGCGTGCGGTCGGCTTCCTCGATATCCCAGAGCTGGATGAAGATTTCCGCCCACGCTTCGGGATTGGCGCCGCAATCCAGGCCTGAGAATTGGCCCGCCTTGACCTCGGTGACATGATAGCCAGGCTTCACCGCCTTGCCGTCATAATAGAAAATCAGCGGAGAATCCTTGGCGCCGGTAAGCACACTGAGCAGCAGGCCGAGATCGATGTCGTTCTCTTGAATTTTGCTGTTGTCGATGACGTTCATTTGCGCTAATCCTCGTTTCAATGATTCAAGGATTATTGAAATATGGATCAACGTCAAGCCCTCATCGCATTCGGCGCGCTCTCGCAGGAAACCCGCCTTCACATCGTCCGCATGCTCGTAGTTTCGGGTCCCGACGGCATGGCGGCAGGCGCGATCGCTGAAAAGGCGGAGGTCTCGCCCTCTAATATCTCCTTCCACCTGAAGGAGCTCGAACGGTCGGGCCTGATCGCGCAGCAGCGTGAATCCCGGTCGATCATTTACACCGCGAACTACGAGGCGCTTGGCGGCTTGGTTCGCTTCCTGATGGAAGATTGCTGTTCCGGGCATCCGGAAATCTGCGCACCTGCCGCGGAGGTTGCGGCCTGCTGTACCCCTAAAATGAAGGAGAAACTGCAATGACCCCTGACCGCGTTTACAATGTGCTCTTTCTCTGCACGGGCAATTCTGCCCGCTCGATCCTGGCGGAATCCATCCTGGAGACCGAAGGCAAGGGTCGATTCAAGGCCTATTCGGCCGGCAGTCAGCCGAAGGGTGAAGTCAATCCCTATGCGCTGAAGGAGCTTGCAGCGCAGGACTACCCAACAGTCGGTTTCCGCTCGAAGAGCTGGGACGAATTCGCCGAACCGGGCGCTCCGGAGATGGACTTCATCTTTACGGTTTGCGACAGCGCTGCCGGCGAGGCTTGTCCCGTCTGGATCGGTCATCCGATGACCGCCCATTGGGGCGTCGAGGACCCCGCTGTCGTCGAGGGCAGCGAAGTCGACAAAGGCCGCGCTTTCGCGCAGGCCGCCCGCTTCCTCAAGAACCGGATCAGCGCCTTTTTGAGCCTGCCTCTTTCCTCGATCGACAAGCTCGCCCTGGAATCGCACCTGCGCCAGATCGGCACAATGGAAGGCGCCAGCATTAAACAGCCCAAGGCGAGCTGATGGGTTTCGAATTGAACCAGCAGGCCTTGGAAGGGCACGACGACAGACTTCGCGGCGCGCTCGCAGGCGCCGGGCTTCCGGTCGATGACCTCACAGACGCCGGCCGAAGCTTCTATCGGTTTTCACGTGGCGGCGAGACGGTCGGCTTCGGCGGGCTGGAACTCTATGGCGAGACTGTACTCCTGCGTTCCATTGTCGTGCTGTCCGATCAGCAAGGTTTTGGCTTCGGCCATGCGATCACCCGTGGCCTGCTCGATCAGGCCCAAAGGAAAGGCGCAACTGCCGCCTATCTGTTGACAGAAACAGCCGCCCCCTTCTTTCAATCGCTCGGTTTTCGTTCGATCGCCCGCGATGAAGCGCCGGCCGAGATTCTGACGACGCGGCAGGCCGCAAGCCTGTGCCCGGCATCGGCCGCCCTGATGGTCCGGAGCCTGCCGGCATGAGCGCGCCGGTGTTCCCCCCGTCTCGACGACTGGTCGCCGAAGCGCTCGGCACGATGCTGCTCGTAGCAACCGTCGTCGGCTCGGGCATCATGGCGGATAGCCTGACGGACGATACGGCGCTTGCGCTGCTCGGCAATACGCTGGCAACGGGGGCAATCCTCGTCGTCCTGATCACGATCTTAGGCCCGATTTCCGGGGCTCATTTCAATCCAGTCGTGTCGCTGGTGTTTGCGCTCCGGCGCGAACTGCCTGCCTCCTCCCTTCCCGCCTATATCGCGGCGCAGATCGTCGGCGGCATTGCCGGGACGATGCTCGCTCATGCGATGTTCGCCCTTCCCGTGCTGCAGGCCTCGGAAACCGTGCGCACCGGCGGCGCGCAATGGCTCTCTGAAGTGACGGCAACCTTCGGCCTCGTCTTCGTCATCTTAGCCGGTGTGCGCTATCGCGCCGATGCCGTGGCATGGCTGGTCGGCCTTTATATCACCGCCGCCTATTGGTTCACCGCCTCCACGTCCTTTGCCAATCCCGCCGTCGCGATTGCTCGATCGCTGACGCACACCTTTTCCGGCATCCGCGCGATCGATCTACCGGGCTTTATAGCCGCTGAAGTCCTCGGCGCCTTGCTGGCGCTGATCCTTGCGGGATGGCTGCTGATGGAAGCCCGCGATCCTGAAACCCTCACCAAGACGGAATCCGCCTCATGACCATAGATGTTACGATCTATCACAACCCCGAATGCGGCACTTCGCGCAACACGCTTGCGATGATCCAGAACGCCGGCATTGAGCCGAACGTTATCGAATATATGAAAAACCCGCCGTCGCGCGAGCAGCTAATCAAGGTGATTGCGGATGCAGGTTTGAGCGTTCGCGAGGCGATCCGCGAAAAGGGCACGCCCTATGCGGAGCTCGGCCTCGACAACCCTGATCTTACCGACGAGCAATTGCTCGACGCGATGCTGAAAGATCCGATCCTGATCAACCGGCCCTTCGTCATCACGCCGCTCGGCACGCGCCTGTCGCGGCCGTCGGAACTTGTCCTCGAAATCCTGCCGGAGACGCATCAGGGCGCCTTCACCAAGGAGGACGGCGAGAAAGTGCTCGATGCCGGAGGCAAGCGCATTGTCTGATCTGCCTGCCGTATCGCCGATGCATCTGCATCAACCGGATATGGACGCGCTCAGGCCGGCGTTCTCGACGCACAAGCCGCGCATCTTGATCCTTTATGGCTCCCTGCGAGCAGTGTCCTACAGCCGCTTCCTCGCACAGGAGGCCGCGCGGCTGCTCGAATATTTCGGCTGCGAAGTGCGCATCTTCAATCCGGAAGGTCTGCCGCTGCCTGATGCGGCGCCGGCGAGCCACCCAAAAGTTCAGGAGCTGCGTGAATTGTCGGCATGGTCTGAAGGCCAGGTATGGGTCAGCCCCGAACGTCATGGCGCGATGACCGGCATCATGAAAGCGCAGATCGACTGGATTCCATTGTCGGTCGGCTCGGTCCGGCCGACGCAAGGCAAGACGCTGGCGGTGATGCAGGTCTCCGGCGGCTCCCAGTCCTTCAATGCGATAAGCCAGCTCCGCATTCTTGGCCGTTGGATGCGGATGATCACTATCCCCAATCAGTCCTCGGTCGCCAAAGCTTTCCAGGAATTCGACGCGGACGGCCGTATGAAACCCTCATCCTATTACGACCGCGTCGTCGACGTCTGCGAGGAACTGGTGAAGTTCACGCTGCTGACCCGTGATGCCTCGAACTATCTGACCGACCGCTACAGCGAACGGAAAGAAGAAGCCGAAAAGCTCGAACAGCGCGTGAGCCTCAGATCCCTATGACAATTGTCAGCACCGAACGACCGCCGGTAGCCGCCATCGCCGCGCTCGGGCTCACGCAGATCATCGGTTATGGATCGCTCTATTACAGCTTCAGCATCCTCGCCCCTGACATGGCCCGTGATCTGGGCTGGTCATCGGAATGGATCTTCGGCGCGCTCTCCGCGGCCCTTCTGATCGGCGGTCTGGCCGCACCTCTCATCGGCACGTGGATCGATCGCTTCGGCGCCGGCAGGATCATGACATCAGGCTCGGCGATTGCCGCCGCCGCCCTCGTCGCCTGCGCCTTCGCGCCGGGAAAGATCGCTTTCGTCGCGGCATTGATCGGCATCGAGATCGCCTCGAACCTGGTGCAATATGGCGCAGCCTTCGCCCTGCTCGTGCAGATCAGGCCGCAGGTCGCACAGCGCAGCATCACCTACCTGACGCTGATCGCCGGCTTCGCCTCGACCATCTTCTGGCCGATCACCACGGCGCTGCATGCGCATCTCTCATGGCAGAACGTCTATCTGATCTTCGCCGCGCTCAATCTCGTCGTCTGCCTTCCCATTCATGCTTGGCTCTCCCATGGCGTCAGCCAAACCAAGAGACGACATGCACACGAAACCGCAAAACGCGTCGAGCCGAGCCTTCCGCCGTCGGTGCGCAGGCCGGCCTTTATCCTGATGGTGACGGGCTTTGCTTTGGAAAGCTTCGTGAACTCGGCACTTCTGGTTCACATGGTGCCTGTCATGTCGGCACTCGGCCTCGGCGCCATGGCAGTGGTGGTCGGGACGCTCTTCGGTCCGTCACAGGTGCTGAGCCGCCTCATCAACATGGTCTTCGGCGAGAGCTTGTCGCAAGTGATGCTGGCCATCATCTGCGCCATCCTGCTGCCGGCAGCCCTTGTCATCCTTATCGCCACCGCACCCTCGGTGCCGGGCGCGCTGGTCTTCGCCGTCGTCTTCGGCCTCGGCTCTGGCCTTAACAGCATCGTCTACGGAACCTTGCCGCTCGCGCTCTTCGGAAGCGATGGCTACGGCCGGCGGCAAGGACAAATCATGTCAGTCCGTCTCGTCGTCTCCTCGATGGCGCCGTTCGCGCTCGCCTTCCTGATGGGTAATCTCGGCGTATCGTGGTCGCTGTCGATCGCTGCATTGCTCAGCACCGTCGCCGTAGCCGCATTCTTCGCCATTATGCGGCTGACGCGCCCGGTTGCCCGGCCGGAAACTGTTCCCCATCCCCGAGAAGCTTGAGCGCATTAATCAGGACGGGCGCTACTTGACGACGGCCGAGCCCTTGACGATGTCGATCGTCTCGCCGCCGTCGAGTCCGATGCGGTCGCCGTCGGGCGTTGTCATGAAGCAGCCGGAAGCACAGAGGTTTTCCGAAGCGCCGGCATCGACCACGACCTCGACGCGCTGGCCGCTCTCGGTGATGACGAGCACGACGGCGGCTGGATCGGTGTTGGTGATGGATGCCGCTTCAGCCGCGGGTGCGGCAAGCAGCGGGATAAGCAGAACGGCGGCAAACCTTGCCATCATGTGCGGCGGCGCTGGCGCGCCCTCCCCTCGAACGATCGGTGCTGCCCCCGGCAGCGATCCCGATAGTGGAGATCATGCACATATAGCTGTGAATGATGGCTGAATGACCCGTTCAGCCTTTCCGATTGCCGTCCGCCGTCTTGCTGCGCAATTGCCGCACCGGCTGCTCTTCCTCCTCCATGGGCGTGTCCGCCGAGTTTTCCTGCTCGTTGGGTTGATCCCTGCCCGCATCGGCAAGCGCGGGACGAGCCTCTCGATGGATGGTAAGATCGGTCTGTGGCAGCGGGATCTCGATGCCCTCGGCCTTGAAGCGCTTAAGGATCTCGATCCTGAGATTGTTGCGCACCGCCATGCCGTCACCCATGTCGGCGAGGAAGAAACGCAGCTCGAAATCCAGCGAATAGGGGCCGAAGCGCAGGAATTCGACATGCGGCTCCGGATTGCGCATGACGAGCGGTATCTTGGCCGTCAGTTCCAGCAGGATGTCCATCACCTGCTGCGGATCGGCGTTGTAGGCGACGGAAACCGGGATTTCCGAGCGGCCGATCTTGTTGCGGTGCGTCCAGTTGCCGACGAGGCCGTTGATCAAATCAGAATTCGGCACGATGATCGACTGCTTGCGGAAGGTCTCGATCTCGGTGGCGCGCACCGAAATGCGTTTGACGATACCTTCGGCGGTGCCGGAAACGACATGGTCGCCGACCTTGAACGGCCGTTCGACGAGCAGGATCAGGCCGGAGACGAAGTTGGAGACGATGTTCTGCAGACCGAAACCGATACCGACCGAAAGTGCGGAAGCGACGAGCGCGAAGCTCGACAGGTCGATGCCGGCCGCCGAAACGCCGATGATCGCTGCTATGCCGACGCCGAGATAGCCGATGCCCGTCTTGACCGAATTGCGCACGCCAAGATCGACATGGCTTCTGGCCATCACATTGCCATCGAGCCAGCGCTGCAGCCAGCGCGTCAGCAGGTAGACGCCGGCAAACAAGAGAATGCCGGTGCAGATGCCGAGCAGCGAGATGCTGATACCGCCGAGCCTGACCTCGGTGAACAGCCGATAGGCAAGAATCTGCAGATCCTGCACATGGAAGCCCCAGAGCAGCAGGATCAGCGGGATGCCGACGAGAAGCGCCACCGCATAGATGGCAAGGCCGACGAGCAGGCCAGCCTGATCGATCGCCACCGGCCCGAGCTTGAAGCGACGCGTCAGGAAGCTTGCGAAGAAGGTATCGCCGAAGCTTTCCTGCCTTGATATCGCCTTGCCGGAGAGCAGGCCGACATACATGGTGGCGACCAGCGCGCCGGTGATGATGAGCTGCGTGGCGACGAAGCGCGCGAGCCCGACATAACCCGTGAGCGCTGTGAGGATGAGGCCGGCGCCGACGACCCGCAGGATGATCGCCATGCCGCGAGGCCAATGCCGTCCCGGCGCATCGGGATCGCCGTTCTTCGCCAGCATCGGTCTGCCGAAGGAGACCGCGATCAGGATCAGGCCGATGATCAGCGCAGCAATCAGGCTTCTGACCACGGTCAAGACCAGCGGCGAGCCCATCGCCTCGCCGATCGTGCCGAAGAGGTAATCGAGCGCGTTGACGATCGCCATCGCCAGCAGGCAGTAGCCGATCGAGCGCGCGCCGAGATTGGAAAGCCGCACGAGCCGCCAGCGCGGTTCGCGCGGCGCGAAGATGGCGTTGACGAAGCGGCCGACGAAATAGACAAGCCCGATCGCCCCGAACAGGGCGCCGATGACAGGCGCGATATCGGGCCTCAGCACATTGAACCCGTTAAGGAAAAAGAACGAAGTAACGAGCAGCACCGAGAGCGCCAGCGTGCGGATCAACGTCGACCAGAAGGCGATCGACAGCCGGCCGATATAGGACGGATTCTCGACAGCCTCGTCGCGGCGCAGGTAGGAGCCGAACAGCCGGTAACTGCCGGAGAGTAGGATCAGCGCCGAGGCGAGCGACAGGAAGATCGCGGCAAACATTGGGAAACGCTTAAATTTCCAGACGAAGGTGGCCCAGCTCGACAGAGCCTGCGTGAATTCGCTGGCCTCGTGCACGAAGGCGCTGCCGGCATCGTCGAGCACCGAGACCGAAATCTCGGTGCGTCTGAGCAGCGTATCGGCAAACAGCCGCCGCCGCATCTCGGTGATCTCGTTGACGAGCTTCGTCACCGTGATCGAGAGGTTTTCGGCATCGCCCGTCAGCGCGTTGATCTGCGCGCGTTCGGCGGCGAGCGCGTTGCGCTCTTGGGTGACGATCTCGGCTTCAGGCGGCTGCCCGTCCTTCGGCGGATCGCCGATCTCGGCAAGCCGGTTCTTGATCTGGTCGAAACGCGGCCTCAGATTGACCGATATGGTGATGACGGCGCGACTGAGCTCGTCGGCCTTGGTCGCAAGCCCGACCAGGGCATCGTCATTGTCGGCATTCTGCTTGACGCCGTCCTGAAGCGCCGTCAGCTGGACCTTCGCCTTGTCGATTTCCTTTGTCGCTTGGTCGAACGGCATATCGGCGAGCGGCGCCTGCGCCGCCGCCTGCGCCGCCGCCGGTGCCTGCGGCTCCTGCGCGAAGGCCGCAGCACCCTTGAAATGCGCGCCGGCGACCGCCAGCGTCAGCAGAAGAATGGTGCGAAGCAGGATCGGTCTCAGCCGCAAAAGCGCCTCCGGGAAGGTTGTCGTCGAAATAGAATGCCAGCTTGTCTTAGTAAAGAAAGGCGACAGAAAGGCGGAAGCTCCCAGGAAACCCTCAGAAACCGGCATTGGGCCGGGAGAGATAGTCGCATTCCTCAGCCGTCGACTCGCGTCCGAGCATGGCATTGCGGTGCGGAAAGCGGCCGTAGGCGGCAATGACGTCGCGGTGGCGGATCGCATAATCGCGATATTCCTCATCGCCGAGGGCGTCGAACAGTTCCACCGATCGCTCCTGCTCCCCAAGGTCCTCGGCATGTTCGAACGGCATGTAGAAAAAGGTACGGCATGCGGCCTCGACCGCCTGATCGGCGCCCGATGCAAGCGCGAGCTTGGCTTCCCGAAGCGCCAGACCATCGGTCGCGACGGCAAGCGCAGTGCCGCGATAGATGTTGCGAGGAAACTGGTCGAGCACGATCACAGCCGCCAGCCGGCTCTCCGCATCCCCCCGCCATTCGGCGCCAACACCGGCCGCAAGAGCCAGATGGGTCTCGCGGAAGCCTTCGCGGATCTCCACGTCGAGTTCCGGCGTCGAGCGGAACCACAGCTCCCGGCCGCATCTGACGAACCAGAAATCATACACTTCGCGTGGTGTGCGGATGGTCGTCATGTTTCCTCTTCCCTGGCGTTAGGAATGATGATGTTTTGTCGGTAAACTATTGTAGAGATAGGATAAATTCCGTTCCTTGCGCCCTTTCATCCGCCTGCCGGCACCTTCTCCCCGAGGGGAGAAGAGACTTGCGGCGGCGCCTCATTCCCCCTTCTACCCAGCGGGAAGGTGCCGGCAGGCGGATGAGGGGGCGGCAAACTCAGTGCCGGACGGGAAAATCCCCTACTTCCCCTCATGCAACGAAAACACCAGCGTCGCCTTGGTTCCGTCGTGGCCGGGATCATAGGCGAAATCCGATTTCAGGCTGGCGGCCATCGCCGTCAGGATGCGTGTACCAAGGCCGGTTCCCCTGGCCGGGCTCGACGGGTCGAAACCGGCGCCGTCATCCTCGACGATGACACGCAATGCCCCATCCGTCTGGTCGACGATGACGCGGATCTCGCCCGGCACGTTGTCCGGATAGGCATATTTAAAGGCATTGGTGACGAGCTCGCTGACGATCAGCCCGAGCGTGATCACCTTGTCGGTTGCCAGATTGACCGGCTGCGCGGTGAGGACGATCCGGTGCGGCCGCTTGTCGTCGCGCATCGAGGTTTCGAGTTCGGTGAGCAGGCTGTTCAGATATTCATCGACCTGTACCGAGCCGACCTGGCGATTGGTATAGAGCCGGCGGTGCACGCTGGCGATGGCGTTAATCCGCATCTGCGTTTCGTGCAGCGCGTCGATCGCAACCTGATCCGTGGTCATCGAGGATTGCATGCGGATCAGCGCGCCGACGAGGCCGAGGCTGTTGGCGATGCGGTGATTGACTTCGGTGAGCAGCATTTCGGCAAGGTCGCGCTGCTGGCGGATCACCTCCTGCGCCTGCGCCGTCTCGCGGCGAAAACGCGCTCGTTCCAGCGCCTGTTCAAGGGCGGCGGCGAGCAGGTCGAAATAGTCGGGTGAGATCCCTTTGAGCATGTAGTCGTCAGCGCCGGCCTTCAGCGCCGCGACCGCGATGCTGGTATCGTCCGAACCCGTCGCATAGATGACCGGCGGATGATCCGGCATCGCCGTGATGCAGGGCAGAATGTCGAGGCCGGTTTCGCCCGCCAGGACATGATCGAGCACGACGGCGTCGATACCGCCTTCGCCCAGTCTTGCAAGGCCGGCAGCGCCGCTCTCGGCCCACTCGACCGAAAAGCCGCGCCGGCGCAGGTTTTTCTGCATCAGTAGGGCGAGCCCCTCGTCGTCGTCGATATAGAGGATGTGGATCAGGGCATCCGCATCGCCGCTAGAATTGCTCATTCGGTCTCCCGGCGTTTTCTCGCAGCGACGACCGCCCGCAAGCGTCCGAGTCGTCCGCATGGCAATGTCGTATTGCATTGGCGGCCTGGGGTAAACAGCGGTTATCCCTCGCTCTTGTCGCAGGCGGCGCAGAAGGAGGATGTCGGGAAGCCGGCATTTTCAGACATGACCCTGGCCTGGGGAGGATCCCTGTGGAAGTCGTTGAAGGAGATGGGGAAACGAAAAACCTGAAATGAGATGCATGAACGCCGAGCGGCCCGATTGGTTCCGCGGATAAGCTAATTTTTCTGGAATTTCCGATGGCCTGAAACTTCGGCTCCCGCCTCCGCCGGCAATTGCAGGAAGCGCAGAGACGAGACGACGCCGATCACGCCGACCACGATGAAAGCCCAGCGGAAATCGGCAAGAACGGGATTGTCGGCGCCCCTGAAAGCCGAGGCAATGTTGAGCACGGCCGCCGCCACTGCCACGCCGAGCAGCATCGATACCTGCTGCAGCATGCTCGACAGCGTCGAGGCCGAGCTTCGCTGCGCCGGGCCGATATCGGCGAAAGCCAGCGTGTTCAGCGCGGTGAATTCCATCGACCGCGACAGGCCGGCGAGAAAAAGCAGCGCATGGATGAAAAACGGCGGCGTCGCCGGCGAGAGGAAACCGCAGCCGACGATCGAAAATGCTGCGATCAGCCCATTGACCCCAAGCACTGTGCGAAAGCCGAAGAAGCGCAGCAGCGGCGTCGTCACCGCCTTCATGCTGAAATTGCCGAGGAAATAGACGAGCAGATAGGTGCCGGCGGCAATCGAACTCAGGCCGAAGCCGAGCTGGAACAGCAAAGGCAGCAGGAACGGCGTCGCATTGATCGCCATTCGGCAGGCCGTGCCCGCCGACAAAGTCGACATCGAGAAGGTCTGGATGCGGAAGGCTGAAAGATCGAGCAGCGGATTGTCGACGGCGAGGAAATGCCGCGTCGCCATGACTGATAGCACGATGCCCGCCGCCAGCATTGATATAATGGGCAAAAGCCCGCCGTCCCATTTTACCGAGAGTTCGAGGGCGGCGAGCAGAAAGGTCAGCCCGGCGGCGCTCAGCACAAAGCCCACGAGATCCAGCCGGCCGGGATTGGTTTCGCGCTGCTCCGGCACGAAACGCAGCACCAGCGCGATGCCGAGAATGCCGATCGGGATGTTGATCAGGAAGTTCCAGTGCCAGCTGGCGTAGGTCGTGATGAAGCCGCCGAGCACCGGGCCGATCACCGGCGCCGTCAGTGCCGGCCAGGTGATCAGCGCGATCGCCTGGACGAGTTCCGACTTGCGGGCATTCTTCAGCACGATGATACGCCCGACCGGCGTCATCAGCGCGCTGCCCGCCCCCTGCACGGCGCGCCACAGCACGAATTCCGCAAGGCTGCCGGACAGCCCGCAGAACAGCGAGGCGCCGGTAAAGACGGCGATCGACATCAGGAAGATGCGGCGCGCACCGAACCGGTCGCCGAGCCAGCCCGACAGCGGAATGAAGGCGGCCATCGTCAGCATGTAGACAGTGATGCCGATGCTCATCGACACCGGCTGCACGTTAAAGCTTGCCGCCATCTGCGGCAGCGAGGTGGTGACGATCGTGCCGTCGAGTATCTGCATGAAGAAGGAAACGGCAACGACCAGTGCCACGATCTTCGCCTGGCGGCCGCTTGCCGCCTCTTGCCCATTCTCGCTCGTCTCTGCCGTGGTCATCGATCTGCCAATGAAAATTCAGGATGACGCGGCAGGAAAACGGGAAGGAAGCCGATCGGAGATCTGCCGCGCGGAGGAGCGCGGACATGGAAAGCCGCGCACTGGCTGAATACGCCCGTTGCATCCGGCCGGAAAGGCTAAATCTCGCACTACGCAGGAATATTCCCGATGCGGCCCGATACCTAGAGCATGATGCCGAAAAGTGTGAGCGGTTTTCGGACGACATCATGCTCTAACTATACAACGTGGAACAGGATGATTTTAGGCCGACCCGGCCTAAAATCATCCTGTTCTAGCGGCGTCGACCCAAGAAAGGATTCAAGAAAAAGGCCCCACCGAAGCGAGGCCAAGCTTGAACCGCTCCGGGGAAAAACAGGAGCGGCGTGCAGTCCATACCGTGCGATCGATGTCGCAACGAGGCCAGATGTCGCTGCATCGGTACGCTCGCCAAAGATTTTTTCGCGATCCGCCAAAAAAAGATCGCCCCAAACTATCCACCCATGTGGTGCAACACCTGTCGCATTGCAGCAACGATTGGCGCTTGCAATGTTTATAAAAATTGATATCACTAAACATATTGCTAAACATGATGATTGAGGAGTTCATGTGAGCATTCTCTGAAGTGGGTGAACATGCGACGCCGGCGGGGAGCCGGCCCTTGGTTCTGGGAGGAACTTATGCAGAAAACATCGAAAGCCCTTTTCGGGCTGGCCACGGCATTCGTCATGTCGTCGGCATTGCCCAATCTCGCCAAAGCCGATGAACTGACGCTGTGCTGGGCCGCATGGGACCCCGCCAATGCGCTCGTCGAGCTGTCGAAGGATTTCACCGCCAAGACCGGCACGCAGATGAAGTTCGAATTCGTTCCCTGGACGAGTTACGCCGACCGCTTCCTCAACGAGCTGAACTCCCATGGCAAGCTCTGCGACCTCATCATCGGCGACAGCCAGTGGATCGGCGGCTCGGCCGAGAACGGCCACTACGTCAAGCTCAACGACTTCTTCGACAAGGAAGGCATCAAGATGGATGACTTCGTGCCGGCGACAGTCGTCGGTTACTCGGAATGGCCGAAGAACACGCCGAACTACTGGGCGCTGCCTGCCATGGGCGACGTCGTCGGCTGGACCTACCGCAAGGACTGGTTCGAAAAGCCGGAACTGCAGAAGGAATTCAAGGAGAAGTACGGCCACGATCTCGCAGCCCCGAAGACCTACGACGAGCTGAAGCAGATCGCCGAGTTCTTCCAGAAGCGTCAGATCGACGGCAAGACCGTCTACGGCGCCTCGATCTATACCGAGCGCGGCTCCGAAGGCATCACCATGGGCGTCACCAACGTGCTCTACGACTGGGGCTTCCAGTACGAGAACCCGCAGAAGCCCTATGACATGGAAGGCTTCGTCAACTCGGCCGACGCGGTTAAGGGCCTCGAATTCTACAAGTCCCTCTATGATTGCTGCACCCCGCCCGGCAGCTCCAACGTCTACATGGTCGAATCCGCCGACGCCTTCAAATCCGGCCAGGTCGCCATGCAGATGAACTTCGCCTTCACCTGGCCAGGCCTCTACAAGGACGAGAAGGTCGGCGGCGACAGGATCGGCTTCTTCCCCAATCCGGCTGAAAAGGCGCACTTCGCCCAGCTCGGCGGCCAGGGCATCTCGGTGGTCTCCTACTCCGACAAGCGCGACGCAGCCCTGCAATACATCAAATGGTTCGCACAGCCAGACGTGCAGGCCAAATGGTGGGAACTCGGCGGGTTCTCCTGCCTGAACTCCGTCGTCAACGCGCCGGGCTTTGCCAAGAGCCAGCCTTATGCCCAGGCCTTCCTGGACTCGATGGCGATCGTCAAGGACTTCTGGGCCGAGCCGAGTTACGCCTCGCTGCTGCAGGCCATGCAGAAGCGCGTCCATAACTACGTGGTCGCCGGCAACGGCACCGCCCAGGAAGCGCTCGACGGTCTGGTGAAGGACTGGAGCGACGTCTTCAAGGACGACGGCAAGATCTAGTGCCCGACGGGACCGGCGGCATCCCTCTGCGCCATCCTCACCAGGTTGGCGGCCCGGTTCGGCAGACGAGCCGGGCCGCCAGATCTCTCATATCCTAAAAGACCCCGTGCCCCGAAACGACCAGGTGAAAACTTGACTATTTCCCAATCCTCCATCGTCGAGAAGGCAGCCGATGCGACAGCAAGGGGAACGCCCTCCTCGGTCGCCCGGCGCGTCCGCGGCCTCTCCGACAGGGCAATCGCCTGGCTGTTCATTGCGCCTGCCATCACCCTTCTCTTGGCGATCAACATCTTCCCGCTGCTTTGGGCGGTCTATCTCTCCTTCACCAACTACCGCGCCAACCGGCCGAATGCGCCGGTCCTGGGCGTCGGCTTTGGAAACTACCAGCGCGTTCTCAACGACCCCGACATCTGGCAGGCAATGCAGACCACCGCGCATTTCGTCTTCTGGACGATCGTGCTGCAGACGGTGATCGGCTTCACGCTCGCTTACCTGATCGACCGCAAGTTTCGCGGCCACGCCTTCTGGACGACGATCATCCTGATCCCGATGATGCTGTCGCCTGCCGTGGTCGGCAATTTCTGGCGCTTTCTCTACGAGCCGCAGATCGGCCTCTTCGCCTATGCCGTGTCGCTGGTCACAGGCATTCCGACGTCGGATATTCAGATGCTCGGCAACGTGACACTGGCGCCCTGGGCGATCATCATCGTCGATACCTGGATGTGGACACCCTATGTGATGCTGATCTGCCTCGCTGGGCTTCGCTCGATCCCCGACTATATCTATGAGGCCGCCGAGGTCGACCGCGCCTCGCCATGGCGGCAGTTCTGGTCGATCACCGTGCCGATGGCCCTGCCCTTCATCATGCTCGCCGTGCTCTTCCGCGGCATCGAGAATTTCAAGATGTTCGACATGGTGACGCTGCTGACCGGCGGCGGTCCCGGTTCGGTCACCGAGGTCGCCTCGATCACGCTGAAACGCGCCGCCTTCGAAAGCTGGGCGACCGGCCGGGCCTCGGCCTTCGCCATCATCCTTTTCGTCGCGGTGTTCGGCCTCGCCAACATCTACGTCAAGGCATTGAACAAGGTGAAGCAACGATGAGCGCCGCCAATTCCGCCCATTCGGTCGTCGAACCGAGCCTGTCCAGCAAGCGCATCGCCGGCACGATCGTCGTCCTCTATGCGCTGATCACCCTCATCCCGCTCGTCTGGATCTTCCTGACCAGCATCAAGTCGCCGCCGGATTCGATCAGCTATCCCCCGAAGATCGTCTTCACGCCGTCGCTCGAGGGCTATTGCAACCTGTTCACGACACGCACGCGGCAGACGCCCGACTATATCGCCTCGCTGCCAGCGCCGGTCGGCACCTGCGATGAGGTGACGCGCAAGCGCAACATGGTGATAGCAGGCCCGTCGAACTTCCTGCCGCGCTTCGTCAATTCGCTGGTGATCGCCTTCGGCTCCACCTTCCTCGCGGTCTTCCTCGGCACGCTCGCCGCCTATGGCTTCTCGCGCTTCAAGATCCCGCTCGCCGACGACCTGATGTTCTTCATCCTGTCGACGCGCATGATGCCGCCGATCGCCGTCGCCATCCCGATCTACCTGATGTATCGCGAGCTCGGCCTGTCGGACACGGCGCTCGGCATGATCCTGCTCTACACCGCCGTCAACGTCTCGCTCGCCGTCTGGCTGCTCAAGGGTTTCATCGACGAGATCCCGCGCGAATACGAGGAAGCGGCGATGATCGACGGCTATACGAGACTGCAAGCCTTCCGCAAGGTCGTGCTGCCGCAGGCAACGACCGGCATTGCCGCGACCGCGATCTTCTGCCTGATCTTCGCCTGGAACGAATATGCCTTCGCCGCCCTTCTGACCTCGGGCGAGGCCCAGACCGCGCCGCCCTTCATCCCGACGATCATCGGCGAAGGCGGGCAGGACTGGCCGGCGGTCGCCGCCGGCACGACGATCTTCCTGATCCCGATCCTCGTCTTCACCATTCTCCTGCGCAAGCAGCTGCTGCGCGGCATCACCTTCGGAGCCGTCCGCAAATGAGCCATCTGATAGAAACACGCACCCGCACCCCTGCCCGTCCGAAAGGGCCCTTCTTCCTGCGCCGTGGCCCGATGGAGGCCATCGCCACCGTGCTGATCGGCCTCGGCTTCCTGATGCTGTTCCAGCCCTTCCTGCTGCTGCTCTACACCTATTCGCTGGTCACTCTGCTCATAGGCACGGTCATGTTCATCATCGTCTCGAAATTCCCGGAGTGAACCATGGCGGATATCCGGATCGAAAATCTCCGCAAGGAATTCGGCAGCTTCGTCGCCGTCGAGGATTCGAGCTTCACCGTCCATGACGGCGAGTTCCTGGCGCTGCTCGGACCTTCCGGCTGCGGCAAGACGACGACGCTTCGCATGATCGCCGGCCTCGAGCTGCCGTCGAGCGGCAAGATCTATCTCGACGGCGAGGACGTCACCTTCAACCGCGCCAGCGCCCGCGACATCGCCTTCGTCTTCCAACTCTTCGCGCTCTACCCGCATATGAACGTGCGCAAGAATATCGGCTTCCCGCTGCTGTCGCAGGGCATGCCCAAGGCCGAAATCCGTCAGCGCGTCGAAGAGACCGCGCGTCTGCTGCAGATCGACCATATTCTCAACCGCTCGGTCTCCGGCCTTGCCGGCGGCGACCGGCAGCGCGTGGCGCTCGGCCGCGCCATCGTCCGGCGTCCGAAGTGCTTCCTGATGGACGAGCCGCTCGGCACGCTCGACGCCGAGTTCCGCGAGATCATGGTCCACGAGCTGCGCGAACTGCACAACCGCATCCACGCCACCACCGTCTACGTTACCCATGACCAGCATGAGGCGATGGCAATGGCCGACAAGATCGCCGTCATGAACCATGGCGTCATCGAGCAATTCGGTACGCCGCAGGAGATCTATGCAAAACCGGCGACCATGTATGTCGCCGATTTCATCGGCTCGCCGCCGATGAACTTCATGCGCTTCACCTCCGGCCTGAAAAGCGGCGATCGCTCCATCCTGCTCGACGGCGTCGATGTCGCTGTTCCCGAGATCCACCAGGACATGGCCGAAAGCGAACTGGCGCTCGGCGTGCGGCCGGAGCATATCCGCTTCAGCGACGCCTCGGCGCTGCGCGGCGCCGTCTATGGCAGCGAATATCTCGGCACCAACCAGGTCGTGGCTGTGGAAACCCAGGGTGGGCTGATCAAGGCCCGCGTTCCCGCCAATCGCAGCTTCCAGATCGGCGAAAGGGTCGGCCTCGAATTCAACCCGGCGAAACTCGCGCTCTTCGACTGCACATCGGGCCGTGCGGTGCCATCCCAGCTCTATCAGGAGACCCGGCATGGCTGATGTCGTCCTCAGGAACCTCGCCAAGCGCTTCGGCGACACCCAGGCTTTGGCCGACCTCGACCTTTCGATCCGCGACGGCGAGTTCGTCGTGCTGCTCGGTCCCACAGGCGCCGGCAAGACCACGACGCTGCGGCTGATCGCCGGCCTCGAAAAGCCCGATAGCGGCGGCATCGAGATCGGCGGTCGCAATGTCGCCACTGAGGCGCCTGCCGAACGCGACGTCGCCTTCGTCTTCCAGCAATATTCGCTCTATCCGCATATGACTGTTTACGAGAACCTCGCCTTCCCGCTAAAGGCGCCGATCCGCAAGCTGAGTGCGGCGGAGATCGATCGGCGCGTGCGCGAAGTCGCGCGCATGGTCCGGATCGACCATAAGCTGGAGAACCGCTCGACCAGGCTTTCCGGCGGCGAGATGCAGCGTGTCGCGATCGGCCGGGCGCTGGTGCGCAAGCCGGCGATCTACCTGATGGACGAGCCGCTGTCCTCGCTCGACGCCAAGCTGCGCGCCGAACTACGCCTCGAGCTGAAACGCATCCAGAAGGAACTCGGCTCGACTTTGCTCTATGTCACCCACGACCAGGTGGAAGCCATGACCATGGCCGATCGCATCGGCATCGTTGCCGAGGGACGGCTGATGCAGGTTGGAACACCGCGCGAAATCTACGGCAATCCCGCCAACCTGCACGTCGCCGCCCGCCTCGGCCAGCCGCATATCAACCTTCTGCCGGCGGACCTGCTGCCTGGCGGCCAGCCGCCTGCCGGCACGAAGACGGTCGGCGCCCGCACCGAGCATCTCGACATCATCGTCGGCAAGGATGCCAATGCCGAGATCGACTGGATCGAACATCTCGGCGACCAGAACCATCTGCACATCAGGGCTGGCAATCACAAGCTCGTCACACTTGCAGATCCATATCTGGCGATCGCGCCGGGCGACCGGATCAGCCTGACGCTGCGCGATCCGCTTTATTTCGATGCGGCTGGACAGCGCCTTTCCTGACCGGCAAACAGACATGATGATGGCATGAAAAACAAACAGACGGGTCTCAATCGATGAAACACTTCTTCAACCGCAGGGAAAACATCGTCACCGAAGCCTTGGACGGTCTGCTTCTGACGAGCAGCAAGGGTCGTCTTGCCCGCCTCGACAGCTTTCCCGACATCAAGGTGATCCTGCGCGCGGACTGGGACAAGTCGAAGGTGGCGATCATCTCAGGCGGCGGCGCCGGTCATGAGCCCTCCCATGCCGGCTTCGTCGGTAAGGGCATGCTGACGGCTGCCGTATCCGGCGAGATTTTCGCCTCGCCGAGCGTCGATGCTGTCCTGACGGCGATCCGCGCCGTTGCCGGCCCGAAGGGCGCCCTGTTGATCGTCAAGAACTATACCGGCGACCGGCTGAATTTCGGCCTTGCCGCCGAAAAGGCGCGCGCCGAGGGCTTCGACGTCGAGATGGTCATCGTCGCCGACGACATCGCCATTCCCGGCATCAACCAGCCGCGCGGCGTCGCCGGCACGCTGTTCGTCCACAAGATATCGGGCTATCACGCCGAAAGGGGCGAGGACCTGAAGACGGTCGCAGCCCATGCCGCGGCTGCGGCCGGCGAAATCGTCTCGCTCGGCATGTCGCTTTCCACTTGCAGCGTGCCCGGCCAAGCCCATGAGGACCGTCTCGGCGAGAACGAAGGCGAACTCGGCCTCGGCATCCATGGCGAGCCCGGCGTCGAGCGCATCACGCTGCAGCCGGTCGCCGATATTGTTGCCACTATGGTGGCGCGCCTATCGCCTGCGCTTCGCGAAGGGGCAAGCCACTGCCTCCTCATCAACAATCTCGGCGCCGTGCCGCCTCTCGAAATGACCGTTATCGCCAATGCCGTGCTGTCCTCGCCGCTTGGCCGCCGCGTCCACCTCATCATTGGCCCGGGGCCGATGATGACCGCGCTCAATATGAACGGCTTCTCGCTGTCGCTGATCCGGCTGGGTGCCGCGCGCGAGGCGGCGCTGACGGCCGCGGTCGAACCGCATGCCTGGATGCCGGCCGTCGAACGCCACGAGATCCAGATCATCGCCGCGCCGAAAACATCAGCCGGATTGAACGGTACGGCCGTGGCCGGGGAGAACAGCCGCAACCGTCGCCTGATCACGGCGCTCTGCGAACATCTGATCTCGCAGGAAAGCGAGCTCAACCGCCTGGACGGCCGCGTCGGCGACGGCGATACCGGCTCGACGGTGGCGACGGGCGCCCGCAGCGTGCTGGCCCGTCTCGACACGCTGCCGCTCGACCGGCCGGCGGCAACGCTTGCCTCGCTCGGCGACATCCTCGGCACCAGCATGGGCGGATCGAGCGGCGTACTGCTGTCGATCTTCTTCACCGCCGCAGCAAAGGCGATGGCTGACAAGGCCGATATATCAGCAGCCCTTCTTGCCGGGCTCGACAGGATGACGTTCTATGGCGGAGCCGCAGTCGGCGACCGGACGATGGTCGATGCGCTCTCGCCTGCCCTGCAGGCGCTCGCATCCGGCGATATCGCCGCTGCGGCAAGGGCTGCGGCAGCGGGTGCGGAGTCGACGAAGACGATGTTGAAGGCGAGAGCCGGACGTGCCTCCTATGTAGGCGAAAGGGATCTGGCGGGCGTTGCCGATCCCGGCGCCGTGGCGGTTGCTGGCGCGTTCGGCGTGGCGGCAAGCCTCGCCTGACCGGCGTGAAATTCAAAAGCCCGCGGGAGGCGCGGCGACAGGGAGGATGGCAGTGCAGGCGGAACCGGTGCTTGTGGCAGGATTGATCGAGGTGTGCCGCGCGACGATCGCGGCAAACACAGATCATCTCTGCGCGCTCGATCGCGCCATCGGCGATGGCGATCACGGAACCAACATGCGGCGCGGCTGCGAGGCGGTGAGCGCCGAGGGCGAGAGCCTGTCCAGCCTGCCCTTCCCCGACGCCGTGGAAAAGATCGGCCTGACGCTGGTGATGAATGTCGGGGGTGCGGCCGGCCCGCTCTACGGCACGCTGCTGATGGAGATCGGCCGCGAGCTTCGCAAAAGTAACGAAAGGGCCGATTTTCCACAGGTGCTGAAACAGGCGATCGATGCCGTCGCAAGACGCGGTCGGGCGCATGCCGGCGACAAGACCCTGCTCGACGTGCTCTATCCCGTGCATGCGGCACTCGCCAGCCGCTCGCCGCTCGGCGCAATCGCCCGCAGGGCCGAGCGTTCCGCCAACCGCACCGCTGACATGAAAGCGATGCGCGGACGCGCCGCCTATCTCGGCGATCGTTCAATCGGCCATGTCGATCCCGGCGCGTCGAGTTGCGCGCTGCTGACCACGGCGATCTGCCGCTATCTCGGGGAGCATCGTCCGCAATGAATGGAAAGACCGCAAATGTGGGTATCGTGATCGTCTCTCACTCGCCGCTGGTGGCAAGGGGAATCGCCGATATGGTGCGACAGATGGTGGGCGACTGCGTGCCGCTCGCCTGGTCGGGCGGCAACGTCCATGGCGAACTCGGCACCGATGCCGGCGGCATCCTGAAAGCGATCGAGGCCGCCTGGTCCGATGCCGGCGTCGCCGTCTTCGTCGATCTCGGCGGCGCCGAAACCAATAGCGAGATGGCGATCGAAATGCTGGGGCTTCCCCGCTCGGGCCTCGTCTCCATCTGCAACGCGCCGCTGGTCGAAGGTGCCGTCATCGCTGCCGCTGAAGCGTCGGGGGGCGCATCATTGGCCAAGGTCGTCGCCACAGCCGAGGAACTGTCCCCCTGATGACGAGCGGATTGCGTATTGAAAAACAGGAGCCCGATCCATTGCACGTGAATTGCCAGACGGAGGTGGAAGTCAAGCACGGCGTCGGGCTGCATGCCCGCCCCTCCGTCACCTTCACGCGGCTTGCCAAGTCCTTTCCCTGTTCGATCGAGGTCGCCGTCAACGGCAGCGATATCTGGCTGAACGGCAAGAGCATCATCAAGATCATGGGCGCGAGAATCCGCAAAGGATCGATCCTCCGGATCCGCGCCGACGGCATTCTCGCCGAAGAGGCGATCCGCGCGCTGAAGGAACTCATCGAGCGCAACTTCGATGAGGAAAAGAAACATGGCCGAACCGCTTAAGCTGAAAGCAAAGAGCGCATCCCCGGGCATCGCATCCGGCCCGGCCTTTCTCGCGGAGAAGCTGAAGGCTCCCTCCGCTGCCGAGCGGCCGGACGTCGCACCCGCGCCTCGAATCGCCGGCGGATTCGGCGCACTGGAAAAGGCGATCGACATCTCGATCAGTGAACTCGAGCACCTTGCCGAGGGCGCCGACGCCGAAAGCCGCGATATCATCGATTTCCAGATCGAGGTGTTGCGTGATCCGACGATCGCTGAGGCGACGGGCGCACGCATGCAGGCCGATGAGAACGTCGTCTTCGCCTGGGTCGCTACCCTGGACGCCTATATCGGCGAACTCGAAGCGGCCGACGAGGAGCAGATGCGGGCCCGCGCCGTCGATATTCTCGACATCAAGAACCGCGTGCTCGGGGCGCTCGCCGGCACCCCGATCGCCGATTTCCCGCCCGGTTCGGTCTTCATTGGCAAGGATATGGAGCCGAGCCGATTTCTCGCCCACGACTGGTCGAAAGGCGGCGGCATCGCGCTGTTCGCAGGCAGCACCGCCGGCCATGTCGCCCTGCTCGCCCGGGCGAAATCGGTACCGATGGTGGTCGGCACCGGTCGCTTTTCGGCAGCAGATGGAGATCCCGTTCGCGTGGATGGCGACACCGGTGCGGTCGTCCTGAAGGCCGGCGGCATGCTGATCCCGGCACCGGCACAAACACCTGCCCGCGACATGCATACCGAAAGCGGCGAGCTACGCACGGCGGACGGCGTGCCGATCCTGCTCTCCATCAACATCAACGATCCCGCCGATATCGACGCGCTCGATCCGGCAACGGCAGGCGTCGGCCTGATGCGCTCGGAATTTTCATTCACCTCGATCGCCGATGCCGCCAACGAGGAGCGCCAGCTGGCGATCTATCGCCGCGTGCTGGAGCAGGCGGGCGACAGGCCAGTGACGATCCGCATGCTCGATATCGGCGGCGACAAGCCTCTCGCCGGCCTTGAAGACCTGCCGGCTCTCTCCACTTCTGGCCTGCGCGGCATCCGGCTGCTGCTTGCCCGGCCCGAAATCGCCAGCGTGCAGGCGCGCGCCCTGTTGCGCGCTGCCGTCTTCGGCAGGCTGTCGGTGATGCTACCGATGGTGACCTTTCCCGACGAGATCGACAGGATGCGCGAAATATTCCGCGAGGAAGCCGAAAAGCTCGGCCGCCGTTCGCTGCTCCATCGTATGCCGCCGATCGGCATGATGGTGGAGGTGCCGGCAGCCGCATTGATGCTCGACAAGTTCGGGTCGGCGGCGTTCTTCTCGTTCGGAACCAACGATCTCGCGCAATATCTCGCCGCCTCCGCCCGCGACGACATCGACGCCGATGCCGGCAAGGCGGCGCCCGCCGTACTCCGGCTGATTGCCCAGGCGGTGAAGCTGACCTCCGGCAAGCCGGTCAGCATCTGCGGCGACATGGCCGGCAATCCCAGCTACCTGCCCGGGCTGCTCGCCGCCGGCCTCCGGCATTTTTCCGTGGCGCCGGCCCGGCGTCCCGCGATAAGATCGGCGATCATCGGCCTCAACGCCGATGGCACAAGGGCAGCCGGAGAGTAGAATGGCGCGCGAAGACACCGAAGACGCCATTATCGCCTACAAGTCCATTCTGGCGCAGATCATCGACAACAGGCCATCGGGCACGCGCCAGCGCCTGGCGACGGCGCTTGGAAAACATCGCAGCTTCGTCACCCAGATCACCAGCCCGACCTATGCGACGCCGCTGCCGGCGCGCCATCTCGCGACGATCGTCCGCGTCTGCCATTTCAGCGCCGCTGAACAGGAGCGCTTTCTCGAAGCCTATCAGGCCGCCCATCCCGGCAAGCTGCCGGATCTCGGCCATTCCGAGAAATTGCGGCACCTGTCGCTGATGGTGCCGGACTTCGGTGACGACAGGAAAAACCGCCTATTGGAAGAGGCGATCTCCGATCTGGTGCAGAAGATCGTCGCGATTTCAGGGGCGAGTGAGCCGTGAGTAGTGAGCAGGTTGACGTAACATAGTGCCCTTGGCCTTGGGAGGGGCTTGATGAAGAAGTTCATGAACACTGCGGAAACCATGGTCGCCGAAAGCGTCGAAGGCTTCGTGCGCGCCCATGAGGCCTTCGTGGTGTTCGGGCCCGAGCGCAAATGCATCCGCCGCCGCCATGTCACGCCTGGCAAGGTGGCGCTTGTATCAGGCGGCGGAGCCGGTCATGAGCCGATGCATATCGGCTTCGTTGGCCACGGCATGCTGGATGCCGCCTGCGTCGGCCATATCTTCACCTCGCCGACGCCGAGCCAGATCATAGCCGCCATCGAAGAGGCCGATACCGGCGCCGGCTGCCTGCTCGTGGTCAAGAATTACGACGGTGACCTGATGAATTTCGAAATGGCGATCGAGATGGCCGGCGACCGCCACAGCCTCGAGATGGTCGTCGTCAGCGACGATATCGAGACGTCGAGAATAGGCGAAGGCCCCGGCCGGCGCGGCGTCGCCGGAACGCTGATCGTCGAAAAGCTCCTGGGTGCTGCTGCCGAACGCGGCATGTCGCTGGCCGAGTTGAAGCAGCTCGGCGAAAGACTGAACACACGCATCCGCTCGATGGGTGTGGCGCTGAACGGCGTGACGGTGCCGCAGACCGAGCGCGCGACGTTTGCGCTCGGACCCGACGAAATGGAAATAGGCGTCGGCATCCATGGCGAACCCGGCCATGCCAGACAGCCCTTCGCCACCTCCGACGCCATCATCGGCCATCTCTGCGAGACCGTCGCCGGCGACATCGCGGCAGCGCCGGGCGCCAAGGCCTTGCTCTTCGTCAACGGCCTCGGCGGCACGCCGCCCGCCGAACTCTACCTCGCCTATAACGGCGCCCGCCGCTTCATCGAGGAAAGAGGCATCCCGATCGAGCGCTCACTGGTCGGAACCTACGTCACCTCGCTCGACATGCAGGGACTGTCGGTCACCCTTGCCTTGCTGACCGACGAGGAGATCGTGCTCTGGGACGAGCCGGTGGCGACGGCGGCTTTGCGTTGGCCGTGAGGGGCATCCCGAGGTGTCAGATGTAAAGCGGCGCCATCTTCCTCCAGGCGCCGGCGCGGTGGGCGCGTCCGTCCCAGACATGTAGCTGATGGCCGACATTCTTCTCGCCCAGCAGCCGGCTGAGATAGCGGTTGTTGTCGAGGAAAGGATCGGCATCGCCGATGGTGAGAACGATGTCGAGCTGACGTAACCTGTCGAGCCGCCAGTCGTCGCCAAGTCCGGGCAGGAAATGCGCCGGCGTGTGGAAGTAGATGCTGTCGTCGTAATAGCCGTCGAACAGGTCGCCGAAGGATTCCACCTTCATCGTCAGGTCGTATCGGCCGGAAAAGGCGACGAGCTTGCGGAAGAGATGCGGATGACGAAAGACGAGGCTCGCCGCCTGGAAGGCGCCGAGGCTGCATCCGTGCACGATGGTGCAGTCGTGTGAGTTCTTCGCTGCCATCAGCGGCAGCACCTCGTTGAGGATATACTCTTCGAGAGCCGCATGCCGACGGATGCGTTCGGCCGGATGGCGGTGGAAGCCATAGAGGCTCTCGGCGGCCAGACCCTCGATGCAATAGAGTTGAAGTTGCCCGGCCTGCAGTTTGTCGGCAAGGCTTCCGACCAGGCCGAGCTGCTCATATTCGAAGAAGCGCCCTTCCCGCGTCGGGAAAACCAGCACCTTGGCGCCGGCATGGCCGAACACCAGCATCTCCATGTCTCGATGCAGCCGCTGACTGTACCAGCGCAGATATTCGCGGTTCATGGCACCCTGAAAAACTGTCCCACCTTGTCGCGGAGAACCGCCTCTTGCTCAGCGCTGCCAGGATAGTCGAAGTGCCCTGCATCCAGGATGAAGATTTCATTAAATTTTGGTATCGCATTCGCGACAGCAAACTGGCAGGGCGGCGCCACCGAAGGATCGAACAGCGCAACAGCAACCAGCATCGGCACCTTGATCCGCGAAGCGGCTGTTGCCGCATCGTAGAGCCGAAGCGTCTCGAGCACATCTGCGTGTTTCTTATGATACTCCTGCACCGATTGCGCGCTGCCGACTGTCGGCAAGGTCAGCCGCAGCGGCTGATCCCCGAAGCTCGGCAGCGCCAGATGACCGCGATCGATGCGCTGGTCGTAAGCGATCGCCATCGCCCCGACACCGCCGCCGAAGCTGATGCCGCTATAACCGATATGCTCCGAAAGCCAGGGATAGAGCGCAACAAGCGTCGAAACCGCGAGCCAGATATCCTCGACGCAGCCGCCGATGATATAGGATTTCGGCTTGTCGATATCGTGGAGCACATGCCAGGAGGGATTCTGCGAGATCGGCGGACGAGCGCTGAGCGACAGCCCGCGGCAGCAGGGAAAAAGCACTGCCGTTTCCTTGACCGGCAGATCGAATTCAGGCCGATCCCGCCCGCCATAACCATGCCCGACGACGAGGCCGCGCCGCACCTCCCCCTTGCGCGGCAGGATGAGCCAGCCGCCGATCCGGAACGAGCCAGTCGAGAGATAGACGAGGTCGAGCACGTGCCAGTCGGGGTGGGTGATCTTGCTCCGGCGCAGCACCGGCTGCGGATCGACCGCCAGCGCCTTGAGATAACGCGCCCTCCAGAAATCGTCGAAACCCGCAGCCGCCTCGGGCGGCTCGACCGCGAGAAGCTCCGCGAGATGCATGCCGTAGGTGGGGTCGAAATCGAAGGGATGTGTCTTGGGAATGCTCATCCAAGGCTTTTCTCGTGAAAAGGCCGGTGGCGCAAGACTCTGCCCGCGCCGACCCGCAAAACGGCGCGGCCGGATAGCCCTCTATTGCCGCGAACCGTCAAAAAGCCCGCAGCCGATGGCGCGCGCCGCCTTGAGATGAGCGGCCACATCGTCCGGCCCGGCTTCGAGCAGCAGCTCGGATGTCACTACGGGGGCGCCGCAATAGTTGAAGATGCCGTGATCGATCTGCGTCTTCATGGCGCCGAAATAGCCGTGCCGCGCATAGGTCCCGGCATCGGCGCCGCCAAGCCCGACCAGATGCACCGGCAGACGGCCGAGCAGCTTCGCCACCCCGGTACCCGAGCGATCGTCATAAGCCCAACCATTGGTGAACACCCGGTCGATCCATCCCTTGAGCAGCCCCGGCATCGACCACCAGTAGACAGGATAGACGAGCACCAGCGCATCGGCGCGGTCGATCCTCGCCTGCTCGGCGGCGACATCGGCCGGCACCGCCTCGTCCCTCAGATGCAGGCCGAGATCGGCAGCGCTGAACCGGGGATCGAAGCCCTCGGCCGCGAGATCGGCGATCTCCAGGGAATGGCCGGCATCGGCAAGCGCGACACCCTCGGCAAGGTGGGCGGCAACGCCGTGGGTGAGGGACCGGGGATCGGGATGCGCGACGACGATGAGCGCGTGCATGCAGAAAACTCCTGTTGAATGATTGCGGACGGAAGACGCGGGCTGTATACCTTTGGTAAGCTACTTTCAGTAAGTTACTTTTGGTATATAGTGATGTCAAGCGCCGAAACAACAGGTCAGCCGACCGATCCGCAACCGCGCCGCCGCCTGTCGCGGCAGGACCGGCATCGCCAGCTTCTCGACGTCGCTTGGCAGATCGCCCGTGACGAGGGAACGGAAGCGCTGACCCTCGGCCGGCTTTCCGAGCGGGCGGGCGTAACGAAACCCGTGGTCTATGATCATTTCGAAACCCGCCCCGGCCTGCTCGCAGCGCTCTACCGCGAATTCGACGCCCGCCAGACGGCTGTGATGGATGCAGCCCTTGCGGCAAGCCAGCCGTCGCTCGCCGACCGGGCCAAAGTCATCGCCACCTCCTATGTCGACTGCGTGCTTCTTCAGGGCCGCGAAATCCCCGGTGTGATCGCAGCACTTGCCGGCTCGCCGGAACTCGAAAGGATCAAGCGCGAATACGAAGCGGCCTTCATCGAGAAATGCCGCATCGCGCTTTCGCCCTTTACCGGTGCCGGCACGATCGCCGCAGCCGGCCTCTGGGCCATGCTCGGCGCCGCCGAAGCGCTCTCCTATGCCGCCGCGTCGGGCGACATCACCGCTGTCGAGGCAAAGAACGAACTCTTCGAAACCATCGTCGCGATGGTGGCGAGAAGTATGGGCGGCGGCACGCATCCCGATCACCTGCGCGATACGGCCGGCCTCGCATCGAGATGATCCGGCGGGAATACCTGTATCGAATCCACCGCCCGCTTCGCCATGGAACTCGGTTATTTCGGGACCCTGGTGAGCGACGCGACGGCCGCCTTCTCGCACCAAATGATAGATGCTGCGCACAAGCTGAACGGCCCGACCTACGCCCATGCTATTCTGACGACGGCCGAACTCATCGAAGTCTTGCCCAAGGCGTCGGCTTCAAAGGAGACAATGCCATGACCATGCTCTTCAAAATGCTCACAAGTGCCGGCCCGGAATCCCTGAACCGCGACCGGCGCAGGTTCCTGACCACCGCGGCGATCGGGATCGCCGCGGTGGGCGCGACCAGCCTGTTTCCGTCCTATCCAGCATCGGCTGCCACCGGAGATGCGATCCGCCCGTTTCGCGTCGACACTCCCGAGGCGGACCTCCTCGACCTTCGCCGGCGCGTGCTGGCAACACGCTGGCCCGAACGCGAGACGGTCGACGACCAGTCGCAGGGCATACAGCTCGAAAAGATCAAGCCGCTCGTCGATTATTGGGGCACCAGCTACGACTGGCGAAAGGCGGAAGCGAAGCTGAACGCGCTGCCGCAATTCATCACCGAGATCGACGGCCTAGACATCCACTTCATTCACGTCCGCTCGAAACATCCGAATGCTCTGCCCGTCATCATCACCCATGGCTGGCCGGGATCGGTATTCGAGAACCTCAAGATCATCGGCCCGCTCACCGATCCGACCGCTCATGGCGGACGCGCCGAAGATGCGTTCGACGTGGTCATTCCTTCGATGCCGGGCTACGGCTTCTCCGGCAAGCCGACCGGCACCGGCTGGGGGCCGGACCGCATCGCGCAGGCCTGGGCGGAATTGATGAAGCGCCTCGCTTACAGCAGCTACGTCGCCCAGGGCGGCGACTGGGGCTCGCCGGTCTCCGGCGCGATGGCACGGCTCGCGCCACAAGGTCTGCTCGGCATCCACATCAACCTGCCGGCTGTCGTGCCGCCCGAAGTTGCCGCAGTGCTCGCCGCGGGCGGGCCGGCGCCGCAGCGACTCTCCACCGAAGAACGCGCGGCGTTCGATGCCCTCAGCGCCGCAGCCAAGATGGGGAACAGGTCCTATGCCACGATGATGAGCACGAGGCCGCAGACGATCGGCTACGCCATATCGGATTCCCCGGCCGGCCTTGCGGCATGGATGCTCGGTCATCCAGGCTTCACGCACTGGACCTACGACAGCAGCGATCCCGAAAAGTCTCCCGACGAGGTGCTCGACGACATCACGCTTTACTGGTTGACCAACAGCGCCGCTTCCTCGGCCCGGATCTACTGGGAATACGGCGGCGGGCGCAGTCCCGTCCTTGCGGCCGGGGAGAAGACCTCCAAGATCGCGCTTCCGGTCGCCATCACCGTCTTTCCTGGGGAGAGCTATCAGGCCCCGGAGACATGGGCCCGTCGCGCCTATCGCAACCTTAGCTATTTCCACAAGGTCGACAAGGGCGGCCACTTCGCCGCCTGGGAGCAGCCGGAGCTCTTCTCCGCCGAGCTTCGAGCAGCGTTCAGGCCGCTGCGCCGACCGACATGAGAGGAGCGGCGGCCCCTCGCCGCTCAGGGATGCTGCCGCCTGGTATGATTATCCATGATCGGCACGGGGATCGCCTCCCTTGGCCCCAAGCTCACGGATTCCAGCCGCCGCTGCCATAGGCGCGCGTGATGATTTCAACCAGGTGGCCGTTCGGATCTTCGAAATAGACCCCGCGCCCGTTGTCGTGGTCATTGGTCTCGCTCGGCTTCCGCTGGCCGGGGTCAGCCCAGTAGCGCAGGTTCCGCTCGCGAATTCGATTGAATATCTCGTCGAATTCACTGTCTCCGACCAGGAAGGCGTAGTGTTGGCGGACGATCTCGCCTTCCGTATCCATATAATCGAGATTGGCGTCGTTGTCGGTCGTGACCATGTAGAACGGCCCCCAGCGCCGCGGCGCCGGCAGCCCCAACATATCGGCCAGAAAATCTGCCGAGGTCTTGCTGTCGCGAGCCAAGAGGATGGTATGATTGAAGTGGATGGCCATAGCGGTCTCTCGCAAGCGAGGTGAACTGCAACTTCGATGGAGGCTTAGTTCGGTTAACACCCTCGGCCGCCTCTTGTTCCGAACCTCAGCCAAACTTGACGCGACCGTCGCGGCATCATGGCCCATCACCAAAGCAAGCCGGTGACCAGCCGGCGAACGGCCCTGCCGCTTCCCGGCCTCGGCATCAGTCCGTATTCTGTCCCGCCGCCTCGAGGATCAGCTTTGTGATCTCGTCCGGGTGGGAGATCAACGACAGATGGCTGGCCTGGATTTCAATGGTCTTCGCGCCCATGCGTTTGGCCATGAAGCGTTCGAGATCGGGATTTATCGTCCGGTCCTCGGTCGAGACGGCATACCAGCTCGGCTTTGAACGCCAGGCGGCCTGTGTCGTCTTGCCGGTCAGCAGCGCCTTTTGGAATGGCTGCTGCACAGCATAGAGAACTTTCGCTTTCGCCTCCGGCAGGTCGCCGGCGAAATCACGCAGGAAGGCTTCCTCGCTCAGCCGACCCTCGTCGCCGTCGAAGACGATGCCGGCCGAAGCCGGCGGCGTCGGGTAGGTCTTGGCGAGAGCGGTATAATCCTCGCCCGCATCCGGCGCCCGCGCCGCGACATAAACAAGCGCCGAAACATCAGGGTGCACGCCGGCCTCGGTGACCATCATGCCGGAAAACGAATGCCCGACCAGAACCGTCGGGCCATCCTGCCGGTCGAGCACCCGCTTCACGGCAGCGACGGCCTCCGGCAGCGTCGTCAGCGGGTTCTGCACCGCCGTGGCATTGAGCCCGGCCGCCTGCAGGCGCGCGATCACCTCGGTCCAGCACGAGCCGTCGGCAAACAGCCCGTGCGCCAGCACGACGTTGCGCGCCTTAACTGGAGCGGATGTCGCGGCCATGCCGCGGGTGGCAAGCAGAGAAGCGGCGGCGCCGACAACAAGGGCAGCCGAGAAAGTCCGTCTGTTCATCATCATGATCTGGTTCCTTGTGCGTCCAGGAATTGAAGGATCGAAAGCATGCGGCTCGGGACCGAAGAACCGAAGCCAAGTCAAAATTGGTCTGTGATGCCTTATCGGAACGGTTAGTTTGCCCGGCGCAAGGCGCTGGCCTTCGTCGTGTTGCGGCTCCGGTCGTATTCAAATTCGGTATCTGAAGCGGCTTCGTGTATGCAAAAGCCTGCTCGCTGGAGATTTATGTATTCCCATCCGACATAAAGTCAATTATTGAATACGTAACACCTTCGTGATGTCGTAAGTGTATACGCTACGTGGGCACTTAAATCGCATTTGCATACACAATCGATCGAGCTGTCGGTGTTGAAACAGATCGGAGATAACGGAATGGCGAGTGGTTTCGAAACCGAGGATGACGGTGATGATCGCGGGTTGCTCTCCGACCGCATTCGCAACGCCCTGACGGACGAGATCGCCACCGGCACGCTGGCGGCGGGCGCAGCGTTGGACGAACAGCAGCTTGCCGATCGTTTTGGCGCCTCCCGGACGCCGGTTCGCGAAGCGCTGCGTCAGCTGGCGGCGGGTGGCCTCGTCGAGCTTCGCGCCCGGCGCGGCGGCGTCGTCGCCCGTATGACGCCCGAGCGCATCATGGAAATGTTCGAAACGGTGGCCGAAATCGAGGCCGTATGCGTCAGGCTCGCCACCTACCGCATGACACCGCTGGAGCGCAGCCATCTGATCGAACTGCACGACCTCTCCCAGTCGATTGTCGAAGCCGGAAATTTCGACGCCTATGACAGCTTCAACCGCCAATTCCATGAAGCCATCTATCACGCCACCCACAATAGCTTTCTTGCCGAACAGGCAATCGCCGTGCGCAACCGCCTGAACGCCTTCCGGCGCACGCAGCTGCGCCAGGGCGAACGGCTCCGCCGATCCCGGGACGAGCACGAGGCAATCATGCAAGCGATCGCCGAAGGCGACGGTGAGATGGCATCGCGGCGCATGCGCGCCCACATGCTGAACGCCGCCACCTCACTCAGCCGTTTCATCGAAACCAACAAGCCGGGGGGAGTTTGACGTTCCTACGGCACGGGGCAGCGGTATTTATAGGCGATCAACGTCGTCATCAGCTCGTCGCCAGTGGCCTCGCGAATGCCGGGATTCTCTTCTAGGAATGTACACAGCGTATTGCCGATTGCTTCCGCGGTCGTTCCAACCGGCACACAGACGTTTACCCCAACGGAGTTGGCAAAATACGCCGAGTTCACCATTGCTTTCGGCGCAGGAACGACTTCGGTGAAAATACGGCGGGCCAAATACTCGTCCCGGTTCCACTTGTCCAACCAACCCGCGACATATCCGACGACAAACTACCGTGAGCCGCCGCATTCAGAATAGAGGAGGTCACCACTGGAAAATCCGGCGGGAATCTTTGCTGAAACCGTTGCCAACAGCGTGGCGATAAGAATGCCCGACATCACATCTCCAAAGCTCGCGATGGCGGAGCTTTGATCGGGAAAGTGTCGGAAATTAGCTTCAAACGTGTCATCTTTTTTGCTGCAACTAAAAACAAAATAGCCGCTAATCTCGCCTCAGCCTCAATCGAACCGACTGACCTCAAGCCCGCTGCCGACCGGCAGCAGCACGCTTGATATCCCTGGCTTGGCACGAACGGCTTGCCCGTAGCGTTTGAGATCATCGCCTCCCGGGCGCAGCATGTTATCGGCAACGATGATCGCGCCCGGATTGAGCTTGGGATAGAAAACATCGAGGCAGGGAACGTAGAGATCCTTCCAGAGATCCACCAGCACCAAATCGATGCCGGAGCAAAGCGCGCCGATCATCTGGACCGCATCCCCAACCTTGAATTCCACATACTCCCCGAGCCCCGCCTTGCCGGCCATGTCGCGTGCGTAAGCCGATTTGTAACCGTGCATTTCCATGGTGATCAGCCGCCCGCCGGAAGCGCGCGCGGCTTCCGCCAGCCATATCCCGGAATAACCGAAGGACGTGCCAAGTTCGAGAATGGTCGGGCTCTTGAGGCTCTTGGCGAGGACATTGATGAACTGTCCAGTCGCAGGTCCGACCGCGCGCAGCCGCTGATCCTGTCCGCCGTCGCGCCCGCCGGGCGGCAGCTCGCGCGGGCTGTTATGCTCCGTCTCGATCATCGCGTGATAAATGTCGAGCACGTCCTGGATTCTGCTGTCCATTGTCTTCTCCATCGCCGCCTGCACGAAATTCCTGCCGCTGATTGGCCAATCTTTGCCCGACCGGAACGGCACCAGAAAGTTAAACTTTGGCAATCATCGCCCTTGTTGGCCACCTTGCCGTTGCAGATGCCGCCGCCGTCGGCTACATCATGCCGTCAATGGTCGGGTCACCCGGCCACGTAAGCGTTAACGTCACTCAACGCGTATGATCGAACGGCTTTGCGGTTTCGATCTGCGCGACTGTGTCCTGCGGATCGAGCTTCAGAAGCCCCGGAAGGACACATGGATAACAATCAATTCAAAGATCAAGCTTCATCGGCCCCTGGCATTGAGCGGATTCGCCACGACACGCGGCGGCGCTTACTGACAGTCGAAAGCGTCGTCGATATCACTCCGAGCATGCGCCGGGTCATATTGGCAGGTGACGATCTCGCCGATTTCATCAGTCTCGGTGCTGATGATCACATCAAGATCTTCACTCCCACTGCCGATGGTGGAGAAGAGCGTCGTGACTACACGCCGCGCCGCTATGACAATGCCGAGCGGAAATTGACCATCGACTTCGCCCTGCACGAGGCGGGCCCGGTGACCCAATGGGCGATCAATTCGCGCCCCGGCGACAGGCTCGAGATCGGCGGACCAAGGGGCTCCGCCGTCGTTTCCGCGACGGTCAAACGGTGGCTGCTGATCGGCGACGAAACCGCACTGCCGGCGATCGGCCGCCGGATCGAGGAGAGCGGCGCCGGAACCGTCATCACCACAATCGCAGCCGTCACCGGCCCATTGGAAGAGCAGAGCTTCGAGACATCAGCCGAACTGCACCTCCACTGGGCGCACCGGCCTCTTTCTCAGTCAACCGATGCCGCACCGCTGCTGAAACTCTTAAGCACGGTCGATATCCAGCCGGAAACCTTCATCTGGGTCGCGGCGGAAGCCTCGGTGACACGCGATATCCGCGCCTACCTGCTGGAACGAGGTTGCCCCCTCGGCTGGATCAAGGCATCCGGCTACTGGGTATTCGGCAAGGCCGATACGACGGAGAAGTTCGGCTAGGCGGCAAGGCGTCGACGGGCCGCCGCTCCTGAAGCTGGGGGCGACGGCCGGACAAGCTGGTCGAAAAGAGTCACCAATTCAGTTGCGATTTAATCGGATACGATGTATATCGTAACTCCTAACATTCAGAGCCTGGATAGGATGAAACCATGCCCGTATCTAAAACCGCAAGACAGCCTGGCACGCCTGCGCCCGCCTCCCCGTCGGCGGGCAAGGACGGCCGGAAACTTTCCAACTTTCTGTGCTTCGCGGTCTATTCTGCAAATCTCGCCTTCGGCCGCGCCTACAAGCCGATCCTGGACGAACTTGGCCTGACCTATACCCAATATATCGCCATGGTGGCCCTCTCCGAAGAGGACGACCAGACCGTTGGAGCGTTGGGGGAAAAGATGTTCCTCGAATCCAACACGCTGACGCCCATCCTCAAGAAGCTGGAGTCGAATGGCTATATCACCCGTCACCGCGATCCCGCCGACGAACGGCAGGTGCGGCTCAGCCTGACGCCGGCAGGGCGCCAACTCGTTGAAACCGATCCCGGCAACGCGCTGCTTGGGGCCACCGGCCTTGGCGACGACTTTCCCGTCGTGCAGAAATCGGTGACGACGCTGCGCGACAACCTCCTGCGGTCAACGCAGGGCGAACCGGGGAAATCGTGATCACGGCATCAGTCGCCTGATCCCGCCTATAGGTCTACTGCCGCAGCGGCCGGAACGCAGTCCTGAGCTCGGCAGTGAAAGCCATCGGCTGTTCCCAGGCGGCGAAGTGACCGCCCTTCGGCAACCGGTTGTAATGGATGAGCTTCGGATAGGCCTTCTCCGCCCAGCTCTGCGGCGCCTGGTAGATCTCGTCGGGAAAAGCACTGACCGCCACCGGGATCTTGATGCCCCTGGGATCGAAGAACCCGCCCGACGGATGGTGCGCGTTGTCCCAATAGAGGCGTGCCGAGGAGATTGCTGTGTTCGTCAGCCAGTAGAGCGTGACGTTGTCGAGGATATCGTCCTTGGTCAGCCCCTCGGGCTCTCCGTCGAAAACGCGGGCGATCATCCGGTAACTGCGGATGTCGTGATCGAGCATCCACGACGCAAGCCCAACCGGCGAGTCGACGATCCCGTAGAGCGTCTGCGGCCGGTTGTTCATCTCGATGGCATAGCCCAGCCCATTCTTGTAAAAATCGTCGAGCTGATCGAAGGCGCGCCTTTCGTCCGGCGACAGGTCGGCTGGCGGCATGCCACCGGCGGCAAGGGTCTTGGCGATGTCAGCAGGAACCGTGGCCGCCATGTTCGTGTGAATGCCGAGCAATCCCGCCGGCTCCTGCACCGCCATCAATTCGGTGACCGCATTGCCCCAGTCGCCACCCTGCGCCACGAACTCCGTGTAGCCGAGACGTTGCATCAGCGTCGCCCAGGCATGCGCGATGCGCGGCGGGTTCCAGTTCCCCGACCCCGTCGGTTTCCCCGAAAAGCCGTAGCCCGGCAAAGACGGGATCACCACGTCAAATGCGTCCTCTTCGCTCCCGCCATGCGCTGTCGGATCGGTGAGCGGTTCGATGATCTTCAGTTGCTCGATGATCGAGCCGGGCCATCCATGTGTGACGATCAGCGGCAGCGCATTTTTATGCTTGGAGCGGACGTGAATGAAGTGGATATCCAGCCCGTCGATTTCGGTGATGAATTGCGGCAAAGCGTTGAGCCGCGCCTCCATCTTGCGCCAATCGTAATCCGTCGCCCAATGTTTCGCGAGTTTCTGGATTGTCGAGAGCTGCACGCCCTGCGTATCATCGGCGACGGTCTCCTTATCCGGCCAACGGGTGGCCGCGACGCGCCGGCGCAGATCGTCAAGTTGATCCTCGGGGAAATTGACGCTGAACGGGCTAAGCCCGTCGCCGTTCGCCTCAGCGCTGCGCGTCCCGGCAAGCATGCCGATGGCCCCGGCAGCGGCCGCGGCGGCAAGCAGCTCGCGCCGCGTGGGCGTTGATAGGGATGTGGGTGGCATGACGCTCTCCTCTCCGTTTGATCTGTTCGGAAACGGACGAAGATCGACTGACCGACCTCGTTCGCAACAGCAGGTCATTCGCGTCTGTCTGGGGACTATGCGCCCGGGCAATACAGGGGTCAACTTACCCTGTCAGGCTATGCCTCGACTGTCTCGATAGACGACTGGTCATTGCAAAGAACCGTGGCTGCGGGCAGCATCGGCGCGAGATCGATGAGGAAAGGAGAATGCATGCCCGACATCGCGATGGGCGTCTTGAGCCAGAACGGAACCGTTCTTCTGGCCAGGCGCAGTTCCGAGCGCAAGGTGCACCCGGATCGCTGGAGCCTCCCGGGCGGCCATGTCGAAGACGGCGAAGACGCCGAGACGGCAATGCGCCGGGAATTGATGGAAGAAATAGGCGTGACGCCGCAGCGCTGGCAGTTTGCGGGAAAGTTCATATCGGAAGACCCGCCTGAGGCATCCGTCACCTTTCATGTCTATCGCATCGATCAGTGGCACGGCTATCCGCGGCTGGTCGATGACGAACACACCGAGCTTAGATGGTTTAGTGTCGCCACGATAGAATGCGATGTCGAGCTGGCGCCACCTCAACTCGGCAAAATGCTCGCAAACCTGGCCAGCCGGGAAACGGGGAAGCCCGCTTAGATCTCTTGGCAGCCATGATCCCGCGCCGGCTGGGTCCTGAGCCTACGGACCGTGATGCCGGACGACATCGTCAAGCGCGCCTTCCTCCATCTTCTCGGCGGCCCTGGCATAGCCGCCGCCCATTCCATCGAGGAAATGCAGGTGCGAATCCGGCCTGTCTGATGGCACGAGACAGGTCATCAGCGCATGGGATTGCCGATGCAGTCCGAACTTGATCTTGCCGCGCGCCCTCGCCGGAACGAGGATCGCTTCGACCCTGTCGATCTGTTCCGGTGTGCAGTCCAGCGTCAGACGCAAACCGTCGTCGAACTTGCGGAAATCCGAATTGGCGGCGACCTCCGACCAGCCTTTCGCATCGACCTGCTTCCCGCTGTCTCCTGACATGGGAACATCGCCGGGAAGCGGATGAGATTGGCGCGGTGCGGCATCGAAAATCGCAAGCACGCGTTTCGCCAGCGCCGCAAAGACCTCGGGACGGGTATGGTCATTTGGCTCGACCAGCAGCGACAGGATCTCGCCTCGCTGGCTTGGGAACGGGGTCCAGTCACAGCTGAGACCGGTCAGGTCGGGCTTCGTCGCGTAGCGGCCCGGCTTGACCAGGTACCGGCCGTTCTTGATCTGCTGCTCCGCCCATTTGAGCCCGCCCCCTGCAAACATCGCATAGTTCGCGTTCTCGGAGGCGGCATAACGGGCAATTCTGACGTCGCGCCCACTGGTGCGGATTTCGCGTACGGTGAGCAGCCCGATACGAAGGGTTAGATCGAGATCGGCTCTTGCAAAGTCCGCGACCTGCCGCAATGCCGATGTCGCCACCATCATGCCCTGTGGCGGCAAGGCGAATGCTGCCCCGTCTCCGCGAAACACGAAGGGAAAATCGAACGAACCCCAGGCATTGCCGAGGGCGGCGATGATCGATGCGCCCGCATAGTTGACGTCTTCGTAGCGCCCCGACCGGATCGCCGTGGTCGAATTGACGACATCAGTGATGCCGATCAGCCAGTCATCGGGCAACGGCTCATAGACATCAGGGTCGAGCACAAGTGAAAACTCGTCATAGGCCTGGTGCGACTGGCCGTGGCTATTGATCATCGCTTGCTCTCCAGATCGGCAAGGTTTCCCGTGCCTGCTACTTCAGAAAGAGGTCTGCCGGCCGACCGGCAGGCCCTCCGCATCAAATCCTCCGGCGAGGAGGTCTGCCCTCGCCCGCTCAGACAAGCTTGGTCTCGACGTCGATATTGCCGTGTGTCGCCTTGGAATAAGGGCAGATGCCATGGGCTGCCTCGATCAGCTCCTGCGCGATGTCGCGATCGATGCCGGACAGGCTGACATTGAGGCGCGCCCTCAGGAAGAAGGAGCCGTTGTCGGCGTTGAGAGTAATCTCCGCGTCGACCTCGGGACCGGCCGGCAGCTTGATCTTTCTCTGGGCAGCGGCAAGTTCGATGGCACCGATGTAGCAGGCCGACCAGGCGATGCCGAACAGGTTTTCGGCGGCCGGATGCGGCTGCGGCAGCTTGATGTCGATCGTCCCGTCGCTGCTGCGCGCGGAGCCGTCGCGGCCGCCGGAGATGTGGGTTTTGCCGGTAAATAGAAGCTTCTCGGTCATGGTGATATCCTTTCGGTTTAAGTTTAATACGCATCCGATTAAATCGGATGCGCTCTAATACGCTTGGCCAAAACCGATGTCAACAACATTCCGATTTAATCGGATGCGATTTATTTCCAAAGGTGGAAACGCGCCATATCCGGGCAACCCTCAGCGGCAGCTATGCGAACAAGCTGGCCCGTTGCGCAAGGTCACGTCTTGTCCGGGAATGGGGCCATCTATAGGCTCTGCCGACGAACCAGAGGCGGGGCGCATCCTGTGAAGAAACCCAGAGAGATGCCATGTCCTCCATAACAGCAGACAATGCCGAGCAGTATGGCGACAGCCGGAAGCTTGCCGCACGGGCTCGACTGCATAGCCAATACACCATCGCCGAGACAGCCTGGTTTCCGTGGATTGCGGCGCAATTGCCCCTGAAACCGGGCGATCGCGTCCTCGACGTCGGCTGCGGGCCAGCCTGGTTCTGGGCGGCAACGGCAGGTTTGCTGCCGGCGGACCTCCACCTGACGCTCGCCGACCTTTCACCCGGCATGGTCGACGAGGCGATGGCGCGTTGCAGCGCACTGCCATTCGGCTCCGTTCGGGGCTGTCAAGCTGATGCCGTCGCGCTCCCCTTCGAAGATGACACCTTCGATGCCGTGATCGCGATGCACATGCTCTATCACCTACCCGACCCGGCCGCCGGCATCGCGGACATGTCGAGAGTGTTGAAGCCGGGCGGCGTTCTCGCGGTTACAACCAACGGCGCCGACAATATGCGGGAGATCTATGAACTAACGGCCGTATTCGGCAGCGCCCCATCCGATCCGGCTGCCGAAGCCTTCGGATATGACGCCGCCGAACGATCGATGCGGTCGCAGTTTGGAAACGTCAGCATGTCGCAGCATCCGGCAGGCCTGCGTATCACCGAGCCCGAGGATGTATTCCTGGCGCTCACCTCCTATCCGCCCGGCGATCGCGCCGGCGAAACTCAACTCATCCGGTTCCGTCAAGCCATTGCCGAAGCGTTCAGCCAACGCAGCGGCGTGCTTGAGGTCCGCAAAGAGACTGCGCTGTTCCTGAGCAGAAAGACGGCCTGATCGGTGCCGTGGGGCGTTCAGACCTTCTCTTTCTTCCTGATTTTTTCCTTCGGTTCGACCGGTGCATCGGGCGTCGGCGCCAACAGCTTGCGCAGTGACGAGATCTTGTCCTTCACCAGGGGCCGGAAGCGCGTCGCGCGATAGGGCATGTCGGCCGCCCCATAACCTTCCGGCCCGTCGTCATTGCCGCGATTGATTTCCGCGAGCTTCACCCCGATGAACGTGCCGTCGATATAATGGGTATATTCACCCACCCAGCGGATCGTATAGATCTCGCCCTTGCGGATCAGCTGGTCGATGCTGACATGCTTGAAGGTGTCGTTGATGCAGACGACCTTCTGGCCGACATGGAAATCATAGCTCATGGATCAAACTTTCGAAACGCAATCGGCTCGCCGATCTATAGCGCGCCCTGCGGCAGGGATGAACCGTTTTTTGGCGGCCAAGCCCGATGCTGCGACATCAGCTGCACCCGCGCCGCATGGTTTAGGCGATATGCATCAGTCGCAATAGGCCTTGCCGCTCTTGCGGGAACGAAGATCGAAGTGGAAGTGGTTCCAGTGCTCCGGGTTGCTGCCGGGGCCGAGCACGGTGTTGAAATAGCGGCAGCTGTCGCTGCGCACCGCCTTCAAAAGCCGCCCTTCGCGCAGCGAGAACAGGCCCTTCTTGCGCACGTCGATTTCGTGGCCGTTCTTCAGCACGAACTTGCCGACGTCGATGGCGTTGCCGCGGGCGTGTTCCGACATCGGATTGTATTTCTGCCGGCTATTGTTCATGCGTCGGCAGGAATAGCCGCCGAGCGGCTGGATCGTCTTGATGCCGGACCAGTAGCGGTAGCGGGCGGACGGCGCCAGTTCGTTCTTCACCCATTTGGCGAAGGCGAGCGTCACCTGGCAGTTCAACGTCACGGCGGGGCGGACGCCGATATTACCGGAAAGCCCCTTCAGCGACACCGGATAGGGTACCTGGCAGGCCGGCCCGTTCGAGATCGGCGGCTTGTTGTCGAAGAGTACGCCCATGCGCTTCAGCTCGCGCCGGCAGGCAAGCTCGGAGGACGGCATGACGCTGGGATCGACGGGCGCCGCCGGTTGGCTCATCATCGGATTGTTCGGCCGCAGCATCGCGACCTCTTCGCTCTCGTCCTCTTCGGGAACACGGGTCGGCGCCACCACAGGGCTGCCGTCGTTCCAGGCGGGCGCCCGGCTCATCTGTGCCTCGGCAGCCGGCTGTGGCATTGGCTGCTGCGGGGGCTGGCGCATGGGCTGGTTGAGCTGCGTTGGATTATCGGTGCCGATGCCGTCGACAACCGGCTCGGTGGCGTTGCCCTCGGCGATCTGCTGATGTTGTTCCTGCGCCAGCCCGACGACCGGCTCCGCCCCGAGATCGTCATCCATGTTGACGCCGCCGGACGGGATCGCAAGATCTTGCGTGCCGCCCCAGTTCTGGTTCTGCTGCGCCAGCGCCTCGTCGCTGTCGATCATCGGCAGCTTACGTCCCGGTGCGGTTTGCGGCGGTGCGGCTCGCGTCGCGTGGCCGGTGCCGGCAAGGTTTGGCGTATCGAGATAATCGACGGAGCCCTGGCTATTGCCGACGGGCGCGCTGGAAACCGGATAGGATGCCTGGCTCTCCACCGGCGCCATGCGCACGGCAGGCGCCATGCGCGCTGCCCCCCGCGACGGCGAGATCGAACTGACCCTGGTGCCGTTGTCGACATTGGCCGGCGGCACCAGCCCGTCGCTGATCGAACAGGTCGTCAGCGCCGCCGAAAGCAGCAAGGGCAAAAGGGATCGCCGAGGAAAGGAAACAAACGCCATACTCTTATCGCTTCCGCAGGCTGGCTGGGCAGTGACCGAAAAAACTCACTCCAATTTTAATTAAAAACGGTGAATGAAAACTTACCGGCACAATCTGAACGCGACGGAAATAAAAAAGGCCGGTTTCCCGGCCTTTGATCTCTACGTTTTCTCACGCTGCCCGTGTGTATCGGGCCACTGGCGGCGGCTCCCCGCGTAGGCGGAAATTCGAAAGTAGCGTCTTCAACTGGGTGCTCTCGTCGGCGAGCGTGCGGCTTGCCGCCGTCGTCTCCTCGACCATCGCGGCATTCTGCTGCGTCATCTGGTCCATGTGATTGACGGAGCCGTTGATCTCGTTCAGCCCCGTCGACTGCTCGCGCGCCGCCGTCGCGATTGATGCGACGTGATCGTTGACCTGGTTGACCAGCGCCTCGATCTCCAGCAGTGCCTCACCCGTCGAGCGCACCAGCGCCACCCCACCCTCGACCTCCGTTGCCGACCGGCTGATCAGTTCCTTGATCTCCTTGGCCGCATTGGCGGAACGCTGGGCGAGTTCGCGCACTTCCTGGGCGACGACGGCAAAGCCGCGGCCCGCCTCGCCCGCCCGCGCAGCCTCGACGCCGGCATTCAGCGCCAGAAGGTTCGTCTGGAAGGCGATTTCGTCGATGACCGAGATGATCTGACCGATGCGGTTGGACGAATCCTCGATCCGGCCCATCGCGGTGACCGCATTGCGGACGATCTCGCCGGATTTTCCGGCGCTCGCCTTGGTCTCCGCTACCATCTCGCGCGCCTCGTTCGCCCGCTCGGATGCCGTCTTGACCGTCGCGGTGATCTCGTCGAGCGCTGCCGCCGTCTCTTCGAGTGCGGCCGCCTGCTGTTCCGTGCGCTTTGACAGGTTGCCGGTCGCTTCGCTGATATCGGAAGCACTTTCGTTGACGACATGGCTCGATTCGGCGATCGCATGGATGACGCCGTTCAGCGCATCGACGGCGGCGTTGAAATCGCCCCTGAGCTTGGCGTAATCCTCGCCGATATCGCCGATCGCAACCGTCAAGTCACCGCTCGCCAACTTTTCCAGGCCGATGCCGAGCGCCTGCATCGCTTGGGTTTGCCGTTCGGAGGCCGAGCGCAGGCTCGCCTCGTTGCCGCGGCGCTCTTCTTCGGTCTGGCGCTGCCTTTCGTCTTCCCGCCCGCGCAGAGCGCTGCGCTCGTCGACGGAATCGCGCAGCACCAGCAGCACCTTGGCCATCTGGCCGATCTCGTCGCGACGGTCGCTGCCGGCAATCTCCACCGATGCTTCTTCGGCCGCAATCGCGTTCATCGCCGCTTTCAGACGGGCGATCGGCACTGTCACGCTGCGCACGATGGCATAGGCGATGGCAATCGTGGCGGCGCCGCCAAACAGGCAGAGCAGTGCGGCCCACATCGCGTTCTGGCGATAGAGCGCGGCAAGGTCATCCGCATAGACGCCGGTACCGACGATCCAGCCCCAGGGCTCGAAACCGGCGACATAGGAATATTTCAGCACTGGCTGGTCGGCGCCCGGCTTCGGCCAAAGATAATCGACGAAGCCCTTGCCGTCCTTCTTCACCTTGTTGACGAACTCAACGAATAGGAACTTGCCCTTCGGATCCTTCATCTGGGAGATATCGGTGCCGTTCAGCTGCGGCTTGATCGGGTGCATCACCATGGTGGGGTGCATGTCGTTGATCCAGAAATAGCCGTCGGCGCCGTAGCGCATCGCGCCGATCACGTCCTTGGCGGCCGCCTGCGCCTGTTCGCGGGTCATCGTACCCGCCTGTTCCATTTTGTAATATTTGTCGAAGATGCCGAGCGCCGTCGCATCCATTTGCGCCAGCCCCGCCTTCCGCTCCGCTTCCAGCTCGGAATAGGAATAATTCAGAAAGAAGACCATCGTCGCCGCGAGCACGGCAAGTGTGAATCCGACGAGGCAGTAAAGACGGGTGGAAATCTTGACGTTGCGCATGAGGTTCCCGGCGATTCTTGTATTTGAGATCAATCGCATTCTGAAGTGCCGGAATTACTGGAGCGTAAAGCTTAATTAGAAAACGATTAAATAACGTAAGGTCAGGTGACGGCTGTAAAATTCAACCATTTGAAATCGAATGAAATTTCAATCGGCAACGGCTACAATATTTTTCCCGTCAGCGGCCTGTAGTGCCCGACCTTGCCGTCTTTTACAGCCCAAGGTCTTTGCACTAGGGTGCTTCGCAGTGAATCGCCGGCCCGACGCCGCACCAGATGGAGAAGACTTGATGACCGATGCCGCCAAGCCGAGAGGCGAACTGACGCTGAGGACGCTTGCCATGCCCGGTGACGCCAATCCGGCCGGCGATATCTTCGGCGGCTGGGTCATGGCGCAGATGGACCTTGCCTCCGGCATCCGCGCTGCAGAGCGCGCCAAGGGCCGCGTCGTCACCGCCGCCGTCAAGGAGATGGCCTTCGAGCTGCCGGTCAAGATCGGCGACACGTTGTCCGTCTATACGGATATCGACCGTGTCGGCCGCACCTCGATCACGCTGTGCGTCGAAGCCTGGGCGCACCGCGCGCGTTACGCCAAGATGGAAAAGGTCACGGCGGGCACCTTCATCATGGTGGCGCTCGACGAAGAAGGCAAACCGAAGCAAGTCCCCGAGGAGTGACATCCTAAGGATCGAAAGCATGGAAACGGTCAGCTCGCCGGAGGTCTTCCTTCACATCAAGGTGGTGATGGGCATGGTCATCAGCCTTTCGCTCGCCAGGGTGCTGACCGGCCTTGCCGGCATCGTCCAGCATCCTGGTAAGGCCAAGGTCTATGCCATCCATCTCGGCTGGGCGTTGTCGATGTTCCTGTTCATCATCCATATCTGGTGGTGGGAATATCGCCTGCAGGCCGTGCCGGCCATCGGCTTCGGCATCTATCTCTTCCTCATCTGCTTCTGCAGTCTGTTCTTCCTGCTCTGCGCCCTGCTCTTTCCGGCCTCACTCGACGAATATGGCGGCTACGAGGAATATTTCATCTCGCGGCGCAAATGGTTCTTCGGCATCCTCGGCCTCACCTACGCCGTCGATATTCTCGACACGGCAATCAAGGGCCATGAACGCATCCTCTCGCTCGGCTGGGAATACCCAGCCCGCAACATCGTCTACATCATTCTCTGCGCCATCGCTGCCTGGACTCCCAACCGCCGCTTCCACACGGCCTTCATCATTGCCAACCTGATCTACCAGATCAGCTTCATCTTCCGGCTCTATGATGTGTTGGGGTGAGAAGCGGTCCCGCAAAGCGGGAGCAATCGATCCGGTGAATCGATTGCAGCTTCGAACGCCCTGAGCCCAAGCGAAGGGCCGGGCGGCCGCAAACTCCATTCCCCACAAAAGCCGCCGCACACATCAGTCGCCGGCATCCGTCACCCTGCGCACTCCACCCGCCCATCGAAGCCAGACGGCCGCATAATGCGCAGCGCACCCGCACCCAGCCAGGATCGCGATATGATGCAGGAAGAAGCCCACGGTCGATTCCTGAAAATCCCAGAAATCCATCGACGGCCGGGCAACGAGCCTGTCTGCGATTCCCATGACGACAGTGCTGTGGATGCCGCACACGGCGATTGCAGCCGCGGTGGCACGAAAAGACGCTGTCCGGATCGCGTTTGGCGGCCCGACGCGCAAAAGCCTGCCCACGACGGCCATGATCATCGACCAGTGAAGGCCGAGATGGATGGCCGCGAGAATAAATGCCCAATATGCCGCAAGGATGTGGATTTCGCGTGCCGTCGGACCGCCGCTTAAAGGAAGGAAAGCAAACACCGTGCGTGACATCAGCACGCTCGTCACCAGCAACGCGGCCATGGTCGCGGCGATCGAGATATTCGACGCGATCGTCACGAAGCTGCGCCTGCCAGGCGCCGCCTTCGGGAGCCTGGCCCACCATCGCCTGTTGAAGACGTTGTGGGATAGGAGAAGGATGAACATGCTCGTGCCGATCAGCTCGTGCGACATGTTGTCGAGCCACCAATAGGCGAGCGCGACAAGAAGCAGCCCGGCTGCAGTGAAATCAAGCACGAGCCGTATCAGAAAGAACGGACTCATGACGCCGCGCCTCCGTCATGCGTTGGATCCAGCCTAGTCAACGACGGCTCCGTCGAATTCCTTGAGTTTCTCAAGGGTGTAGAGGAAGCCTTCGTCGGCTCTGGACGAATGACAGGACTGACACCGCGCCGTGTTCTCGGCCATGTTGATCGTGCCATCCGGCTTGAACCATTGGAACTGCCAATCGCCGGTGCGGCGGTCCTCATCATAGTCCGCTCCCCAGCCGCGGCCCTTTTCCATGACGAAATAGCGAAAGACTGCGCCTTCGCGGTAATCCACCAGGACGAAGTGCGTGCCGTCGGGAATGGGCTGCCCGGTCTTCACCGCCTGGATGGCTTCGTTTGTCGTCATGATATGCTCAGTCACGTTCCCCCGTCTGACGGTCGTATAATGAACGAGGCCTGCCAATTCGGGCAGCGTCGTCCGGTTCGGCTCCGCGTCGACTTGCCAACCGACAAGAACGACGGCGCTGGCCAAGGCGAGAAGGATGGGAACACGTTTGAAGAGATCACGCATGGATATGTTTCCCTTAGTCTGCAGATCGTATGGGCTCTGAGCAGGATACAAACGGGATCGCCGCCTGCACGACCGGCCTTTGGGCCAGCCGAGCAGCGCCGCACCGCGTCCGAGGCGGATCAGTCGAGCTTCTTCTCGCGCAGGAACGTCGAGACCAGGTCGGCGATCTCTACGTTGTTCAGGTCGGAGAACGGGAAGTGGGTGTTGCCGTGGATGCCGATCTCGGGAAGGTGCACGACAGTGACATCACCGCCATGCTTGTTCACCGTATCGCGCCACAGGCGGGCCATTGCCAGGCGAACCCGCCAGCTGTCCTGCGCCGGCATCGTCGTCGGCTGGTCGGGGATGTTGTCGCCGTAATAGATGACGATCGGGATCTTCGTCAGCTTGATAAAGTCGTCCATCGGCACCGGCACGCCCTTCAGCGTGTCGAAGGCGCTCGGCATATCGGCGGGGACCTCGCCTGCCGGGAACACGAAGCTGCTGCCGGGTTCGAAGGCGACGATGGCTTTGACCTTGTCGCTCTTGATGGCCGTTAGCCAGCCCGGTCCGCCGCCCTGCGAATGGGTGAAAAGAATGCCGGGACCGATTTTCTCGAACAGCTTTGCCACCGCATTCGACACGACCTCCATATCGAACGGCCCGGTATTTGGCGTCATCGCGCGGAAGTACTGGTTCAGCGCTTCCGGATCACGGGAGAATTGTACGCCGTCGAAATAGTTCGGCCAGGTGCCGACGCGGAACTGGTTGAACCAGAGCTGCTCGTCCGCTGTCGGCTTAACTGTTGTCTCGGCCATGCTCCGTCCGGCGCCGCCCCGGCGCGGCTGGTCGACGAGATAGGTGGAGAAGCCTCGACGCAGGAAGATGTTCTGGAAACCTTCGCGGCCGTCCGGCGTCGTCTCCCAGGTCTTGGAGAATTGTCCGGCACCATGCCACATCACGATCGGGTACTGACGCGGGTTTGCCGGCACCTGATAGAAGGCAAAGGCATGATCGCCGTGATAGGTCTGGCCTGCGGGATCGAGAGGTTTCAGCGGATCGAAGGTTCCAGGCGCTGCCGTGCTGGTTCCCCCGACGGCAAAACTGCCTTGCTCCTGGATGACCAACGGCTCAGGCTTTACCGCATCGGCAGCCGTCGCCAATGTCCCGGCAAGCTGTGCAGAGGCAAGCAGCACTGCCGCCAAGGTGTTGGACAATCCATATCGCATGTCGGCTTCTCGCTTCGTTTCAGATGGCGAGAAAGTAGCGGCATCGGATGGAAAGGATTAGCCGGCCTGGACAGCTAGGGTCTATTAGGCTGACTAATTAATCACTGGCTGTTGATAAGCCGTGATGGAATAAAATCGGCACTACTTTCCTCTATAGCGGAGCGCATCGACGAACAGGGTGAAGGCGGGAGACGCATGCCGCCTGTTCGGATAGTAGAGATGATATCCTGGGAAGGGTTGGCACCAGTCCTCCAGAACGCGGATCAGCCGCCCGTCTTCAATGTAAGGCTGAACCTGATCCTCGGGCATGTAGGCCAGCCCCAGCCCGTCCAGCACGGCGCCTTGCCTCATGGCAATGTTGTTGAACACCGTCTGGCCCTCGACACGGACGCGCAGTTCGCGGCCGTCCTTCTCGAACTCCCAGGGATATATCGTCCCGTGCGTCGGCAACCGCATGTTGATGCAGTTGTGCGCCGTCAGATCCTGCGGGATATCAGGGCGCGGATGGCGATCGAAATAGGCGGGCGCTCCGACGACCGCCATGCATATCTCGGGGCCGATCCGGATCGCGATCATGTCCTTTGCCAAATGCTCGCCGAGCCGGATGCCGGCGTCGTAACGCTCGGCGACGATGTCGGTCAGGCCGTAGTCGACGATCACCTCGACATTGATATCGGGATGATCAGGAAGAAACCGAGCCAATGCCGGGGCGAGAACGGAAATCGCCGGATGCTCGCCCGCCGTGATGCGAATGGTGCCGGCCGGCCGCTCGCGCATTTCGCTCAAGGCGGCGATCTCGAACTGGATTTCTTCAAATCTGGGTCCGACCCGTTCCAGCAGGCGTTCTCCCGCCTGGGTCGGCGACACGCTTCTGGTCGTGCGGGTCAAAAGGCGAAGCCCGAGCTTCTCTTCGAGACCGCGCACCGTCTGGCTCAACGCCGATTGCGACACGCCGAGCTTGGCGGCCGCCCTGGTAAAGCTTCGTTCTCTGGCAACGGTCAAAAAGGCCACGAGTTCGTTGAAGTTGTTGTCCTGGGGCATTCATTAGTCCGTCTTATAGGTGCATGCGCATTACAGCATCTAATCGAAAGCTGACACGAGGACTAAGTTCACGTCAACTGGACCGCGAGCCCGGCTGCTCCCGCACCGCGGAATGGATTTTTCCGAGCCCAAGCAAAACTACGAACGGATATGACAATGAAAACACGCAATATCGGCGGCCTCGAAGTCTCGGCACTTGGTCTCGGCTGCATGAGCATGAGCGCTGCATACGGCCCGCCCGCCGACGAAGGCGACATGATCGGATTGATGCGCACCGCTCATCAGCAGGGCGTCACCTTGTTCGATACGGCCGAAGCCTATGGCCCCTTCGCTAATGAAGAGCTTGTCGGCAAGGCGCTCGCTCCGATCCGCGACCAGGTGGTCATCGCCACCAAATTCGGTTTCGATATCGATCAGCAAACCGGTGAACGCCGCGGCGGCACCAACAGTCGCCCCGAACATGTCAAGGCGGTTGCCGATGCCTGCCTGCGCCGGCTGAAGACGGACCGCATCGACCTGTTCTACCAGCACCGCGTCGATCCCGACGTGCCGATCGAAGATGTGGCCGGCGCCGTCAAGGACCTGATCGCAGCCGGCAAGGTCAAACATTTCGGCCTTTCCGAAGCCGGCGTTCAGACGATCCGCCGCGCCCATGCCATCCAGAAGGTCACTGCCGTCCAGAGTGAATATTCGCTCTTCTGGCGCGGCCCCGAGGCGGAACTGCTGCCCGCCCTTGAGCAACTCGGCATCGGCTTCGTGCCCTTCAGCCCACTCGGCGCAGGCTTTTTGACCGGCAAGATCGACGAGAACACCAAGTTCGATCCAAGCGATTTCCGCAACAGCGTGCCGCGCTTTTCACCTGAAGCGCGCAAGGCCAATTTTGCGCTCGTCGAGCTCATCAAGCGGATCGGCGACCGCAAGGGCGCAACACCCGCGCAGATCGCCCTCTCCTGGCTGCTGTCCCAAAAACCATGGATCGTCCCGATCCCCGGAACAACGAAGCAGCATCGGTTGGAAGAGAATCTCGGAGCGGTAGACGTCGACCTGCTCGCTGAGGACCTCGCCGAAATCGACGCCGCCCTGTCGGAGATCGAGGTCCAAGGCGAGCGACTTCCCGAGGCAGCGCTCAAGATGACCGGCCGATAGGGCCTGTCGCCGATGCCGCCCGGCCCTTCGCTTGGGCTCCGGGCGTTCGGCCCTGCGATCGATTCACTGGATCGATCGCTCCCGCTTTGCGGGACCGGGCCTCACCCACGCAGAAACTGCGACCCCTTGTCGAAACCCAGCCCCGGGAAGATCTTCCCCGTCAAATCATCGGCAGACACATCGAATTGCCGGTAGAGCATCGCGGCCGCAAGCTCGCGCACGTCGGCGGTTGGCATCAGGTCGCGGTCGTCGAGCAACTGGCCATCGCCGATGCCCGGCCAGCGGCCGAGGATGCGGCCACCGTTGATGGCTCCGCCGGCAAGAAGCGCGCAGCCGCCGGTGCCGTGGTCAGTGCCGGCTGAGCCGTTCTGGCGCACGGTGCGGCCAAACTCGGTCATGGCAAGCACCACCGTCGTTGCCCAGATCTCGGGCCCGAGCGTGGTCTTCAGCGTGTTGATCGCCTGCGAAAGGTCCTGCACCGGTCGTTTGAACTGGCCGGCCTGGCCGATATGCGTGTCCCAGCCTGATATCGAGAAGCTGGCGATGCGGTAGTCGCCCTTCAGCATGTTGGCCGCAAGCGCCGCCACATCGGCGATCTTTGCACCGCGCTGGCCCTCCGGCTCGACCATCATCGAAGCGCTATTGGCCCGCGTCGCCTCGGCAAGCGCCTCGGCGAACGGCGGATCGCCGGCATAGAGCCGCGCCAGGAACTGCATCTCGTCGCGAGCCGGCGCCAGATTGGAATCCGAAGCCCAGACATCGACATTGTTCGGTCCGGAGAGGATCAGCTCCGTCGAGGTGTTGATGTCGATTGCCTTGCGCGCATCCGAGCGCGGAATGACGGCGAGCGCCCGGTTCAACCAGCCGGTCTTTTCCTCGGCGACATGTTCGCCGCCGGATTCCAGCATGTCCTGTCCATCGAAATGACTGCGCTGGTCGCGATAGGGCGTCGACACCGCATGCACGAAGCTGAGCTCCCGCCTCTTCCAGAGCGGCATCAGCTCGGCGGCCGCTGGATTGAGGCCGAAATGCCCGTCGAGATCGAGAAGTCCGGTCTCGGGCGTCAGCGCCAGTGTCGGCCTGAGTGCCGCAAATCCGGCATCGCCATAGGGCTGCACCAGATCCAACCCGTCCATCGCGCCGCGCAGCACGATGGTGACGAAACGGTTGTCGCCCGGCATAGCCGCGAAGGTCACCGGCGTGAAGACGGGGGCGGCGGCAAGACAGCAGGCAGAGGTCAGAAAGCCGCGGCGGGACAGCGAAATCCGGTTCATGGGCAGCGTCATGGGCGGGGCCTCCTAAGCAGGTTCCGGAAAAGTGTCCAACGGTTTTCCGGCCAGAACCTGCGACAAGACAAAGGAGCTAAGCAGACGAAGCGTTGGCTTGCCAACGAAAGTCTGCTTAGCGGCGATTGAATTCGGGCGATGCCAATACCAGCGTCAACCCGCTGATCTTGTTCGGCGCCTGCGACACGACGCGGATCGTCTCGTCGCGGGCGGCATCGGCAAGTGTCGACTTCAAGAATTCGCGCGGATCCTCGTCCCGGCCGAACTGCGCTGCGGCCCGCCTTGCCCAGGCCAACCGCTCGGCGAGCTGGCTACCAGTGATCCAGGCGGAGAAGCCTTCCTCGAAACCAGCCGGGCTCGGCGGCAGCCAGGTCGGCTGGCCCATGCGCCTGAGTGCCCCCTGCCCCAGCGCCCGCGCCGCCTGGAAGGCTTTGAGGCGCTTCTCCCTCGCCTCGCCGGCGGGATCCGTCGGCACCGGCGATCCCGCCATGCCAGGCGTGTTCGCCGCCATGTCGCCCTCATCAGTACCTTGCTGGTTGGCCGTCAAGAAACTGCCGACGACGCCGTTGACCGGCCCCGCATTCAGCGCCCTCAGGCCGGCGACGATATAGTCGAAAGGCTGGCGCGCCTTGGCGCCCTCGTCGCGCCAGGCGGCGGGATGATCGAGCATCGCGGTGTAGACGGCAGTCAGATCGCCATCCGTCTTCTTCCAGGCTTCGGCCATGTCGGACACCAAGCCCTCATTGGGCTGGTCGGCGATGAAATGCGCCGCGAGCTTGCGGCTGATATGCGCCGCCGTCTTCGGATGGAGCGCGAGATCATCGAGCATGTCGAGATAATCGTCGCGCGAACGCCTGCGCCCGCCATAGCTGACGCCGAGCACCTCATGTACGCCGGGCTCCGAAATGTTCGGCCGGAAGGCGATGTCCATCTCCTTGCGATCGATGGTGAGCCCCGTCAGCACCATGGCTGCCGCCGTGACATCCGCCTGGCTGTAACCGCTGCCGGCGCCGAGCGTGTGCAGCTCCAGCAGTTCGCGGCCGAGATTTTCGTTCAGCCCTTTGTTGCGCTTGATGCCGCCGGCCGAATCCGGCCCCAGCGAATCCGCCTGGTCGAGATAGATCAGCATGGCCGGATGGGCGGTGGCATTGCGCAAGAGATCGCCGAACCTGCCTGATATGAACGGCCGGATCGCCTCGGCCTCGTAGAGCGGCACGATGAGGCGCATCGGCAGGCTCTTATTGGCGCTGGTGGAGAAGTGATCGGTCCAGAAGGTCGAAAGCCTCTCGTAGAAGCCATACGGCGACAGCACTGCCTGCATCAGCCGGAGGTTCGCATCGTGCTGGAACTGCTGCTGCGCTTGCCGCTGCACCCCTTTGCGCATCTCGCGCTGCGTCGTATCGTCGGTCACCGTCTTGGCGTCCTGCCGGATCTGCCGCAGTTGCGCCTGCAGGCTGAGAATCGCCTGGTGGCGCATGTCGGGGCCGCCGAGGGGAAAGTCCGGCGTTGCCGCCGCCCCCATGCGCAGCTGGCCGATGAGATCATCCTTGCTGCTCGGCGGCGCTTCGCCCGGCCGGAAACCATAGCCGAACCGGATCGCCGCCATCGTCGGGAAAGCCAGGCTCATGGCAGATCACCTCCTGATCACTTGATGGTGACAGGCTGCCAGCCGATTGCGACGCCAATCTGTAGGAAATGTGGCGATATCTAGACATGGACGATTTGTAATCTATTGAAAAGGCTAAAGTTTATGTACGAAAGATGAAGGATGCTCCGATTGCGATCAGGGCGAAGCCGATCGCATGGTTCCAGGTCAGGTTCTCGCCGAGCCAGAAGATCGAAAAGCCGGCAAAGACGATCAGCGTGATCACCTCCTGCATCGTCTTCAGCTGCGCCGTCGTATAAACCGCCGAACCGATACGGTTGGCCGGCACCGCCAGGCAGTATTCGAAAAAGGCGATGCCCCAGCTGACAATGATGGCGAGGAAGATGGCGCTGCTCTTGTGCTTGAGATGCCCATACCAGGCAAAGGTCATGAAAATGTTGGAGGCAAACAGCATGACGACGGGCCAGACGGCGGCGGGAGAAAATGGCATGGAGTCACTCGGGGCTGTGGGAGGAACGGTGGATCCGGCGAGATGCCGGCGGGCCTTACCTAGCACGCCGCCATTCGACGGCAAGTCCTGCAAGGCTCGGACCAATCGTCTCACGTCACCAATGCCGGCCAGCGGCAGCTTGCACAGCGCTTGCCTTCCGGCATCACGCTGTTGCGGCCGGCGTTTTACGATGGCATCTGGGATTGCAACGTGCTCAAGAGCTGAAAGGCCGGCAGCTGTCGCCGCCGGCCTTCATAACCGCAGGCAGCGCTAGATTCGCATCGCGCCATGCGGCTCCTCGGTCTCCTCCGTGCCGAAGCGGACATCCTTCTTCTCATAGCCGAAGCCGGCAAGGGCCGCGACGATGAGCGCCACGACTGCCGCGACGATCAAGAGTGCATAGGCATAGTCGCCGTCCCAACGAGCGGCCAACCCCGCCTGCAGCGTCGCATTGCCTGACGCCAGCAGGTTGCCGAGCTGATAGGCAAAGCCGGGGAATGTGCCGCGCACCTCGTCGGGGGACAGCTCGTTCAGATGCACCGGCACGATGCCCCAGGCGCCCTGGACGAAGAACTGCATCAGGAAGGCGCCGATAGCGAGCAGCACCGGCCCGGGCGCATAGGCCCAAAGCGGCGCGACGGGCACGGCGATCAACGCGGCGATAACGATTGCCTTTTTGCGCCCGATCCGCTGCGACAGCGCCCCGAAGAACAGCCCGCCGCAGATCGCTCCGATATTGTAGACGATGGCGATCGCGCCGACCGTATAGCTCGAATAGTTGCGCTGCGTCTCGAGGAAGGTCGGGTAGATATCCTGCGTGCCATGGCTGAAGAAGTTGAACGCCGTCATCAAAAGCACCGCCCAGATGAACAGCGGAATGTTTTCGCGCAAGACTGTCAGGAACGGCCGGCGCCCCTCGGCCTGCCGCTTCAGGAAGGCCGGGCTTTCCTCGACGTTGCGGCGGATATAGAGCACCAGCAGCGCCGGCACCGCGCCGACAAAGAACATGCCGCGCCAGCCGATGACAGGAAAAAGCAGAAAGAACACAATCGAGGCGATCAGATAGCCGGAGGGATAGCCGGCCTGCAGGATGCCCGAGACGATGCCGCGGCTCTGCTCCGGCACCGTCTCCATGACCAGCGAGGCGCCGACGCCCCATTCCCCACCCATGGCGATGCCGTAGAGCGCCCTGAGCACAAGGAACATGGTGAGTCCGGTGGAGAAGCCGGTCAGAAATTCGAACAGCGAATAGAGCAGCACGTCGGCCATCAATGTGATGCGCCGCCCGTAACGGTCGGCCGCCAGCCCGAAGACCAGTGCGCCGAGCGCCCGCATGGCAAGCGTCAGGAAGATCGCCGCCGAAACGGCGGGAACGTCGGTATGGAATTCCTCGGCGATATATTTGAGAACGAAGACGAGAATGAAGAAATCGAAAGCGTCGAGCGTCCAGCCGAGATAGCTGGCGATGACGGTGTTGCGCTGCTGCGGCGTCAGCCGGCGCAGGCTTTCCAAAGCGGACATCTGATATTCCTCCGTCCGAAAGCGGCGGCGAGGCGGGCAATTCCGGATGCCGTCGGAAGGGGTGCCCGAAACGGGCGGGTGATGCTGTTGCGGCAGCGTTTGCAGTCGGAGACAGCGGGCAATAACGTCAGCAATGCTGCCCGTGTTCCATCACGATTGCCGTGATCGGGTGGCGTCCCACGCGGCTCCTTGTCGCAGGCATACGACCGTCCAGCGCCCTGCCCTTGGGCGCGGCACCCTCCAACATCCCTTATCCTGAGGCGCGGAGCCCGTAGGGCGAAGCCTCGAAGGACACGCTGCAACGCAGCTCCTTGCGTCCATTTGACGTCGAAGCACCCGCCTCGTCCTTCGAGGCCCCTACGGGGCGCCTCAGGATGAGGCTCTCTTGGATGTTGCCGCCATACGCACCACAGGCAGCCACAGCGAAAAACGCTATGCCTAGCTCTTGCCCGGAACCCTGCCCCGGCACGCCCACGCCACCGACGCGAACGACCGTGGCCCATCCGGCTCGCCCGCCTCGTATGCAGCTCTGAGGGCTGTATCGACCGCTTTTCGCTTCGCCGGGTCCAGCCCCGCGACATATTTGCCGAGCGGTCCCTCACCGGCGGCGATCGGGTCCCAGTAGTCCGCGAAGGAGAGGTATTCCATCCGGATGAGCAGCGAGGTTTCCTCGACATCGGCAAGACCCTGCGCGATGAAACTTTCCTTCATTTCCCCCGGCCGCATCATCGGCTGGAAACAATATTTGCGGCGCAGGGGCAGCGCGCCCTCATCAAGCATCGCCACCGTATCCCACATCATCCGCATGCCGGACATGCCGCCATAATGGTCCCAGACGGCGGCCGCGACCACGCCGCCCGGGCGCACGACACGGGCCATCTCGGATACCGCCTTTCCCGCCTCCGGCACGAAATGCAGCACGAGCAGCGACATCGCCCTGTCGAAGCGGTCATCCTCGAAGGGAAGCGCGCAGGCATCGGCCTGCCGGATCGATACGCGCGGATCGGTGTTGCGCCGCGTTGCCGCCTCGACGAAGACCGGCGAATAGTCGACGGCGACGATCTCCTGCAGGCCCGGCGTTTCCGCCAGCGTGAACGCCAGACTGCCGGTGCCGCAGCCGACATCGAGCACGCGATCCCCATCCGCGAGACCGGCGAAATCGATGAGCATCGGCGCGAGCTTCCTGCTCCAGCGCCCCATCAGCCGTTCATAACCATCCGCACTTCCGACATTGAAACTCGACGGCATTGAAGTCTCCCCCTCAAGGACGCTGGTCTGCCGTCGAACAATAGGGTTACGCGGCAGCCGTCGCAAGCGGACAGCCATTATCAACCCGGCTTCGCGTGCGACCAGTAGCGCTTCGGCGCGCGCCCGAAGACACGCTTGAACGCGTTTCCGAAGGCGCTTTCGGAGGAGTATCCGAGTGCGGCGGCAAGGCCGGCGACCGAGACATCCTCCCGGCGCAGGGCTTCGCGGGCGCGATGCATGCGCCAGCGTGTGACATAGTCGAGCGGCGCGACGCCGACCAGTTCCTTGAAGCGCTGCGCAAAGGCCGAGCGCGACATGCCGATCCGGGTCGCCAGTTCGTTGACCGTCCAGCGATGACCCGGCCTGTTGTGGATCAGGCTGATCGCCGCGCCGATCTGCGGATTTGTGAGCGCGCCGATCCATCCCGTTTCGGCGGCGCCCTTCCGGCCGACATAGGCCCGCAGCGCCTGCACGAGCAGGATATCGCCCATGCGCCGCGTCATCAGCGTCGAGCCTATCTGCCCGGCCCCGAGTTCGTCGTCGAGGGTCGCGAGCGTGGCGCTGAGGATCGCCGCCGCGCGGTCGCTGGCCGGGATATGAATGAACGGCGGCAGCGCATCGAGCAGCAGCCGGGCATTGCCGCCCTCGATGACGAAGCTGCCGCCGATCAACGCCGTCTCGTCGCCACCGTGGCGAGCGATGTTGGAATGCTCCCAGTCGAAGAAGGCGATCCCGTCCTCCGGCTCGCGGTCGAGATCGTTGGCGATCACATAGGCGGGCGCATTGGCCAGCAGGAAGGTGTCGCCCGCAACAAGCCCAAACGGCGGCTCGTTAGGCAGAACGATCGAGCAGGCGCCACGGAGGACGGCGACGAACTTGAGCGCGGGCTTGGCCGGAAAGCGAAAAGCCCATTGCCCGCCGACCTCGAAACGCGTGCAGCGTGCGCTCTCGATATCGAGCAGCGAAAATACATCGGACAAGGGATCGATCATGGGGCCTGGACGATCTCGACGAAATCACAGAGCCCACAGCATAGATTCTCCAGTCTGCGTCTGCAATCCTCAGCCGCACAAAGGAGAACGAACATGTCTGCTATCAAGGATAAGGTTGTTGCCATCACCGGCGCAAGCAGCGGCATCGGCGAAGCCACGGCACTGATCCTGGCGGAGCGCGGAGCAAGGATCGTGCTCGGCGCCCGCCGCGCCGATCGGCTGCAAGCGCTGGCGCAACGCATCACCGACAAGGGCGGCGAAGCCGTCTGCCTCGCAATCGACGTCAAGAAGCGCGACGATCTCACAGCCCTCGTCGCGCTTGCCTGCGACACCTATGGCAGGATCGACGTGATGATCAACAATGCCGGCATCGGGCCGATCTCGCCTCTCGACGAGTTGCGGGTCGAGGATTGGGAGGAGATGATCGACGTCAACATCAAGGGTCCGCTCTATGGCATTGCCGCTGCCTTGCCGGTGTTCCGCCGGCAGGGTTTTGGCCACTTCGTCAATACGCTCTCGACCGCCGGTCTCATCATTAAGCCGACCATGGCTGTCTATGCCGGCACGAAAAACGCCATGCGCACCATCGCCGAAGGCCTGCGGCTGGAGGCCGGCCCGCATCTGCGCGTCACCAACATTTCCCCGGGATTCATCAGGACTGATTTCGCCGACTCCATGACAAACCAAGGGATCAAGGCGGAGATGGCCAAACGTATGGACGAGATGGCAATTTCACCCGATGCCATTGCCCGCGCCATCGCCTTCGCCATCGAGCAACCCGCCGATGTGGATATCAGCGACATCGTAGTGCGGCCGACCGCGCAGGCGTGAGGGTGGCGGGCGGCGGCGGTTGAAAAAAGTCGGGCGCATCTCAAGCGCGTTTCGCGGGTGGCCATCGGCCACCCGCATATTGAACTACCTCCGCGCAGACGTCAGAGCCGAGCCTCCAGCACCATGTTGAATGGGGTCTCCGTCGCGCGCCGCACCTTCGAAAAGCCGCCCGCCTTGAGCACCTCGGTCAGCTTTGTCTGGCCGGCCTGCGCGCCAAGCGCGGCGCCCACTTCCTGGCCGAGCGAGGCCGGGACGCAGGTGTTCGCCGAGGCGGCATAGAAGACGCGGCCGACGGGGTTGAGGTTTTCGGCCAGGCTGTCGCCCGCCATCGGCTCGACCAGCATCAGCGTGCCATCCGGCTTCAGAGCCTGGGCGATATGTCTGACGGCGCCGACCGGGTCGCCCATGTCGTGCAGCGCATCGAAGATGGTGACGAGGTCGAAGCCCGCCCCCTCGAAATCCTGCGCCCGCGCCGTCTCGAACCGGACATTGCTCATGTCCTTTGCGTGGCCGCTCGCATGCTCGATCGAATGGGCGTGGAAGTCGATGCCTGTAAACTGCGACTTCGGAAACGCCCTGGCCATCAGCAGGGTCGACGAGCCGAAGCCGCAGCCGATATCGGCAACCCGCGCGCCGCGCTGGAGCTTCTCGACGACACCTTCCAGCGACGGAAGCCAGCTCTCAACGAGATTAGCCTTGTAGCCCGGCCGGAAGAAGCGGTCGGTGCCGCAGAACATGCAGTTGCACCGGTCCGTCCACGACACGCCGCCGCCATGGCGGAAGGCATGGGTGAGCTTGGCGCGATCGGCATAGATGGCGTCGAGGGCGACAAAGCCGCCGATCATGTTGACCGGGCTGTCCTCGACGGCAAAGACCGCCGCCTGTTCTGCCGAAAGCGTAAACCTGCCGGTCGCCGCGTCATAGTCGACAAATCCCGACGCTGCCTGGGCGGCCAGCCATTCCCTGACGTAGCGCTCTTTTGTGTCGGTCGCTTCGGCGAGCTCGATCGATGAGATCGCTCCCCTCTCCGCCATCTTGCGATAAAGACCCAGCTCCTCGCCGATGATGACAAGCGCGGAATTCTGCGCCGCTCCGAGCTCATTGACCATGACGCCGAGCAGCGTCTGCAATTTCTCGATATTCAGTTCCATTGATGCGATACCCTCTCCATCAGGCAGCGGCATGCCGCCCGTTTCGAAGCGTCTTTTACGTGTTGCCAATGGTTCGCAGCAGAGGCAGGATGGCCGCTATGAAGCCGATAGAGCCACATTCCCAGAACGCCGGGCGCCCGTTGCGGGTCAGCATCGTCGCATTTCCGGAATGCGACCCCTCGATCATGTACGGCATCTTCGACACGCTGTGGATCGCCGGCGCCAACTGGAAGAGCAGCTCGAACGAGCCGACGAGCGAGGTGATGTTCGCGCCGCGCCTGGTCGCCGCAGAGCCTGGCCCGCTGAGGCTGATAACAGGCGTGACGATCATGCCGCAGGAAACGATCGATGACATCGAAGAGACTGACTATGTCCTCGTTCCGAACGTGCTTGTCGACACGCCAGAAACCATCAGGGCGCTCGACCGCAGGCTCTTGAACTGGATTGTCGAGATGCACCGGCGCGGCGCCCGCCTGCTGGCCGCCTGCGGCGGCTCAATCGTGCTTGCCGAGGCGGGGCTGCTGGAAGGGCAGTCGGCAACGACGCACTGGATGTATGCGCCGCTGTTTCGCAGTCAGTTTCCGAATGTGGAGCTTAAGGAAGAGCGCATCCTGGTCCAGGCCGGCGCTGGTCATTCGATCGTCTGCGCCGGCGGCGCATCATCCTGGCAGGACCTGACGCTCTTTCTCATCGCCCGGCATGCCGGAACGGCCGAAGCCATCCGCATATCGAAGATCTTCCTCTATCAATGGCATCGCGATGGCCAGCTGCCCTACGCCTCGATGATCGCTAATGCCGATCACGGCGACGCCGCGGTGAAGAAATGCCAGGAATATGCCCCCCTGCACTACCAGTCGGCGGATATTGTCGCCGAGCTACTCAGGCTTTCCGGGCTGCCGAAGCGGTCCTTTGACCGCCGCTTCAGGAAGGCGACGGGTTATTCGCCGCTCGAATATGTCCAGTGGCTCCGCGTCGAGGAAGCCAAGCAGATGCTCGAGATGGAGGATGGGCCGATCGAGGAGATTGCGCTCGAAGTCGGCTATTCCGACCTCGCCTCCTTTCGCCGCCTGTTCCGCAAGCTGGCAGGCCTGACGCCCGGCGAATATCGCCGCCGATTCCGGCTGCCCGCCAATGTCGAGGCGGCGCTACAGGCAGCGGCGCCGGCAACGCGGGCCTGAGCACGATGCCTCGCTCGACGAGATCGGGAAGCGGACTCGACCAGCCCGCCTCCATCAGGATGTCACCACTCGATGACGTCGCTGCGACTAACCGGCCGTCTTGTCGAGCACACTCCAGTTGAAGCCCTTCGCCCAGTCGGCATAGCTGTGCCAGCCGACCTCAGGGAAATCCCGGCGCAAGGCGGCGATATCGGCGTCGTAGCCGGTGCGGTCGAACCATTCGAACATCAGCGCCGTATCCTCGCTCTGCTGCCGTATCGCCGCGATCGGCAATTCCCGGTAAGTGATTGGGCGGCCGAGCGCCTCGGTGAGGATCTTCGCCTGCTGCTCGCCCGACAATTCGTCGCCGGCAATATCGAAACGCTTGCCGAACACCTGCTCACGCCGCTCGGCCAGTGCCGCGACGAAAGCGCCGATGTCATCGATGGTGATCTGCTGCAGCACGCGAGCGGGCGGCAGGGCGGCGGCATAGACGCCCTGGCGAAGCCCGTCGATCGCCCAGGGCGCCACGGTGTTCTCCATGAAGGCGACGGGTGCGCTGATCGTGTAAGGGATGCCGAGGCCTGCAATGTGCTTCTCGACGAGATACTTGCTGTCGAAATGCGGAATGCCGGTCTTCTTGTCGGCATCGGCGACGGAGGAATAGATCAGGTGGCCGATGCCGGCGGCCTTTGCCGCATCGGCGGCGGCAATGCCCTGACGGGTTTCCGCGTCCGTTCCGGCCTCGTAGCTGTTGCCCATCAGGAACATCGCGTCGACGCCCTCTGCCGCCGCCGCCACCGATGCCGCGTCGTCAAGATCGCCGGCGGCGACCTGGACTCCTGCCGCGGTCAGCCGCTTTGCGCCGTCGCTCTCGGGCCGGCGGGTGATCGCCTTGACGCGGTGTCCCCGCGTCATCAACGCGCGTACAACCGCGCCGCCTTGCTGGCCCGTGGCGCCTGTGACCAGTACGCTTCGTGTGTTGCTCATCTGCCTGCTCCTTGTTGTGACTGATGAAGCAAAGTTAGGGCCTGTCGCATTGAACCATAATGGCATATAATTGGAAAACATCGTGCCATCCTAGGATACAATGCTCGATCTCAACGATATCATGATCTTCGCCCGAGTCGTCGAAGCGGGCAGCTTTACCGCCGCCGCGCGCTTGCTCGGCATGCCGAAGACGACGGTAAGCCGCCGTATCGCCGAGCTGGAACGCGAACTTGGCGTGCGGCTGCTGCAGCGCACGACCCGCAGCCTCAACCTGACGGCTTCAGGACGTCTCTATTACGAAGAAATCAGCCAAGCGCTGCGCACTATCGAAGGCGCCAACCAGCGGCTTGCCGAAGCGCGTGCGGAGCCTGCCGGCACGATCCGCATATCGGCGCCGGTCGGCTTCGGCGGTCACTTCCTCCAGGATGCGATCTTCGAATTTCTTTCGACCTACCCGAAAACGAGCGTCGAGCTGCGCCTGACCGACGACAGGCTGAACCTCGTCGAAAACGGTATAGACCTCGCCTTCCGCACCGGCATCCTCGAAGATTCTACCTTGGTCGCCCGCAAACTCGGCTCGATGCACCGCCTTCTCTGCGCAAGCCCGGATTATCTCTCCCGCTGCGGCCCGCCCGCTGCGCCTGAAGATCTCGTCCGCCACGACTGCGTCATCGCCGGCCAGGCCGCCCATGCGCAATGGCTGCTTGAAGGCCCGCACGGCCAGGAAACGGTCGCGGTTTCGGGCCGCTTCGCCGCCAACGAGATGCAGGCGGTGATGGCCGCCGCGATCGCCGGCCATGGCATTGCGCAATTGCCGCACCGATTCGCCGAAGCCTGCATCAAGGACGGGCGGCTGCGCCGCGTTCTCGACGGCTATACGACCCCGGCCGGCGGCTTGCATGTCGTCTATCCCAGCAGCCGGCACCTGCCGCCTTTGGTCAAGGCATTCATCGAACTGGCCGTCAGACGGCTGAACGCCACGGGAACCGGCGGGGGCGATGATTTCGCGATTGTCTCGCGGTAGGATGAAATCCGCCCGGCCTTGGTCACACTTCCTTCAGCACTACCTTGCTGTCGAGGCTTCCGATCAAGGTTGCGCTCGCCTGGTTGAGGCCCGCGACCTCCACGGCAATGCCGTGCGCTCCGAACCGATGCACGACCTTGTCAAGCGCGGCAACGGCGGTGATGTCCCAGAAATGCGCTTCGGACACGTCGATCAGCACCAACTTGCCGACCGCGTCCTGAACGTCGAAGGCTTCGACGAAGACGTCGGCGGAGGCAAAGAACACCTGGCCGGCCACGCGATAGGTCAGCCGCCCGGCGGCTTGGTCGGGCGCCACGTCGACGCGCAGCAGGCGGGCAACCTTGAAGGTGAAGAACACGCCGCTGAGCAGCACGCCGACCGTCACCCCGAGCGCCAGGTTGGCCGTGAAGACGGTGACGAGGACGGTCGCCACCATGACGGCGCTCGACATCCTGGGATGAATGATGACAGCTCGAAGCGACGACCAGTCGAACGTGTCGATCGATACCATGACCATGATCGCCACCAGTGCGGCGACCGGAACCTCGGAGACCCACGGCTTCAGCAGCACCATCAGGATCAGCAGGAACGCGCCGGCAAACAGCGTCGAGAGCCGGCCGCGCCCGCCATATTTCACGTTGCTCACCGTCTGGCCGATCATACCGCAGCCGGCGATGCCGCCGAAAAGGCTGGCGGCGGCGTTGGCGAGGCCGAGACCGGTGCATTCGCGGTTCTTCGAACTCGGCGTATCGGTGAGATCGTCGACGACGCTCGCCGTCATCATCGATTCCAGCAGCCCGACCATGGCAATGGCAAGCGCGGGGGCTGCAATGATCCGAAGCGTTTCCAGCGCCAGCGGCACTGCCGGCCAGCCGAACACCGGTAGCGAATCCGGCAGCTTGCCGAGATCGGCGACAGTGAGAACCGGAAGCCCGAGCGCTATCGAGGCGACGGTCAGGATCAGGATGCAGATCAGCGGCGACGGGATCGCGGTGGTGACCCGCGGCGTGAGATAGATGATGACGAGCCCGGCGATCAGCACGGCATATTCCATCCAGCCGACGCCAATGATGTGTGGCATCTGCGCGGCAAAGATCAGGATGGCCAGTGCATTGACAAAGCCGGTGCGGACGGATTTCGACACGAAACGCATCAACACACCAAGCCGCAGCAGGCCGAAAGTGATCTGCATCAACCCCGCCAGCAGCCCGGCAGCAAAGAGATAGGGCAAACCGTGGGCGTGCACCAGCGGTGCCGCGACGAGTGCCACCGACCCGGCGGCGGCCGAGATCATCGCCGGACGTCCGCCGGTAAATGCAATGACGATACCGATCACGAAAGAGGCGAACAGCCCGACCTCTGGGTCCACTCCTGCCACGAAGGAGAAGGCGATCACCTCGGGGATCAGCGCGAAGGTCGCCACCGCTCCGGCAAGCATTTCGCGCATGGGATTGGCGGACCAATCACGGCGGATGGAGGAAAGCAGCATAGGATGGATTCTCGCAAAGCATGGCCGGCCCTACTCTGTCGAGCGGTCGCGTAATGGCATGCAGGTTTTGCGTTGTCTGGCGGATCGGCGGCCAGAAGAGCCACCCGGGGTCTCACCGGGTCCGTGGTGAATGCCTGCGGTATAGACGAGATCTTTACTGCAGCGCAACATTCAATTGCGAAGGACGAAAGCGAAAACGCACGAGCCGAACGCCTCTCGCCGGACGGCACTCTGCTCACCCCTTCGCTTGGGCGCTGAGGAACCGGAAGTCCTCACTGCCAGAGGAAGTCCGGCCCGGTGCTCTGGGAGGTAAGCTTCAGCGTCCCGTCCGGCTGGACGACATAGGTCTCGAACACACGGTAACCGAAATCGCCAAGAAAGGTATTCTTGACCACCGTTCCCGGACGATAGGGCGAACGGAGAACCTTTCCTCCATAGGTGAGGCTGCCGGGAAGAGGCTGCGGATCCCCTGCGCTGGCGCAGGCCGAGAGAGCGAAGAGAACGGCAATGAGCGCGTGTTTCATCCGGACTTCTCCTCGGGCAGGCGCAGCGGCCTGGGCGACGTCGATTTCCTTATAACACGCAGCGCTGCTGCTGTTCAGAACGCAGCTTTGCTGCTGTCGAAGTCTTTGCGTCGGGCCTCCGCCCGCGAGAGCGCACTGGCGATCCTCTCATCGGTAAAGGGCTTGGAGATCACCTCGAGCGCCCCTTCGATACCGTGACCGACATTCTCGGGACTGCCGGTTACGAAGATGACGTCAACCCCATGGCGGTCGATCAGCCGACGCGCCAGCTGGGCGCCACTCAGCCCATCGGAGAGACTGAGATCGACGAGCGCGACATCGCTTCTTTGAGCGTAGGCGAGAGCCTGCTCAACCGTCGAAACCGGCCCGATGGTCTGGTGTCCGGCCTCTTGCGCAATGCGTTCGAGCTCCAGAGCGATAAAATTCTCATCTTCGACGATCATGACCTTCATGGATAAGCCTCCTCCTAGACGGGATGTCAGTCGCACTGCCGGTAGCGGGTAAAACGCAACCGTCCCCGGAATGTTTCCACCTTGAGAAGAATATGTTGGCAACCGGCAAAGTATTAATTTGACTTCGGGATGTCAGGTGCTCCCTGGCCCTTCGGCCATGCGGACAGCCACTTTGCATACTCTTCGACGGACAAGGCCATCGTCCCCAAAGCGAAGGACCGCCTTTCGAAATCACCCGCGTGGAATGGTTGAGGTTCAAGGGCCATCGTGACCAGACATTACTCCGCCCGCGCAAACAACTCCCGGTCCCGGGCGCGGATGGGGTCGGTCCAGTCGCGCTCGAACCAGGGCGTGCCGCCAGGCTGAGGCGGGCGTTTGAGCTCCAGCGGACGGGCCGGGCCGTCGCTTGCTTCGGAGGCGACGCGGAAGATGTAGTGGTCGTACATCCTGAGCGCCTCGATCATGTAGCTGGTCGCAACCGTCCGGTCGCGCACGACGACGAGGTTCTCGCCGTTCTCGTCATCGGCGGGGTTCGAGAAATTATAGGAGCCGAGATAAACGCGCGCCGTCGGCTTGTCGAAATCGAGCACGACGAATTTATGGTGCATGCGCGTGCCGCGCTGGTTGCCGTCGACGCCGGCAAGGCCCGAGGGTTCCGTCAGGAAGGGCGGCGGCACGTTGCCCGTCAAGGCGGCCGCCCGCACCACCCTGCGGCGATTGTCCGGCGTCAGCACGTTGAGGCCGAGATTGCCGGCGCGCACCTCGGCATCGGCGATGCCCATGACATGCACCTCGGGGCGTTCGAGCGCGCGGCCGAGCGCCGGACCGATCGCTCCCCTGGTCATCTGGCCGAGGAAAGCGAGCGAGAACAGCACGCTGGACTGGGCGGTATCGATATCGGCGCCAATCTCGTCCAGCCGGCCATTGGCATCGCTGTGCGGCGAGAAAGCAACCTTGGCGTCGACGCCGTCGAGGCCGAGGTCGATCCAGCCGGCGGAACTTGGCGAGTCGCGGAAGTCTTGGGCGCGTTTGGCGGTGAAATAGCTCTCGAAGGCGGTGAAATAATCGTCGATCGCCTTTTCGCTGTGGACGGCAAGGCTGTTGTTCGACTGCACATAGAGCCCGCGCCAGCTGAGATTGGTCGAACCGTAGAGCACTGTCGAAATGCCGCCGCCGCGGACCGCGATCGACTTCTGATGCTGCAGGTTGGCCATGTGCTGGCGCTTGACGTTGGCAATACCCGCCGAGGTGATCAGCCGCTCCGCCGCCCTCGTCTCCGGCGAATTCGGGCGGCCGTGGCCCTTGGTGCGGTCGCTGTCGTCGATGATGATCTTGAGCCTCGGCCCCAGTGCCTCCAGCCGGGTGACCACCTCGGGCAGGTTGAGATCATAGGCGATGACGCGCACCTCGGCGCCCGCGTTGCGCGCTTTGTCGAGCAGCGCAAGCGTTTCGGCCCGCGCCTCGAAGCCCATCCAAGCGAGCGCCCGCTCGGCATCGGCGTGCGTCGGCACGAAGTCCAGCCCCTCATCGCCGACAGGCGGCACCAGCGTGATGATCGTCGGCGCGTCGGCGGCAAAATTGCGCACGAAGGCCTGCGACGAGACGAAGCCGCGGGTGAAGGCGACGTTCAGCTTGCCGGGAATGGTCTCGCGCATCAGCGCCAGTTCCGCCTCCTGCGCCTCGCCCGATGTCAGCGCGCCCGCGGCATCCATGAACTTGGGCGTGACGCGATAGAGAAACTTGCCGGGCAGATCGGCGTTGAAAGGAAAATGCACCCAGCGGAACTTCTGGATCGGCGCCTCGGTGGTACGGATGCCGTCGTCTGGAACCGGTTGGCCCGGAAAGCCGATGCGGTTGCGCACCGTCTTAAAGAAGTCCGTACCCGGCTCACGATACTGGATGGCGAAACCGACGAAATCGATCGGCGGTCGGCCATTCTTCCAATCCATGCCGAGCAGCACCATGCCGTCGCCGCGATGGATGGTCAGCGCAAAAAGCGCTGCCGCATTCCTGCCGGTCACACGAAAATCCGTATCCATGCCAGCCTCCCCTGGAAATCGGGCGAAATCTAGCATGGTTCCGTGACAGTAAGGAGATATGTTGGTGAATTTTTGCGCGCAGAAGGTGCAGGGAGGCGACGGTACCGAGCAAGCGCCAGCGCCGCCACGACCTGCCCAGCTGATGCGTCGTCATGAAAGGAGATTTGCGGTTGAGCAGACTTTCAGACGGACCGCCGTACCCTCCTGCCGGGACGGAAGATACGGCCGGACCGACCTACGGTTTCTCGTTTGCACTCTCGGCCCGAAACGCCGCCTCCCCCGCATCTGACACCTCGACCCATTTCTTGTCGGGCTCGGCGTCCGGCACATAGCTGTCGTGCCAGTTCCACCACTTGTAGGTCGGGGTCTGGGGATAGCCCTCGGGCGAATTCTCCCAAACTTCCTGGCGGCCGAGCGGCGTGATGTCGAGATAGTTCCAGGTACCGCCCATCTGCTCGTCGCCGCGGTTGTTGATGAAATAGGTGCGGAAGATGCGTTCGCCGTCGCGGTAGAACACGTTGGTGCCGTGCCACTCGTCAACGCCGAAGTCCTTGTCGAAGCTGTCGGTGATCGCGACCCACGGCATCGTCCAGCCCATCCGCGCCTTCAGCCGTGCAATGTCGGCCTGCGGCGCACGCGAGGCAAAGACCAGCGTTGTGTCGCGCGCGTTGAGATGCGCGACATGGGCAACCTGATCGGCAACCATCGAGCAGCCTCGGCAGGCATGTTCGGGCCAGCCGAACACGCCGGGCTCGTAGAAGGCGCGGTAGAGGATGAGCTGGTGTCTGTTTTCGAACAGGTCGAGCATGCTGACTTTGCCCTGAGGACCTTCGAACGCATAGGCCTTCTCGACAGCCATCCACGGCATGCGCCGGCGCTCGGCGGCCAGTGCGTCGCGTGCGCGGGTCTCAGCCTTTTCCTTCACGAGCAACTGCTCGCGGGCCGCCTCCCAGGCCTGCGGCGACACGACCGGTGGCTTGTGCATGGCTTGTCCGCTTTTTCCATTCTCGGCTGAAGCAGTCATGGCTTTCCATCTCCTCATTGGGGCGATTTCTGGGGCTTGGAAGCCCGGTTCATCGCGCATTGGTCTGAGATAGTTTCGCATCGGAAATCGAACAGGGGGAGTAACAAGTGTGACCGTATTCCATGAAACCGCCGGTCGCAGCCGTAGCGCGCGAGTGGTGTTGGCCGGGAGCGCGTCCATTAGCGCAATCTTGTTTACGAGTTGCACACGTGCTAAAACGCGACAAAACGGCGCATACGAACCCTGATCAAACCGAGATCGTGCCCGTGAATACTTTTATCGCGACTGTTGTTACGCTTGTCATTGGCGTCCTGCCGGCATGGGCAGGTCCTTTGCACCAGGCGGCCAAGGACGGCGATATCGCCCGCGTCACACAGTTGCTGGACCAACGCTCCGATCTGTCGGAGCTCGATGAGGCGGGCGAGCCGGCGCTGATTATCGCGTCATTGGCGGGCCATGCCGATGTCGTCGTTCTTTTGCTGGATCGCGGCGCCGACATCGAAATTCGCAACAAGGGTGGGCTGACGGCGCTGCATGCAGCAGCCTATGGAGGAAATCTGGAGGTGGTGAAACGGCTTGTCGCCGAGGGAGCTGATGTCAACGACAGGAAGAATTTCTATCAAATGTCGCCGCTGCACGGCGCCGCCGAAGAGGGCCGCACCGACGTGGTCGCTTTTCTGCTGACGAAGAGCGCGGATGTCGAAGCGACGGAAAGAAACGGGTACACGCCTCTCACTCAAGCCGGGTGGCGGGCGCATTGGGACACGGCCAAATTACTCATGGAAGCCGGTGCTGTTTGCCAGAAAGCCGAGCTTGTGGGCGAACCGCTCTACAAGGAATGCACCAAACGGCAATAGCATTTCGCTTGAAGTAACAGACCGCGTCCGGGAACGGAGCTTGTTATGTCTTATCATGTGCAAAAATGCGGCCATGCGCGAAAATCCGGAAAGAGAATGGGCGTGGCTGTTGGCGCTGCGGTCATGCTGCTTTCCTTCCTTCAGCCTGCGGGGGCCGAGGAACTCGTCAATACCGGCTATTTCGGCGATATCGCGATCAAGGGCTACGACCCGGTCGCCTATTTCACTGAAAACCAGGCCGTCGAAGGATCCGAGACATATTCCCACCACTGGCTTGGCGCGACTTGGTATTTCGCCAGCGCTAAAAATCGCGACCTCTTCAAGGGCGATCCATCCAAATATGCGCCGCAATATGGCGGCTATTGCGCTGACGGCGTGTCTTTCGGGACAGTAACCACCAATATCGATCCGAAAGCCTGGCGGATCATCGATGGCAAACTGTACCTGAGCTATGACCCCGGCGCGGCCGAAGGCATGGAGAAAAATCCGACCAAGGTGACCGACTCGAAGAAGCATTGGTCCGAAGTGCAGCAGACGCTGATTTCGGAGAAGATGCACACCGTCTGGCAGCAACCGGATACGAAATGAAGCCGCAACGCCCGGCCCGTCAGGGTGTGGGTGAAAAGAACGTCAAGGCGCGCGGCGTGACATGGACGTATGGCCTGTCGCGCTGCTCGCCTGAGGTGTTGCGGTAAACATATCCGCACACCATCCGGTCGAGGAAATAGCCGTCGAATTTTTCGCAGAGACTGTCGCCCCGCACCTCGACGATACCGGTGATGTTGGTATTCGCGCTGCGATAGGCTGTGTTTCCAGCCTTGTCGAAATACTGAGTGAAATCCGTGCCGTTCTTGTGCTTGCCTGTCCAGCTCTTGCCATCGACAAGATTGCGCAGATCTGCCTCGCCGAGCCTGTCGGCTTGACTGCCTGTAAAACCGAAGGGCCATTCGGGAATGCCGGCCTTTCGCAATCCGGCCAGATGGCGCTGCAGATCGCCGTCCCGCCAGTAATCATAGAGATAGCCATAATAGGTGAGATTGCTTTCCGGGAAGAGCTCCAGCAGCTTTGCCGTCTCCGCTGCAGCCCTCGTTTCATTGCCCTGGTCGGCATAGGCCGCCGCCAGATATTCGCGTGCCGGCTCGACCTTCGGCAGGCTGTCGAGCGTCGGCTCTATCAGCGAGATCGCGCGCTGATCGTCACCCGCGGTATAAAAGACGATCCCCGCCAGCAGTTGAAAACTCGACGCCGGCGAAGGGTCGAGCCGCAAAGCCTTTTCCATCTCCGTGATGGCCTGCCCGCTGCTTCCGGTGTGGACCAGTATGAGAGCGAGGTTGGCGGCGGCCTCCGCATCGTTCGGCTCCATGGCAACCGCCATGTTGGCGGAATTTTTGGCCTCCGTTTCGCGTCCATCCACCCATTGCAGCAGGGCAAGCACCGTGTGCGCCCTGGCATTGTTGGGATCGAGCTTGAGGGCTTGCCCGGCGGCGTCATAGGCGATCTTGCGGGCGACGGCAGCCGACCAGAGGTAATTATAGTCGTTGCGCCAGACATCGACGGCCACCCGCGCGATTCCCGCATGGGCATTGGCAAAGCCCGGATCGAGATCGATCGCTTTCTGGTAGAAGGACAGCGTCCGACGATAGGTATCGACATCCCTCAAGATGAAGCCTTCCTGCTCGGCCCGCGTGTAAAAATCGTAGGCTTCGAGATTTTCGGTCGGGATCCGGGCCAGTTGGTCGCGCTCACGGGCGCTGAGCTTGACCGACAGGGCCGAGATGATCTTGCCGATCACATCGTCCTGAACGGCAAAGAGGTCGGCATATTGGCGATCGTAGCGCTCAGCCCAGAGCGACAGGCCGCTGACCGCGTCAATCAGTTTGACATTGATCCGCAGCCGCGGCCCGGCGCGCTGCAAGGTTCCTTCGAGCACATATTTCACGCCGAGTTCGGCGGCCACGTCCTGGATCTTGCCGACGGAGTCCCGGATGGCGAAGACCGAGTGGCGGGCGATGACGAAAAGACCCGATACTTTGGACAATTCGGTGATCAGATCGTCCGTCAACCCCGCTGCAAGATGGTCGTGCTCAGTGTCGCCGCTGACATTGATGAAGGGCAGAACCGCGACTGAGGGCCTGTCCGGCAACGGATAGGCAAAACGTTCGCCAGGCCCCGGCGGCTTTGCCGGCATCCATGGCTGCCACCAGAGTGCTGCGCCCGCAAGCGCGAGGACAATGGCCGCTGCTATGCCGGCAACAAGACGGCGTCTCGGCAGCCGCCTGCGGGTCTTGATAGTCTTGCCGGCAGCAGTCGGGTCAAGCAGGATGCGATAAACCCGGATCGGTTCGGTGATGCTCTTCAACCGCTGTTCGCCGAGCGAAGCGAAACCGACCGGGATTTTCGATTTCACCTGGTCGTATGTCGTGCCCGATATGGCGATACCGCCCGGTTCCGCCTGCGCCTGAATTCGATCGGCGATATTGACGCCGTCACCCTGGATGTCTTCGCCCTCGACGATGATATCGCCGAGATTGATGCCGATCCGGAACTCGAGCCTGTGCTCCGGGAGGGCCGCAGCACTCTCCGTGGCTTTCAGTTGCTGGACCTCCACCGCGCAACGCAAGGCATCAACGACACTCTGGAATTCGACCAGCAGACCATCGCCCATGGTTTTGACCAGCCGGCCGTGATGACGCTCGATCGCCGGCTCGAAGATATCGTTCTGGTCCGCCTGAAAACGCGCACGGGTGCCCTCTTCGTCGATCTGGCTCAATCGACTGTAACCGACGACATCAGCGATCAGGATTGCTGCAAGACGGCGCTCCATCCCCGGTCTTTCCTGGAGAGCGAATGTATTATTAACAATATCCTACAGTATGTCCTGCCGCGATGCTATCGTCGGACCGCGCGATATTCAACTTAGCGATGCTATCGGATGACAAAACAGACGTCTGCCGCCTACCGATTACGGGCTTGGCGGTGTGATCGATACTGGCGAATTCATCCTCCTTTCCCGATCCCGGTTGGTTTCGGGCCTGAGCGGCCACAGAATTATTGCACGCCGAGGCTGTTCAATTCACCCTTCGCGCCGTCATATTCGATGTATGTCGTGGGGCAGGAGGACAAGGCAGCCTCGAAACGTTGGCGCGCCTCCTGGGTGTTGCCACCCAACAGATACCATTCGCCATTGTAAAATGTGGCTTCGCAACGCTGGTTGCTATCGGCCGCTTTCGCCATCAGTTCATCCGGTTTCAACTCGCCGAGAAAGAGACTGAAAACGGGATAGGGCCACGTTCCCTCGTCCGTTTTACTGGCCGCGATTTTGAGATCGGCGATTGCCTTTGCATCATTGCCCCGGCTTTGAGCCATAAAACGCCAGAGATGATAATAGGGAGCCGTCGGGGGATTCTCGGTTGTCCTAATGGCGAACCCTGTCGCGGCCTGCTCGTACTTACCTGCGAAATAGTTCGCCATGGGGTCATTGACGATGAATTGACGTGTGTTGCTGATCGGCCAAAGCGACGCCGCCGCTATAATAACGAACAGAGTGCTGAAGGCTGTCGCCGCCGCGCCGAAACGAGGCGTCGGGCGTTCTCTCGGCCAGAAAGCCAGCAGCAGCGACGATAGCGCGGCCCCGGTCAAGGCGCCGCCGAAATGTCCGGCATAATCGATGTTCTCACCGCCTCTTGCTGCCGAAAGGAATGGCAGCAGCGAGGGAATGAGAATTTGAGCTGCCCCGATCCGCAGGGTATCTGCAATCGGCCCTGAGCGGAAACGGAAGCTGGCAGCGATCACGGCTGCAAAAAGTCCGACAATCCCGCCGGAGGCGCCGACCCCGATCGTGTTCGGCGCATTGATCCACACCGATGCGACAGATCCGCCAAGGGCACTTGCGAAAAAAATCGCTGCAAACCAGCGCCAGCCGATCAGCCGTTCAAAGAGCCCTCCTGCGAACCATAAGGAAACGCAATTGAACACGAGATGGAGGATACCTCCATGCATGAAAGGTCCGGTAAACAGCCGCCACCATTGACCCTGCTCGACAATGCTTTGACGAAACGTCCCACCGAGGACGAAGAGAGTCCAATTGGTGGGAGTGCCGGCGACGGGCGGCTCGAGACCGAAGGTTAGTTCGCCGACATAGACCGCAATCAGAACGGCAAGAAGAACGTAGGTGAATACCGGATGGCCGCCGCTGTTGATCGCGGGTTCCGGCGCTTCGTCTTCGTCGTCCGGGGCGATCGAGCCAACTTCCTGCATGGTTTGGCGTTCGGCTTCGTAAGCTTCGGACAGCAATTCGACGAACTCATCGAATATCCTGTCCGAATTGCCCCGCAAGAGCTTCAGAGCAACGCCGACCTTGGCGCGTGAACCAACGAACCATTCCGGCAGCCGGCTCGCCAGCCCCCGTCTGACCAAGGTCCCGGCGACAGTGGGATCAAGGTGAAGAACGATGTTATCCGCATACTTGGTCTGGACTCTGCCAAAGCTTTGAATGGCTGACCACGGCAGTATCTGGCCAGGGAAACTCGGCAAACGGATTCCGGCCGTCGACATGACGAGTCCCGGCTCCATAGAGAAGACCTTGGGCAACAGCAGCAATGCTATGATGCCAAAAAACGCTGCGCCCGGCACCACGAAGAACCAAGCCACGCGAGGGTCCTTATCCCTAGGTGGATGGAAGCCTAGCCAGATGATTCCTGCCGTGATGGCAACTATAACCAGGAAGATCAGGAGCAATTTACGTTTGTTGTAGGCATATTCCGATCTGCGCAATTCTTCAGACGTCATCCAAACTTCTCGCTAAAAAAGTATCGACTGCACCTTGTAGACAAGGCGATGACACTGGATCGAATTTATCTACCGGGAATAGCATTTTGCAAGATGGGTTTCGACATCGTCAGCAAAATGAACGCATCATAATTCGATATGAAATACTTCAGGTCATCGTCACCCCAGACCATCAGCAGAGTTGCAAAAAGCAGGCGAGTATCGGAAGCTTATTTCTTGGTTATCAGGCGATGGATTGCGCGACATGACGACAGCCTCATCGAGTGAGCCAACCAGGCACGGCAGCGCCAGGATTTGTCGCGGCTGCTGGGACCAGATGCATGTGCCGATCCCGATCGGCGGTCCGCTTGCCCTGCCCTTCCGCGCCCTCGGCATCACCCGCAGCAAGATGAACCCCGATATCTGCACGATCTGCGAGCGCTCCTTCCAATATGTCAAGAAGCAGCGCCAGATCACTGTCGACGCCACCATCCTGTTTGCCGATATCAGGGGTTTCACGGATCTGTCGGAGCGCATCGAGGCGGTGCAACTGAGCGAGATTGTCAGCCTGTTTCAGGATCGCTGCGCGCAGGCGATCTGGGCGCGTGATGGCATCGTCAACAAGCAGATGGGCGACGGCCTGATGGCGATTTTCAATTTTCCGATCGTCAGAAAGGATCACGCCGGCGCCGCGATCCTGGCCGCGCAGGAGATCCAGCGAAACTGCGCCGCCGCGCTGAGCGGTCTGGTGCTCGAGGCATTGCCCGGCCGCACCCTCGGCGTCGGCGTCGGCATCCATTCCGGTGAGGTCCAGATCGGCGAATTCTCAAGCTTCCGCAGCGATTTCACCGCCATCGGCGGCGTCGTCAACCAGGCCGCAAGGCTCGAATCCCAGGCCGCCGCCGGCGAGATCCTGATCTCGGCCGAAACGGCGGCGAAGGCTGCCGCGCTTGTTGCCGGAGCAGAAGAGCGCACGCTCACGCTCAAGGGCATCGAGCAGCCGGTGCAGGCGCGTGTGTTGATCAAACGCTGAGCGATTGCGACCACGCCACGATCTCTTCGAAGCGGATGCCGGCCGCGTGAAGACTGAATGTAGCCGGCGTCTCTCCTCCTATACTGGAGGGTTCACAACCGCGGCTTCGGCACCGTCTTCATCATCATTGATCGTAACGCCGGCTTCCAACGCCGCCAGGATGAAAGCCTGCCGCACCGTCTCGGCCGGCATCCGTCCGGCAAGCCAGGCGCGGCAGAAATCGATCGCCCTTTGCTGGTGGACGCCGCCATTGACCGGCCAGTCCGAGACGAGCGCATAGAGCGCATCCTGCGGTGAGCGGAGAACCAGGCGTTCGCCGGTATCAAGGTCGATCGAGATCGTTTGTTTCCAGAAGGCGGAATGGTCGCTAATGGCAGTAGTACCCAGAGGTGAAGTGACTGGAAACTAACTGCGGAAGGCCGATTTCGGTTCCGATAAGAGGGTCGGACGATCGCCGCGCGGCATTGCACGAATGCCGTCGGTCTTTGGGCGAAGAAACGACGGACGCAAATGGATATTGAAATCGGGATCGCCGACCAATGCCTCATTTTTGGCCGGGCCGATCTCGATGGTTGCGGCCCCGGCTGTCAACCTGGCAGCTTGCAGCCCTTGCTCATTCCAGCGGACTGCATGGCGGAAACCTTGCCTTTGGACGCGGCAATTTCCCCTTCCTTGTCTCCCCCGGCGACGCTGCCGATGGGGACGCCGACGAGGAAGACACCGAAAGCATCGCCGTTCGCTGCACTGATCTGCTGCTTGGAAAGGTCGTCGAGCTTGGCCTTCTCTTTCTTGAGTTCCACGGCGAGCGCCGCGCAACTGAGGTTCGTATAGGCAGCCATCGGAATATCGACTTGAACGATAGCGTCAGGACGTTTGGCGCAGCCGGCCACTGCCGCGGCCGCCGCGAATGCAATGATTATCTTGTTCATGAATGGTCCCCAATTCCCGCAGCAGCTGTAACATCGGCGCGCGCAATGCGGGAGGCAGCAGAGCCTTCAACCACAGACTTTTATTTATCGACACTTTCCATTTCGGCTTGGCATTGCTGGCGATGCCCCCCATTGATATCCGGAGTTTGCATGATAGCCGGCACGCCTACCGCCCCGTTAGTTTCCGCGCTTGACCTCCGCGCACGGCCTCTACCTAAAAGCCCGACTGCTATGCAGAGGAGGCTCCGGTGTCGGTACCCATTGAGGACTACGCGCTCATCGGCGATTGCGAAACCGCCGCACTCGTCTCGAAGAACGGCTCGATCGACTGGCTCTGTTTTCCGCGCTTCGATTCCCCCGCCTGTTTTGCCGCCCTGCTCGGCGCCGAGGATAACGGCTTCTGGTCGCTGTCACCGTCAGGTGAAATTGTCCGCGTCACGCGCCGCTACCGCAACGATACGCTCATTCTCGAAACCGAGTTTCAGACCGAGACCGGCACCGCCGTTCTCATCGACTTCATGCCGCTTCGCGATGGCACGAGCGATCTGATGCGCATCGTCGAGGGCAAGAGCGGCACTGTCGCCTTCGATATGGAGCTCAACCTTCGCTTCGATTACGGCCGAACCGTTCCCTGGGTCACGCATGGCGAGGATGGCGGCATCACCGCCATTGCCGGCCCGGACAGGCTAACCCTGAATTGCGCCGTCCCGCTCGAAGGCCGCGGCCTGAGCACGGTCGGCTCCTTCCAGCTTGCCGCTGGCGAGAGCCAGATCTTCACCCTGACCTGGTCACCCTCGCATATGCCGCAGCCGGCTCAGCGGCAGGTGGAATATGCGCTGCCGGACACGGAGGAATTCTGGCAATCCTTTGCCGCGACCTGCCCGAAAGTGGGCGGGTGGACGGAACAGGTCAAACGCTCGCTCATCACGCTCAAGGCACTGACCTACATGCCGACGGGCGGCATCGTCGCCGCAGCGACAACCTCCCTGCCGGAAAAGGTTGGCGGGCCGCGCAACTGGGACTACCGCTATTGCTGGCTGCGCGACGCGACGCTGACCCTGCTCGCCCTGATGAAACTCGGCTATTACGAAGAAGCCAGTGCCTGGCGCAACTGGCTGCTGCGCGCGGTCGCCGGCGCCCCGGCGCAGATGCAGATCATGTATGGCGTCGCCGGCGAGCGCAATCTGCTGGAATGGCAGGTTCCCTGGCTGAGTGGCTACGAGGGCTCGACACCCGTACGCATCGGAAATGCCGCTGCCGAACAGGTGCAGCTCGATGTCTATGGCGAGGTGGCCGACGCCATGCTGCAGGCCCGCAAGGGTGGGCTTCCGCCGCATCACCGCGGACGCGAACTGGCGGCGGCCATTCTGCCCTTTCTCGAAAAAATCTGGATGGAGCCCGATGAAGGCATCTGGGAGGTGCGCGGCCAGCGCCAGCATTTCACCTATTCGAAGGTCATGGCCTGGGTGGCTTTCGACCGCGCCGTCCAGATTGCCGAGGCGGACGGCGAGCCCGAGGCCGCCGCACGTTGGCGCACGCTCGCAAATCACATCCATGCCGAGGTTTGCGAGAAAGCTTTCGATCCCGAACTCGGCTGTTTCGTGCAGGCCTACGGCTCCAAGGCGCTTGATGCCAGCCTGCTGCATCTCGGCATGGTCGGCTTCATCCCGCCTGATGATCCGCGCTATGTCGCGACAGTCGAGGCGATCGAGCGCAGGCTGCTGCGTGATGGCCTGCTGCTGCGCTACGAGACGCAGGAGGTGGACGACGGCCTGCCGCCAGGCGAAGGCGCGTTCCTCGCCTGCAGCTTCTGGCTCGTCGACGCCCTCGGCATGATCGGCCGCCGCGACGATGCGCTGCGCCTGTTCGAGCGGCTGCTTTCTATCTGCAACGATGTCGGGCTTCTGGCGGAAGAATATGATCCCGCCGCCCGCCGCATGCTGGGCAACTTCCCGCAGGCCTTCAGCCATGTCGGGTTGATCAACAGTGCGTTGAACCTCGCGCGGCTGGAGGGGCCGGCGGACCAGCGTTCGGCTTGATTATATGCTCGGCTTGGTTATTGGGAGACCGGCGGGAGAACACCCGCCGCTGCCCAAGGCGAGGTTAGCGCCCTTAAGCGACACCACCCCACTATTCAAAAATCCGAACGATTCATTCGTTTCCCTTTTGTACTCTTTCCCTCTTCACTTTCGCGCTGACTCTCTCCATATTCGCGCCATGGCCAGATCTCCGAAGAAATCCCCCGCCCCGAATGGCTTCGAGGAAGCCCCTCAATCGTCTTTTGAGGGAGCCCCCCTCTCAGGCTCGGTTGCCGATTGGGTGAAGCAGCTGGAGGCCGATGCCGAAACCTCGGGCGTCGAGACGCAGCGCCAGATCGCCTCCAAGGCCGGCAAGCACCGCAAGAAGGTGGAAATCGCCGCCAGGACGAAAACCAGCGACGGCGGCATCAGCGCGTCGAAATCGGCGCGCGGCACCTCCATGGGCGGCTCGACCGACCCGAAGACACGCGCGGCGGCCGGCCTCAATCCCGTCTCCGGCATGGATACGACGCTGGAGGAGGCCTCGTCGCTGCAGGCCGGCACCGCGGTCACCGCCACGGTCGAGGCGCTGTCGGCGCTGATCGAGAGCGGCAATCCGCTGCACAAGAACGGCAAGATCTGGACGCCCCACCGCCCTGCCCGGCCCGACAAATCCGAAGGCGGCATCGCCATCCGCATGCAGTCGGATTACGAGCCGGCCGGCGACCAGCCCACCGCCATCCGCGATCTCGTCGAGGGGTTGGAGAATGGCGACCGCAGCCAGGTGCTGCTCGGCGTCACCGGCTCCGGCAAGACCTTCACCATGGCCAAGGTGATCGAGGCGACGCAGCGCCCGGCCGTCATCCTGGCGCCGAACAAGACCCTGGCCGCCCAGCTCTATTCCGAATTCAAGAATTTCTTCCCCGACAATGCGGTGGAATATTTCGTTTCCTACTATGATTATTACCAGCCGGAAGCCTATGTGCCGCGCTCCGACACCTATATCGAGAAGGAAAGCTCGATCAACGAGCAGATCGACCGCATGCGCCACTCGGCGACGCGCTCGCTGCTCGAACGCGACGACTGCATCATCGTCGCCTCGGTCTCCTGCATCTACGGTATCGGCTCGGTCGAGACCTATACGGCGATGACCTTCCAGATGTCGGTCGGCGACCGGCTCGACCAGCGCCAGTTGCTGGCCGACCTCGTCGCCCAGCAATATAAACGCCGCGACATGGATTTCACCCGTGGATCCTTCCGCGTGCGCGGCGACACGATCGAGCTCTTCCCCGCCCACTTGGAGGATGCCGCCTGGCGCATCTCGATGTTCGGCGACGAGATCGACGCCATCACCGAGTTCGACCCGCTCACCGGCCAGAAGGTCGGCGACCTAAAATCGGTGAAGATCTACGCCAATTCGCACTATGTCACCCCGCGCCCGACGCTGAACGGCGCCATCAAGTCGATCAAGGAGGAGCTCAGGCTTCGCCTCGCCGAGCTGGAGAAGGCCGGCCGCCTGCTGGAGGCCCAGCGCCTGGAGCAGCGCACCCGCTATGATATCGAAATGCTCGAGGCCACCGGCTCCTGCCAGGGTATCGAGAACTATTCGCGTTACCTCACCGGCCGCGACCCCGGCGACCCGCCGCCGACGCTGTTCGAATATATCCCCGACAACGCCCTCGTCTTCATCGACGAAAGCCATGTCACCGTGCCACAGATCGGCGGCATGTACCGGGGCGACTTCAGGCGCAAGGCGACGCTGGCCGAATACGGTTTCCGCCTGCCCTCCTGCATGGACAACCGGCCGCTGCGCTTCGAGGAATGGGACGCCATGCGCCCCGACACCATCGCCGTTTCGGCCACCCCCGGCGGCTGGGAGATGGAACAATCAGGCGGCGTCTTCGCCGAACAGGTGATCCGCCCGACCGGCCTGATCGACCCGCCGGTCGAGGTCCGCTCGGCCCGCAGCCAGGTGGACGACGTGCTCGGCGAGATCCGCGAAACCGCGGCCAAGGGCTACCGCACCCTCTGCACCGTGCTGACCAAGCGCATGGCCGAGGACCTGACCGAATATCTGCATGAGCAGGGCGTGCGCGTGCGCTACATGCACTCCGACATCGACACGCTGGAGCGTATCGAGATCCTCCGCGATCTCCGCCTCGGCGCCTTCGACGTTCTCGTCGGCATCAACCTTTTGCGCGAAGGCCTCGACATTCCCGAATGCGGCTTCGTCGCCATCCTCGACGCCGACAAGGAAGGCTTCCTGCGCTCGGAGACCTCGCTGATCCAGACGATCGGCCGCGCCGCGCGTAATGTCGACGGCAAGGTCATCCTCTATGCCGACCAGGTCACCGGCTCGATGAAACGGGCGATGGAGGAAACCAGCCGCCGCCGCGAAAAGCAGATGGTCTATAACCAGGAACACGGCATCACGCCGGAATCGGTCAAGGCCAGGATCTCCGACATCCTCGACTCCGTCTACGAGCGCGACCACGTCCGCGCCGATATCTCGGGCGCCTCGGGCAAAGGCTTCGCCGATGGCGGCAACCTCGTCGGCAACAACCTCCAGACCCATCTCAACGCGCTCGAAAAGAGCATGCGCGACGCCGCCGCCGACCTCGACTTCGAAAAAGCCGCCCGCCTCCGCGACGAGATCAAACGCCTCAAGGCTGCCGAGCTGGCGATTATGGACGATCCCATGGCGCGCGAGGAGTCGAAGGCGATGGAAGGCGTCAGACGGAACGCCAAAGCGACCCGCGAGTCCCTTCTCCAAGCCGGCGAGAAGGTTCCCGGCAAGGCGGATGAGGCGGCCACCCCCTCCTACTTCTCAAGACCCAGCCTCGACGACATGGGCCCAGGCACCGACACCACCACCCCTCTCTTCCGCAAACCCGCTCTGGATGAGATGGGCCGCGACATCGCCGAACCCACGAAGAAGACCCTCTTCCGCAAGAACGACCTCGATGAAATGACGGTCGGCCGAACGGAAAAGCCGGTCATCGGACAGGTGCCTGAAAAGCCGGAGGCCGCCAAGAGCACGAAGCGGTTTTCACCGTTGCTTGACGCGCAGCCGGAACGCGACGACGTGCGGCCGGTCGTGCGCGGGAAGACGGGCGTGGGGAGCTATGAGGACCCGGGCGAGCAGAAGCGCAAGGGGCGGACGAAGGGGAAGACCGGGCGGCCGGGGCGGTGATTGGTAAGACCAGCTTTTGATCGACGTCGATTGAACAACAGGCGCCTTATGCCCGGAAACTAACCCCCAATTGAAACAGGCTACACAACGTGCCCGCCAAGATCAGAAGCAAAAAACGTGAGATTGGGGAAAAGGAACTTTGTCCATGCGGATCGGGAATAAAATATAAATATTGCCACAAGAAGACAACAAAGAAATACTTCGAGTTCGACAATGGGGATGTTGTTGCGGAGGTTGCAATACCCCAGGAACTCGTTAATCAGCTTGAAGAGAGTCGTAAGGAATTCAAAAATATATTTGGTCGCAGTCCATATAAATCCGACCCAGTGTTCTGGAATAGGGCTGAACTAAAAGAAAACACAATATTAAAACGCACTAAAAAAGTAATGAGAGCCGCAAAAGTACCGGAAGAACTCATTTTCGCTTACGAAAAACCGGGCTCATCATTGCGAGCGACTCCCCAGCAACGTCTCGCGCAGAGAGAGAAGAGTTCCGGAGCGCAGTTAAGGAGTACTTTCAGCTAAAGGAAGACAACAGCGATCCTTTCTATATATTCACGTACCTCGATTCACCACAGTATTATTCCTTTTTAAGAATAAAGAAAATTTTGAGTGAGATATCTATAGTATATAACCTGTCTGTAAATTACACAATAAATTCAATAAAAATTGAGAATGAATTTGATAGGAAGATCTACATTCTTTCGAGCTTCAGATCCGCACTCCAGTCGATTGAATTTATTGCAGAAACGATCAATGATCTGTACCGTGACGAATGCCTTATAATTTCGCGCGCAATTGTTGAACATTATCTTAGAATAAAGTCTCTGCGGCTGGAAAGCCTTGATAATAAAGTTGTTTTATATGAAGCACTCGCATCGCGAGGCCTGTGGGGTATGCAACCCGCCCCAACGGGAAGACAGACTACAGCAAAGTCATTTCCGAACAAGGACAACTTATTGATATTGCTTATACGTACAGGTCATTGGCAAAACAGACTGGAGATCCAAAAGATATTTTCCTCTACGAATATATTTACAGAGCTTTGTCTAATTTTGTTCACAGAGATGCCTCTGACCGTATTATTACGGCAATGAGAAAAAGTGATTTGAGGTTTGTAATTACAGACGTAGATGACGATGAGATTTCCGGAACATACATATGCGCCAAAATTATATTGTATTATTTGCAGGAATTCCTCAAAAACGATTGGATTAATAAGAAAACGATAAAAGACATTAAGCGCAAGCTAGGTGAATTATCTCCTCACCTTGATCTCCTAGAGACTAACCCTGAGATCGCGGAATTGGGATTTTAGACTGCTCAGCTTGACGGAGCTTGACGAGCGCCAACTATCGGCCAAGCCCGAGGCTCAAGAAGGCGCGAAACACTCTCGCAGTTTCAGAATGGTTTTGTGGGACAGGGACCAATGCCAGAACTCCGCATCGACCCCTTCCCCTCCGCTGGCGAGCTCAACGCCCTCTGGTCCGCCGCCTGGGGCGCCCCTGCCCCGCGCGACTTCTCCCCCATCCTTTCCCGCAGCCTCGCCCATATCGGCGCCTACCACGACAACCAACTCATCGGCTTTATCAACGTCGCCTGGGACGGCGGCATCCATGCCTTCATCCTCGATACATCGGTGCATCCCGACATGCAGCGGCAGGGAATCGCCACGCGGCTGGTCAGGGAAGCGACGCGGGTTGCGAGGGACCGGGGCGCCGAGTGGCTGCATGTCGATTTCGAGCCGCACCTGACCGGCTTCTACCACGCCTGCGGATTTGCCCCGACCGAGGCGGGCCTCATCAAGCTCGTGTGAGGCCTCCCGCGCGGGAAGCCGGAACAAGTCGAAGCCAACACCAACCTGCGATAGTGGCGCGAATGGTCGCGCGGCGCAGCATTATCGAAGAACCCGCTGAAAACACAATTTTCGCGAGAGCATTGCAACCGAAAATGAAAGATAATACTATTTACGAAACCAAATTATGTCTTTGAGTTCTCAAATTAAAATTCCTTTCCACAGTATTTCATCCCTTAGTTTTTCATTAAAAAAGCAATGAAAAGACACAATTTTGCATTGAAAACTTAATCGGGGATTGGCATAGATCCCCGAGGGGTTGTCGTCCGCTGAGCAATAAAACAGTTCTTTCGCGGATGTCTCATATTGCCGAGTACAAAGCATCTTTTGGGGAAAGATATATATGGCCTTGAATATTCTGGACACGAACGGCGCCACAGTTACCAAGACCGGCGCTGAGTTCGAAGCTTACGATGTCATCCGCGACTCTGAAACCAGCCCTTCCGCACCTGTCTCCCTCACTGTTTCCGATTCCTCGGCGGCAGATCTGGCCGACGAGTTGGGCTTGGTATCGGCGAACGTGACGGTATCGAGCGGCGGCAGCACGGTCACGACGGGCGCCGGCAACGATGCGATTTCGGGCGGCGACGGCGCAGACACGCTGAGCGGCGGCGGCGGTGACGATACGATCTACGGCAATGCCGGCAACGACAAACTGATCGGCGGTGACGGCAACGACAGGATCACTGATGGTGGTTTTGGCTTTGTGTCCGGACCTGATGGCAGCCTCCAGCCAGAAATCGTCGACATTGACGGCGGCGACGGCGACGATTTGATAACCATTGAGAGATTCGCTCCACTGATATCGGGAACGATCGATGGCGGTGCCGGGATCGATACGTTGCGTGCCTCGGCGCTCCGGGGCCTGACGATCAAGAACGTCGAAGTGCTTGAACTCGCCGATTTCCAGGTGAGCGGTTCGAGTTCACAGTTCGAAAGCTTCGACAAGATCGCCAGATCAACCGATCCGGTCTTTAATTTTGATCCCTCACTGATAGTGACGGATAGCGCCCACCTCGATCTTTCCGACGAACTGGGAGATCTCGGGACCCTTGTCCGCGGCTTCTCCGGCATTGACGTCAAAACCGGCGACGGCAATGATGAGTTTGCGGGCAGTGACGTCAACGACATTTTCGACGGCAGCGCTGGCAGCGACCTCATCAATGGCAACGACGGCAATGACAAATTGACCGGCGGCGACGGCAACGACACCATCAATGGTGGCTCCGGCATCGACACGGCGGCATTCGCCGGCAATTTTGCCGAATATTCCTTCGCGATCGACAATGGCAGCCGTGTCGTGACGAGCGCGCTGGAAGGCACGGACAGGCTGACAGACGTCGAATTCGCGCGCTTTGCCGATGGCGTTTATGACTTCGCGACGGAAACCTTCACGCTCAACAGCACCGAGCCGGGTACTCCGCTGAATATCCTGGACACGAACGGTGCCACGATTACCAAGACCGGCGCTGAGTTCGAAGCGTACGACGTCATCCGCGACTCCGAGATCAACCCTCTCGTCGCGGTCAATCTGGTCATCTCGGATTCCGGCGCGGTGGACCTTGCCGACGAACTGGGCTCCGGCTCCGCAAATGTGACCGGCTCGAGCGACGACAATGCGATCACGACAGGCGCAGGCAACGATAACATCAATGGCGGTGACGGCGCGGACACGCTGAACGGCGGCGCCGGAAACGATCTGATCCAGGGCGGAGCCGGCAATGACACGCTGAATGGCGGTGACGGCAACGACCACATATCCGGCGACCTTGGAAACGACATCATCAGAGGCGGCGCGGGTAACGATACGATCTCCGATGGTGAGCTTTTTGGCCTTGCCTCTGAAGTGGTTGATATCGATGCGGGCGATGGTAACGATGCCATAACTCTTGAGACATTCGCTCCAATGAATTCCGGAACGATCGATGGCGGTGCCGGGATCGATACGCTGCAGATAAGCTCGCTCCAGGGCCTGACGATCAAGAACATGGAGGTCCTTGAAACGGCAGGAGTGGCGGTTGCCGGTTCAAGCGCGCAGTTCGAAAGCTTCGACAAAATCGTCTGGTCGACCGATCCGTTCGGCGATTTTCGCGCCTCAGTGGCACTGACGGACAGCGCCCACCTCGATCTCTCCGACGAACTGGGAGATCTCGGATCTTTCATCGCCGGCCATGCCCTTGGCATCGACGTCAAGACCGGCAACGGCGACGACGAGTTCACAGGCACTGACGGCAACGACATTTTCGACGGCAGCGCCGGCAACGACATCATCAATGGCAACGCCGGCAATGACAAATTGACCGGTGGCGCCGGCGACGACACCATCAATGGCGGCGACGGCATCGATACGGCAATCTTCTCCGGCAATTTCGCCAATTATTCCTTCGCATTGAATAATGGCGATCACATCCTGACGAGCGCTGGGGAAGGGACGGATACGCTGACAGACGTCGAATTGGCGCGCTTTGCCGACGGCGTCTACGATTTCGCCACGGAAACTTTTACGCCGAAGGGCAATGCCGCGCCGACCAATATCCAGCTTTCGAAGACCGCCCTCTCCGAGGACACGCCGATCTGGACCACGGTCGGCCTGCTCAGCGCCAAAGACGCCGATGGCGACGCCCTCACCTATACGCTGATTGACGGGGCGAATGATCACTTCCGGATAAAGGGCAACCGCATCGTTACCTCTAAGGAATTCGACTACGAGACCGACAAGTCGCACACGATCAAGGTGGCAGTTTCGGACGGCAAGGTCACCGTGGAGAAGGACATCACGATCAACGTCCTCGACGTCAACGAAGCCCCTGTCAACAAGGCGCCGACCAATCTCGCCTTCTCGCGCAGCTCCGTCTCCGAAAACATCGCGATCGGCACCTCGGTCGGCCTTCTCTCGGCGGTCGATCCGGAAGGCGGCACGGTGAAATGGCGGCTGACGGACGATGCTGACGGCATCTTCAAACTCGTCGGCAACAAGATCCAGACGAAGGCTGCAATCGACTACGAAAGCACCCACAGCCTAACCTTCACCGCCGAAGCCTACGACGCGGCCGGAAACGTCACCAGCCACGATTTCACGCTCGCCGTGAAGGACGTCTTCGAGCCGTCGTTTGCGCTGTCGCATGAGGCATTGATCTAGCAGCGACAGAATTGCCGGGCACCGAGGTGGGACTTGCAGTCGTGCAAGTCCCACCGATGGGTGGCCGCGCGAAATCAGGCACGCATCAGTCAAACCGCTCGTCGATATGCTCCACCTGAGCGGAAATCACATTGTCGATAACGACATGCAACAGCAGCGTCGGGCCGACGGCCCATAGCTCGCGCATGTGGTCTGTATCCTCGTGCCGGCGATGCGCTTCCTCGCTGGTGAAGGCCTCGGCCAACAGAATTTTGTCGGGATGCTCGGGCATCGGCACCAGCTCGATATAGAGACAATCCGGGTCGAGCCGGCTCTGTTCGAGATGGTTCTGCGCCGCGGCCAGATAGGCATGGCGCTTTCCAGGCTTGGTCATGAAGAATCCGACGATGCATTTCATCTCACCCTCCCCAGCTTGATTTGGAAGTCTCGCCCGGGCGCCTGTCACAAACAAGCGTGGGGCGTGGTCATTGAAACGGGGCCGATGACCACGGCAGATCCTGACAACCCGCCCCTAAAATGCCGCTCCACCTCGGCGCCCGATTCCGCTATGATTCACCGCTCATCGAGGAGAGCCCGCATGCGCCTGCCCACATTCATCCTCGCCCTCGCCGTGTCGGCGGTCGCAGCCTTGCCGGCATCGGCGCAGACCTACAAGACGCCGAAGGCGCTGCTCAAGGCGCTCTATAGCTACGACACCGATAACAGCGACGCCGAGGCGCCCTCACCCTATTCGACTTTCTTCTCCGATCACCTGAATGAACTCCTTCAGACCGATCTCGACAACACACCGGAGGGCGATGTCGGCGCAATCGACTTCGATCCCGTGATCGCGGGTCAGGACGGCGCGGCGAGCGACGTCAGGATCGGCCAACCGATCCTGCTGGATGACAAGGCCGAGGTAGAGGTGCAGTTCGAAAACGGCGAAGAGGTGACGCTCTTCTATACTCTGGTGCGCGAACACGGCGGCTGGAAGGTCGACGACATTGCGAACCAAAAAGGGGATAATCCGTGGAGCCTGAGCGCGTTGCTGCGTGATGCGCAGTAAGTGGACGGCATCGAGGGATCTCGCCCGTGATGAGGATGGAGCGGAGAGAGCCCTCATAGTGAGGAGGCCAAGGGGCCGTCTCGAACCACGAGGGCGGGCGTTGAAGCTCCTCCCACCTGGAGTTCCACAAAGCCCCGCGTGAATCGAAGGCAAGAGCGCCGGTGGCCGCCCCGTCCTTCGAGGCTTCAGCCTTCGGCTTCCGCACCTCAGGATGAGGCCGGAGCAAAGACGGCGCGAGGAACACCGGAGAGCAGACTCTGCTGTCCTCCTCACCATAAGGGCCGATCGGTGCCCTGCTGTCCCTGCCCGGCTATCGAATCCGCCCGTCATCCCGTTTCGGCACGGAATCCCGATATGGCACAGGCGTGCAAGAATCCGTTAACCCATCGTCAAGTATCTGAATCTTCGGCATTTCCCGGTATCGATGCGGGCATGCCACAATAATCCCGCTTGCTTTTTGCCCGAAATGCTGGCACGAATTGACTTACTCGGGCATTTGCATGCCGGTGACTGGACTGATGTGGTAATCCCTTCCGTTTGGAAGGCGGCGCGGGACTACCCGCCTACGTAGACGTTCTTTCCCCGTACGTGACTTCTCCGACTGACCCTTCGTCCCAATCGATCGGGGCGAAAGCTAAAGCCGTCCGCTTCCTCTCGGGGGCGCGGATACTACACAGACTAAGGGAAAAGGACGATCCCAATGGCCACCAAGGGCACCGTAAAATTCTTCAACCAGGACAAGGGTTTTGGTTTCATCACGCCGGACGGCGGCGCAAAGGACGTTTTCGTCCATATCTCTGCGCTGCAGGCTTCTGGCATCCAGTCGCTGCGCGAAGGCCAGCAGGTTACCTTCGACACCGAGCCGGACCGCATGGGCAAGGGCCCGAAGGCTGTCAACATCTCGGCTTCGTAAGTCAGACATCGCTTCGGCGGCATGAACGGCGCTCTGCAAGGGGCGCCGTTTCTGTTTGCGGCGCGGCCGTCATTTGTCGATCATGCCGGCAAGTGTTATATGCGCGCTTTATGGATGATCCCGCCCCTGCGGTGGTGCGCCGCCGCATTGCGGCCCCAGAGAACAACGAACAATGGAACGTCGATGACGCAGAAGAGGCCGATTTTTGCGGTCGCCCCGATGATCGACTGGACGTAAATCCAAAAATCTGCAATGATTACAGCGGCTGAAAACGCCTTGTAGCATTT
>NZ_JABFCP010000007.1:0-666 GCF_013087615.1 Rhizobium sp. WYCCWR 11152 | reverse complement strand
GACATTGTATTCGACCACCCCGGTCGAGGTGTTGACGACATTGTTCAGCGCCACCGTCATCGGCATGGATTCACCGGTGCCGGCGTAAGCCGAGGCAAACAGGAAGTCGTTCCAGATATTGGTGAACTGGTAGATCACCGTGACGACGATGATCGGCAGCGAGTTCGGCAGCATGATGCGGCGGAAGATCTGGAAGAAGCTGGCGCCATCGACCTGGGCGGCCCTGACCAGCTCGGTCGGAAAGGCCTCGTAGAAATTGCGGAAGAACAGCGTCGTGAAGCCCAGGCCATAGACGACATGGACAAAGACCAGATTGACGGTCGGATTGCCGAAGCCGAAGTTCGAGCCCGTGGCATTCTGCAGCGTCATGCCGAAGCGGCCGAGGCTGCCGAGGATCGTTGCCATCGGCAACAGTACCGACTGGAACGGGATGAAGCAGGCAAACAGCATCAGCCCGAACACCAGAGTGTGGCCGGGAAAGCGCCATTTGGTCAGCACATAACCGTTCAGCGCCCCCATGATGGTAGAGATCGCGACAGCCGGCACCACCATCTTGATCGAGTTCCAGAAGTAGCCCTTGATGCCGGCGCAGGTCAGACCGACGCAGGTCTCGCCCCAGGCCTTGATCCAGGGGTCGAAGGTCGGCGATTGCGGCAGCGCCAGCAT